>NZ_WEIJ01000060.1:0-241 GCF_009183795.1 Bacillus sp. B1-WWTP-T-0.5-Post-4
CGGGGGTATCGCTTTTTTATGTTTGCGACGTGGAACCTTAAAATCGGAAATGTGCCTGATACCACGTAACGAAATAAAAACTGATAAGCCGTAATTCCGTGCTGCATACATTCATTTAGCGGGAACGTGTTACGGCGTGGCTTGCTATCGGTCGTGCGGGAAGTACAGAGTATGCTTCTACAAGGATAGCGCCCCGTAACGTATTCCTATTCATGCGTTGCGGGTAGGCGAGAACTTGCCT
>NZ_WEIJ01000061.1:0-229 GCF_009183795.1 Bacillus sp. B1-WWTP-T-0.5-Post-4
GTGCGGGAAGTACAGAGTATGCTTCTACAAGGATAGCGCCCCGTAACGTATTCCTATTCATGCGTTGCGGGTAGGCGAGAACTTGCCTAGGCGTGTAGTCTAAAAGGTTCGGGGGGTTATCGTTAGCATTACGGTGCTAGGGAATACGCTCAGCCTGTCACGTAGGGACGATATTACGGGGACAAGCCGAGAAAAAGGGCGTATGCGGTGAAAACCGCTGAGTGAATAG
>NZ_WEIJ01000062.1:0-229 GCF_009183795.1 Bacillus sp. B1-WWTP-T-0.5-Post-4
CTATTCACTCAGCGGTTTTCACCGCATACGCCCTTTTTCTCGGCTTGTCCCCGTAATATCGTCCCTACGTGACATGCTGAGCGTATTCCCTAGCGCCATAACGCTAACGATAACCCCCCGAACCTTTTAGACTACACGCCTAGGCAAGTTCTCGCCTACCCGCAACGCATGAATAGGAATACGTTACGGGGCGCTATCCTTGTAGAAGCATACTCTGTACTTCCCGCAC
>NZ_WEIJ01000063.1:0-225 GCF_009183795.1 Bacillus sp. B1-WWTP-T-0.5-Post-4
CTATTCACTCAGCGGTTTTCACCGCATACGCCCTTTTTCTCGGCTTGTCCCCGTAATATCGTCCCTACGTGACAGGCTGAGCGTATTCCCTAGCACCGTAATGCTAACGATAACCCCCCGAACCTTTTAGACTACACGCCTAGGCAAGTTCTCGCCTACCCGCAACGCATGAATAGGAATACGTTACGGGGCGCTATCCTTGTAGAAGCATACTCTGTACTTCCC
>NZ_WEIJ01000006.1:0-332937 GCF_009183795.1 Bacillus sp. B1-WWTP-T-0.5-Post-4
TAATTGGATAGGAGAGAATGTTATGGCAAATGTACTCGTAATAAATTTTCCTGGGGAAGGTCATATTAATCCGACTTTAGCTGTTGTAAGTGAGTTAATTCAGCGAGGGGAAAAAGTTGTTTCTTATTGTATTGAAGATTATAGAAAGAAGGTTGAAGCAACAGGTGCGGAATTCCGAGTGTTTGAGAATTTTCTCTCTCAAATTAATATTATGGAACGAGTAAATGAAGGTGGGAGCCCTTTGACGATGCTATCTCATATGATTGAAGCATCAGAGCGTATTGTTACTCAAATTGTAGAAGAAACAAAAGAGGAAAAATATGATTATTTAATATATGATAATCATTTTCCAGTAGGACGTATTATAGCGAATATTTTACAATTACCAAGCGTTTCATCCTGTACAACGTTTGCTGTTAATCAGTACATTAATTTTCATGATGGGCAAGAATCGAGACAAGTAGATGAAATGGATCCATTATATCAATCTTGTTTAGCGGGAATGGAAAGATGGAATAAGCAGTATGGAATGAAATGTAATAGTATGTATGATATTATGAACCATCCTGGTGATATTACGATTGTATATACTTCAAAAAAATATCAGCCACGTTCAGAGGTATTTGATGAATCGTATAAATTTGTAGGTCCATCAATTGCTACTCGAAAAGAAGTGGGGAGTTTTCCTACCGAAGATTTAAAAAATGAAAAAGTGATTTTCATTTCTATGGGAACAGTTTTTAATGAACAACCTGCTTTGTATGAAAAATGTTTTGGAGCGTTTAAAGATGTAGATGCGACAGTCGTATTAGTCGTTGGCAAGAAGATAAATATAAGTCGATTTGAAAATATCCCGAAAAACTTTAAATTGTATAATTATGTCCCGCAATTAGAAGTTTTACAGCATGCTGATGTATTCGTGACACACGGTGGTATGAATAGTTCGAGTGAAGCGTTATATTACGGTGTTCCATTAGTTGTAATTCCGGTAACAGGAGATCAGCCATTCGTTGCAAAACGATTGACTGAAGTAGGGGCAGGAATAAGACTTAATCGCAACGAGTTAACTTCTGAATTATTACGTGAGACTGTAAAGAAAGTAATGGATGATGTGACGTTTAAGGAGAATAGTCGTAAAGTGGGAGAGTCGCTTAGAAATGCCGGTGGATATCAAAGGGCAGTTGAGGAAATATTCAAATTAAAAATGAAGCCGTACGTAAAGATTAAATAGATGTTAAAAACACACTTACTTTTAATTTGTAAGTGTGTTTTTAGTATTACGCGTTACATGTGCTACATAAAAATAGCGATAAAGGAGAAACTTTTGTGTATATAAATCGATACCTTTGAATTAGTAGTAAAATTACGTTAAAATAATACTAAGAAAATATATAAGTTTTGGGGGTAATGAATGAAGAAAGTATTTGAATACGTATTATTAACAATTGGCTCAATTATAGTAGCAGGTTCATTAGAGCTTATTTTAGCACCTAATGGATTAGTAGATGGCGGGGTAACGGCTATTGCTATTATGGCAAATAAAGTTGCAGGATTGCCGCTTTATGGTGTGTTCTTAGGAATTAATATCCCAATTTTATTATTTACTGCAAAAGTAATGGGAAAGAAATTTTTTATCCGTACATCTTATGCGAATGTAGTTACAACACTCGGATTAATTTATTTAAAACCATTTCCAGCAATTACGACTTCTGAGTTATTAATTGTACTTTATGGTGGAGTACTGTTTGGAATTGGTGTTGGGATTGTTGTTAAAATGGGTGGAGCAATTGACGGTTCGGAAATGTTAGCAGTTTGGATGAATAAACACTTTAATGTACCGATTAGTACATTTTTACTTGCAGTAAATGCAGTTATTTTCATCTTTGTTGCCATTTTATTTTCAATCGAACAAGCGATGTTCTCATTAGCAATTTTCTATATTGTTACGAAGATGATTGATTTTATATTAGATGGTATTAATCAAGGTAAGAGCGTTATGATTATTTCTGGTAAGAATAAAGAAATAGGCGATTTACTTATGAAAGAATTGCAACTATCTGTTACGTATCTACATGGAGAAGGTGGTTTTTTAGGGGAGCATAAGAGAATCATTTATTGCATTACAAACCGATTCATTTATCCGAAAATGAAAGATCTCGTTCTCTCTGTAGATCCAGCCGCTATAATCGAAGCTTCCTATTCAACAGAAACGACTGGTGTGAAACGTCCGGGAAGGAAAGCTAGGTCAGGTGAATAACTAGAAGAAGGCTGTCCAAAAAGTTATTTTGGACAGCCTTCTTTTTTATTTTGTTGAATTGTTAACATGTTACAAGTTAAATCCACTGTTAACAAGTTTCCTTGCAACTAGGAAACCAAGCGTCTTTTAATAATGTAGCCAACGTTTCAATTTTATTTTCTGGAATACTACCAAAGCCGAGTAATACGTATGATTCCTTACGTAAATCATTCACGAAATCATATGGAGAAAGTGGGTATAATTTAACGCTTTGTTTTTTAGCGGATTCAATCAGTTCATTTTCATTCATACTGTTATGGACACATAAAACAATATGAAGTCCGGACTGTTCGCCAAGAATTTGAACATTAGCCCCCATTTCTTTCATAATGGATTTTACTAACGCATGATGTTTTCTTTTATATAGTGTACGACTCCGATTAAGGTGACGTTCCCAATTCCCGCTTTGTATAAAGTTAGCAAAAGCAAGTTGTTGTATTGTAGCGACTGTTTGTTTGAAAATTCCATGCAGTTCTTGATATGTTTTTAAAAGATGTGGTGGTAAAACAACATATCCCATTCGTAAAGAAGGTAAAAAAGATTTTGAGAAAGTTCCCATATAAATAACGCGTTCATTTGAATCAAGACTTTGTAAAGAAGGAATCGGCTTACCAGCGTAGCGAAACTCTCCGTCATAGTCATCTTCAATAATGTATCCGCTGCAATCATTAGCCCACTTTAACAATTCTAATCTTCTAGATAAAGGCATAATAATCCCGAGCGGAAATTGGTGTGATGGTGTAACGTATGCGACATTGGAATTTGTATTGTATAAACTAGAAATATCAATCCCTTTTTCATCCAATGGTATGGGATGAATTTGTCTATCACAGCTTTTAATGATTGCGTGTATACGGTGAAATCCAGGGTTTTCAATGCCGTATTCTTTTGTAGGGCCAAGCAGTTGAAGTAGTAGCCAGAGAAGTGGCTGCGTTCCGGCGCCAATCACAATTTGATCAGGTGAAGAATGGACACCGCGAGAATGATATAAATATGTTGATATATGCTCTCGAAGAGCGAATTCACCTTGAGGGTCTTCTTTGGCAAATAGTGCATTTTCGTATGTAAGTATGGATTCTTGTAATGCTCGTTTCCAATTTGTAATCGGAAATGTATTTTGATCAATAAGTCCTTGGCTACAATCATATTCAAATTTTTCGTCTATCAAATTGCTCGTCTTCTTTGCTGCATTTCGCTTTTTATTTGGGATAACGTCAATATCGAAATTTGCTACAAAAATACCACGTTTCGGTTTACTTTCTACATAACCTTCAGCTAATAATTGTTGATAAGCTGATTCAATAGTAATGCGGCTAATATTAAGTTGTGATGCTAAATTTCTGTGTGAGGGTAGACGTGTGCCGACAGAAATAGTCCCTTGTATAATTTCAGCTTTTATATATTCGTAAATTTGCAAGTAAATAGGTGTGTTACTTTGTAATTGCAATGGGATAGTAAAATCCATATAAAACTCTCCTTTAAAACTGGCCTTATAAAAAACACTTAAACTGTCACTTAAGTGAAGGGCAGTTACTTTCTATAATAATGATATAACATTTAGAAAATTAAATAAATAGTTAGAGGAGAGTTAAAAATGAATGTTAAAGAAGTAGTAACAGAAGAGCAATTACATGAAGTATTACCTGTTTTACAGCAATTACGAATGAAACTTTCAATAGAGGAAACAAGCTCTTTATTTCGAAATATGAAAGAAGAAAATTATAAACTATTTTCGCTGCGTAATGAGAATGATGAAGTTGTTAGCCTTGCAGGTGTAGCGATTTGTACGAACTTTTATAATAAGAAACACGTTTTCGTATATGACCTTGTAACAGCAGAAGCACATCGTTCAAAAGGACATGGGAAAGTATTACTTTCGTATATAGAGAACTGGGGAAAGGAAAACGGATGTGAGTCTATCGTCCTCACGTCAGCATTTTCAAGAATTGATGCTCATCGTTTTTATGAAAGAGAAGGGTATGATAAGGTGAGTTATTCTTTTTATAAAGAATTATAAAAAATAAGAAGAAGCTGTCCTGCAAAAGTTGGGAACAGCTTCTTCTTATTTTTTAAGTTATTATTGAACCGTAAATAGGTTGTAAGTTATGGTATATGTATTTGAAAAGGTTATATAGTGTATTTTGTCGAATTGTTTTAATTTAATAAAGAGGATGATTGGAGCGCTTATACTTGAAAAAAATAAAGAAACTATCAATCCCTAATGATGCTAGAGTTATTGTCATATCTGATATTCATGGAGAATTAAATCTTTTAAAAGAAGCACTACATAAAGTTAACTTTAAAGATGAAGATTATTTAATTATTAATGGAGATCTTTGCGAGAAAGGACGAGATAGCGTAGGCGTAGTAAACTACGTTATGAATCTTGTAAAGAACAATTCAAAGGTTCACGTTGTTGAAGGGAATTGTGAAGTTTTAGTTGATGCTCTTCTAAATGAAAATCCTGGTCTTATTAATTATTTATGTACGAGGAAGCATTCAATTTTTAATGAATGGCTAGAGCAATTGGGTTTTTCAGTTCATGAGGGCACTTCAATTCGTGAAGTGAAAGAAGCATTGTTAAGTGAATTTTCACAAGAACTATATTGGCTAACAGAGTTGCCAACGGCGATTGAAACAGAAGATTATATTTTTGTGCATGCCGGTCTAGAAGATAGAGTAGATTGGAAAGAAACTGAGCGCAAAAATGCGATAGCAATGCCGGAGTTTTTCAATCAATCACATAAAGCAAATAAGTATGTAATAGTCGGTCATTGGCCTGTCGTGAACTATTCTGAAGAAGCACCGTCTAATAATCCAGTTATTGATAAGGAGAAAAAAATTATTGCAATTGATGGAGGAAATGCAATTAAAGAAGCAGGGCAATTAAACGTATTTATTATTCAGAGGAAACAAACGGGCGATACGTTTTCTTATACATATGTAGACTATTTTCCAGAGTACGAAGTAATAGCGGATTTTAATGCGAATTCAGAAATGCAGGGCGGAGTGACATATCCGTATTATTACATAGAGCCTATCGAGAAGATGCAAGATTACACCGTATGTAAACAAAAGGAAACGAATAATGTGCTCACTGTAAAAAATGAATATATGAAACAACTTAAGTCAGGGGAATATACAGTGAAAACCGATATTTCTTGTGCGCAAATAAGCGTTAGGAAGGGAGATATCGTTTCTCTCATTGATGATAGCTGTTCAGGATATGATTTAATTAAAAAAGATGGCGTAGAGGGTTGGATAGAGAAAGGGATTTTAGTTGAGATAGAAAAAGTGAAAAATAAAACATTAAGCTGAAATAGGAGGGATATAACCTCCTATTTTTTTAAAGGAGTAGATTGCTTGCTGTCTTTAATAAGTAAATAAATCGTACTTGGCAGAATGATAAGCGTCATTCCTAAAAGAATTGCTAGTATAGCATAACCTCTATAGGGAGCAGAAACGATAAAAGGAAGTATCGCTAAAAAAATACCTGCTATCATCATTGAAATACTACTAATATTTGAAGCTCTTTTTTCAAGGTACTTATCATTCCATTCTAATGAAACGGTTGATTTAGTCGTATCAATTTTGGAACTGAAATAACCTATTAATATAAGTAAAAGCCCTAATGCTAAAAATATGAAATGATCAAGAGGAAGTGAAAAGCCAAGAGCGATGAGGGCGATGACAATATCGACAAAAAATAAGAATAGTAACATTGTGTTGCCGATCCAATGGAGAAATTTCTGGTTACTCGCTGCTTTAGATAAAGCTAAAAATACAAAGAATAAGAAGGAACATATAATTATATTTATGATTACAAAAGTGCTTTTATCCATTGTTGATGTAGGCGTTCCATTAAAGTCCCATTTCGTAACAATACTTAATGGTAAGAAGAAATAGAGAATAATATTTGTCATAATAATAGTAAGAAATAAAGCAATACTAAATCGTTTATTCATTGAATCACCAGCTTTCTAAATCAATAATTGGTACCTTATAACAAAATTATACAATATAATAAATGATATTTGTTTTGATTTTTCAGAAAAAATATTATAATTATATATGAAATAAAGAGGAGTGTAGGAGGAAATTATGAATAGCGTAATAGTAAAAGGGGATAAAGTAACAATTCGTACAATTGAAGAATCAGATATAAAAACATTATGGAATCTCGTGTTTAAAGAAGAAAATCCAGAATGGAAAAAATGGGATGCACCGTATTTTCCGTTTTCAATGCAAGAATACTCATCCTATAAGGAAAAGATGCAAACTCGTTTAAAAGAAGAACCGCTATCCAATTTAATTATAGAAAATAACGGTCAAATCATTGGGACAGTTGGGTTTTATTGGGAATACAAACCGACGCGTTGGTTAGAGATGGGGCTTGTGATTTATGACCCAACATACTGGAATGGTGGATACGGTACAGAAACATTGACATTATATAGAGATTTGCTATTTGAAAAAATGGAGATTGGTAGAGTAGGAATCACGACTTGGTCTGGCAATGAACGAATGATGAAAGTAGCGGAGAAAATAGGAATGAGCTTAGAAGGTAGAATGCGAAAGTGTCGTTATTATAACGGAACATACTATGATTCTATTCGAATGGGCATGATTCGTGAAGAATGGGAAGCGCTATGTGTAACGAAGGGGTGAGAAAGATTGTACGCTATTATTGCTACATTTGATCGTGTGTTTACTAATAAAATTACAGAACTGCAAAATGAATTAACAAATGTAATTGGAACAAATCAACTAGCTGGAGTAGAACCTCATATTACGTTAGCTGATTATAATGAGTTAGATGTTCATTTGTATACTGAGAAACTAGGGGAGTTTGTAGCTATTCAAGAAAATATGGATGCAGTAACTTTTCCTTCTGTTGGAATTTTTCCTACTAATGGAACGGTCTTTCTAGCGCCGACTGTTACCGATGAATTGTTAAAACTTCATCATTCTTATCATGATTATTTTAAAACTTTTCATGACAACCCAAATTCATATTACGTACCGGGAAAATGGGTACCGCATTGTACAATTGCAAATAGATTACATACAAAGCAGTTTTTAAGTGTAATGGAATATATTTATGAGAAATTTGATTTTGTAACAGCTTCAATTGAGAAATTAAAATTAATTAAGGTGAATTATGAAAATGGTTCTGCCATTTCTTCTAGTATATTAGCAGAATATAATTTAAAGAGAATGGAGACATCGAGATGACATATATAATTAGAGAAATGAAGCAAGAAGATATTCATGCTGTACAATCAGTAGCAAAAATAGCTTGGCATGATACATATGAAGGCATTATTCCGAGAGAAATTCAAGATAGTTTTTTAGACGAGGCATATTCTGATGAAAAAATGAAATATCGTCTTAAAAATACACATTTATTCGTTGCGGAAGAAGAGGGTGAAGTAATAGGGTTTGCGAACTTTTCACCTGTTAGACTACAAAACGAAGCGGAATTAGGTGCGATTTATCTGTTACCAAATCAGCAAGGAAAAGGGATCGGAAGTGCTTTATTACAAAAAGGAATTAAAGCATTAAATGGGATACGGAAATTGTACATACATGTAGAGGCAGCAAATGAAAAAGGAAAACGCTTTTATGAAGCGAAAGGTTTTGCTGAATTAGAGCAATTTGAAGAAGACTTTGAAGGACATATGATGCAGACAGTAAGGATGGTTTTATACGTATAAGGAGGACTAGTAATGAAAATTTTTGATTTTAGTGAAAAAGTAGGAAAGCACCTATCAGTATTTCAATCTAATTTCATCATGTCGAAAATATTAAACCATCGAGGGAATATACATATCGGTGCTATGCATTTACACGAGAATGGAATCATCGGTAATCATGAAGCAGTTGTATCTCAACTGCTTCTTATTGTGAAAGGAGCAGGATATGTATGTGGGGTAAATAAAGAAAAGATAAAGATAGAGGCGGGACAAGCTGTGTTTTGGGAAAAGGGAGAGCTCCATGAAACAAGTACAGAACACGGATTAACAGCAATTGTTATGGAAGCGGAGAATCTTGAACAAGCGATAGTAATGCCTATTATTCAAGGGGAGTTGTGAAAAATGATAATTAAGGCGAATCAAGAAGATACCAAAGAAATATTAAAATATTCGGCTCAATCGCTTTTTGAAGGGACGAGAGGGAATTGTCAATTAAGTACCGAGAAAGCAATTGAGATTACAAAGCCGATTGTAGAAAAAGGAGCATACTATTTAATCGTTAAAGAAAAAAATAAAGTAATGGGATGGATATTAATAGGGGAAAATACAGACTATTTTTCTCGTGAAAAACTTGGATTTATATATGAATTGTACGTTTTCCCAGAATATCGCGGGAGAGGATTATCGCGAGAACTGATGGAAGCTGGTATTAAGGAATTAAAGGAGAAGTATTCAGAAATTCGGTTGAATGTATTTGCTGGGAATTTTGCAAAAGAGATGTACGAAGAGTTTGGGTTTGTTGAAAGGCAGGTAATTATGACTTTGAAGTGAGTAGAATAGTCTGAATGAGAGAAGAGAAAATAATGATTTAGTGGCTACTTTATCGCTGGAATTTAAAGCGAATAAGTATAAAATAGATGGTTTGCCTTTATTTTATAGTAGATTTATAGAGTGTGCTTAAAAACAAATAAATTAGTATTATACAATATATCGTTATTATAGTAAAAGAGAAATTTTGGAAAAATATCATTTTTTTGTTTAGAAATTTTTAAATTATTGATATAATCAATTTGTAGAATTGATTATTGGTTAATTTTACTATTTTTTAATTTTAAGGGGGATTTAATAATGGCAGGACAAATTCGTATGTCACCAGAGGAGCTTAAATCGAAAGCGACTCGATATGGACAAGGTGCAAATCAAATTGAGGACATTTTACGTCAACTACAAAACTTACAAAATGAATTAAGAGGAGAATGGGAAGGTCGTGCTTTCGAAGGTTTTGACCAACAGTTCAATCAATTAAAGCCAAAAGTACAAAACTTTGCACAGCTATTACAAGAAATTAATATGCAGCTTAATAAAACTGCAGAAGCTGTTGCTAGACATGACGAAGATCTTTCTCGTAATTTCGGTCTACAATAAGACAGATAAAAAGAAATATATAATTTAGCCATGCAACCATACGTTGTATGGCTAAATTACTTTAAAACTAGAGTAAGATACGAGGTCTTTCATTAGATAGACTCGCAGTCGCAGGAGTGATAAGTAGTGAAAAAGTTCAAATGGAGCATCTTGTTGTTTATTATTTTAGCTCTTGTACTATCAACAGGGGTCTCCTATTTAGCATTAAATCAAAATGTTAAGAAAGCTAATGAGAATACTACACCAAAAATGACAGTTGCGTTGGTAAATGAAGATCAGGGCACTGTATTTGAGGGCAATAAAATAGCGTTTGGAGATCAATTTGTTAAAAATGTAAATAAAAATACGAAACAAGAATGGTACGTAGTTAGCCGCGGGGTAGCAGAAAATGGATTGAAAAATAATAATTACAATATGATGATTGTTATTCCAAATGATTTTTCTAGGAAGGCAGTTGCGATTGATTCAGAGATTCCAGAGAAATTAACGTTAAACTACAAAGTAAATGCAACTGGGAATAAGGATTTGAAAGCTGAGGCAGAAAATACAGCTTCTGTTATTTTAGAAGATTTCAATAAGCAAATAATCGACGTTTATTTTGCGAGTATTATCGGTAAGCTACAAGGTGCACAAGATAATATAGGTAAAATAATTGAAAAAGGAAACGTTCAAACAACTATGTATAAAAAAGATATACATAGTCCGTTAGCAAATTACACAAATCAATTTAAAACAGTACAAGATTATACAGGTGTTTCTGTTAATAGTTTCAAAGGATTTCAGGATGTTTTAAAAGGTTTCGGTCAAGCGTTAGATGAAGGGAATAAATCTAACAGTACGTACTTAGATGGTTTTAATAACTTTCAAAAAATGCAAACTGATAACAATTTGTTAGCGAATAATTTCACAAATCAATTCAATCAATATATGAATGATATGAATACAGGCGATGCTTTAAAGCAATTAAGTGCATTGGAATCCGCTAATAAAATTATTTCAAATCAATTTACGTTTTCAGAGAAAGAACCGAATATTTTAACTGATGCTGCAGCGATTCAAAAATATTTAGTAGATGTAAAAAAACAAGTATCTGAATATGATACAGAACTTGCAGGAAAGTTAGAAAGTGATATTCAAGAGACGGTAATTAAGAAGTTAAAGCAATCTATGTCGAATGATGGAAAGCAAGAAATCTTCATAAATACATTAATGAAACAACCAGATGCTCGAATAAAGAAACAAATCGAGAATTTAATTGCGAAATTACCTAGTTTAAACATGGAAGAAATCGGTCAAAGTGATTTGCCAGATACAACGAAATTACAACTGCAAAATGTAATTCAATTTACAAAAAAATATAATAAAGAAAATAATTTTTATTATGATCCTGTAAATAAAATATCTTTAGGAAACGCTATTAAAGAAGTAAAGGATAGACTTTATACAGAGGGAATTACATTTAGTGATACTGCGAAAGTAATTAAAATGGAATCTGCACAAACTTTGAAGATAAGTATTCCGGAAGAGTTTGAACTATATGGAAGTACAGAAGCTTTGAAGATTGATGATGTGGATTACACAAGTATGTTTCTGGAGAAAAACGGAGAAATCACTATACCTCCTCGTAATGAAGGGGATATAAAAATTAATCTGAATGTGAAGTTAAAAGATCCAAACATCAATATAGATGTTTTCTCTCCTGTAATGTGGCAGTGGGAATTGAGTGGGACTCATACAAAAGAAACTAGTCCTGAAAAAGAAAAACCTAACAAAGAAGATAAAGGAACACAAACGGAAAATAGCAAGGTGGAAAATGTGGTTCATAAATCACAGTATGGCATAATGCCGTTAGTACACAATGCTAAAACGCCTATTATTCAAAAAACAGAACAGAGTAATAATGGTGACAGTGTAAAGCCTGATACAGGAGGAAAACCTGATGCAGGAGGAAAACCTGATGCAGGAGGAAAACCTGATGCAGGAGGAAAACCTGATGCAGGAGGAAATCCAGACACAGGAGGAAAACCTGATACGGGAGGAAAACCTGATACAGGAGGAAAACCTGATACGGGAGGAAATCCAGACACAGGAGGAAAACCTGATACGGGAGGAAATCCAGACACAGGAGGAAAACCTGATACGGGAGGAAAACCTGATACAGGAGGAAATCCAGACACAGGAGGGAAACCTGATACAGGAGGAAATCCAGACACAGGAGGAAAACCTGATACAGGAGGAAATCCAGACACAGGAGGGAAACCTGATACAGGAGGAAATCCAGACACGGGAGGAAAACCTGACACAGGCGAGAAGCCAGACACTGGGACAGATAACGGTAGCAATTCAAAAACTATTGAAAGTACAACGAATCAAGTTGTACATCAAAAAGCAGAAGTATTAACAAAAAATATATCTAGTGTATTAATTAAAGAAGCAGTAGATACAGTCGAAAGTTATCAAGGTTTAATGAGCCTTTACGAAATGTATTATGGGATTGATTTAAGAACGAAAGATGTAGGTCCTAAGTTAGAAGAAGGAAGTTTAGATGCAATTGCGACGGATCAATCTTTGTACTACGTATTAAATAAACAAAGCTTAATTGATTTAATTTCAAATCTTGTTTCATCAAGTATTACTACAGAAATAAAACAAGATATGTCAGGTTTAAAACAAAAAATAAACTCTTATCAACAATCTATTACTAGTGCGGATCAAAATTCTATGCTACTAGCGGAGAAATTAAATGGAACGACGCAACAAGCAACTAGTATGAATGAAAATTTAGGAGAGTATTTAAAAGGTTTAGCGAAATGGCGTGAGAATAGCTTAAAGCTAGTTGAAGAGCAGCAAGTATTAACAACAAATCATGCTGGTGAGCAAACAGCTATTTTATCGTTAGATTCTGGTATTAAATCATTAATGATGCAAAGTCAGTCATTGGTCGAAAGTTCGAAGCATAGTTTAGCAACTTCAGACGATGTATATAAAACATTTGATCAAATTAATGGACAAGCAAAAGAAATTCAAGACAGCGGAACGACAATTGTTTCAAAAGCTGATTTATTATTAAATGACTTTACGAAGAAAATGGAAGATGATAAATCATTCTCCAAAAACTTTACGAAAATTTTAGCGAATAGCCGTATTGGAGATCGTCAAAATGAGATGCTATATGACTTTTTAGCTAGTCCAGTTCAAAAGCAAAATGATGGAGTAATTGTAGCAGGAAATGCTTTTACACCATACTTAATTGTATTAACTTGTTTCATTGTTGCATTATTTACAGCATACGCAATTGCGAATCAAGAAAAGAAACGAATGCAATCAGATCATTTTGAAGAGAAATTCTCATTAATTGATATGAATGCACCAACTACAGTAGTAGCTTTCGGTATATCAATTGTGGAAGGGATTTGTATAGGTATCATTTCTGGGCGTCTTTTAAAGTTTGGTCAGGATCAAAGTTTACTATGGATTGCGTTCATCACATTTATTATGATGGCGTTTGTATTAGTCTCAACCTACTTATTACGACAAATAAAAATGGTAGGAATGTTTATACTATTAGTATTTTTAAGCATGTACCTGTTTTTAACTGAGGCAGTTGGAAGTAAAGTAGATCAAATGTCGTCTGTCGGAAAGATACGTCAATTCTCACCGCTTCAGTATATAGAAAGTTTTCTAAATGATTTTATTAGTGGTAAAGATACTGGGAAAGTTATTTTTGTCGTATTGTTTGTAATTGCCATTATTGGATTGGTTAGTAATCTATTTGTATGGCATAAGAAATGGGAGGAAAAAGAAGTAAATGATCAAACAATGGAGCATAGTGGCTAAGTTATCATTTCTCTCTATCCTTTTACTGTTTGTCGCGCTACCGATAAGGAGCGCGGCTGACAGTTATCTTGGTGATGATGGGAAGATTAAGTTTAAAGTGGATCGACTTGAAGAAAGCGACCAAGAAAAAAATAAAAAGGAACATAAGGAAACAGAATTAGATAAAGCATCGATTGAATTATTTAACAAAGATATAGAAGAAGAAATTGAGAAAAAGAAAAAGAAAGAACAAAAAGATATGGAAGCTTTGCGAGATTCTCTTTTTATAAAACAAAAAGAGAATAATAGTGTTAAAGATACGAAAAATAGTTTGTTTAGCAGTGAATACATTGTCAGAAAAAGTGCAGATGAAGTAGCAAGTAATGAAACAATGAATGAAGAGCCAATTAGTATAACAATAATATTATTATTTGGCGGTGGCATTCTACTTATTTGCATCGGTATTTATACGGTTCTTCGTAAAAGTTGGAGGTAAAGCGATGGCAATACAAACACATATCAATGTGACAGTAGATTTTAGTAAATGGAATGGAAATACATATGATTTGCGTATTCCGAATCATCAATCTATTAAATATTTATTGAAAAACTTATTAGATACGCTAAAGATTGATAATCATGAAGGTTCACATTTTGTAATTAAAGTGAAAAATAAGTCAATTGTTTTAACAGATAATGATCGTTTAATTGATCACCAAATAACAGATGGAGATATTTTGCAAGTTTTATAAAGAATATTTTTTACTTTTAGTTATTTGAAAATAAGTTATTACGGGTTATAAAGAAAAGGAGAAGAGGATAAACATGACGGAAAAAATAATTCAAATTGATGCAATGAACTATCAATTTCAAATAGAAAAAGAAAATTGGAAATTGGAGATGACCAAATCTCAAACACGTATAAAAGACTTCCGTCAATTCGATATAATTACGGGCGAATCATCTGAATTTGTACCATTAACAATAGAAAAAACGGATGATATGTTTACGTTTCTATATCAAGTAGATAAAAAATTATATAAGTGGGACGATCTTAGCCGTTTTGGAAGAAATGAGAAATTAAGACTACTTCGGAATGTTGCGCAGTTTCGTAAATATTTAAATAAACGAATCACGTTCTTTTTACATCCAGACAATATAGTTTTTAATGCTAATTTAATACCAAGTATTATACATAGAGGAATTCGAGATATTGTTCCGCCAACCCCATTATTAGAAGAGCAATTTTTAACACAATATAAGTGTCTAATTATTGCTTTATTCTCCCAAAAACATAACTTTGATGATTTGTATGCTGGGTTACTAAAAGATGCAAAAGAAACAACATTTGAACAGACCGTTGCTCAAATGGAAAGCTTAGATGCATTACTGCAGTTTCTTGATGACAGCTTTGAGAAGGAACAAACAAAAACAGAAAAAAATATGCAGTTAGTACCTAAAAAAAGCTATAAATCATTTAAATACTTAGCTTTTTCCTTCATAGCGGCGACAGTTATTTTAGCTGCTCCTTTAATATATTTCACTTTTATAAAATTTCCTTATCAAAATAAATTGTTAGAAGCAAATGCAAGTTTCATAGCAACTGATTATGACAAAGTCATTACGCAATTGAATGAGGAGGAGTTTGAATCATTACCGATTGCATCTAAATATGAGTTAGCATTTGCATACATTACAGCTGAAAAACTAGGTGAAGCTCAAAAGAAATCGATTATGAAAAACATTAGTTTGAAAAGTGATGAAAAGTATTTGCTGTATTGGATGTATAACGGAAAAGGTAATTTTGATAAATCATTAGATTTAGCTAAGACACTTGATGATCCTCAGCTTATTATGTACGGCCTTGTTAAACAAATTGAATCACTGAAAAATAATCCGGATTTATCAGGGGAAGAACGTGATCAAAAGTTAAAAACATATGAGCAACAATTAGATGAATATAAAAAGAAATATGGCAATTCATCAAGCGATAAAAATTTGTCGGACACAGAGAAAAAAGAGTAAGCACTTGATGAGACAGTTGAAAAGGAGCAGTGAACACGGATGGAGCAACTATTAGTATTGACTTATGGAGACAAAATATATAAGTGCACATTACATCCAAATGAGCAATCAATAGTGTCGATTGGAAAAGAGTGGACAAATGATATTACGAATCCAAGTTTAGAACAAGAAGTAGAGTTAAAGTGGAATAATGAAGTAAATGCTTGGATGGTACAGGATCAATTAATAGAATTTAATAAGGAAACTGAGATTGGGAAAACAAGAGATGTGAGCTTGAAAATCTTTATATCTATTGTTGGCACAACTAGAGTGTTTGATATCGGAACGAAACATTCTCTTACAGTGAGTCAAAACGATTACGATGATATTTCTATTACCGGGACTAGTGTCGATTTAATGCTATCTCGCGAAACGTTGTACGATTCTTTTAAAGTGAACGTGTATGGCGGGGATGTATTTCATAATTATACGAAGTTAAAAGATAGCGTTATATTGGAATCAGGAGACGTATTATATTTTGATGGTATTTTATTGGAGATTGGTAGTGAAGACATTCAAGTACTTTCTTCAGAAGATAAAGTGAAATCTGAGTTACCTATTTTAGTAGAATCAGAAACAAATTATCAAAGTGGTTATCCAGACTATCATCGTTCACCACGTATTATTTACCGTGAACCAGAAGAGAAAATGACAATTGCAAAGCCTTCAAGTATGCCATCAAAACCAACGGAGCATTTAGCAAGAATCATTGCACCTTCACTTGTCATGATTGTCGTAACCGTATTACTTGCTATTTTCATGAAATATGGAATGTTTATTATCGCATCGATTGCGATGACATTAGTAACAATCATTGTTTCTGTCACATCGTATATAAAAAATTTAAAGCAATATAAAGTCGATATTGTTGAACGAGATAAAAGCTATAGAGAGTATATAAAACAAAAAACGAAAGATTTACATGCAGAAAGTGAAAAACAGCGTCACGCATTACATTATCACAATCCAAATGTAGAAGTAATACGTAATATGGCAGTTCAAGTAAATCCTCGAATTTATGAAAAAACAATGTTACATCATGATTTCTTAACATTTAGCGTTGGAACAGGACAAGCTAATACGAGTTTTGAAATTCAATTTAATGAAGAAGAATTTAGTCAAACGAAAGATGAATTAATTGATATAGCACGTGAACTAAGACAGCGTTATCTATCGTTGGAAGATGTACCAGTTGTAACAGATTTAATGAATGGACCAGTCGGTTATATTGGTCAACGCTCTTTAGTGTTAGAGCAATTACAATTATTAGTTGCACAAACGGCTTTATTCCATAGTTATTATGACTTGCAGTTTATTACTATTTTTCCGGAAGAAGAAAAAGAAAAATGGGATTGGATGCGCTGGTTACCTCATGGAAGTGTTCGCGATATAAATGTACGTGGATTTGTATACCATGATCGTAGCCGTGATCAAGTGTTAAATAGTTTGTATCAAATATTGAAAGAACGAAAATTAAAACTAGATGAAAAAAGTTCTACTAATGAAAAAATGTACTTTGCACCGCACTATGTCGTTCTCATTACAGATGAAAAACTAATATTAGACCATGTTGTTATGGAATTCTTTAATGATGATCCGAGTCAATTAGGTGTATCACTTGTATTTGTACAAGATGTTATGCAAAGTTTACCGGAGCATGTGAAAACGGTAATAGATATAAGAGATGCAAAACAAGGGAACATCATCTTAGAGCAAGGAGAACTTGTTAACCGTCAATTTAAACTAAATCATGTGCCAAAAGGATTCAATTTAGAAGATATTTCACGGGCATTAGCACCATTAAATCATTTGCAAAACTTAAAAAATAGTATTCCAGAAAGCGTAACATTTTTAGAAATGTACGGCGTTGAAAAAGTAAAAGAACTGAATATCACAAGTCGTTGGGAGAAAAATGCAGCGCATAAATCTTTAGCTGTACCACTTGGATTACGTGGTAAAGAAGATATCGTAAACTTAAACTTACACGAAAAAGCACACGGACCACACGGATTAATAGCAGGTACAACAGGTTCAGGTAAATCGGAAATTATACAATCGTATATTTTATCTCTAGCAGTCAATTTCCACCCGTACGAAGTAGCCTTTTTACTAATTGACTATAAAGGCGGCGGAATGGCGAATTTATTCAAAAACTTACCGCATTTATTAGGAACAATTACGAACTTAGATGGAGCACAAAGTATGAGAGCGCTCGCATCAATTAAAGCTGAATTACAGAAAAGACAACGATTATTTGGTGAAAATGATGTAAACCATATTAATCAGTATCAAAAACTGTATAAAGAAGGCTTAGTAAGTGAGCCGATGCCGCATCTATTTTTAATTAGTGATGAATTCGCGGAACTGAAGTCAGAACAACCAGAGTTTATGAAAGAGTTAGTTTCAACAGCGCGTATCGGTCGTTCGCTCGGAATCCATTTAATATTAGCTACGCAAAAACCGAGTGGTGTTGTAGATGATCAAATTTGGAGTAACTCGAAATTCAAACTAGCATTAAAAGTTCAAAATACGTCAGATAGTAATGAAATTTTAAAAACACCAGATGCTGCTGAAATTACATTACCAGGACGTGCTTACTTACAAGTTGGGAATAATGAAATTTATGAACTATTCCAATCAGCCTGGAGCGGAGCAGACTATGTAGAAAACAAAGAGGATAAAGAACATTTAGACGCAACAATCTATGCAATAAATGATCTAGGACAATATGAAATATTAAGTGAAGATTTAAGTGGACTTGGTAGCAGTAAAGAAGTAATAAGCGTACCGTCTGAACTGGATGCTGTTATTGACTACATTCACGATTACGCAGAAATAAATGAAATTGAAGCATTAGCAAGACCGTGGTTACCACCACTTCCAGAAAGCGTATATTTACAAGACTTACATGCTATTCAGTTCAAAGAAGCATGGACGAAAGAAAAGAAACCATTACAAGCAACAGTTGGTCTACTAGATCAGCCTGAATTACAATCACAAACACCATTAACATTAGATATTAGTAAAGACGGACACGTAGCGGTCTTCTCAAGCCCAGGCTACGGAAAATCAACATTCTTACAATCAGTCATTATGGATGTAGCTCGTCAGCATAGTCCGGAGCATTTGCATGTGTATTTAGTGGACCTTGGAACAAATGGTCTTCTACCTTTGAAAGGATTACCTCATGTAGCGGATACGATTACGATTGATGAATCTGAAAAATGTTTAAAGTTTGTTGAAAGATTAACTCAAGAAATGAAAAATCGTAAACGATTATTAAGTGAATATGACGTTGCAAATATTGAAATGTATGAAAAGGCAAGCGGGAAAGAAATACCACATATTATTATTGCAATCGACAATTATGATGCAGTAAAAGAAGCGAAGTTCTATGAAAGCTTTGAAATGCTAATTATGCAAATTGTCCGAGATGGTGCAAGTTTAGGAATTCATACCTTAATTAGTGCAGGGCGACAAAATGCACTTAGAATTCAATTGTACAATAATATTAAAATCCAAACTTGCCTATATATGATTGATCAAAGTGAAGTAGCTAGTATTGTAGGGAGATCTGATATAAAAGTGGAAGAAACAGCAGGAAGAGCGTTAATAAAACTAGAATCTCCTACATTATTCCAGGTTGCATTACCTACGAAAGCAGAAGATGAATTACAGCAAATTCAATTATTACAACAAGAAGCAAATGATATGGATCGAGAATGGGATGGAGAACGTCCGAAGGCAATTCCAATGATGCCAGAAGTGATTGATATTGCTACTTATCGTAAAAATAAAGACATTACAAAAGCTCTACAAGCAGCAAGAATTCCAATGGGGCTTGATTTTGCAAACGTAGAAGTTGTAGCTCATGATATTGCAGTGAATGATCATTTAATGATTTATAGTGTAGATGATAGTATGAGAAAACAAATTGTATCTAGCATCCTATCTCAATTGAATAAAGATTATTTTGAAAGTGTGACGTTGGTGGATACAGCAGAGTATAGTTTCGTTCAATATAAAGACGATGTGACGCACTACATTGTAGACGAAAATGAAATCAATATGCATGCGAAGTATTGGATGGAAGTAATTCGTGAACGAGCTTTTGAATTAGCACAAGCAAGACAAGAAGGTAGAGAAATTCCCGCATTCACAAAACAACTCATTATCATGACAAATGTTGAAGAGTTTAGTAAATTTGTTTATTTAGAAATGGAGGATGCAGCGACTTTAATTGATTTATCTCGTACAGTAGGTATTTACTTTGTATTAGCAGGTCACCACGACTACATGGACCGAAATCGTGAAGCTCTACCTATGAAAATGAGAAGTAAACTAACAGCAGCAATTATCGCAATGCCATTAAATGATCAAAGTATCTTCAATATAAAATATATAAGCAACGAAGCACCATTAGGTAAAGATGAAGTGTATTACTATCAAAAAGGGAACATAATGAAACTAAAAATGCCTAGAGTAACTAACGAGGTGACAGTATGAAATTAAAGAAGAAAGCTAAGGTGATGATAGTCGTGTCAATAATGGCAAGTTTATTAAGTGGATGTGGTTTTGGAGAGACAAAGATAGAGTATGAGAGATTAGTAAAGGCGTTGGATGAAGGGGATATGAAGACGGTTATGTCTGCGAGTGATGATGGGTATGCGTATGTGAAAGAAGAGGTTAGGGATAGTACGTTTTGGGCGGAAAATGATAAACGCATTAACGTCGTATATCAAACGACAGGAGCGGTATACAATATCAAAGAAAAAAGGTTCTATGGGACAACTTTACAAGAAATTGCTAGTTCATTAAATAATGAGCAAAAAAAAGAAGAAACTATATATAGAACTAGTATTAAATATGAAGATAATCAATTGAAAAGTCCAGATCAAAGTTTGGATGTTTCGAATGTTCATTTTATATTTGATAGATTGAAGGGAATAGATAGTTTAAAACCCAAAAAAGATAAAAAAAGATTTAGTGAACCATCCAAGGTAACATATTACTTAACTGAATCGGAATTTCAAGAAATAATTAATGATAAGTTAAAGGTGGACTATGATAAATTTGATGAAGCAATATTATTATTGGAATTTAATTCGGCAAAAGATACAAAAGAAAATCCTATGGAATTCACTACGATAAGCATAACGATAGGGTATGAAAAAAAGAATAAAGAAGGTCAATTAATAAGACATGATCAAAAAATAGCAATCTATTTAAATACTAAAGAAGATAATAATGAAAATTCTAAAAACAAATATGAGGAGTATGAAAGACAATATATGAATAATAGGTAATGTATAAAATAGGAGGGAATAAGTGTGGGGAATAGTACAAATGATCTCCAAAGATTTAAAATAAACAGTGATGTAGGAAAATTAAGATTAGCAGCAGCTGATATTTATGCTTTTAATGAAAAAGAAGATGATTATAGTAATCCAGACCCAGGAAAAAATAAGAAAAGACTAGAAGATAACTTTGATGCCGAACTAATAGCAGAGGATGATCAACATCCTCAGACTGGTTTTGGGGCATACGCTCTAAAAGACAACCATACAGGTGAAATTTTTATAGTTTACGTTGGAACGCAACCGAGTCAAATAGGCGATTTAGCAACTGATGGAGCAATTGGACTGCATAATTTAACTAATTCACCTATATTTGGGTCATTAGCGGAGTTTCAGTATAGTCAAGCGGAAAGATTTTATGAAAAAGTCAAAGCGGATAATAAAGGAAAGAAGATAACTTTACTAGGGCACTCTTTAGGTGGCGGAGCAGCGAATACAGTTGCATTAAGACATCAAGAAGATAATATAAACGTATTAGCTTTAAATCCTGCGCCTGTTTTAAATAAAGATGTGGTTAAGTACGGATACGGGACCAATATGAAAAATTGCCGCAGTCTTATAAATGAATATGATCCTTTGTATGGCGCCATTAAAGCCGCAGATTTTGTAATACCTGGACAGGTTTATAAAATGGAAAATGGGGAAGGGCATTCTTTTTTATATGATCCAAAATTTTATTCTGGGAATGGGAATGTAGCAATAGATAAATTGAAAAAGGTTAGCGAAACAGGATTTGATTGGAAATTTGGTTTTTTAGAAATATCAGAATCTGCTGGGGACCTATATAAAGGAATCACTGGAAAAAAAAAATTAAGTACAACAGAAGAAGTTGTAGTGGATTTAGTAGTAAATGGAACCCCAGTCAGTGCAATTCTAGTTGCAATAACAGTAGTAGGAGATACTAGTGCTCTAGCAACAAAAATAGCAAGTATAGGTGTAGAAACAGGAAAAAAAGCTTTGAAATTTAGTAAGGAAGTTATACTAGAAGTTAGAAATCAGGTAAATGCGGCTGTGGATTGGATAGAGAATAAATTAGCAAAATGTAAGGAAAAGGTACTTGAAGTGTTAGAATCAGTATTTAACGCAGCTGTAGATTTTTTAGTAGGATGCATTATTCTTTATTTATCACGTGATGAAATTATAACAATTGCAAAAGAAGTAGCATCTTCCCTTGTTCAAGATATTTTAGATGTATTTAAAGGTGACTTTGAAATTGATACAAATATTGCTTCAATTGCTGGAGATTATGTAAGAAGCCATCGCCAATCATTATTAAACTATTTTATGAATGATGGTAGTAGAGGGGTAAATCGTTCATTATTAGTAGAGATTTCCAGAGATGTGAACGAACTTTCAAATGATTTAAAAGAGTTAAGTCAAGATGTTACAGATGCGGTAATTTCTATGATAGCAAAAGATGAAGAGTTAGCTTCAGTTTCCTATTATTGATAAATGTTAAGGGAGGGGGAATGAAGATGGATTTACATATGATAATGTCGAGGGTTCATAGTACATTTCCGGACAGTGGTGGGCGAGATCAAATTATTAACGTTGTTATGCAACTTGAAAAAGCAGCTGTATCTTTGACAGGAGATATTAGAAGATTAGAAAGTAGTATTGATAATAGTTTGCAAGGTAAAACACGTGATGCTTTTATTGATCGTATCCGCCAATTAGAAAAAAGGCGACAAAAAATAGAAGAGAAAATTATCGTGTTAAAAGGATCGGTGAATTAATATGAAAGATTATATGGAGAAAGTTTTGCCTTTAGGAAGTGTAGTGAGGTTGAGTACTGAGGAAGAAAAAGATGTAGAGTATGTAATTACTACAAGAGGAATACTTCTCGATGAAGACACTTTCTATGATTATGGTGGGGTATTACACCCAGTAGGTTTGACGGCAGAGACATATAAATTATTCAATGACTTTGATATTTTAGAAGTGAAATTTGAAGGGTATAAAAATTCTATTGAAGGAAAATTTTCTCATAATTTTAAAATATGGCGAAATGAATTTGTAAAAACGATAAAGAACAAGGCTGAAAATAATAAGTAACAATTATTAATAAAACAAGGGCTATAATATATTTAGAAATAAATAGACTTTCCTCTTCCTACATGGAAAGAGGAAAGTCTATTTTTGATTGAATAAGAATCTAAATATCTAGTATTACGTGGGAACAACATGAAAAAGAACGTCAAGAATTTATAGCGAATAGAAAAAGAATAAAATAAAAGTTGAAATAACATTTGTAAATAATAGTCATAGACTGTTTTTTATGGTGGAAATCTATTTGTGAAGAAATGAATCATTTTATCCTATATGATAAAAATGGTATATTTTGGTATTTTTATAGTTAGGAAAATGTTATTCTAAAAGGAGTATGTTGGGTGAATCATAGACATAAGAAAAAGAAATCGAAACAAATAAGAAAAGAAGCTGTTCAGATAAAACCGATAGTAGAAGAAAAACCACTAAAGAAGAGTAGCAAAAAGTTAGTTGATATTCTTCTAGGTATTCTTCTTTTCCCAATTTTTATATGGGCTGTCTTGGAAGGTTCTACAACACAAGTAAGCAAAGGGAAGACTTTCCTTATTATCGTTTTCTTTCTCTTAATTGCAATAGGGCTATCTATGATAGGAAACAAATAAGGGGGAGTGCAGATGTTTAAGAAGAAGGAGAAAAAAAACATTTACGTTAGATTGGTAAACACACAAGGGGAAATCATTCGAGAGTTTAATTGTACAGAAAAAGACTTGCGAAAAGTAAAAGAAAATGGTACTGAAATTCGTTTGGTTGGAGATAACTCATATGAGATGGTAGCACCGATGAGCAACTAGAAAAACTAGCAAGAGCTGAAGCAGAAATCGAAGCGGAAATTAAGGCATGGGAAGATGCTTTAAATGAGAGTTTGGATGAACGCGAAGAAAGAGAAGCGAGACAGAAGGAATTGAAAGAAAAGAATAAATGGAGTACAAAGAAGAAAGTAATCGTATTTGGACTGATATTCTTTGTATTTATTGGATTACCTATTATCGAAGGGTATCAAAATAGTAAACTAGTTGAAGAAGGTACATCATTACATGCAGAAATTGTAGGTAGGCATGTAGAGAAGGAATTCATGTTTACACACCCCACATTAGTAGTTGAGATAGACGGTAAAAAGCATAATGTATGGGTAAGTGAAGAGACATATAACGGAGCAGAGTGGTTAGGTAGACTAAAAGTCATCAAAACAAAAGATGGTAAAGTTGAGAAAGACCCTAGATATGAGGGGGAAGACTTAATTACGAGTTATTAAGCAGTATGTTTTTAATATTCGCTGCTCAAATTAAATAACATTATTATTTGCAAAAATCGAATCCATTAAAATAAAAAACAAATTTTAAATAACTGTAATAACCTCCTAGCATATTGTTGATGGGAGGTTATCACCTTTCTGAAGATAAAATTAAAGAGCTATATTATCTCGATACAATTGTGATGACAGTAATGTTTTTACTAAGTGAGTGCAGTTTCGGGGAAACAAAAATAGAGTATGAGGGATATGCTTAAGTGAAAGAGAGAAGAATATTTAGAGCTTTTGAGGAGAAAGAAGGCTATTTGAACTATCAAAAGCATTCTGATTATGTACGGTAATTATACATAAAAGGTTATCTAAATTTAGTTACACAAAGATGAATGTACTTAAAAAGTTAGATTACATATAGTATATGTAGGTTTCTTATTTATAGGAGCAGTGATTGTTCATATTGTGACAACGATTGATACGTTTAATCAGGCAAGTGAAGGTGCATTTAGCATGAATGAAAGATCCGCTTCCTTTTTTAGTAAAACAAAAGGAACTATGATGAAAGTAACTTCAATATACGCATTAATCCTACTTATTTTGATTTATTTTCATAATGATTATGCGATTGATACTTTTATTGGATATGTAATAGGTACTGTTTTACTGTACAAAGTAGCCGTTGGTGCAGCGAAATTCCAGTTATTGGTGTACTGTAGATTCAAATTTAAATCATTTAATATTACGTGGGAAGAGAATGAGAGAATGCATGGGAGAATTCGAAAGCAAAATAAAAAATCCAAATCGAAAAGTAAATAAGAGTGAAATAGAATTGATGTGAATGAAAATTATTTAAACTGTATAGAAGGTGAAAAACTGAATGTGGAATATAAAAGAAAAAGATTTAGATGAATTTAAAATAACATGTAGAAACCGTTTAAGTCCTGAAGCTGCTGTAGGTTTTATGCTAGGCTCAATCATATACACCTCATTAATCATGTTAGGTGTAATTTATGGTTTGGTGAAATTTGGTTGGTCAGTATATCCTAGTTTACTAGAGGAAACAATTATTAAAATAGAGTTATGTTTGTATAGCTTACAAATCATTTTTCTTATTGTATATTTATTTCCCAAAGCCCGTTTTAGATTTCAAAAGTTACAAGCTATTGTTATATTGTTATATTGTTATATGCACTTCAACTTGCGACTATAGGATTTGTAACAGTAGTTGTTTCGAGTATTTTCGGTTATTCAAATGATCGTGTTACATTGACTTATGTAGCTTTATTATTGTTAGGAGCTTTTATTATTCACATTTTTACAACAATTAATACCTTTAAGCAAGCTAGCAAAGGCGCATTTAGTAAGTGGGAAAATTCAGTTTCATTTTTTAGTAAGACAAAAGATTTATTAATGATTGCCTCTATACTATATGTATTAACTCTCTTAATCTTAATTTATATTAATAATGATTATACGATAGAGCAAATAGGTTGGTATGCCGTATTGACCCTTATACTATATTCGGTAGCCATAGGGGCAGCAGAGTTCCAATTATTAGCCTATTGTAGATTTAAATTTCCATCATTTTATATTTCATGGGAGCAACACGAAAGGGAACGTCAGAAAAGACTAAAGCTTTATGAAGAAAAGGAAAAAAAGCAAGCTAAAGAAATAAAATAAGTTTTGCTTTCTGAAAATTCGAACGGAATATATAAACAATTAAGGATTGTATAAAAATCGATGCTATTAAAAATTAAAGTATCTTCAACATAATCTGTATGAGTTAATAAATACCGGTAAGTAAAGGTGAACTATATTACTATCAAAATGGGAATGTAATGAACCTAAAAATGCCTAGAGAAATCAACGGGGTGTCAGTATGAAGTTAAAGAAGAAAGCTAGGATGATGATAGTTCTGTTAATAGTATCAAGTTTATTAAGTGGATGTGGTTTTGGGGAGACGAAGATAGAATATGAGCCATTTGTCAAAGCTTTGGATGAAGGTGACATGAAAAAGGTTATGTCCGCTAGTGATGATGGATATGCGTATGTGAAACAAAGAGGTATATATAGTACATATGAACAAAAGGAAGATGGAGAGCATAGAAAAACAATCTATCAAACTTCGGAAGGGATATATAATACGAAAGATAAAAGTTTATATGGAAGTACAACACAAGCGGTTACTTCAGCAGTAGACAGCAAAGATAATAAAGAAGAAGTTGTTTATCGTACCAATATTATGTATAAAAATGGACAGGTACAAAGTCCGGAATCGAATCTGGATGTTTCATATGTGAACTTAATTGTAGATCGTTTAAAAGGGATAGGGAAACTAAAGATGAAGCCCGGGGATGATATAAAAAAGTTTGATCAGCCTAGTACTGTTGGATACAAACTAACTGAATTAGAGTTTCAGAGTATCATTAATGATAAGTTGAAAATACAATATGATGAATATGATGGTGGATCAATCGCATTGCATATTGATTCTAAAAATGGTTCAAAGCAGATATTGGAAGTAAGTATTGTAATAAATTATAAGAAAAGAAATGATGAAGGCAAGTTAGTAAAATACATATCACAAATACATACATCTTTTGATAGTCACCAAGGTAATAACCAAGATGCGAAACAGGAATATATTGATTTTAAAGCAAAGTATAATAAGACGCAGTAATATTTAGAAGGGCATTTGTACGTAAAGATAATAGCGACATAAGTGTGATAAATGTTTCATAAATATAGTGGAAAGAATTTGAGGATAAACGCCCCAATTGCTGGAGTAGATGCAACAACTGGGGCGTTTATCTGTCTAAATTTAGCTTGAATACATGACATGTTTTAGTTAGGGGCACGGCTTTACAAGTAGTTTCTCCATCTTCATAATAACGGTGTGAGTTATTTTGTAATTTGCTTGTATTACTAAGTTACGACTATTTCCTCTTATAGAGTTACTTCTTATTATCGATACATCGTCCACATTCCAATGTCTTTAAATCCTAGTCGTTTATAAATTCGTCCAGCAACTGGATTGTTATAAAATAAACAAAGTGTTCGGCTTTCTTTCGTAAAGTCTTGAATCATTTTTTGTAATATGAGTGAAGCAAATCCATTTCCACGATAATTCGGGTGTGTACATACACCAACTACCATAGCGGATAATGAATTTTCAGCGGAAGTAGAGGTGGATGCGATGATCACGCCGTCTTTTTCAATATAGTATGTGCGTCCTGTATTCGTTTCGATAGCCTGCCTTAATATTTTCTCTGATTCATTGGTAGTCGGAAATTCAGCAATGTCACTTCGTAATTTCATAATTCGTTCTATATCATCGAGTGACGCAAGTTTAATCGTTTCATGAATAGGCGTGTCAGGTAAGTTGTTGTCATTTAGACATTCACAAAAATACATTTCATTTTTGACGCCTAATTGTAGACTTGGAGCAGTTTCAAACTTTTCTACAATGGTTGACTTACCAGAGAGTTTAAGTGGCTTATATGCGGAAAGAAGTGCCTCATAATCAGTGGTAACAAAGTCTTCTTTACTATATGGTATAAATGAATCGTGGAATCGGAGTAAAATTGATTTTAATGTTCCATTCTCTTTAAATACTCCCCATAGTTCTTGAAAATCTGTGTCATAACCGAAAGCTTCAATATCTCCAATAATAAACAAGTTAAGGGCTGCTTCTTCTTTTAGATAAGCGAATACTTGTTCATGATCTTTCTTTGTTAATTTTCGCATCATAACGAATCGACCTCTTTTTTTATTTTTCTAAATATTACAACTTAAGTTTTTTGAAATCAATATAAAATTTTATGTTTAGTTCACAAACTTTCGGAAAAACTAGGAAAGATATGACAAAGGAGGTTATGAACGGTGGATCATCCAATTCAAGGGTTAATGAAAGCAGCAATGGAAAATTTAAAAGAAATGGTTGATGTAAATACGATTGTTGGAGAGCCTGTTCAAACGGCTGACGGTGGTGTGGTGTTAACGGTTTCTAAAGTAGCGTTCGGTTTTGGAGCAGGAGGTTCTGATTTCAAAACGAATGATGGACAAAGAGCAAACGGTAACGCTGCATTTGGTGGCGGTAGCGCGGGTGGTGTTTCTATTACACCAGTAGCATTTCTTGTGGTGAATAAAGATGGAGTAAATATTCTTCATTTACAAAATGCGACACATTTAGCAGAAAAAATGATTGAATTAGCTCCACAAACAATTGATAAAATTCAATCGATGTTCCAAAAAGAAGAAAAGAAAGAGGGAAATCATCATCCTCAAAACCCTGATGAAATCCTTTAAAAACGCCTGCTTATGAGCAGGCGTTTTTTCTTGTAATCACTATGTAATAAAACACATGAAATTGTAAATAGTTTTTGAAGTTTTTTCTATGTTTCTAAAATTTTTCATGTTAAAATATGCTATAGAATTGAAACATATAAAACGAAGGTGGCTAGGTGCTTTGTCTGGAGGATCTGACCAAGTAAAGAATATGATATATATTAATGGTAATCGTCGAGGTCATTGTTTTATTACATCAGGAATTACGTTTAAAGAGTTTGCGAGTAACATCCCTTCACCGCTTCATCAAGTGTTGCTTTTGAAGCACAACTTTGAATGGACGGATTTTCATTATCATACTTTATTTGAATATGTTGAGGAAGAAAATATACATAAGTTAATTCAAGCAGAGATTGATGAATTTGATGAATTTTGTTGGGTAGATTTTGATGATGCAAGCGATTTAGATGAATTAGAGCCGAAAGAAATTGCAGAATTATTATATTTGGCTCACAAAAAAGAACCACTTGCAAGAACATTCTTTCCGCTGTTGAAAAATAGATTTGTTTATTTTTCACATGATGACGGATGGTACAACAAAGTGTATTATCGTAGAATTGCTGATTTTGTAGGAATGTTAAGTAAAGTCATTCCGTATAAACTCGGTGCTTTCGGTAAGAAACGTTTTTCTTTCTTCCAAAAATCAAAAATTTTCCCAGCGATTTCAAAAGAATTGATTATGGGACTTATTCCACTAATGGAAGATGGTCTTTACATAGATTTAGCAGGGAAGATTGAGTCAAGAAGAGGTCTTGAAATTCCGGTATATGTAGTTGGTTCGTATGAAAGTACGGATGAGGTGTTAGATAATATCGATGAATTGAAAGAGGAAGCAACAGAAACAGGTTGGCTCATTTTTGATAAGAAAGAACAAGAGTGGCAATGGGTTGTTGACTAAGAAAACTTGGCGTATGAAGTCAAGTTTTCTTGTCATTTGAAAGGAGTACAAATGAAGAAATATTATACAATTGTGGGTATTATAAGTATTATTCTCGTGGCAATATTACTTATAACTTGTCCGAAAGAATCAGATTTTAAAGTGTATGTACAGGATAAGTATGCGTTGAATTGTAATGAGAGTAGTTTTGAATGCACGCAAAATGTAGATGGTAAAAAAGAAAAACTACAATTTGAAAGTACAGATGCACGAAATGGTGTATTCTTTATGACTGTAAAGCAAACATTTAAAACAGAAGCTGGTGTTTCAAAAGAATATAGCGGAGTAGGAATGTTTGGTACATTTCTTTTTGTTTCAGAGAAGACTTTCTAGTAATAGAAGGTCTTTTTTTTATGCTTATGTTCATATAGATGAAGTAAGACAAGCATAGGAGGGGTATTGATGAAGAACACATGTATTGTTTGTGGCGGTGAGGAGTTTTTTTCCTCAACGTTATATGCACGTACGAAACAAGATTGGGCATATGCACCAAACATGTATCGATTTGAAAAAGTATTTATTGAGCATCGAGACGAAGAAAATTATCCAGTGTTTCAAGAAATTACAGCGAAACATTGTTGTGGATGCGGCCATATTATGTTGTATCATGAATGAACACACCAAGCATAACTTGGTGTGTTTTTTTAAAACGCTGACAAAGCAAGCGGATAAAATAAAGTGAATAAAACAGAAAAACTACCAAAACCAATTGCTGTATATCCAAGTGTTCTTGCTCCGAAATTGACAGCTAATAGGCCAACTAAAATTGCTAGGGAGCCGAGCGTAACTGGATAAAAAGCAATGGAGAATAACGAAAGAAATAAAGCGACATAGCCTACCATTGCACCGGTATTTGTACCTTCTATCTCATTTGCAATTTCTTTACGCTTATGTCTAATTGGAATGCCAGCTGGTGATATTTCAGCTGCATACTCTTCGTTTTTTTCACCACTTTTAAAATGATGATTTCTCTTTCTTCGCATGTACATCCCTCTCTTTCAATTGGGTGTATCTATAGTATCTTTCAAAATGAGAAGAGCATGAGTATGAGTTAAACCCAAGTAAAGCAAAAAATGGAGAATACGTATTCCATCGTTAACATATCCATCTCCTATTGAAGATAAAGTGAGGGATTTTTTCCATCACGACTGATTATCAGCCAGCAACAATTGGATTTTTATGAGCAGTTCTCTCCCATTAACTGGTCCGCATCCATTGAATTTTGAGGTAGGTGTCTTACTGCAAGCGGGATAAAACAGGAATTTTGGAAAATGATGTAGAATGAAATGAGTGATAAAGCGTGAAGGTAGGGGAATGTATGACGAAATTTAATTGGCATGAATCAGCAGAAAAGAAATGGGATAGTAGCGCAGAGTTTTGGAATCAAAATAGTCAAGAGATGTGGGACAGTGGTAGCAGAAGTACAATTATTCCGTTTTTTGAACAATACGTGAAGAAAGAAGCACAAGTGCTCGATGTTGGTTGTGGTGATGGGTACGGTACATATAAATTAAGTAGCGCAGGCTATAAAGCAGTGGGAGTAGATTTATCGGAAGTGATGATTCAAAAAGGTAAGGAGCGCGGAGAAGGACCGAATTTATCTTTTATAAAAGGAGATCTTTCTGCATTACCATTTGAAAATGAGCGATTTGAATCAATTATGGCAATTAATTCTTTAGAATGGACGGAAGAGCCATTACGAGCGTTAAATGAAATAAAGCGTGTGTTAAAGAAAGATGGATATGCATGTATTGCAATTTTAGGACCGACAGCAAAGCCACGAGAGAACAGTTATCCTCGCTTGTATGGAAAAGACGTTGTTTGTAATACGATGATGCCTTGGGAATTTGAACAGTTAGCGAAAGAACAAGGTTTTAAAGTTATAGATGGCATCGGCGTATATAAGCGCGGAGTAAATGAGAAGATGTTAGGTCAACTACCTACAGAGTTACAACAATCGTTAACATTCTTATGGGTATTTATGTTAAAAAACGTATAAAGAAATGAAAGAATTTTTAGGAGGTAAATAAGTGCAGAAAATACAAAAAACTGATACAATATCATCAGAACCAATTAAAGGGGGACTAGGGTATATGACAACTACTACAACAGTGAAATCCGATATTGAAATCGCACAAGAAGCGAGTATGAAGAAGATTCAAGAAATTGCAGCTGATTTAAATATTTTAGAAGATGAATTAGAGCCATACGGGCATTATAAAGGTAAGTTATCTCTTGATATTTTTAAGCGCTTACAAGATGAGAAAGACGGTAAAGTTGTTTTAGTAACAGCGATTAACCCAACTCCAGCTGGAGAAGGTAAATCAACAGTAACAGTTGGTTTAGGTCAAGCTTTTAACAAAATTGGTAAGAAAACAGTAATTGCACTTCGTGAACCATCTCTTGGACCGACGATGGGATTAAAAGGTGGAGCAGCAGGTGGCGGTTTTTCACAAGTCGTACCAATGGAAGACATTAACCTTCACTTTACTGGAGATATCCATGCGATCACAACTGCCAATAACGCATTAGCAGCGTTTATTGATAATCATATCCAACAAGGAAACACACTTGGAATTGATACGCGTAAAATTGTTTGGAAACGCTGTGTTGACTTAAATGATCGTGCCCTTCGTAACGTAGTAATTGGTCTTGGTGGACCTGTACAAGGTGTACCACGTGAAGACGGTTTTGACATTACAGTCGCATCTGAAATTATGGCCGTATTCTGCCTTGCAACAGATATTCAAGACTTAAAAGCGCGTCTATCTCGCATCGTAGTTGCTTATAACTTTACAAATCAACCTGTAACGGTTAAAGATTTAGGTGTAGAAGGTGCGTTAACACTATTATTAAAAGACGCATTAAAGCCGAACTTAGTACAAACGTTAGAAAATACACCAGCTATCATTCATGGCGGACCATTTGCGAATATCGCTCACGGTTGTAACAGTGTTATCGCTACAACAATGGCAGCAAAATTAGGTGATTATGTTATTACAGAAGCTGGATTCGGTGCTGATTTAGGCGCTGAGAAGTTTTTAGATATTAAAGCTCGTGCAGCTGGCATTAAACCAGAAGCAGTTGTTATTGTTGCGACGATTCGTGCGCTTAAAATGCATGGCGGCGTTGCAAAAGATCAATTAAAAGAAGAAAATGTAGATGCATTAGCAAAAGGTATGGAAAACTTACAGAAGCATGTTGAAACAATTCAAAGCTTCGGTGTGCCTTTCGTAATTGCAATTAATAAATTCATTACAGATACAGATGCAGAAGTTACATACTTACAAGAGTGGTGTAATGAGCGTGGCTATGCAGTATCCTTAACAGAAGTTTGGGAGAAAGGTGGCCAAGGCGGAGTTGACCTTGCTGAAAAAGTACTAAAAGAAATCGAAAAAGGTGAAAACAACTACGCACCACTTTATGAATTAGAATTACCATTAGAAGAAAAAATTCGTACAATTGCTCAAAAAGTATATGGCGCAAAAGATATTGAATTTGCTCCGAAAGCACGTAAGCAATTAGCTCAATATGAAGGAGAAGGTTGGAGTAATCTACCAGTTTGTATGGCGAAAACACAATACTCTCTTTCTGACGATGCAACAAAATTAGGTCGTCCATCTGACTTTATCGTTACAATTCGTGAGTTAAAACCATCTATCGGTGCAGGCTTTATCGTTGCGTTAACAGGTACAATGTTAACAATGCCAGGTCTTCCAAAACAGCCAGCAGCACTTCAAATGGATGTAAATGAAGATGGAAAAGCAGTAGGTTTATTCTAAAAGGTTGTAATTCATCTCGTTTATCTGTAAACTATATATACATCAAGTGGCGCCTTTCCATCGAAAGGCGCCTGTTTTTTGGAGGAAATTATGTTTGATCCAACTGCTTTTGACAATTTAAAAGTAATCGTAGAAGGTGCTGTGTATGATTTTGATCTACATGGAGATATTCTTGTAACAGATCGAAAAGATATGATGGATCTTGCTTCATTAAGTCGTATATATCATATCTCATTTCAATTAACAGAACCGTTTGAACCATTAGTAGAAGCAACATTTTCATTATCTGTGGATGCAAAGAACTTGTCTGGTGAAATACTAGAAGTGCCTCAGTTTACACCAGGTTGTGAAATGAAGCTAGCATTTTCATTCCTGTTAGAACAACCAGAAGTAAAATGCGAAGAAATTGAAACATTAATGCGTTCTATATGGGGAAAAGAAAGAATGATTATGCAGAAAGTTTCATACGAATATAATAAGCAAGCGATTTCATATCATAATAAGGTAGAGGTTCTATTTCAAAAAGCGATTACAGAAGACCATGTTGATGATTTAATAGCTGTTATTTCACACATGATAGAAACGGTGCGAACAATACAGCATTTTCTTCAAAAATAGAGATAAAGGAGAAAAACAAATGATAAAAGATATGCAACCATTTTTACAACAAGCTTGGGAGAAGGCTGGTTTTAAAGAGTTAACTGAAATTCAAAAACAAGCGATTCCAACTATTTTAGAAGGACAAGACGTTATAGCTGAATCTCCAACTGGAACAGGAAAAACATTAGCGTACTTATTACCACTTTTACATAAAATTAATCCTGAAGTAAAACAGCCACAAGTTGTTGTTTTAGCGCCAACACGTGAACTTGTAATGCAAATTCATGAAGAGGTTCAAAAGTTTACAGCAGGAACTGAAATTTCAGGTGCATCTTTAATTGGTGGTGCAGATATTAAGCGCCAAGTTGAAAAATTAAAGAAACACCCAAGAGTAATTGTCGGTTCACCAGGCCGTATTTTAGAATTAATTCGTATGAAAAAGCTAAAAATGCATGAAGTAAAAACAATTGTATTTGATGAGTTTGATCAAATTGTAAAGCAAAAAATGATGGGCGCAGTGCAAGATGTAATTAAATCAACGATGCGCGATCGTCAATTAGTATTCTTCTCGGCGACAATGACAAAAGCGGCAGAAGATGCGGCACGTGATTTAGCAGTGGAACCACAATTAGTACGTGTAACACGTGCAGAATCAAAAAGCTTAGTTGAGCATACGTATATCATTTGTGAGCGACGCGAAAAAAATGATTACGTAAGAAGAATTATGCATATGGGCGATGTAAAAGCAGTTGCGTTCTTAAACGACCCATTCCGTTTAGATGAAATTACTGAGAAATTGAAATTCCGTAAAATGAAAGCAGCAGCTCTTCATGCAGAAGCAAGTAAACAAGAGCGTGAAGCGACAATGCGTGCTTTCCGCGGAGGGAAATTAGAAATTCTACTTGCTACTGATATTGCAGCACGCGGTATCGATATTGACGATTTAACACACGTAATTCATTTAGAGTTACCAGACACAGTAGACCAATATATTCACCGCTCAGGACGTACGGGACGTATGGGTAAAGAAGGAACTGTCGTGTCTCTTGTAACACCACAAGAAGAGCGTAAATTACTGCAATTTGCGAAAAAACTAGGCATCGTATTTACGAAGCAAGAAATGTTCAAAGGATCATTCGTAGAAACGAAACCGAAAGCACCAAAGAAAAAGAAACCAGCATTTACTGGGAAGAAAAAGCCTAGATAAATGATGGAGAAGGCGTAACTATTTGTAGTTACGTCTTTTTTGTTTGTAAACAAGTGATAATGGGAATTGTATTAGTGTTTTTAATGTGCCTATCATATATATGCTTCTACTGGGAGTATCGAAAAAAGGGTAGTTTATTTATTTGGTTTATACGAGGAAATAATATAAAAAAGTCGAATATTAAACTGACACGAAATAATAAAAAGAAGGTACACATATGGATAGGAAATTAGGAATGTTTTTGAATACGAAATATATTGAAGTAAACGAAGGAATAAAAAAGGCGAGAGAATGGGAGTTAGAATATATTCAATTGTATGCTATGAATCCGACTTTCAACTTAGCTAACATCTCAAAGATACAATGGAATACATTAAAAGAAAACTTATCTTTTAATGAGATTCAAGTCCCATCATTAGCAATTAGCTTCGGAGAAAATGGAATAATAGGAACTGAAGCTGAATGTGTAATAGAGAGTTTTAAATATATTACTGATAAAGGGTTAAGGTTAGGAGCTAACATAGTAACAGCTCATATTGGGAAAGTTCCAGATGATGAAAAAAGTGCCTACTATGATAAAATGGTACGGGTTTGTTATGAGATAGGGGAATTAGCGTTCAAATTTGGGGGATTCTTTGCTATTGAGACGGGATCTGAAAAAGCAATAGTATTAAAACGATTTTTAGAAACTGCAAACTCGAAAGGACTAGCTGTTAACTTTGACCCAGCAAATTTAATAAGTGATGTAAATGAAAATCCGGGAGAAGGTTTATTACTATTAAAAGATTATATAGTACAAACTCATATTAAAGATTGTAAAGAAGTGAAAAGTGATCGTTCAACTAAGTATATAGAAGTAGCAGCAGGAAATGGTGAAGTGGATTTCGATATATTCTTCAAAGTATTAGATGAAATCGGATTCGATGGATATAACATGATTGAAAGAAATGATTATTTTGACGAACTGGATGGGATGAGTCAGTCGATAAATTTTGCAAAGAAGTACATACCAACTCAAAAGGAATAACGATAGCATCTATAGAAAGTTACATAGAATATAAAAACAATAGGAGGAATACAAATGATTCATAAGGTCGGACAAATTATGTTATATGTAAATAATCAAGATGAGGCAGTAAATTTTTGGACGGAGAAGGTAGGGTTTCATGTAGTTGCAGAGGAAGATAATAAGCAAGGAATGAGATGGATTGAAATCGCTCCGAAAAGCGGTGCGGAAACGAGCATTATATTACATAATAAAGAAGTTATTTCGAAAATGAGCCCAGAATTGAATTTTGGTACACCGTCCTTAATGTTCTTCTCAGAAAATCTTGATCAATTATATACAGATTTAACAAATAAAAATGTTACTGTTGGAGAAATGGTAACTATGCCTTCTAGTAAAGTATTTAACTTTGCTGATAGCGAAGGGAATTATTTTGCAGTTATGGAGAAGAACCAATAATAATATTGCTATGTGAAAATCCCCCTCAAATATATTTGAGGGGGATTACATTTTTGAAGTGGATTTTTCATTAGAGAGTTGTTTAATAAAAAATACTCCTTTTTCAATAGCTGTCTCAATATAGCCAATGATTTGGTCAAACGTAAATACTTGTAAGTCTTCATGCAAATGTTGCTTTGGATATAACATATCTTCAAAAAGATACTTTCGAAATTCTAAAACGTTTTCTTTAGAAACCTCTTCAATATCCACAATGTGAGCCTCTCGATTGAGAAGAGAGAAAAGCTGTTGTTCTTGATCGTAATGATGAAGCAACTTTGCATTTAACAATTTAAAATCGTTATAGTACAGGGGTGCGATCGTTTCGTCATTCTCTATTCTATTTTTTAGCCAAGGTAGAAAAAATCCACTTAGCCAATTATCATCGGCAATGAGGTGGGTATAATAGCCTAAAATAAATGGGGAATCTATATGTGATTCATATTTATGAAAAAATGAATCATAATCTATTCTTCTCGTATAGTTCTTCGTTGTACCGGCATAAAAATGTGAGGCTCCTTTTTCTTTTTTTGAATGAACAGCATCAGGGGCTACAGCTCCAAGTAAGAAAGAAGTCTTATCGTGAATAGATAGTTTCTCAGCAATACCGTTAGCGATAATAACATGCATAATTCGTGATCCCATGAATGCCACCTCTGTTTCCAGTATTCATTTCAGGAAGAGGACTAAACAGTTAGTATTACTTTCCCTGTACTTTTTCTACTTTCGACCCATTCATGTGCTTTCCCTGCATCTTGAAGTGGAAAAGATTTCGTAGCCTTAATTTGTAAACGTCCGTCACGCAAATAACGGAAAACTTCATTTGCAGTTTCTTGGAGCAGTTCAGGACGCTTTTTTCGTGTGGTTCCAAAGCTAAAACCGAGTATAGAGCGGCAACTTGCATGTAAATCTTTCGTTTGAAAGTTACCAATTTCACCGCTAGCATTACCGAAATGAACGAGGCGACCGTAAAAAGCAAGGCAGTTTAAACTTCTTTCAGAAACAGTTCCAGAAATAGAGTCCAAAATAATATTCACTCCTTCTCCGTTTGTCAGCTCATTGACTTTCTCTACAAAATCTTCAGTTTGATGACAAATAACATAATCAGCTCCAGCATCTAAAGCGATTTTTCTTTTCGTTTCACTTCCGATAGTACCGATAACTGTTCTAGCCCCTAATAGTTTTGCAAATTGAATTGCGGTAGTACCAATCCCGCCAGCAGCTGCATGAATGAGTACAGATTCACCTTTTTGAATCCTTGCAACATTTGCGAGTAAATTATAGCTTGTAAAAGATACGATCGGACAAGCGGCTGCAGTGTGAAAGTCAACTTCATGGGGTAATACGAAAGTAAGATTTTCATTTGCAACAACGTATTCTGCGTAAGATCCATTTTGAGGAAAAGCAATGACACGTTGTCTAGGGTGAATATTTTTCACATGAGAACCGACACGTTCTACAATACCAGTGGCATCTATACCTGGAATAAAAGGTAGTGCTTTATTTCCTTTTTTACCATAACGTGATTTAATATCAGCGAAATTTACACTAGTAGCAACTACGCGAATTAAAACTTGATCTTCTGAAATAGCCGGTATATCAAAATCTGTATATTTCATCACTTCAGGACCACCGAACGACGTTACAACGATAGCTTTCATTATATGTCCTCCTAAATTTGACTATATAAATTATTTTAAATCTTTATCAGAAATTGGAAAATTATATAATAGTTATGTGTGGTTATAAGTGAAGCTTATGAACTCAGTGGATCATTATATTAATTTATATAAAAAACTTTTTCGGAAAAATCGAACGAAATATGAATTACCTGCCAATATATAGTGTAAGACAAAGGAGGGCTGGAATATGAAGGATGAAATAGATTACGCACATTTAATTCAATTAACTTTATCAGGCAATAAAGAAGCGTATAGCGAATTGTATGATGTAACGATTCAAGAAGTATATAAAACAGCACATTTTTTAATTGAAGATAAAACGGATGTAGATGATGTCGTTCAAGAAGTATACATACAGCTATATGAATCGCTTCGTAAATATGATAGCGAGAAGCCATTTCGCCCTTGGCTAATTGGGCTTGCGATTAAACAAATTCATTCTTATAGAAGAAAGAGGTGGATGCGACTACGAATTATAAAAAAAGCAGAAGAGCAAAGAAAGCCAGTGCAAATTGATTTTTCTAACGATGTTGTAAGTAAAATATCAAACCAAAAACTAATCGAACTCATTCATAAATTACCGTATAAATTGAAACAAGTTATTATCTTAAGATACTTACACGATTATTCACAAGAAGAAGTAGCACAAATATTACATATTCCAATCGGTACAGTGAAATCTAGAATTCATGCGGCATTAAAGAAACTACGTCAAAAAGAGCAAGTAGAAGAAATTTTTTTAGGAGAGGTAGGGAATGTGAAATGAGTTTAGATTGTAGAGTTAGGGAATCTATACAAGAAGAAGCAAAGGGTATTGTTGCCCCGCCGGATTTAAAAGAAAAAGTAATCGTGCAAATAAAAATGAAGCACGGCGAGAGTAAGAGGAAGAAACGCCTTATCGCAGGAGTACTTGCAGCAGCTCTTTTAATCCCGACGACAGGTTTTGCGTATCAATCTATTATGGCGGATGGTATATATGGATCTTTTGAGAATTTAAAAAAACATGCCGGAGCAATGACATTAGAAACGTATATGCGTTTTAATGCAAAATTATCAGAAGCGAAAGATGAAATGGGTGCAAAGGAATATGAAGAGTTTACAAAAGAACTGAAAAAATTAACTAATGCAAAGCTTGCGTACGGAGATTCAAACGGTAATATTGATTATGATGAATTATCACCAGGAAAAAGAGCAGAAATGAAAAAGGTAAGTATGAGCCTTCAACCATACTTTGATAAACTAAATGGTCATAAATCTAGTAAAGAGATATTAACAAAAGAAGAGTTTGATCGCTATGTGGAAGCTTTAATGACATATGAAATAGTACAAGTGAAGACAAAATCAACTGGTGGAATGAAAGTAGAAGAAGTACCTGAGGCGTACAAAGAAAGATTTATTAAAGCAGAGCAGTTTATGGAGTATGTAAATGAAAAGGTGCGATAAGTAAAAAGCTCAAAGCTTTAGCTTCGAGCTTTTTTTATTGAAAGAAAATAAAGTATTCAATTATATTTTTTCATCGTTGCATGATCCTTTTGTATAAAACAATCTAAAAGGGAATAACCAGCTATTAAACTAATAATCGTAACAAAAGTTGTATTTATTAGAATAATATTAACTAAATAAGGTAGGTATTCGGCAAGTGGTGAAAAGAGTAGTGCTGGGGAAAAGGAAATGAATAGTGTAGGCACTGTAATAGCAATAAATTTATCCGGTTGAAAGCTCCAGTTTTGTTTACTCGTTTCGCGATTAATAGATTGAAGGAATCGTAATAAAATGCCAACTATAAGAGGGAAGAGTGTAAAGTAGAATAATCTTGGATAAACGTTAAAGTTCACTTGTGCATCTGTATCTAAATAAAATTGAATTTTTACTCCTACAAATAATAATAAGACGATAAATAATGTGAAGCAGAGGTATAGCATCAATTTTTGCATTATATTCCACCATCCTTTACTCAAAATATATTCAAAAAAAGAAGAGATATACAATAACTACTGTTGTATATCTCTTCTTTTACTGTTAGTTAATAGTGGAGTTTGCTTTTTCTTGCTTCGTGAAATAATCAATAATACCCATTGCGCTAATTTCTATATCTAAATGTAAAATATTATAAACGGAATGATCTGATGGAACGTTTAACTTTGTAAGATGAGAAGAGATTTTATCCATTAACAAAGTTTGTAAAGCTTTAGTCGCTTCATCGAAATCATTATACTTTTCAAAGACTTCCTTACCAGTCTGAACGAAAATAGGTAGCCAATGTTCCAGTTGATTATATACTTCTGTAACATTGGATGATGCACCATAATGCCCGAAATAAATAGTATCTACATCCATACTTTGAATGTGATTTTTAGAAGCAATCATCGCATCTGGTTGAAATTGTGAAGGGGACGTTGATGGTAGATACAGTTCTACACCAAGGTCTGCGAGTTCTCTATAATAAATTCCAATTGTATCGCCAGTAAAAATCCCGTTTGTTAATGAATCGTGAATGCTAATATGGTGCTTCGCATGTCCTGGTGTATCATAAAATGTAAGGGTGCGGTCTTTTGCAATTTTTAACGTATCACCATGTTGTACAATATGAACACGTTCTTCTTCAATTGGAAGAATTGGGTCAAAGAGTTTATCGAAATCTTCTTTGTAGACAGCTTTTGCACCTAAAATAAGTTTTGTTGGATCAATCATATGACGAGCACCACGAGAATGCACATATAACGTAGCATTTGGACACTGTTCCATCATTAAACCAGCTGCGCCAGCGTGATCTAAATGCACATGTGTAACGATAATGTTTTTAACATCGTTTAAATCAATATGTAATTGTTGTAAGCCGTCTAAAATATACGGAAGAGAAGGGGCTGCACAAGTTTCAATTAAAGTAATATCGTCACCTAATAAAACATACGTACCTGTTCGTTCATTATGCTGTAAATCGAAATCATCAATAAGATATAGGTGAGAAGATAATTGCTCTACTTTTTTCATATTTACCACTCCTTATATACTGCATGTTTTTATTATACGCTAAAATAGAAAAAAGGCAGAAAACGAAAGCTCGTCTTCTGCCTTTTTGTAATATTATTATTTCGTTTGTTGTTTATTAATAGACATAATGAACAGTCCAACAATCCCGCCTACTAATGGAAGCATAATTTCTCCTGCTAAATTAAAGTAGGAGCTTAAGAATAAACCATTTACATCGATTACCCAGCCAGTAACATACAATAACATCATATATAGTACGAAATAAAACTCGCGATTTGAAATCGTTTCATGTTGTGCAGTTTTCATAATGGACACCATCCTTTTCTTTTATAATGGAATATAAACTGTCACATTTTGTTCACATTTCAATTGTAAAACTTTCCATCATAAAAGTCTAGTGGTATGTGTCGAATTTTGAATGGAAATAAAGCGCTATCATTATATCTTATAAGTACGTAATAAGAGCTGTATATTCACGAATATAGTATAGTATAAACATAGAATGATAATGAAGAGAGGGGCAAAGACAATGACAGTTTATGATTTTTCAGCTAAAACAATTACAGGTGAAGAAAAATCGTTAAAAGATTACGAAGGAAAAGCACTTCTTATTGTCAATGTAGCTAGCAAATGTGGTTTTACACCACAATATAAAGGATTACAAGAGTTGTATGATAAATATAAAGACCAGGGACTCGAAATACTCGGATTCCCTTGTAACCAATTCGGGGGACAAGAACCAGGTACAGAAGCGGATATTACTAGTTTTTGTGAATTAAACTACGGTGTAAACTTCCCAATGTTTGCAAAGGTTGATGTGAAAGGTGATAAGGCTCATCCTTTATATACATACATGACAGAACAAGCACCAGGTTTACTCGGTATGAAAGCAGTAAAATGGAATTTTACGAAGTTTTTAATCGGAAAAGACGGGAAAGTAGTAGGGCGTTTTGCGCCGCAGACGAAGCCGGTAGATTTAGAAGTTGAGATTGAGAAGGTACTTGGAGAATAATTAGGAGTTTCACTTTATTAAAAAACGTCTCAAAGAACAATGTAGTTCTTTGAGACGTTTTCTTTAAACTCACATTTTCAAGATTAAATAACTGTATCAAAGCCATCTGATTTAGGTAGAGAAGCTGCTTTTTTCATAAGCACTTCCCATAAGTGTACAGATTTCTTCCATTCTTCTGCAGCCTGCCCATGTTTATATATAGCGTTCTCATAACTGGCAGTAAGTTGTTGCATATCGGCCGAGTTGTAAAGTGTATCGATATGGAGAGCGTATTCTCGGAATGTTTGACTTTCACTCCGTGGTATGCCAATTCTCGCAAATTGTTTTAAAAGTGCACCGTAAGCTTTTTGATAAACAGCATCATTTTTTCGGTATTTATAGAAATGAATAATAAGAAATGTCATCCATTTCATTCTAGTGGTGAAGAGAATGTATCCTATAATACTAATTAGTATCGTAGAGAGGAATACGTACCACCAAGAAAAACTAGTTTTAGAATTTGTGACCTTTTTAGTAGAAGCTTCTTCTATATTTTCTATTAAACTTTTAAGTTTTGTTTCATTATTTCGTTGTTGTATTTGCTCGTTATTAGAATTATTTGCTTCGCTATTTTGTGAAATAGGAGCAGGCGTATTATTTATAAAATTATAGGGATTGGTAAATCCTTTTGTTGGTTCGAATGGAATCCATCCGTATCCTGGGAAATATACTTCGACCCAAGAGTGTGCGTTATCGTTCGTGATTGTATAAACATCCGCACCTTCTGCAGAGGCAAGCGTATTGTCAAGAGTTCCTTCTGTATAGCCTTTTACCCAGCGAGCAGGAATCCCGGCAGAACGAAGTAGTACAATCATAGACGTCGAAAAATTATTACAGTAGCCGCTTTTTGTATCGAAAAGGAATTGATCTACATAATCTTGGCTTTTGGCAGGGAATAAGACATTCGTTGATTCGTATGTAAAAGAGTTGTCTGTGAAGTAATTTTCAATAGCTAATACTTTATCATATCGGTTGTCTTTATCATTTGTAAGATTGACAGCCAAGTCTTTTACGCGCTGTGGTAATGACTCGGGAAGTTGTGTGTACTTTGTCATAAAATAAGGGTTTGTTTCTTGACCTTCATTTGTTTTTACAGCTTTCAAGTTTTCTATGGAAAACTCAGGGATCTCATATGTTACTTTATACGAATGTAAAGTAGTAGAAGAGTCTCCATTCATTGTATAAATTTTTTCTGAAAACGGGTCAACACTGTATGATACATCAGAAGAAGCCTCAACTGATACTAATCCTGCTGGATAGGTAAGGTGAGGGTAACTTTTTTGCATGGTAATTGTTGCCTCAGTCGTTTCCGTTTTTGTATTTTGTTCGTACCAGCTTACGACGTCGTTTTTATTTTTAAAAGAAATCTTTTTCGGATTTTCAGAAATTTCCCAGCCTTTTCCTGTATAGAAATCTTTTGTTTCTACTCTCCAATATTGTTTGTTTTGCGTTCGTGCTGTGAAAACAATTGTAGGATCCGCCTTAAAAGGACCACCTAATCGCGAGTCATCTAAACCATACCCAATTGTAGAAACTTTTTGTTCTTTACTTGCTTCAGATGTGTTGAATTTTAAAAAATCCATTGGGTTTGGCCATTGAGGGCCAAATTTTGGAGCAAAGTATGCGATGGTTGCTAATAATACAATAAATATTGTAAGTGGTCTAAGTAATTTTGAGATTTCCCTAGCATAATTTTGTAAGTGTTCACGCTCTTTTATTCGTTCTACTTGAAGAAGACTAAGCATAAAAAATCCGATGACAACAGTTCGAATAATAGCGTAGTTTGCATTGTATAAATGTAAGTTATGAAAAGTTGCGATATAAATAATAGTCAATACAAGAAATAGAAACCCACGTTTTTTATGAATAATCCAAAATGAAGTGAAAGAACTCAAAAACCAAAATGAGAGAAAAAATAAAACCGTCGGAAAAACTGGAGAAATATCTAGTAAATTCCCTTGGAAAAATAGGGAGGAATTTCGAGACATATCAGAAAAGAATGTTGTTAGCCAAGATGGATTTATAAAAGCATTTTTATAATATAGGGAATGAATGATAAATAGGACTGTGACAATTTTTATTGGAATCTGCCACCTCGTTTGAAAAAAAGAGAGAGCGAAGCAAATTCCTATAAATGTTACGAAAATATCTAATCTACCTACATTTGTAATACCTATAAGAGGTCTTAGCCATTCTAGTAAAAGAAGAAATACACATGCATGCATAAAGAATCTGTTCGTATCCCACTTGTATTTTGTTTGTAATGTTATCATTTGCTCACCTCAAAAAACACGTTTGTATACCGGTTTTCATAAACCGTGTTTACAAATATTTGTCGTTTTTTTAGAGTTTCTAGTATACTGATTTCTCGGTGTGAAAGTTGATTCGCTTTTTCTTTCACGACAAAAACCATACATTTTCTATTTTTTATAGCAGCACAATCAGCCGCCTTTTGAATATCGGGAGAAAGATTACTGGTCACGAGTATAACCGTGACGGGCTCATAAATTTTTCTTAGTTCCATGTCTACACTCTGGGAGAGCGGGAATACACTGTCTGCTTGCACTTTTGCTAAATGACAAAGGATTTGTTGTAACTGCGTATCTCCATTGTCTAAAGGGAAAATAGTTTGTTCTTTTCCGATAGACACGAATGATGCTGGTGAATTTTGTTTCAAGACAGCCCTTACGATAGAGGCAGTAAATGTGACGACTGATTCGAATAGAGGAGACTCGGTTCTGTCTATGAATATCATGACATTATGGCTGCGCTGTTGTTCAAACTCTTTTGTCATAATATTGTTTGTTCGTGCAGTTGCTTTCCAATCAATCCATGAAAAGCGATCACCAGGTTTATAGTCTCTGACACCGACAGAGATTGTAGAGTCTTTTGCTGAATTTATATTTGCTGAAAGCGCTCCTTGTTCGAAATGATTTTCCAATTGTCGATATGCTATATCTACATACTGGGGATAGACTAAAAATGTATCTGGAACTGAAAAAGTTACTTCTTTCTCTATCATGCCGAATAAATCGCCAGTTTTGACACGAACGCTTGAAAAAGTGTGCTCGCCTCTAGGGATTGTGTCAATAACATATTGAAACGAAATATTTCGTTTCAATCCTGGGAAGAGTACTACCTTATTCATCTTTGTTTGTTTACAACTTATAAATTGTGGTGGCAGTTCATCTTCTATAACTAAATAAAGTAAGGGAAAAGGAAATTTTCTTTTTATTGTAATCGTGCTTACAAATTGTTCTCCTACTACATATCCATTCTGGTTTGTTATTCGCTTTACTTCAGCGTCCCGTAAAGCGTAGAAGGGGAGTAGTAGCGAATAAAGAGCAATGGGAATTATGCTGTAAAACAAAAACCAACTGACAAACCCGCCTTGAAACATAGCGTACATAAATGTTAAGACTAGGCATAAAGGGAGTAGCAATAACTTCATAACGTGATATAGCGCTCGCAGCATTCGTTTCATCAAGGGTTCATCGTCCTTTGAGTAGGCACGGTAGTTCGTGCAACGATTTTTGCGATAACTTGTTCGCCAGTTATTCCTTCAAATTTTGCTTCCATTTTTAGAATGAGTCTATGTGCTAAAACATAAGGAGCTAAAAATTTAACATCGTCTGGAATAACATAATTCCTGCCATGGATAAATGCATAAGCTTGTGAAGCTTTCATTAAAGCAATCGAGCCACGTGGACTTGCACCTAACTGTATAGAACTGTACGTACGAGTCTGATTAACAAGCTTTACAATGTAATGCTTAATTGCTTTGTCCATACTTACTACCTGTACGCTTTGTTGTAAATAAAGTAAATCTTCTATTGTAGTAATGGTTTGTAATTGAGAGAGTGGATTTGTTTTTTCCATCCGGTTTAAAATTTCAAATTCTTCCTCTGGTGTAGGATATCCCATTTTTAGTTTCAATAAGAAACGATCGAGCTGAGCTTCTGGTAGAGAATATGTTCCTTCATATTCGGCTGGATTTTGTGTAGCCATGACAAAGAACGGCTTTGGTAAAGGTCTTGTAATACCATCTATTGTAATATTGCCTTCTTCCATACATTCAAGTAAAGCAGATTGTGTCTTTGGAGATGTACGATTAATTTCATCAGCAAGTACAAAATTCCCCATAATTGGTCCAGGCTTGAACTCAAATTGGAGCTCTTTCGGATTATAAATAGAAACTCCTGTTACATCTGACGGCAATAAATCAGGTGTAAATTGAATTCGCTTATAATCAGCATCAATGGATTTAGAAAGAGCACGTACTAGCATTGTTTTCCCGACACCAGGAACATCTTCTAATAGCACATGACCTTCAGCTAAGAGAGCTGTCAAAGCTAAGATTGTTTCTTTTCGTTTTCCGACCATTATTTTTTCAATATTATTGATTATTTTTTCTACAGTGGGATGTAATGAATCAAGCTGGGGCATCGTAATCCTCCTAATGTTATTATCGTTTTCTAATCAATTTAGTGGACATATTTCTAATTCTATATGTAGATAGTAAAACTTCTACCTTGAATTCTGAGAATATTCAGATTATTTATTTCGATTACATCTAGTATAATTGTTTCCGTAACTAAGGGCAATACAGTAAATAATGATTTGTAGTTTTATGTAAAATAAGACTCGATATAAAATAATAACATTGGGAAAAATATTTTTACATACAATTTATACTCTTTTCCTTATGGCAGTTTTGAAATAATATCAAAACTCTTTTTCTTTTGCAAAATAGTCGATACCTCAAAATACCATTCTCCTAATAATTAAGATTAACCATAATCTTCACAACGGAACACAAGATTTTCTCACAAACTTATTTTCTACTGAATTTTTGACAATCTCTTGAACTGTGCGAAATGTCACATCTGTATTTTACAACCTCTCTTATAGTAAGGGTATGTAAGAGAGACGTATTAAAGGAGTGAACAGTATGAAGAAAAAAACTTCAGCACTAATGAGACGTTTAAAATATTTTTCACCAATAGATCGTTATAACGATAATCATACACAAGAAACATATGAAGATCGCGAATGGGAAAATGTGTACAGAAAGCGTTGGCAGCATGATAAAGTAATTCGTTCTACACACGGCGTGAACTGTACTGGTTCATGTAGCTGGAATATATATGTGAAAGATGGAATTGTAACTTGGGAAGGGCAGGAGCTTAACTATCCGACTACAGGTCCTGATATGCCAGATTTTGAACCGCGAGGATGCCCACGTGGAGCAAGTTTTTCTTGGTACATTTATAGTCCACTTCGTGTGAAATACCCGTATGTACGTGGTGTTCTTTGGAATATGTGGCAAGAAGAATTGCAAAATAACGAGTCACCATTAGAGGCTTGGAAAAGCATTGTGGAAAACCGTGAAAAGGCACGTACGTATAAGCAGGCGCGTGGTAAAGGGGGATTCATTCGTGCGAATTGGGATGAAGTGTTACAACTCGTTTCAGCTTCATTACTGTACACAGTAATGAAATACGGTCCAGACCGAAATGTTGGCTTTTCACCAATTCCAGCTATGTCGATGCTAAGTCATGCTGCTGGTAGTCGCTTTATGCAACTTATGGGTGGACCGATGCTTAGCTTCTATGATTGGTATGCGGATTTACCACCAGCTTCTCCTCAAATTTGGGGTGATCAAACAGATGTACCAGAAAGTAGTGACTGGTATAACTCTGGTTACATTATGACATGGGGTTCAAATGTACCAATGACGAGAACACCAGATGCACACTTTTTAGCAGAGGTTCGATATAAAGGAACGAAAGTTGTTTCTGTCAGTCCTGATTTCGCTGAATCAACAAAGTTTGCGGATGATTGGATTAGTGTGAAACAAGGTACAGACGGTGCACTTGCGATGGCAATGGGGCACGTAATCTTACAAGAATTTTACGTAGATAATCAAGTGGAATATTTCACAAAGTATGCGAAGCAATATACTGATTTTCCTTTCTTTGTCACATTGAAACAAAAAGGAGATCAATTCGTTGCTGATCGGTTCTTAAATGCTTCTGATATTGGACGAGAAACGAAGTTAGGGGAATGGAAACCTGTTCTTTGGAACGAGAATACGAATGATTTTGCAACACCTCACGGCACAATGGGGTCACGTTGGGATAATGAAAAGAAATGGAACTTGCGTTTAGAAGATGAAGAAACAGGTGAAAAGATTGATCCACGTCTTTCTTTACTTGGAATGGAAGAAGCGATTGGAACTGTACAAATTCCGTACTTCTCTGATGATGGAAACAAAGTATTAGAACGTACGATTCCAGTGAAAAAGGTTATGACAGAAGAGGGCGAAATGTTCGTTACAACTGTATACGACTTAACGTTAGCAAATTACGGTGTGAACAGAGGGCTTGGCGGACAAGAACCGAAAGACTTCAATGATGATATACCGTTTACACCTGCATGGCAAGAGAAAATGACAGGAGTAAAACGTGAGCTTATTATTCAAATCGCTCGTGAGTTCGCACAAAATGCTGTTGATACGAATGGTCGCTCAATGATAATTGTTGGAGCAGGTATTAACCATTGGTTTAACTCTGATACGATTTATCGCGCCGTTTTAAATCTTGTTCTTCTCGTTGGAGCACAAGGTGTAAACGGCGGTGGTTGGGCTCATTATGTTGGTCAAGAAAAATTAAGACCAGCAGAAGGATGGCAAACAATCGCGATGGCAAAAGATTGGCAAGGGCCGCCAAAATTACAAAATGGTACATCTTTCTTCTATTTCGTAACAGATCAATGGCGTTATGAAGATACACCTGTTGGACATTTAGCATCTCCAGTTGAAGGCAACTCTCGTTATCAACATCACGGTGATTACAACGTATTAGCTGCACGACTTGGCTGGTTACCTTCTTATCCAACATTCGAGAAAAATGGAATTGAATTATATAAAGAGGCTGTTGCTGCTGGTGCAACAAAGCAAGAAGAAATCGGAAAATATGTTGCACAAAAATTAAAAGAAAAAGAACTGAAATTTGCGATTGAAGATCCAGATAACAAAAACAACTTCCCGCGCAACTTATTCGTATGGCGTGCGAATTTAATTTCGAGTTCTGGTAAAGGACATGAATATTTCTTAAAACATTTATTAGGTACAACAAACGGGTTAATGAATGACGACAGTGATTCATTACGACCAGAAGAAATAAAGTGGCATGAAGAAGCGCCAGAAGGAAAGCTTGATTTACTCATTAATTTAGATTTCCGTATGGCTGGAACAGCACTGTATTCTGATATCGTCTTACCTGCTTCAACTTGGTACGAAAAACACGATTTGAGCAGTACAGATATGCATCCATTTGTACATCCATTTAATCCGGCAATCGGTTCACCGTGGGAAGCGCGCTCTGACTGGGATATTTTCACTTCACTTTCTAAAGCTGTGTCAGATTTAGCGAAGAAAATTGATCTTGAACCAATGAAAGAAGTTGTTGCAACACCACTTCTTCATGATACACCGCAAGAATTAGCGCAACCACTTGGCAAGATTAAAGATTGGAGTAAAGGTGAATGTGAACCAATCCCGGGTAAAACGATGCCACAAATTCACGTTGTTGAAAGGGATTATAAAACGATTTATGACAAAATGACTGCGCTTGGACCGAATGTCGGAAAACAACCGATTGGTACGAAAGGGATCTCTTGGTCTGCGGAAAAAGAATATGAGCAATTAAAGAGCAAATTAGGAGTTGTTCGAACGGATTCTATCGCGAAAGATTGCCCAGACATAAAAGAAGCAATCAATGCTGCTGAAGCGGTATTAACACTATCTTCTACAACAAACGGTCATATGGCAGTAAAAGCATGGGAAGCACTTGAAAAACAAACAGATCTAAAATTACGTGATTTAGCAGAAGAACGTGAAGAGGAATGCTTCACATTCGAACAAATTACAGCACAGCCGAAAACAGTAATTACTTCTCCAGCATTTACAGGTTCAGAAAAAGGTGGACGCCGTTACTCACCGTTTACAACAAATGTGGAACGTCTTATCCCTTGGAGAACGATAACTGGTCGACAATCTTTCTACTTAGACCATGACATGATGAAAGAATTTGGTGAAACGATGGCAACATTTAAACCAATTCTGCAACATAAACCGTTCCGTAAATCACGGCCCGAAGTAGAAGGGAAAGAGATTACACTAAACTATTTAACACCGCATAATAAGTGGTCGATTCATAGTATGTACTTCGATTCATTACCGATGTTAACGCTATTTAGAGGTGGTCCAACTGTTTGGATGAATAAAGAGGACGCTGCTGAAGCGGGTGTTGCAGATAATGATTGGATTGAGTGCTTTAATCGTAACGGTGTTGTTGTAGCGCGTGCTGTTGTAACGCATCGTATACCGAGAGGAATGGCATTTATGCACCATGCGCAAGATCGTCACATTAACGTACCTGGTACGAAATTAACAAGTAACCGCGGGGGAACGCATAATAGTCCAACTCGAATTCACGTAAAACCGACACATATGATTGGTGGATACGGTCAATTAAGTTATGGATTTAACTATTATGGTCCGACTGGGAACCAGCGCGATTTAAACGTTGTAATTCGCAAACTGAAGGAGGTAGATTGGCTTGAAGATTAAAGCACAAGTCGGAATGGTAATGAACCTAGATAAATGCATCGGCTGCCATACTTGTAGCGTAACGTGCAAAAACACCTGGACAAATCGTCCAGGTGCTGAATATATGTATTTCAATAACGTAGAAACAAAACCTGGAATTGGTTATCCGAAACAATGGGAAGATCAGGATAAATATAAAGGCGGCTGGGAATTGAAAAATGGTGAAATTCAGCTGAAATCTGGTTCGAAAATGAAGCGTCTTATGAACATTTTCCACAATCCAGATCAACCAACAATTGATGATTACTTTGAACCTTGGAATTATGATTATGAAACATTAACAAATAGCCCACAGCGTAAGCATCAACCAGTTGCTCGTCCGAAATCAGCAATTACAGGCGAATTTATCGACAAAATTGAATGGGGTCCAAACTGGGAGGACGATTTAGCAGGCGGACATATAACAGGATTGCAAGATCCGAACGTAAAGAAAATGGAAGAAGAAATTAAAACTGATTTTGAAAACGTCTTTATGATGTATTTACCACGCATATGCGAACATTGTATGAATCCATCGTGCGTATCATCTTGTCCATCTGGTGCAATGTATAAACGTGAAGAAGACGGGATTGTACTTGTGGATCAAAATGCATGTCGTGCTTGGAGATTCTGCGTATCATCTTGCCCATATAAAAAAGTGTATTTTAACTGGCAAACGAATAAAGCTGAAAAATGTACAATGTGCTTCCCACGTATTGAAGCTGGTATGCCAACAATTTGTTCAGAAACATGTGTAGGACGTATCAGGTATATTGGGGTAATGCTATATGACGCTGATAAAGTAAAAGAAGCAGCTTCTGTTGAAGACGAAAAAGATTTATATGAATCTCAGCTTACTGTTTTCCTAGATCCAAATGATCCAGAAATAGCAGCTGAGGCGAAAAAACAAGGCATTCCTGAAGAATGGATTAAAGCGGCACAACAGTCACCAATCTATAAAATGATTATCGATTGGAAAATTGCTCTGCCTCTTCATCCAGAGTATCGTACAATGCCGATGGTTTGGTATATTCCGCCGCTTAGCCCAATTATGAATATGGTGGAAGGGAAAGGCAGTAACTGGCAAGCAGAAGAGATTTTCCCTGCTATCGATAATATGCGTATTCCAATTCAATATTTAGCGAATTTACTCACTGCAGGAGATGAATCACACATTCGTCTTACATTGAAGAAAATGGCTGTTATGCGAACGCATATGAGAGCGCTGCAAATTAATAAAGAGCCAAATGAAGCTGTATTAAAAGAACTTGGTTTAACAAAACAGGATGTAGAAGATATGTATCGTCTTCTTGCTATTGCGAAATATAAAGATCGTTTTGTTATCCCGACGTCTCACCGAGAACAAGTTGCAGATTTATATAGTGAACAAGGAAGCTGTGGTTTATCATTCGCAGGTGGCCCAGGCTCTTGTATGACAATTTCTTAAATAAAGGGGGCAGCAAATTATGAAACAAAGTTTACGAACTGCTTTTTCTTGTTCTTCATTCCTTCTCTCCTACCCGGAACTCGGGTGGAGGGAAGCTTTAACTGAATTACTAGAAGAGATGGAAGCGATTGAACAGGACGATGTTAAAGCTTCACTTACAACATTTATAAAACAAGCGCTACATAAAACGAACGATCAACTTATTGATGGTTACGTATATACATTTGATTTTGGTAAAAAGACGAATATGTATTTAACGTATATGAACACTGGTGAACAAAGAGAAAGAGGGATTGAATTACTAGAGTTAAAGCAACATTATAAAAAATCGGGTTTTGAAGTAACAGATAAAGAACTACCTGATTATTTACCGCTATTACTCGAGTTTTTTGCAAATGCAAATGAGCAAGACAGTGAACCAATTATGAGTAAATACAAGGAGAATATACAAGCATTACACGTTCAGTTAAAAGAAGCAGGTAGTATGTATGAACCAATTCTTGCGGCTGTTCTACTCGCTATCGAAGCATGGGATGTACAGACAAATTAGAAAGGAGAGTTGTTAAAATGATGAATCAATTTCTATGGGTATTGTTTCCATATATCATTTTTGCAATCTTTATCGGTGGACATATTTTTAGATACAACTATGATCAATTTGGCTGGACATCAAAATCTAGTGAACTATTAGAAAAGAAAATGCTCCGAATCGGAAGTCTATTATTCCACTTTGGGATTATGTTCGTAATTGGCGGTCATGTTATGGGGATATTAATTCCAGAAGCTGTATACCGTTCGATAGGTATTTCTGAGCATACGTATCACATAATGGCAATTAGTTTCGGGCTCCCGGCAGGTGTTGCTTCTATCATCGGTTTAATTATATTAACGTACCGCCGCGTAACTGTAAAACGTATCATTGCAACGAGCACAAAGGGAGATTATATTGCGCTTATTTTATTACTTATCGTAATGTTAGCAGGACTTTCTTCAACATTTTTAAATATCGATTCAAAAGGATTTGATTATCGTACAACAATTGGCCCTTGGTTCCGAAGTCTCTTTATTTTCCAACCGAAAGTTGAATATATGACGGAAGTACCAGTATGGTTTAAAATTCATATTCTTGCAGGGATGGGTTTATTCGCAGTGTGGCCATTTACAAGACTAGTACATGTATTTAGTGCCCCAATTAAATATGTAAGCCGTAGTTATGTAATTTACAGAAGACGTATTCCTAATGAGTTGAAAAAATAATACTGCTGTAAACGGATAGGAGTTAGCAGCTAAAACGAAACGAGGTCTCATATGGCAGGCCTCGTTTTTGTTTACATAGGAAATAATCGTTAATAAGTAGTTTAAATTGAAAAAAGATTAGCATCTAAATAAGATGCTAATCAATGCTACAAACAGAAGCAGAGCAATCTTCACAAGCAATTTCACATTTTAAAAATTGTAAATCGTGGATTGTAATCTTTCCTTTATGAATCGAAATTGTACCTTGCTTTTTTAATTCATTTAACATTCGATTTACACTTTCACGTGAAGTTGCACAGAAATTAGCAAGTTCTTGATTTGTTAATGGTAAATCGATGAGAATCCCATTTTCTTTTAATACACCGTAACTATTTGTCATTCGTATAAGAGTAGAGTACAGGGCACCTTTTTTGCCGTGTAATACTAAATCTCGGAACTTCGTTTGCATTCTTCTTAAATGTTCACTAATCCATTTCATAAATTCAAATACAAGTGCTGGTTTTTGGAGTAATGCTTTTTCTAACGCTTCACGCTTTATAACTCCTACTTCAACATCTTCAAGGCATTTTGAATTTAATAAGTATTTCGCATTGTCCGTGAATAATGTTAGTTCTCCAATAATGTCATATTCCGAACAAATTCGAAGTGTCAATTCTTGTCCGTCAGCACTTAATTTACTAATTTGTACTTTTCCTGAGTGGATGATATAGAGCTCTGTTGCCTCCATACCTTCTTGAAAAATAAAACTACCTTTTTTAATTTGCATTTTATATTCAACAGATGCAAGTAATTCTTTTAAATCTTGAGATAATGTCATACTGTTTGCCACAGTGATCACCTTTCTTCTTATAAGCAATACATTTCCTATTTTGAGTGTAAGTATGATGAAAATGCAAGAGCTATTTTAAAAATAAATTGAAATTTCAATGACCGTAAGGGGAAGAAATCTTCAGTTTTTAGTTTGAAAAATTCAATAGACAAAGTGGATGAGATTAAAGATGTGAACAAAATTCGAACGGATTTGTGAAGAATTTTTGAATGGGGAAAGTAATGTGAGAAAAGTCACATTGAATATGTAGCTTCTTTTTTATAATGAAGGCAAATAAAAAAATTGAAAGCTTACTAAGGATTGCAGCAGAAAAGAAGGGATATAGATGCATGAGAACATGAAAGATTCTTTAGAACGGCCACTTCAAGATTTACGTATTTCAGTTATTGATCGTTGTAATTTTAGGTGTACATACTGTATGCCTGCTGAAGTGTTCGGACCTGATTACGCTTTTTTAAAGGAAGAGCTTTTATTAACGTTCGATGAAATAGAAAGATTAGCGAGATTATTTATAAGTATGGGAATCAATAAAATTAGGCTTACTGGCGGTGAACCTTTATTGCGTAAAGACTTACCGACGTTAATTGCAAGACTTGCAAAGCTAGAAGGCTTAAAAGATATTGGGCTCACAACAAACGGAATTCATTTAGCAAAACAAGCTAAGGCGCTAAAAGACGCAGGATTAAAGCGAGTAAATATTAGTTTAGATGCAATAGAGGATCATGTCTTCCAAAAAATTAATGGAAGAAATATAAGTACGAAACCTGTATTGAAAGGAGTTCAAGCAGCGAAGGCAGCTGGATTAGAAGTAAAGGTAAATATGGTCGTAAAAAAAGGGATGAATGATAGTCAAATTCTTCCTATGGCTCAGTATTTTAAAGAACAAGAAATACAGTTACGTTTCATTGAGTTTATGGATGTAGGCAGTACGAACGGATGGAACTTTGAACAAGTCGTTACGAAGGAACAATTAATAGAAAAAATTAATCGTGTATATCCAATTGAACTTGTTAAACCTCGTTACTTTGGAGAAGTTGCGAAATTGTATCGATATGTAGGAAGCGATGCCGAAGTTGGATTTATTACTTCAGTCTCTGATTCATTCTGTTCTTTTTGTACGAGAGCCCGTATTTCGGCAGACGGCAAGTTTTATACATGCTTATTTGGAGAAAAAGGAACGGATTTGCGAACGCTTCTTAGAGAAAATATTTCGGATGCCTCACTACTAAAAATTCTCCAACATACATGGCGATATAGAACAGATCGATATTCAGATGAAAGAACGGTGGAAAGTACAAATAAACGTCAAAAAGTTGAAATGTCGTATATTGGCGGGTAGTGAAAGGAGGATTCCTTATGCAAGAGCGATATTCAAGGCAAGTGTTGTTTTCTAGAATTGGTGAAATGGGACAAAGAAAAATAAGAAAGAAACATGTGCTCCTAATCGGTGCGGGTGCACTAGGAGCTGCGAATGCGGAAGCACTCGTTAGGATGGGAATTGGGAAATTGACAATTGCCGATCGTGACTATGTCGAATGGAGTAATTTACAGCGGCAACAGTTATATACAGAAGAAGATGCAAAACAATGCAAACCAAAAGCAATTGCAGCGGCAGAACATGTAAGAAAGATTAATTCTGAGGTGGAAATTGTACCAGTTGTAACGGATGTCACAATGAAAGAAATGGAAGAGTTAACGAAAGAAGTGGATCTCATATTAGATGCGACTGACAATTTTGATACGCGTCTACTTATAAATGATATTTCACAAAAAGAAAATATACCTTGGGTATACGGTGGATGCATTGGAAGTTACGGTGTAACGTACACAATTCTTCCAGGAAAAACACCATGTTTTCGATGCTTAATGGATCAACCTATGGGCGGTGCAACATGTGATACAGCGGGAGTTATTCAGCCAGCTGTACAGGTGGTTGTTGCTCACCAAGTGACAGAAGCAATGAAAATATTGGTGGATGATTTCGAGGCGCTAAGAGGAACAATGTTATCATTTGATATTTGGAACAATCAATTTCTCTCATTAAAAGTAAATAAACAGAAAAAAAGTACATGTCCATCTTGCGGAAATACACGTACGTATCCAAGTTTAACATTTGAAGCGCAGATGAAAACGGAAGTATTATGCGGACGGAATACAGTCCAAATCCGTCCAGGAATAAAGAGAGTTCTAAATTTAAACGAAATCAAAAAAAGATTACAAAAAATTGTACATGTCCAAAAAACGCCGTACTTACTAGCATTTCTAATTGATGAATATCGTTTCGTTTTATTTACAGACGGTAGGGCATTTATTCATGGGACAAATGATGTGAAAATAGCAAAACGATTGTACGCAAAATATATAGGCTGAATAGAAAGTGAGTTTCACTTTCCAAAAACGAGGTGAAAAAGAATGGTATTAAAACGTAATCCAATTCCAGTGGCAGAAGCAGTTGCACGAGTAATGGAATATGCTTATCAGGGTGAAATAGAAGAGGTTTCTCTTATAGAAAGCTACGGTAGAACGCTTGGAAAAGATGTTATTGCAGATCATGATGTCCCGCATTTTGATCGCTCTCCGTACGACGGGTTTGCGATTCGAGCAGAAGATACGAAAGAAGCAAGTAGTAGTAACCCTATTCAGTTTGAAGTGATTGGTGAAATTGGAGCAGGGGTTGTTTTTACAGAAGAAGTGAAAGCATTTCAAGCTGTCCGTATTATGACAGGAGCCGCAATTCCGAGAGGGTGTAATGCGGTTGTTATGTTAGAACTAACGGAAGGATTTGAAGAAAACGAAAAGATTTATATGGTATTAAAACGCTCTTTCTCTTCTGGCGATAACATTTCTTTTAAAGGAGAAGATGTAAACCAAAATAGCATTCTTGTGAAAAAAGGGACTGTTATTAATCCTGGAGTAGCAGCGCTTCTTGCTACGTTTGGTTATAGTTCCGTACATGTTATAAAACAGCCGGTTATTGGAATTGTAACGACAGGAAGCGAACTGCTTGAAGTACATGAACAATTAAAGCCAGGGAAGATTCGAAATAGTAACTCTTATATGATTGCTGCTCAAATTGAACGAGCCGGCGGAGTTGTACAGTATTATGGGCAATTCGCTGACGATTTAGAGACGTGTTATAACACTGTAAAAAAAGCGATGAAAGAAGTCGATATTTTAATTACAACTGGTGGCGTTTCAGTAGGGGACTATGATTATTTACCGGCTATTTATGAGAAATTACAAGCAAATGTACTTTTCAACAAAATAGCGATGCGACCAGGAAGTGTGACAACTGTAGCTGAGGTAGAAGGAAAACTACTATTTGGTTTATCTGGTAATCCTTCAGCTTGTTATGTCGGGTGTGAATTATATGTTCGACCAGTCATTGGAACATACTTGCATAGGAAAGATCCACACGTATATCGTACAGAGGCAATTTTACAGAAAGACTTCCCGAAAGCAAATCCGTTTACTCGATTTGTAAGAGGGCGAGTAGAAATTATAGATGGTCAATTACAAGTTACACCAGTTGGCTTAGATAAATCTAGCGCAATTTCTTCACTTGCAGAAGCGAATGCATTTATCGTTTTACCAGGGGGAACGAGAGGATTTGAAGCTGGAATTACTGTTTCGGTACTGTTATTAGAATCAAACAACGGAAGTGAGTGGCCGTGGGAAGAACCACTTCGATCATACAAATAATAGAAAAATAGATTACTAACTTATACAAAGATAAGAGGTGCAAAATGATACAAACGTATTATGAAGTAATTGATACACCTATTTCAATTGAGGAAGTTACAAACAAAGTAATTCGTCGTGAGTGTGGTGCAGTTACTACTTTTATTGGTACTGTTAGAGAATTTACGAAAGGGCGTCGTACGCTACATTTAGAGTATGTAGCTTATAAGACAATGGCGGAGAAACAGCTTGAGAGAATTAGCATTGAAGTAGGAGAGAAGTGGCCGGGGACATATGTCGCTATTACACATCGCATTGGTACATTACAAATTTCTGATCTTGCTGTCGTTGTCGCTGTGTCTACACCACATCGGAAAGCGGCCTATGAGGCGAATGAATATATTATGGAGCGTATAAAACAAATTGTTCCTATTTGGAAAAAAGAGTTTTGGGAAGATGGAGAGTCGTGGATAGGTGATCAGTTAGAGAAAACAGCATATGGTAATGGCGAGCCTGGAAAGGAGATGAGAATATGATTGAAGTACTATTATTTGCACATTTGCAAGAAGGAGCAAGTAAGCCGGCTTTGTATATAGACTATGAAAATATTATGGTTGCGGAATTAAAGGAAGTCCTCACTAAGAAATACAACATAGCAATTTCAAACGAGATTATGGTCGCGATAAATGAAGAATACGCAAATGAGGATGACATCATCCAAATTGGTGATGTCGTAGCAATGATTCCGCCAGTAAGTGGTGGTTGATTCTTTTCAGCCTAATGATGTTAGGACGTGATTGGGCTGGAGAGAATGAATTTAACTATGCATACATAGGAGGGAACAGGATGAAAAGTCCTAATTTTCAATTAAGTTTACAAACTTCTAATCTAATTATCGGTTTTATGGTATGGGTCATTTTATCATCATTAATGCCTTATATTAAAGCGGATATTCCATTAACTGCGGGACAAATTTCTATGGTCACAGCAGTACCTGTTATTTTAGGCTCTGTTCTTCGCATTCCAATTGGTTATTGGACAAATCGTTTCGGAGCAAGAAAATTATTCTATATTAGTTTTATTCTATTATTATTTCCTGTCTTTTATATTAGTGTTGCTAATTCTATGATGGATTTAATTATTGGTGGATTATTTGTAGGAATTGGTGGAGCTGTATTCTCTGTAGGAGTAACCTCTTTACCAAAATACTTTCCGAAAGAGAGTCACGGTTTTGTAAATGGTATTTACGGTGTCGGTAACGCCGGAACAGCAATTACTTCGTTTTTAGCACCTGTCATTGCAACTTCAGTTGGCTGGAGAACGACAGTACAATGTTATTTAGTTTTACTTGCAGCGTTTGCACTTATGAACTTTTTATTAGGTGATCGTAAAGAGAAAAAAGTGAGTACACCACTAATGGAACAAATAAAAGGTGTATATAAAAATGAGAAACTTTGGTTTTTATGTATCTTTTACTTTTTAACTTTCGGATCATTTGTCGCATTTACCGTATACTTACCAAACTTTTTAGTATCTCATTTCGGATTAGAGAAAGTAGATGCTGGTATGCGGACAGCCGGATTCATCGTACTCGCAACAATTATGCGTCCGATTGGTGGGTGGCTCGGTGATAAGTTTAATCCATTTAAAATATTAATCTTCGTATTTATCGGTTTAACACTATCAGGTATTATTTTATCATTTATGCCTAGTATGAACGTGTATACATTTGGTTGCTTACTAGTCGCATTTTGTGCAGGGATTGGTAATGGTACAATCTTCAAACTCGTTCCAATGTATTTCTCAGAACAAGCTGGTATTGTAAATGGTCTCGTATCAGCTTTAGGTGGACTAGGAGGATTCTTCCCACCGCTAATTTTAACATTACTATTCCAATTAACAGGTCATTATGCAATTGGATTTATGGCGCTATCAGAAGTCGCACTTGCTTGTTTAATCATTACAGTATGGATGTATAGCCAAGAGAAATTGTTAGTGATGTTAAAGAATCATTAATAAGGAAAAAGAACCATCCCAAAGTATATTGGGATGGTTCTTTTAGTAATAGGCTTCAACATGTTTTTATTGCTATCTCAACAAACGCTCGTTTTCTAAAAGAATGTGCTTTTAAAATGAAAAACAGAAGGTTTATGGAATTTCATTTTAAAATATAGAAGTCAAAAGTTATTCAATTAAAGGGTAGATTAGTGAAGGAAATCTTAAATATATTCTAAAGATCGAACTCATTTTTAGAATGCAAATATTTAATTGAATCGGGATGTTTAGATGAAAAAAATATAAGTCCACTCAAGATAAACAAGTATCAGGTGTGTTAGGTGGTTTAAGCGACAAGTATGGGATTGATGTAAGTATTGTTCGCATAGTAACTGCAGTATCAGATTTTTTTAGGGCCAAATTTTTTGGTAAGGCTAACGGATATTGTGAAAAAAGTACTACACTAAAGAATACAGTTTAGTTCGATAAGATAAAATTATGAATTTGTATAAATAATCCATAATTTTCTTTATGAGTTATATTTGATATGTTAAAGAAAAGAGAGGGAAATGAAATAAGAATTTTTGATGAGCATTTTCATATTATCGATTTCAGTTTTCTGATTATTGAGAACTAAGGGTGTTTTCCGATGAATGAAATGTGTCCACATTTAGTAAAGCGTTTAATCCAACTAAAATATATTTAGAATGAGGTTTTAAATGTTTGTATTTATTATATTAGACGTAATATTACCGATATTAATATTGATGCTAATTGGTGCAATTTTACAAAGAAAGTTCCAATTTAACTTAAAGCAGCTTTCTACACTTATTACTTATTGCTTAATGCCAGCGGCGGTATTTGTGAATATATATGATATTCGTATAGAAACAGGTTTGTTACTCCAGATAATATACTATTTAATGCTTTATAGTCTCAGTCTGATCATAGTAAGTCATTTCATTTCAAAAACATTAAAGTTAGAAAAAGGAGAAAGTGCAGCTCTAAAAAATAGCATTTCGTTAATGAATTCTGGTAATTATGGGTTACCAGTAAGTCAATTGATTTTCAGTCACAATCCAGTGGGGGTTTCCATTCAAATTTTTATTGTGATTTTCCAGAATCTTTTAACTTATTCATATGGGATATATAACTTACTATCAGCAACAAAAACAATCGGAGGTATTATTCAATCATTTCTAAGACTGCCTGTATTTCATGCGCTCGTATTAGGGGTTCTCTTTCAATCTTTTAAAATTCAAATACCTAATTCTATCTTGCTACCTCTTAATCAGCTTGCGAATGGTTTTGTTGCAATAGCACTCATATTGCTAGGGGCACAATTATCTAACATTAAACTTAATTTTTTCCATCGAGTCATAACATGGGCTTTAATTGGAAGGTTACTGATGGGACCATTATTAGCACTTGTCGTAATATACATACTAAACATCGATGGTATTGTTGCACAATCATTATTTATTGCAAGTTCTTTTCCTACTTCAAGAAATACATCAACCATTGCTATGGAATATCAAATAGAGCCTGAATTACATGCACAAATCGTTTTATTTTCAACACTTTTCAGCATTATTACAGTAACTGTCGTTATTTATTTGTCATATATTTTGTTTTGAATATACGTGTTAAAACGAATAGATTTGAGGCGGTAAATGATGGCGGAAATCCCATAGATATGAGAAGAAAACAGTCTATGATATATTGGGTATCGTTTACAATTGTACCATGTCTGATAATCAAGTAGCTTAATTCAAAAAAAGGAAACTCGTTGCGGGTGATTTCGTATGAAAATCTTTAAAGCATCTACATATAGACTTGCGAAAAAAGATACAATTTCGCTTATAATTGACGTTACATGAGCTTAGTTTGATAGCGGTGGGGTGGGAGTGTCAAGTAAGAATTTTTTCTTTATTGATTTTATGCGGTTTTTTCGCAAAATTGTAACTAAGGGGGATTCCAAGTTGAGTAAACAGAATATCAGCACAACAGTTTCAGGAGATATAATTGTTACCCATCTAGTTGGCAATATAAAAACAGATGATGTGTATGAATGGTTTAATGGTTTTGAGCAGGTTTGTCAGCAATTCATTTCTGAAGGGCGGAAATACAAATTGTTGGTGGATAGAAAAGGATACACGCCAAATCATTTTTCTGTTCAAAAAGTATGGAAAGAGAAGTTCTTCAATGAAATCATTTTGAATCACAGTAAGGCAATTGCATTTCTCCTTGAAGAGGGGGAGATAATGGATTATTTACAACAATCTAATACGAAAGAATCTGTGAGATTTTTTGATGATTATGAACAAGCGCTAATTTGGTTGAATGAATATCCAATATAAAACCTGTATTGAAGCAGTTGCTCTCAAGCAACTGCTTTTTTGTCCGTAATTGTTGCCGTTATTTTTCTTCACAGATTCTTGTCCAATTGTTTGTCTGATCCTAAAAAACGAAACTAAAGCAAAAAGAACAAACGTCCCCTAAAAAACGTTTGTCCAAAGGTAATTACTATTTTAACTAAGAAATAGATTACAATTTATGTGTACGAGAAATCTTTTTTATAAGTTTAGGCAATATAGATGTTAGTTCTTGCTTCAAACGCTTCGTAAATGATGGATCTTTACCAGAAGTTGAAATAGTGACAACATATTCATTATTTCTTATAACGCCAGGTGTGTGAAAAGATGATTCTGTACCATCACTTACAACGTTAACCCACTGGAAATCATGAGCGGCCTGTTTGACCATCATATTTACAGCGTGTTGATTTGTAGCTGCATAAATAAGGTGAGCATCTTTAATATCATCATTACTAAAAGCTTTTTGCTTCCAAGTAATATAAGAAAGTTCCTTCATTTCCTCGCAAATTTCTGGGCTGACAACAGTGACGAAAGCGCCTGTATCTTTTAATCCAGACGCTTTTCGATATGAAATTTTACCTCCACCAATGATAACAACGACTTTATTTTGTAGATTAAACATAAGAGGGTACATGTTATACATATATGCATTCCTCCATTCGTTCTAACAATGTTAGTTTCATATATGTATCAAACTGAAGACAGTTACAAGTCGTAACATGGTTATATTTTTTTGTATGCAATTCAATTTTTTGAAGTAATAATCCGGTAAAGAGAAGGTACGGCATGACATATACATGGGACGCAGTCGATGTTATATCCTTGAGCTCAACAGCGAAAGAGGGAGTTCCTTTCGTTAAAAAGGAACAGGATACTGGCATACCAAGTTTTCGTTCGACAGCTGCTCCGATTTGTTGTAATTCATGTATCGGTTGTGGATCACTACTGCCTCGCCCTACGAGTAAAATACTACTATTTTGCATTGGCATAGTTTCACGTATTCTTTTCACTACAAGTTCCACCATATGTGGATGTGTACTAAAAGGAGGTACAACTGAAAATGTTATTTGTGGATATTTCTTTTGTAGTTGTTCTATTTCAAAAGGAATATCACGTTTATAGTGAGCTGCTGCAAATAATAAAACAGGTACAATCATTATTTCAGTTACTCCCTCTATTATCGTTTCTGTAACTGCATCCGAAATAGTAGGTGTCGTTAGTTCTAGAAAAGCTATTTTTTGAATTCTTTCGTTTCGCTCTTTCATAACAGATTGAATAAATTGAATGAATTGTTCATTACCTTCTTGTAGCCGGCTCCCATGTCCAACATATACAATTCCTTTCATTGTCTCACCATGTCTTTCTTCATAAGAGTTTCTTGTAATTGATGATCTACGTTATGAAACCCAACTTTATTTGCATAGTGTAAAGTTGGAACGTCGGTATACGAGAATGGGAGAGTAAGAATATTGATAAAGCCAAGGCGTTTTATTTCTGCTAGAAACGTATCAATAGAAGCACGACCTTCAAATACAATGCTATCCCATGAGAATTCAGAAAGAATACGTGAATGAATTTCATCGAAGCGATGATCAATTGTGTACTCATGAGTCATCATATAGGAACCAGCACCAATTTTTTCTTGAATAACAGCAATTCGGTTAATGTTTCGTCCTAAATAAATCGTTGAATTCGAAGAAAATTGCGCAGGTTTACTGAACAATCCATATTGCATGAGCTTTTCTTGAATAGAAAGGTTCATATACTGAAGTTCTGCCTGTAAGGAACGAATATCTTTATGATATTTACTGCATGATTGCATTAAGATGTCTACACTGTCAGCGGAACAAAATACAAGACGATCAACGTTAAAAATCTTATTGATTTGTTCAGAGGTTAATGTGTATTCTTTCTTTTTGAAAGTTGGAATTTGATATATTTCTGCACCGGACTCTTGTAACTTTTGCTTTATTGCGCTTTTTTTATTTGTTGCAGCTGCAAATAAAACTTTCTTGCCGTGCAATGGTTTACGTTCTTTCCAAGAGATTTGATTCCGCAAAGTAACAACATCACCAACAATTGTCATAGAAGGATTAGAAATATTTTCGTTTTTGACAATAGAAACAATGGTAGACAGTGTCCCTGTGACAACGCGCTGTTTACCAGTTGTACCCCATTCAATGACTGCTACTGGCGTATCTTCTTTTTTTCCTGCTTGTAGTAAGTTTTTACAAATTATAGGTAAGTTTTTTATACCCATGTAGTAGGCAATCGTGTCGCTATTGTGAGATGAATTATATTTTCCATGATCGGTTAAGGGACCTTTTGCATGTCCGGTTAATAAAGTGACACTATTACTGTAGTCACGGTGAGTGAGGGGAATACCTGCATAGCTACTAGCGGCGATGCTAGATGTAATGCCTGGTACAATTTCATATGGAATATTTGCTGCTGCTAAAGTTTCTGCTTCTTCACCAACACGGCCAAAAATAGATGGATCTCCGCCTTTTAATCGGACAACAATTTTGCCCTCTTTCGCAAATTGAAGAAGGTGTGCGTTAATTATTTCTTGACGCATAATATGATTCTTTGGCATTTTTCCGCAATACATAAGTTCACATGTTTGTTTTGTATAGCTAAGAAAGAAAGGGTTTAGTAAACGGTCATATAAAACAATATCTGCACGTTTTAAACACTCTATCGCTTTTTTTGTAATAAGCCCTTCATCACCTGGTCCTGCACCAACTAAATATACATATCCGTTCATAATTGCACCTCATCAATTTTTATTTAAAAGGAAGCCAGAGGAGGCTTCCTTTCGAAAATTACATGTATAAATAAATGTCACCGTCAATAACTTCTACTTCGTATGTTTGAATACAGCCGTCATCAGGTTTTTGAACTTCACCTGTTAGTAGTGAGATTTTCCAATCATGCAGTGGACAAAAGACGAATTCTCCAGACACAATCCCTTCTGCTAACGGTCCGTTTTTATGAGGACAACGATTTTCTACAGCTCGAATATCGCCATTTGAAAGGCGGAATAGGGCGATAGACATACCTTTCATTTGCACTTCTTTACCGATTTGAATAGCAAGATCTTCCGCACGCATAACTTTTATTTTTTCTTTCGTTTGTATCATTTAGATCACAGCTCCTTATTTCACAGTTTCTACTTCATACATCGCTTTTAATGATTTCGTTTCTAGTGCTTGTCCCCATGCTTCCGTATATGTTCTACGAGCTGTTTGGAAACGTTCATTTAACGTAGTAACCATACTTGCATCTTGTAGTATTTCTTTTATATGATCGAAGCCTAAACGTTCTGTCCAGTAGGCGGTACGCTCTCCGTAAATACCAGTTTCACGATAATATTGCATGTAAGCTGCAGCGATGCGAAGGACATCATCTTCAGTAGGGACAATCATTACAAAATCAGCTTCACGTACTTCTGTACCACCATTTCCGCCAATATAAAGTTGATATCCATTTTCGACACAAACAACGCCAAAATCTTTCGTCAGTACTTCCGCACAGTTACGCGGACAACCGGTTACACCCATTTTCATTTTATGAGGTGTATCTACCATTTCTAATGATTGTTCAAGCAACATACCAAGTCCTAATGAATCTTTCGTACCGAAACGGCAAAAACGAGAGCCAACACATGATTTTACATTACGAAGAGACTTTGAATACGCATATCCAGAAGTCATATTTAAGTCAGCCCATACGTTAGGTAAATCTTGTTTCTTGACACCGTATAAGCCAATTCGGCTTGCACCGGTAATTTTCACAAGTGGAACATCATACTTTTTCGCAACTTCAGCAATTTTCATTAAATCATCAGCTGTTGTAACGCCTCCGTACATACGTGGAATAACAGAGAATGTACCATCGTGCTGGATGTTACCATTCATTCTTTCATTAACGAAACGGGACGATTTATCATCTTCATATTCTTCTGGAATCGCCATACGTAAATAGTAGTTTAAAGCAGGGCGGCATTTCGAACAGCCGTCTTCATGTGCAAAACCAAGAACATTTCGTACTTCTTTTGGAGATTTTAAGCCTTTCTCGTGAATGGCCGCTACGACTTCATCACGGGATAAAGGTGTACATCCACACATACCGGCAGATTGCGCTGAGGCATCAAAAGCATCTCCAAGTGTATGAGATAAAACTTGTTCCACAAGTGGACGACATTTACCACAAGAACCTGCGGCTTTCGTACAGCCTTTAACTTCTTCAAAAGTCGTTAACTCTTGTTCTAAAATGGCGTGAACGATTGTTCCTTTCGTAACACCATTACATCCGCAAATTGTGTCATTCGCACTCATAGTAGCAACGTCAAGTTCACATTCTTCACCAGCTTTGTGAAGAAGAGAAGCGGCTGTATATTCTTGTATATCTTCTTCTTTCTTTAACATGCTAAAGAGGCGTGTACCGTCAGCTGTATCACCGTATAAAACGATACCGACGACTTTATTATCACGAATTAATACTTTTTTATAGAAACGTTTACATTCATTAAAGATGGATATTGCTTTCGTTTGATCATCTTCATAAATTTGGCCAGCAGAGAATAAATCACAACCAGCAACTTTTAATTGTGTACCGACGATACTGCCCGAATATCCATCAGTTTGTAAATTTGTTATATGTTTTGCTAATATCGCACCTTGTTCATAAAGAGGAGCAACAAGTCCATATGCGATACCGTCATGCTCTGCACATTCTCCAACTGCATAAATGGACTCATCATTTGTTAGCATATAGTCATTGACTACAATACCGCGATTTACAATTAGACCAGCATCTTTTGCTATTTGCGTATTTGGGCGTATTCCGACAGCCATTACGATTAAATCACAATCTACAACTTCACCGTCTTCAAATTGAATGCCCTCAACATGGTCTGTACCAAGAATTTTTACAGTTTTCTTTTCCATTAAAAACTTCATGCCTTGTGCTTCTAAATCTTCACGCAGAAGAGCAGCTGCTTTCGTATCTAGTTGTTGCTCCATTAAGCTAGGCATTAAATGAACAACATGTACGTCCATTCCTAAATCAATTAGACCTCGTGCTGCTTCTAAACCGAGTAAACCGCCACCAATAACAACGGCCTTTTTCTTTTCTTTAGCGGTATCTATCATAAATTGTGTATCTTCAATAGTTCGAAATCCTGTTACACCAGAAAGTGCGGAACCTTCAACAGGTAAAATAAAAGCACTAGAACCTGTTGCGATAATGAGCTTGTCGTATGTAAGAGTACGCTTCTTTTCTGTAATAATAATTTTTTCTTCTCGGTTAATACTTTGAACTCTTTCATTCGTATACAAAGTTATTTCGTTTTCTTCATACCAACTGTATTCATTCATAATGATATCTTGCATATTTGTTTTGCCTTGTAAAACATGAGAGAGCATAATACGGTTGTAGTTTGGATGCGGTTCATCTCCAAAAATAGTAATCTCATATGAATCACTATCATGTTTTAAGATTTCTTCCATACAGCGAATGCCAGCCATACCATTTCCGATCATAACTAAACGTTTTTTCATTTTCGTTTCCCCTTTTTATGTGAAATGTTGAACAAAGGATTATATTTTTATTATAGAAAATCAAATAAGGGGGAGATGTGATATTTATCACATTTTTATAATGATTCACAAATTGTTAAAATTCGGATTTATTCGAGAGGGATGTGTATAGTCTTTACCAAATGAAAGAGCAGGACATAAGTATGTATACTCATGTCCTGCTCTTTATTTATGCTCTCGTAATGGCACGTGGAAATAAAATATTATTTTCTAAATGAATGTGCTCAAATAAATCAGACTCTAGCGCTTCAAGACGTTGGTAAACAAGTCGATAAGTACCGCAAGCACCTTCTGGAGGAGTAAAGTCATTTGTCACTTTACGAAGTTCTTTTATAATATTTCCAGCATGATTGTGCTCATTTTCTAGTTCATTTACTACTTTACGTAACTTAGCATAGTTTTCATTAGTTGGATTTTGTTCAAATTCTAAAATTAATGGAAAATCTTCCATTTCTTCTTTAATTAAATGCTGTTCTAATTCCATTTTAAGTTCATGAAATAGCTTATGAATTTGAGCTAAATGAGGCTGACTTGCCCCATGAACACGTAATACTTTTGTCACATATGGACTTAACTGTGGTAATTCTTCATTTAAATAGCGGTGATGCTTATTTATAACATAATCAATCAATTCACGATAAGAAGCATTTTTCCAATCAATTTCCGATTCATTTAATCGTTTCGTATTATGATAAAGCGTATTTAACTCTGTAAGCACTTCAGTAGCTGATAAATTTCTTTCATGAATTGCATCAATAAGTGGCTTATTACCGCCACAACAAAAATCTATTCTATATGATTTAAAAAGATCACTAGCTTTCGGAAATTGTGTAACAATCTCACCAACAATTGAAGTTTCAGTAAATGTATGTTCCATATGAATGCCTCCATAAAGTTTTAATGTAATATCTGAATTAAAAATAGCGATAAATGAAAAACAATGTGGTGATTGAAATCACTTATAATGTGTCAATTTTGAGGATAATAAGATGAGTTTTATAAAAGGAAGAGGGGGAGGGGGAATTCGTCATAATAGTTTCTGATAATAAAAAAGAAGCTTACTAGAAGCTTCTTTTTTACTACTATTTTTCACATGCAACTCCATCGCCATCACGATCAAGATGTGAGTCATAACCTGGTTGTCCTTTATATAGAGGAGCTTTCCCGGCAGCTCTAACTGCGGCACAATTTTTGTAATATGCACTACTAGTATTTCCTGAAGCAGGTTGTGTTTGAGCTTGCTGTGCTTTTTGCTCTTCTTGTTGTTTACGAGCTTGTTCATCAGCCTGACGTTTTTGCTCTTCTTGTTGTTTACGAGCTTGTTCATCAGCCTGACGTTTTTGCTCTTCTTGTTGTTTACGAGCTTGTTCATCAGCCTGACGTTTTTGCTCTTCTTGTTGTTTACGAGCTTGTTCATCAGCCTGACGTTTTTCATCCTCTTGCTTACGAGCTTGTTCATCAGCCTGACGTTTTTCATCCTCTTGCTTACGAGCTTGTTCATCAGCCTGACGTTTTTCATCCTCTTGCTTACGAGCTTGTTCTTCGGCTAGACGCTTCTCATCTTCTTGCTTTTGAGTTTTTTCGTCCGCCTCTTTCTTTTCTAGCTCTTTTTTCTGTTCGCTATCTTTTGGCTCTTCATTATTAGAGGCAACTTTTGTACTAGTTGCTGTCGTTTTTTCAGAAGAAGGATCTGAAATACCTGATAGCGCAACAAAAATGACAAATAATACGGCTGTAATAATAAATTGTTTTTTCGCTACACCTGTTTTCTTAATAACAGATAAGATTGCTAGAACAAGGAAGAATATAAATAGAATGAAACTTAAAGTAGAAAAAAACTCGACGACGGGGTGTTCCGATTTTGTTGTACCGGCCGTTATTAATATAATAGAAATCATAAAAAGAATAACGGTAGGACGTCCATATTGTTTTGCTTTTCCATTTTTCTTAAAGAATGAAATGATACATAAGATTAAAAGAATAAAAGCAATAAAAAATAAAGCTGCACCAATATTACTTAAAATCGACATTTTCATACCTCTATTTGTAAGATTCTTCTTATTGATTATATAGTAATTTATTGGATATTACACGTTTTGTATAAATTTAGAAAATTAATATTTTTAATGGACTTATAAACATTTATTTTATATATAAGGAAAAATGGATGTATTTCCTATTACTTTTTGAAAGAGATTTCATAAATTATAGTATATCGATTGAAAGGAGGAGATTTGAATGGAATTTCAATTGTTGGTAACTTGTATATTACAAGAAGGTAATGCTTACTTTTTAGTAACGAAGGTAGATGATGTTATTACGTTAAAAGTACCGATTACTGCGGGAGTAGCAGGTTTATTTTTAGCTTTAGGTGTACCAAGATGTTCTTAATTTAAATCTCTATAGTAGAAGGGGAAGGGACATGCCTTCCTTTTCTACTATTACATAATATAATTATGTAAACTCAAATATCATATTTGTGATAGCACGTTTGAAATGGACATGCATATACTATAATGTTTCATTGGATGTTAGCGGTGAAAGGTAGTTTTAATAAGTGCATCCAGTGATGTTGTTAAGCTATGAAAATAAAAGAGGTGCTATTATATATGAAAAGAAAAACATTGGATATTCCAGTTACATTGCGAAGAGAGTGGTTTTTAATAGAGTTAGCTCATTTAACGAAAAAATATGGAATTGAAATTGCAACTAGCAAAATGGATGCTGCACCGTTTTTAAGAGATCAAGTTACGGAGTCAAAGATAGGGGAAGGGCTACAATATGATAAATATGATGATGAATATATAATTGAAAATTAAAGGGTAACAACAAAATTAAATTAATTTATAACAAAGTATAAAATAAAGCAGATTCTAAATATAGAATCTGCTTTATTATGAAATACTTGTAGTCAACTAACCTCTTTCTAGTGTTTTTCCTACATATTTCTCTTGCGTTATTCCAAAAGATTCACGAAGAATGCGAGCATAATCTTTAGATTCTATTGGTCGTTTATTTTTAGTGCCTTTAAAGGTTTCTGTATAATTTTTATTTGTTAATGATATGTGACCATAAGTAGTTAATTTACAAGTGATAGCCCCTTTATTAAAAGGAGATTCTTTATGCTCTACAATCACTTTTTGAATGTTATTCACTTTTTTCTCATCTATTGGATCTACAGTGAAAGCATAGCCTATTTTCCATTCGTTTGAAGGTTCAGATTGTAAGAAACTTGTAGATTCCCCGTTAGCTCCTTTTCTCATTTCTAAAATATGCGTACCTTTTCGAGTATTTCGCTTACGAATCCGATATTCTCCTGTTTGAGAGGAGATGACTTCTCCGTTAAAAGGGACTGGATGTAAAGGGAGATGAGATGCAAAACCTGCATCCACAACATAATTTTTATCCTCATGACTTAATATGATAATGACATGACCATCATCGGGTTTCCATTTATTATCGTACAGATCATAAACAGTACCGGCTACTTTGTATACTTGAAACCCACAATCAATTAAAAAATAATACAATAAGGAGTTTAATTCATAACAAAGTCCACCTCGTTTTTGAATAAGTAACTTTTCTATTAAGTTATCTTTTGAGATATTTTTAATAGTACCAGCCATAATATCAAGATTTTCATAGGGGAGAATCATTCCCATTTTTAAGAGAATTTCATCTAAATCATCAAATGTTATTTCTTTTGCAGGAATTTTTAAGCGTTTAAAAAACTCCTTTTGTAAATTGGTCATCATAAAGTATTCTCCTTTCTTTTTACAGAATTTTCTTCTGCTCACCGATAGGTTAGTACTTCTAAAAAGTTAATTCAAGTGCGCGGAAATTATCATAATATATGTTTCTGGAAATGTGATTTTCTATTCTGAAATTTCAGTTTAATTTTTAATCGTAGGAAAGTCTTATAATATAAGCTCCTTTAAAATTAGTTTGTATTTAATGAAAAGAAAGTACATATCTTTATTATATTTTTAAATAACTAACTAGTAATAAAATGTTTTTTCACTAAAATTTTTTCAAGATTTGTATGCTTTATATAAACAATATTGATTTAAAAAATATCTGGATGTAGCTAAGTAAACAATTATTGAGAAACTTTTTTGTCGTATTCTATCAAAAGGAAGAGGTAGAAACAAAGAGAATAACGAGAGTTAAGAAAGAGGGTATACAACTAGTAACCTTCTAAAAATAGGGCTAACATCTTTTTAAAATAAAAGATTAGCTATTATTAAGGAAGGGAAAATATAAAATATTATAAAGAACACCTTCTTTCAAAAAAATAGGGGGAGTAATATGCGACTGATGAGAAGATGTGTGGCCTTACTAATTGTATTTTTTATCATGGCTCCAACGATTAGCACAAATGTACAGGCAGAAGTTGTAAAAGAGCTTGGAAAGGGGTTTCCTGATACAGAAGTATTCACACCTGGAGAATGGTTTTTAGGCCAAAAACCTGCTAATTATGATGAGAATAAACCGCCAATTCTCTTTGTACAAGGAAGAAATGGTAATGCTGATAGTTGGTATGGAAAGACAGTATATCATGATATAAATGATATGTATGATTATGCTTTAAAAGCAGGCTATCAAACAGTGTTTATACAATTGTATGATGCAGCGGGGAAAGGTTCGGCTAGTCAGTGGGATAACGGAAAATTGTTGGCACAAAAACTTGAAGAAATATATAATCATTTCGGTAAGAAAGTTAATATTGTAGCGCATAGTAAAGGTGGAATTGATACACAAGCTGCATTAGTTGAATATGGTGCGAATCGATTTGTTGGAAATGTTATTACACTTGCTACACCGCATCATGGCTCAAATTTAGCAGATTTGTCATATAGTTGGTGGGCAGGGTGGCTTGCTTCTATATTAGGTCAAAAAGATGATGGTACGTATTCGTTACAAATAGGTGAAATGGCAAAGTTTCGTTCAATAATAGATAACAACCCAGCAGCTAAATTAAACCGTTACTATACGGCTACTGGGACTAGCTGGGGACCAACATTTTCTGCATTATCTATGGGCGGGTTATATTTATCATCGTACGGTTCAAATGATGGACTAGTAAATGAATGGAGTGCGAAGCTATCGTACGGTACACATTTATTTACAGATTCCAGATTTGATCATGACAATATAAGAAAAGGATCAGCTGTTTTTGCACGAATTGAACCATATTTACGTACGACAAATGTGGGGTTACCAGCTTTAGTAGCATCCAGCACTAGTTCAAATGAAAATCTAGAACAATTAAATACAACTTCAAATCAAAATATTTTAGGAGGCGAATTACCACAAAATCAGTGGATAGAGCAAAGTATTTCTGTTGATAAAAAGGCTGAAGGAATAGTTTCTGTACTAACTGCTTCTTCTGATGTAGAAGTACAAATGGTATCTCCAAAAGGAGAAATCTATGCAAACAAAGATAGCGCTATAACTACTGGTGAAGGCGAATCTTTCTTTAATGGGGCGACAATTAGAACATTTAAGTTTGATAAATTGGAAGTAGGCGAATGGAAAATCAAAATGATGGCGAAGCAGTCGAAAGATGCATATTTAGTTGTAAGCGATTACAATAATAGCGCGCCATTTGTTCTTCAAATGCCTACAAAAGTTAAAGTAAATAAACCTGAGTATAAACTGAAAAAATCACCAGTGGCACCTGAAATGAAAGGGGATCTTTCCATAACAGTAAGAGTCGTTAATAAAGAAGGTAAGTTAGTCTCTGAATTTAATGAATTACAAAATGTTAATACGAATACATTTACAGGTGCTTTGAAAGATATAAAACAACCGGGAGTATATAACGTTACGATGGATATAAAAGGGATGAATAAAGAAGGAAAACCATATAATCGTACGATTGTTAAGTCGGTTTATGTAGAGAAATAAGGAAGAATAAATAAGCATAATATAAAAGTGCAGAAATCTTGTGTTAGAAAGAATTCTGCACTTTTTTTGCGTGATGAAAGATAATAAAAGTCGAAGAAAACTGTTATTCAATAAAAAAAGATGCTGAAATAGCATCTGAATGTAAAGAAATAATATTAACTTAGTTTTGTAACTGTTAATTCAACTGAATTTATACCATTGTCACAAGTTACAATACTTTGACGATTAAAGCCACTATTATTTCTAAGTTGAAGAGTTGAATTAGCTGGCACTGTAACAATCGTTTCGCCAATGAGTTGAAGACATTCGTTATTTGATGAAGTATTCATTTGAATAGCGAAGTCACCTTGACTATTAGCAAGTGGATTGTTATTTAAAAATATAGTTATGACTGGGATATGTGGAAATACAGGATTTAAAGTAGTATTAATACTGGAAATGAACGAAACTCTATAATCACCAGCTTGTCTAAATTGTATAGTAGTAGGGTTTAGTAAGGAAACGCCTCCTGCTAAAGGTCCAACGTGATTAAATGGAAAAGGGTTGCCAAAAGGAACAGTTATAAATTCAGTTTGCCAAAAAGTTCCGTATGCAGGACAGCTTCGTTTATGTGAATGGTCACATGAACATTTTTTATTTGAACTGGAAGAAGATTTACATGAGCATTTTTTATACGAGTTTGAAGAATGATAGTATGAACCCAATATATTACCTCCTATTCTTAATAAATGTAAAACACATAATAGTTTATGAAAATGAATCAAAATTGGCGTGTATGCTTGTACTATAAAAGGAGATAGATGTGGAATATAAAGTGCTCAAATGATGAAATATAGTATTGGGGTATTACCTGTAACACTTTTTGAAGATGATAAGGTTCATGATTTGATAGAAAAATGAATGGGATTTCTAAATGGATTAAAGTAACGAGGAAACGTTTATCCCGCTATTTTCCGAGCAGTAAGACCCCACCTCAAAATTCAGTGAAAGCAAAGAAGTTAGTTGGGGGATGAACAAAACCCCCACTGAGTAAAGTTTCACTTTACTATATTAATTTCGTCTGACAAACAGCAATATTATCTTTTGCTGTATGGATGTTATTATTTGGTGAAGTTATGATATTTAATCGTATATATATTAGATTATTTAGTTTATTTTTTTATTTGTGTAGCTGGGCAGGAAGAAGTCAGAAAATATAGAATAAATGTACATATGAAGCATCGTTTGTTTTTGGTGTGAATAGTAATTAAAGATACGCTAAAATATTTAAAATTGTAACGAAAGAGAGATTAAATAATAGAAGGAGCAACTTACATGGAAAATATATTAAAGGTATCTTCAAAATCAAGCCCAAATTCAGTCGCGGGTGCAATAGCAGGAGTGCTAAGAACAAGTGGTAATGTGGAAATTCAAGCGATTGGGGCTGGAGCTATAAATCAAGCGATTAAAGCAATTGCGATTGCAAGAGGGTTCGTCGCTCCAAGTGGTATTGACTTAGCCTTCGTACCAGCATTTCAAGAGATTTCTATCAATAATGAAGAAAGAACAGCGATTAAATTAATTGTAGGTCCTAGAAAGAAAAGGTCTTAGTAGAAGAGAGTGTTACTATAAGGGGAAAAGACCAATAGACTTCCCATGTTAGATACGTTATTTTATGTAACCGATCCTTGGGTGTGGACATGGCATTATGCCGGACGCATGTCTGTTAATTTCTCCTTAAATTTAGCGTGTGTTCTAGATACTTAAAAATGCCAAATCCTTTGTGATATAAGGGATTTGGTATTTTTGATGTTTTTAAAAATAAACAACCCTAAAACTGCTCATTTAGAAGATTTAGTTTTAGTAGCGGCCATTGAACGTTTTTATGATAGTTTACCTGATAAATAGAAGAGTTTACCAATGAAAAGTAACTGGGGGATTCAAAAAATGAATCAAACTATTTTAGAGAAAGTCCTAAAATTTCGGGATGATAGGAACTGGAAGCAGTTCCACAATCCTAAAGATTTAGCTATTTCTCTTTCTTTAGAGGCGAGTGAGTTGTTGGAGAATTTTCAGTGGAAAAGCAGTGAGGAAGCTGTAGAAACAAAAAAAGAAGACATGAAAGATGAGTTGGCAGATCAATTGGATATTGACTTAGAAGAGATTATTATAAACAAAATAGAAAAAATAATAAAAAATATCCAGTAGAGAAATCTCGAGACTCTAAAAAGAAATATAATGAAATTTAAAAAAGGTGGAATTAAATATGTTATATCTTTTTACTGCAAGTAATGATAGTGCTATAAAAAATTTGGAAGCTACTATTGAAAAAACATATCCTATTTCTACATGTTTAGCAGATTTAGATGCCGATACAGTAACTAAACTTAAAGATAATGAATTACATGAGAATGTATGTATGTGGGGAGCAACTCCTGGTTCTTCAAATGTTGATAGATGGGAAAAGTTAAAAGAGGGTGACGGGATTTTAGCATATTCTAAAGGGGAATTTAAGTTTTTCGGGACAATTTTTGCTAAGACTCATAACCCAGATGTGGCTAGAAAAATTTAGAAAACAAACGATAATGATGAAACTTGGGAATACATCTATTTTATTAAGGACCTAAAACCTGTAAACATTAAAGCAATCGAATTTGCAGCTTTCTTTGGCTACAAATTGAACCATACACCACAAGGATTTACTAATATTGATTCGGATTTTAGTAAAGTAAAGATTGCAGAAGAAGAGAAATCGGAAAATCGAAAAAAAACTAAAATGGAATCTGGTAGGGAAGTATGGCCTCGTGATCCGAAAAAAGCTAAACAAGCTATTAAACAGGCAGAATTTAAATGTGAAATAGATGACACACATGAAACATTTGTATCGGAAGCCAGCCGAAAAAATTATATGGAGGCCCATCATCTAATACCGTTAAGAATGCAACATGATTTTGAAAATAGTTTAGATGTTGTTGGAAATATAGTTAGTATATGTCCGAACTGTCATAGGTTGATTCATTATGGAAGAGACAAAGATAAGAAAAAAGTTTTAGAACTTCTCTTTGAACAAAGAAAAGATTCTTTGAAGAAGTTCGGTATTGAGGTATCTCTCAAAGAGCTATTTGGATACTATGGAATTCTAAAATAAGAATATTCATAGCTATAGTGAAGGTAGAATGTTTCATACTTAAACATAGCTATTATTGTGATGGAAATTTAAATTTCGTCTTTTGAAAGTATCAATAATTTGTATTATTTTCATAGGGTTATATATTTTTCTTTTGCTCTGCTGTATAGCAGAGCTCTTTTTTTTGTCGTACAAAAGCCACCTATATATGTGAAGTGCACCCCAATTGTTAGGCTGTGTCTAACAATTGGGGTGCACTTCAGTCCTGTCGGGCGGCTTCTTTTAATTTATATTCACCAATTCATCAAACTTAAACTTAGTATTCAAACCAAAGGCATCTGTACAATATATAGTTTTCGTCATCGGTTCAATATGTAATACATTTATGTACATGTCTTGCACCATTCCATCACGATAGTATGAGATATGTATTTCTTCTTCCTCGTGAAAAGATTGCATTAACGCTCTTTCTATTCGTTCCATAGTATCTTGTGTTAAAAAAGGTTTAGGTACTTTATATTGTTCCTCAAACATTCTATGTATTTCCTCGTATTGCTCCGGTATTGAAGCAAACGGATTCCATTTCACCATACCTCTTCCACGTACTACAGGAAAGCTGTTATATCCCATGATGTAATACCTCACTTTTGTTTTTTTAACTCCACTACAAACAAACGTGTGTTCTTTTTTAAGGTTTGAAAAGGGACCATTTTGTTAACATGAATATTCAAAAATAATTTTTTCAAGTTAGAATATTCAAAAACTTATTTATGCAAACAAGCATGTCATGATAACATTTAACAAAAGGGGGTAGAAGTAGATGAGTGTTGACATTATTTCTAAAGAAGAAATCACAAAATTATTAAACGAATGGTATCAAGCTATGATTTCACAACGTGTATTACAGTCTCAGAAAATAAAAGAAGATATTGCAAATAAAATCAATAATATTAAGGAAGACCAAACAATATTAGTCTACTACGCTTTATTGAATGCACGGTATAAACTGCTAATTCGGGATATGGATAGTACAAAAGATATTCTGGACAAAATCGAGCCTTTACCAGAGTCTACAGAAACATTTTTAGAGTACTATCATCATTTATTTAAAGCAATTTACGCTATTAATAAAGCAAACCATAGTGAAGCAAGAATGCAATTTGAAAAAGCTGAAACGTTTTTAGAATACATGCATGATGAAATTGAAAAAGCAGAATTTAATTATTGGCTTGCAGTCCATTACTATCACGTATTAAAACCGATCCTAGCAGTTCAATTTGCTACAAAGGCGAATGAAGTATTTTCAATTAGTCCAGGGTATGAATTAAAAACTGCAGCATGCTTAAATACTTTAGGAATGGCACACATTCGACTAAATGAATTCGAAAGTGCAGAGGAATATTTACTTTCAGCACTAGGTACCTTCCAAAAATCTAATGATGAACTTCTTATTAAACGAGTTAAGCATAATTTAGGACTTTTATACGCAAGTCAAAACATGCCAGAGTTAGCAATTAAACACTTAGAGGATTCATTAGAAAATAACGCTAAAACTATGTTTCTTTTAGCAAGAGAACATTTTAAGTTAGGTTATAGTGATATCGCTAATGAATATATTGAGAATGGCTATAAGATTAGCGACTTATGTTATCGTCATCATTTCCGAATTTTAAAAGCAGTACATAACTATGTACCGCAAGAAGAATTAGAAAATGTGGTTATAGAAGGTATTTCGTATTTTGAAAAAGAAGAATTATATGATTGGGTAAAAGAATATGCTTCTCTTTTAGGTGAAATATTCTATGGTTCAGAAAATCATAGAAAAGCAAGCAAGTATTTGCACATCGCTTTAGATGCAGACAAAAAGAGCATAGAAAGAAGGGCGCTAAAATGAAAAAAGCAATCTTATTAATGATGATGTTATCCGCTGTTTTTACTTTTGGTCTTACTAATGCAAAAGACATACCACAAAACGAAGCAATTGAAGTGTTTATGGATCATGGAGAACATATTTAAAACCTAAGGAAGAGGGCGCTTATAGTGTCCTCTTTTTAATATCTATTATTTATATGATGAGGTTGCAGGTACGTCTTTTGGTTATTGTTTGATAAACGTAAGATGTTTCTAAAAATGTGTATACAAAGGTGTATTTTTGTACTGTATATGTTCACGTACTATATAAAAAAGTATGAAAATCTATAAAAATAATTATTTCAATAAAATTTGTTTTAGATATTAAAAAGTGCCAAAACCCTTGTGGTATAAGGGGTTTGGCACTTTTGTGTTTTTTATATTTTATCAAATAAACAACCCTAAAACTGCTCATTCTTCTCCCAAGATTCAACGATATAATGTGCAATCGTCGGATTGAAGCCTTTACCAACTAAAAACATAATCGCAGCAACTTCTGTTAATGCGTGTTCGTGTGATGTATGTTTTGCTTCATTTAAACCGTAATCTACCCATGGTTTTACGAAATCTAGTACAGGTTTCTTGAAAGGTAAAAATTGTGTACCGACAACTTGTTGAATTTGTTGTTGTGTTGGTTCAGTAATTGGTCCAGGTGGTAAGATTTGTGGTTGTGTAATGTCTAGTGTTGGTCCGGGCGGTAAAATTTGTGGTTGAGTTGGATCTATTGTTGGTGGTTTAGGTGGTGAGACACGTGCGTCGTAGTTTGGTTGATACATTTGTTGTTGATATTGCGGTTGTTGTGGCTGAGTTGTGTATGGGTTTTGTGGTGCTACATATGGATTTTGTGGTGCTACATATGGATTTTGTGGTGCTACATATGGATTTTGTGGATATTGTTGTTCTTGGTTTTGTGGTGCTACATATGGATTTTGTGGATATTGTTGTTCTTGGTTTTGTGGTGCTACATATGGATTTTGTGGATATTGTTGTTCTTGGTTTTGTGGTATTACATATGGATTTTGAGGATATCGCTGTTCTTGATTTTGTGGTGCTGCATATGGATTTTGAGGATATTCATAATTTGGACGTGTGTCATATGGATTTTGTTGAAATTCAGTTTCTTGGTTTTGCGTTGTTGCATATGGGGTTTCGTCATGTTGTTGCTCTTGCTGTTGTAACTCTTGTTCTTCGTATTGTTCTGTGTATCTCTGTTCTTGTTGTTGAGGATACAATGGTTGCCTTGGATAAGGCGGTTGATTATTATAGAACATGTTTATTCCTCCTTCATGATGATGCCTACCACCTAGTGTATGGGCGGACAAGAAAATATGTGATGAAAAAATGCGGGCGTGTTACAATAAGTAACTGGGTGAAGATAAAATGACAAAACAAGAAAAAATTCAAAAAACAATTACTTTTGTAAAACATATTTTAGAAAAAGATGCGAGTGGGCATGATTGGTATCATATTGAACGTGTACATAAAATGGCGATTTCTTTATCTGAGCAAGAAGGTGGAAATCGTTTTATAATTGAAATGGCAGCATTACTTCACGATGTGGCAGATGAAAAGCTAAATGAAAGTGAAGAAGCAGGAATGAAAAAAGTTTCTGATTGGTTAGAAGAGCTACGTGTTGAAGAAGAGGAAAGTAAACATATTCTTCATATCATCGCCAATATGTCTTATAAAGGTGGCCATGGCGGCACAGTAGAGTCACTTGAAGGGAAAATTGTTCAAGATGCGGATCGTTTAGATGCTCTTGGTGCAATAGGAATTGCTCGTACATTTGCATATGGCGGGGCGAAAGGGAGATTAATGTATGACCCAACTATTCCGCCGCGTGAAGAAATGACGAAAGAAGAGTATAGAAAAAATAATGATCCATCTTTAAATCATTTTTATGAAAAACTTTTGAAATTAAAAGATTTAATGAATACGAATGCAGCAAAACAAGAGGCTGAAATTCGTCATCTTTATATGGAACAGTTTATTGAACAATTTATGAAAGAGTGGAATGCACAAATATGAAAATGTTAACTGTGGAGAACTTATCAAAATCATATGGAGAAAAGCCGTTATTTGATGGATTATCATGTAGTATTACAGAAGGACAACGTGTCGGAATTATTGGTGTAAACGGAACTGGTAAATCGACATTATTAAAAATTATTGCGGGATTAGAAACTCCTGATACAGGTGATATGACGCATTCACGTGGGTATACAATTAGTTATTTATCACAGCAACCAGAGTTTGATGAAAAACTGACAGTATTAGAGCAAGTGTTCCATGGCGATACACCTTTAATTCGTCTTCTTCGTGATTATGAAAAAGCACTATTAAATATTGAAAAAGATCCAAGTAATGAAAAAGTACAGGAACAATTATTTGCAGTGCAGCAACGTATGGATGCAATGAGTGCATGGGAAGCAAATGCAAATGCGAAATCTCTTTTAACGAAATTAGGAATTACGGACTTCACTGCAATTGTTGGGAATTTATCTGGTGGACAGAAAAAACGTATCGCAATGGCACAATGTTTTATTGAAACACCGGATTTATTAATTTTAGACGAGCCTACGAACCATCTTGACCACGAGACAGTTGAATGGTTAGAAGAATATTTAGCGAGATATACAGGTTCGGTATTACTTGTAACCCATGATCGTTATTTCTTAGATCGTGTGACGAATCGTATTTTTGAATTAGATAATGGTAAACTATATAGCTACGAAGGAAACTATAGTACATTTTTAGAAGCGAAAGCACTTCGTGAAGAGCAAGAATTGGCACAAGAATCGAAACGCCAAAATTTATATCGTCGTGAACTTGCTTGGATTCGTCGTGGTGCAAAAGCCCGTTCTACGAAACAAAAGGCGCGTATTCAGCGTTTTGATGAGCTAAAGGCACAAGAAGGACCAGCTGCAAAACAGTCAGTTGATATTGCACTAAGCGGAAGTCGTCTAGGAAAGAAAGTACTTGAGTTAAAAGATGTAACGAAAAAATTTGGCGATAAGACGGTATTACATAATTTTAATCATATTGTGAAACCGGGTGATCGTATCGGAATTATTGGGGCGAATGGAAGCGGGAAATCTTCCCTATTAAATATGCTTGCAGGTAAGTTATCTCCTGATAGTGGTGAAGTGGAAGTAGGACAAACTGTAAAAGTTGCTTATTATACGCAAGAAAATGAAGAGATGAATTTAAATCAGCGTATGATTGAATACATTAAAGAGATTGCAGAAGTTATTCATACGACAGATGGAAAAGTAATTGGTGCATCTCAAATGTTAGAACGTTTCTTATTCCCAACTCATTCACATGGTACACCGCTTGGTAAACTATCTGGTGGTGAAAGAAGACGTTTATATTTATTACGTATTTTAATGGGAGAACCAAACGTACTTTTACTTGATGAACCTACGAATGATCTAGATACACAAACATTAACAGTACTAGAAGATTATTTAGAAGATTTCCCAGGTGTCGTTTTAACTGTATCGCATGACCGTTACTTCTTAGATAAAGTAGTAGATGAACTGTTCATCTTTACTGGCGGAGGCGAAGTGCGTGAGTTTCTAGGTAGTTATACAGATTATTTAGAAATGGAAAAAACGAGAGAACTTATGGAGAAAGCGGAAGTTCAAAAAGAGAAAAAAGTTGTAGAAGAAGCGCCAAAACAACAACGTAAACGTAAACTTTCATACAATGAACAGCGTGAATGGGAAACGATTGAAGATACAATTGCCGAACTTGAAGAGAAAATTGAGTCAATTGGAGAAGAACTTGCGAAAGTTGGATCTGACTTCACAAAGGCACAAGAATTATCTGAAGCACAGCAGAAAACAGAAGAAGAGCTAGAAAAAAAGATGGAAAGATGGAGTGAACTATCAGACATCGTTGAAGGATTAAAATAAAAACAAGCTGCATATATTGAAAAGTAAAGAGAAAAACTTTACACTATTGGTAGAACCTATTTTAGGAGGGAAAAAATGAGAACATCTAATCCAATGTTGAAAAAAGAGGCATTCCGTAAAGAGGGAGCAAGTGCTTCTGCGATGACGATTGGCGGAACAGTAGGCAAAACGTTCATTATGCTTATCTTGCTACTTGCAACGTCTGTCTATTCATACATACAGATGATGCAGGGGACGATGAAGATGCCAGTATTAATTGGTGCTTTAATCGTTGCGGCAATCATCGCATTTGCGTCTATGTTCTTCCCACGTATTTCACCTTTTGGTGCACCAATCTATGCAGCGGTAGAAGGGGTTGTGTTAGGAAGTATTTCAGCAGTTTATACAATGAAATTTGGCGATTCTATCGTTTTAAATGCTGTATTACTAACAATCTCAATTCTATTTGCAATGTTAGTGTTATATGCAACACGCGTAGTAAAAGTAACGGATAAATTCCGTACAGGCGTGATGGCAGCAACACTTGGAATTATGGTTATGTATTTAGTCGTATTCCTACTAAATATGTTTGGTGTAACTGTTCCATACATTCACCAAGGTGGTACAATCGGTATTATTATTAGTGCAGTTGTTATTGTAGTTGCTGCATTAAACTTATTACTAGATTTCGATTTAATCGAAAATGGTGTACGTAGTCAAGCTCCGAAATATATGGAGTGGTATACTGCGATGGGACTAATGCTTACATTAGTATGGTTATACTTAGAAATTCTTCGTTTCGTTTCTTACTTTACGAAAAATGACTAATAAAAAAATCCTGCATGAAAAATGCAGGATTTTTTTATTTTCAAAGATATATTGAATGTATGGTATAATATGGATGATAGCAACTTGAAGTGAAGGAGATGGAATATGATGAAAGAGAAGAAGGGGATTATGAAAAAACTATTTTCTAAAAGTTTTTTCATAGAACTAGATGAAGCTTTAACGTATCCATCATCAAAAGTTATTACTTCAGCGATTGAAGGATATGCAGCTGAATGCAATGAAAGACTAAAATTTGAGAGTAAAGTTAAACCGATTACTTTCTACTTAGAAAATGCAATGTACCGTGCTGAAATAAAGATGGCTCGCGGAGGATATTACATATCTTGTACTGAAGTGTAATAAATTTTGAAACCATACATGTTTGAACTATGTATGGTTTCTTTTTTTGTTTTGTAAGGTCTAAAATAATACTTTTTATTTACGGATATATCATTTTGTGCTTTTTACCATTCAAACATTTCTCCTTACAATGAAGAAAAACATGTGAGGTGGTATAACTTATGATGAATCGAGTTGTATTAATCGGTAGATTGACAAAGGAGCCAGAATTATACTACACAAAACAAGGCGTCGCTTATGCACGAATATGTGTTGCGGTGAATAGAGGATTTCGAAATAGTTTAGGTGAACAACAAGTCGATTTTATTAATTGTGTCGTTTGGCGCAAATCGGCTGAGAATGTAACTGAATATTGTAAAAAGGGATCACTCGTTGGGATTACAGGGCGTATTCAGACTAGTAATTACGATAATGAACAAGGCAAGAGAATATATAGAACTGAAGTTGTGATTGAGAGTATTACCTTTTTGGAGAGAAGGCGGGAGGGGGCATCGTAATAAAAGGTGATTTGAAGTAATAGCTTCGGAAAAAATTGTGGAAAGTATTTTAATAAACTTAAAGAGGGGATACCGCCAGCTTTTTTGAAAAAACAAGTAAAGAGTATACAAAATTTTATAACGTTTTTTGGCTAATCCAGTAACAAACGAGAACCGTAAAACCCATCACAGGATAGGAATGTATAAAAAGATGAATCGAGTGATAGAAAATAAAAAAGGGATTCCTTCTGAGAGTAAGGAATCCTCCTTTTTGTTGCTACCGATAACGAAAATTATGTAAATAAGCTATCCATATGGATAGCTTAATATATTTTTTTGCTTAGCGTTTTTTTTTTTATACTGGTGGTACCTCAAGAAATGGATAAAAAATAAAAATCATCGGAAACGAAAGCTTTTAAAATCCCGTTCCTAATTTAAAATGTAAAAAGAATGAAATAGTATGGTAGCGGGAAGAAAGTAGTAAAATTAAGCATCCCAGTAGGAGTATAGAGTGATAACATGTTACAATACAGCTAAGAACACGCAATAAAGGAGAGTTTTTTACGTGAAGATTAAAGCAATTGAACCGACGCCAAGTCCAAATACAATGAAAGTTATTTTGAATGAAGTATTACCATCAGGAGCACGTAATAATTATACAAATGAAAATAAAGAACAAGCACCAATGCAAGTGCAAGAAATTTTGAAAATTGAAGGCATTAAAGGTGTATATCATGTAGCCGACTTTTTAGCAGTGGAGCGAAATGCGAAGTATGACTGGAAAGTTTTATTACAACAAGTTCGTGCGGTTTTCGGCGAAGAAGTATTGGAAGAAAGTGAAGAACAACAACTGTCTCATTTTGGAGAAGTGAAAGTGTTTGTTCAAATGTTCTTTACAATTCCAATGCAAGTAAAGTTAACAGATGGAACATCGGAAGAACGTGTTGGCTTACCAGATCGTTTTAAAGAATCAATTATGAAAGTGCAAATGTCTGCACCAAACGTTGTAAAAGAGCGTAAATGGGTAGAACAAAGTACACGTTACGGTAATTTTGAAGAAATTGGGAAAGAAGTAGTGGAAGAGATTGTTGCTGCTTATTCAGAAGAACGTGTAAATGAAACGGTTAAAGAATTATTAAATCAAGCAGGTGCTGTTGAAGTAACGATTCAAAAGCGTGAGCCATATAAAGTAACAGAAGAGATGATGAAAGATTCTGACTGGAAAAATCGTTTTGCAGCATTAGAACAAATGGATCCTACTGAAGAAGATATTCCAGTGTTGAAGATGGCGTTAGATGATGAAAAAGTTTCAATACGCCGTTTAGCAACAGCTTATTTAGGTATGGTAAAAGGTGATGAAGTATTACCGTTATTATATAAAGCTTTGTTAGATCGCTCTGTAAGTGTTCGCCGTACTGCAGGAGATTGTTTATCAGATGTAGGTGATCCGGCAGCGATGTTCGTTATGATTAAATCTCTGAAAGATCCAAGTAAATTAGTACGCTGGCGTGCAGCGATGTTCTTATTTGAACTTGGAGATGAAAGTGTGATTCCAGCATTAAAAGCAGCGCAAGATGATCCAGAGTTTGAAGTAGCCATGCAAGCACGTCTAGCATTAGAGCGTATTGAAGGCGGAGAAGAAGCAAAAGGTTCTGTATGGAAACAAATGACGGAGTCTCGTAAAGGGGAATAATGTATGATTGTTTTCTATGATAGTTGGTGTCCGATGTGTACGGCCGTTGCAGAACGTACGAAAAAATTAGATAAAAAGGGTAAGATGAAATTTGTTTCATTTCGAAATGAAGATGTAGTTGAGAAGTATGAGCTTTCTCAAGAACTACAAAGTAAGATGGAACAAAGACTGTATATTTTTAAAAATAATAAGTGGTATGACGGTATTCAGAGCATAGATGTATTAGCAAAGGCCGTTCCATCTTATTGGTTTGCAGTTCCTTTTATAAAGCTATCTATCGTACTTGGTTTTGGAAGTAAAGTATACGATTATATCGCTAATAATAGAAAACTTGTTCCAGTGGGACATTGCCGCGATGGGGTTTGTGAAATCCCTACAAAAAAATGAAATCATCGTTATCTTTCTTTTGCACCCATTAATAGAGCGTGATATGATGAATTTGGAATGAAAGTTGAAGGAGAGATTACAAGATGTCAAATGCTTATGAAGAATACATGCGCCAAATGGTAATCCCAATGCGCCAAGAGTTAGTGCGTTCTGGGTTTGAAGAGTTAACTACAGAAGAAGCTGTAACAGAATTTATGGAAAATACATCAGGTACAACTTTAGTAGTTGTAAACTCTGTTTGTGGTTGTGCAGCTGGTTTAGCACGTCCATCAGCAGGTCAAGCGGTTGTTCGTGCTGAAAAACAACCTGATCATCTTGTAACTGTATTCGCAGGTCAAGATAAAGATGCTACTGCAAAAATGCGTGAATACTTCGGAGAAATTCCTCCATCTTCACCATCTATGGCATTATTAAAAGGAAAAGAAGTTGTTCACTTCATTCACCGTCATGAAATTGAAGGTGCAACTATGGACGAAATTATTACGAACTTAGAACAAGCTTTCGAAAAGAATTGCTAAAGAAGGGGGAGAGTAAATCTCCCTCTTTTCTTTATATAGAGGTGAAACAATGATCGTAACAACAGCAGGAAGAACGAACAAAGAAATGACAGATTATGCAAACGAGGTAGCAGCAGAATTAAATGCTTCTTTCGTTAAACGTAATGACATACCGGTACATAAGCTACATGAGCAGTATGAACAAGATGTGCTTGTCGTAGGGAAGAACCGATTAGCTATTTATCCAAAAGGTACGGAAGAATCGTTTTTCTTTCATCCGAACTCAGCGATGTTTCGTGTGAAAAGGTTAATGCGTGGAGAACACGATCCGTTTGTACAAGCCACGCAATTAGAGAGAGGAATGACAGTGTTAGATTGTACGCTCGGGATGGCATCAGATAGTATTGTAGCTAGTTATGTTGTTGGGGAAAGCGGAAAAGTAACAGGACTTGAAGGCAATGAGTATATGGCTTATATTATGGAAAATGGTTTGAAAACATGGTCTTCATCTGTTTCTGAAATTGATGAAGCAATGCAAAGAATCCAAGTAAAGCAAACGGAGCATTTTTCATTTTTAGCGCAATGTGAAGACAGTAGTTACGATGTCGTTTACCTTGATCCGATGTTTGAAGAAACTGTCATAGAATCCGATGGAATTAAAGGATTAAAACACTTCGCTTTGTATCATGATATTACTGACGAAACAATTGCGGAGGCAAAACGAGTGGCGAGAAAACGTGTCGTTTTAAAAGATCATTTTCGTAGTTCTAGATTTGAAAAACACAATTTTTATGTATACAAAAGAAAAAGTGCTAAGTTTCACTTTGGTGTAATTGACCCTTGCTAATTGTTTGAAAAGATGTATAATAAGCAATAATTAATTAAATATACTGTCTGTGATGAAGAGAGTAGTCTTTTTTAGAAGGAAAGCGAGCTAGGGATGGTGTGAGCCTAGTACGGAAGAAAAAGATGAAGCGCACTTCGGAGATGCTTCTTGAACGAATAGTAGAGAAAGCCGAGGCCCCCTGTCCTCGTTATAAACGGGAAAGTGGTTCGTAACGAACAACAAGGGTGGTACCACGGGTTAAAACTCGTCTCTTTTTTAGAGACGAGTTTTTTGTGTTTTAAAAAATAAGGAGGTTGTATCATGGATTATAAAATGCAGTTTGCGGAAAGTTTATCTAATATTTTCACGAATGAATTAACGCAAAAACAAATTTTAGATTTAATTGAAACACCGAAACAAGATGAATTTGGAGATGCAGCGTTCCCATGCTTTTCATTAGCGAAGCAATATAAAAAAGCACCAGCTCTTATCGCAAAGGAAGTTGCTGAGAAATTCAATGATCCGTTTTTTACGAAAGTAGAAGCCGTTGGTCCTTATGTAAATGTATTTTTCAATCGTGAAACTGTAAGTGATGCAGTATTAAAAACAGTTTTAGCGGAGAAAGAAGAGTTCGGTCAAAACCACTTTGGCTGTGAAAAAACAGTAGTAATTGATTATTCCTCTCCTAATATCGCGAAACCTTTTTCGATGGGGCATTTACGTTCTACAATGATAGGAAATTCGCTGAAACATATCGCTGAAAAATGTGGCTATGAAGTTGTAGGGATTAATTATATAGGAGATTGGGGAACACAGTTTGGAAAGTTAATTACGGCTTATAAAAAATGGGGAAATGAAGCAGTAGTTAAAGAAGATCCAATACGTGAGCTATTTAAGTTATATGTCCAATTCCATGAAGAGGTAAAAGACGACGAAGAACTAGAAGAAGAAGGACGTGCTTGGTTTAAGAAACTAGAAGAAGGTGATGAAGAAGCGGTAGAACTTTGGAATTGGTTTCGTCATGAGTCCCTTAAAGAATTTTCTCGCATTTATGAACTTCTCGGCGTAGAATTTACTAATTTTCAGGGAGAAGCATTTTATAATAATTTAATGGAAGATTTTATTGGGATTTTAGAAGAACATGAGTTGCTTGAACAATCAGAAGGTGCATTAGTCGTTAATTTAGAAGAAGAAGGAATGCCGCCTTGTTTAATTAGAAAATCAGATGGTGCGACGATTTATGCAACGCGTGACTTAACGGCAGCTTTATATCGTCAAAACACTTATGGGTTTGATAAAGCGCTATATGTTGTTGGTCCAGAACAAAGCTTACATTTCAATCAATTTTTCACCGTATTAAAAAAACTTGGCTATACTTGGGTTGATGGTATGGAACACGTACCGTTTGGCTTCATTTTAAAAGATGGTAAGAAAATGTCGACACGTAAAGGAAGAGTTATTTTACTTGAAGAAGTACTCGAAGAAGCAATCGAACTTGCAAAACAAAATATTGAAGAGAAAAATCCAAACTTAAAACAGAAAGAAGAAGTAGCAAAGCAAGTCGGTGTTGGTGCAGTCATCTTCCACGATTTAAAAAATGAGCGTATGCATAATATCGAATTCTCATTAGAAAATATGCTGAAATTTGAAGGAGAAACAGGACCTTACGTACAGTACACACATGCACGTGCTTGTTCTATTTTAAGAAAAGAAAGTGTAGAATTTGAAACATGTACATTTGCTTTAAAAGACGATCATAGCTGGAGTGTCGTAAAATTACTAAATAAATTCCCGCAAATAATTGAAGCAGCTTTCAATAAAAATGAGCCATCGATTATTTCGAAATATATATTAGATGTAGCACAATCATTCAATAAATATTACGGTAATGTTCGTATATTAGAAGAGAGCAAAGAAAAAGACAGCAGACTCGCATTGGTTTATGCTGTGACGGTTGTATTAAAAGAAGGATTACGTTTACTTGGGGTGGAGGCACCTGAGGAAATGTAACATAGTAGTAAACTGACAAACTGGGTGTGCAGTGACAATTATTAACGTTACTGTAGTAATGAATTACAAATAATACGTTACTGAAGACGAAAAATACAAAATAAAACGTACTATATTGACAGCATGACAAATCAGGCGTACCATGAACCTGATTTGTCGTTTTTTTATTTTTGTGAATATTCATAAAAAAACATTCGTTTTTTGTTTCTTTAATAAATTTATTGTTTGGAAGGAGGGAATGGATATGTTATCTTTTTTTCCTACATTTTATGAAGATGAACTTATATATAGTGCTATTGCGAGATATCATGTTAGAAGTGGTAATAATATTCCTAAACAGACAGTTTTAGATTTGTTTGATGGGGAAGTGACTAGGGTTTATCCAGGGATTCCAATGAGTTTAAAGATTCTTCATGAAAAGGTAAACTCTTTTTTTGGTAGTGATAGCTTAGAAGAATGGATAAATAATCATACAATGTATAATTACATTTCAAATTTTGGTAGGGAAAAGATGAAAGATAACTTGTTGGAAGTAATGCAGGGGAATCTAAAAATGAATGTAGGAAGAGAAACTCATTTTCATTCGAATCTAAAGTTCAGATATTGCCCTAAATGTGTAGTAGATGATTATGAAAAGTATGGAGAAACCTATTGGAGAAGGAATCATCAATTGACCGGTGTATTTATTTGTCTCACACATCAGGAATTATTAAGATCTAGTGATGTTTTATGGAGCCCATTTTATAAAGGTAACATATATAAAGTTGAGACTGCAAATCTAATAAATTGCCCTTTGCAACGGAAATCAATATACAATGTTAGTGAGGAAAACATGAAATGGTTAATAAAACTTACAAAACAATGTATCAAGGTAGCAACTAGAGAAATACCAATTAAGTTTGATGAAATTACGGACACATATCGTGCTTTACTATACAAAAAAAGGTATAAACGTGGAAAACTGGTAGAATTAAAACAGCTTTACAGAGACTTTAGGGATTTTTATGGGGATGAGATATTAAGCTTTTTAAATGTAAATTTTGATGAGGGAAAGAGAAGTAATTGGCTTGCTACTATAGCTAAGAAAAATAAACAAACTTTTCATCCATTAAAACATATTCTTTTTATTACATTCTTAGGTGAAGATATGGACACTTTCTATCGATTTAATAATGTAGAGCTTCATTCTTTTGGAGCACCACCTTATATATGTTTAAATCCATTCTCTTCACATTATTTACAACCAGTCATTAAGGAAGCTACTTTATATACTCAAGAGGGAAGAGAACTCTGCTATTTCGCATGTAATTGTGGATTTGAATTTACTAGAGAGGTAGGGGATACTAAAATACGTGTATGTCAAATTAAAAATATAGGGTCTTGGGAAAGTGATTTTGAGTATTTATATGAGAATTTTAGAAGTAGCACCAATAGTAGAAAACCCAAACAGCATTACAATTTGTATAAAAAATATGTTTATTATAAAAATGGACAAAATCTCAAAGGTATCAAGAAAAATCCAGAAGAATATAAAAAAAAGTGGTTAGCTGCCATGAAGCAATTCCCAGAGTATTCAACAGAGTGTTTAAAACATGTATATAGAAGGGAGTATACTTTTTTATATAGGCACTGTCGGAATTGGCTTAAGGAAAATAGTCCTAGTATCAAAAACCGTGGCATACGCTCAGTGGATTGGACAGAAAAAGACTGGCAATTATTAAATGAAATAAAGATAGCGGTGCAACGGTTGCTACATTCTGAAAAACCTCAACGCATTACAAGAAATAGATTAAAAAGAGAAATAGTAGATAGCACAGCACTTCATTTAAAATTTTCGAAGAATTTACCAGAAACAGAAAGCTACTTGAATTCGGTAGTTGAGTCTATTGAACAGTTCCAAATAAGAAGAGTAGAGTATGCACTAGAGAAGCTAACTAAAAATGGAAGAAGTTTAACCTATAGTACCATTTGTAGAGCTGCTAACATTAGTGAAAAAAGCATTAAATTAGGTACACGTCAAAAAGTTTTAGAAATAGTGGATAATGGCAGTTTTGATAACTGATTAGGTAGTAAAAAATTTTTTTGTTTTTTATTCGGAAAATTAAATTATTTTAAGTGTATAGCTTGGAAGAGAATGGAGGGGAATTAGTGGGAGGTAAGAGCTACAAGTGGACAGAAGCACGTTTCAATCGTTATGTAAAGGAAGGAAGGGGATCTGGAGAATTAGAAAGCTATAAACCCTGGTTAACAGTGGATGATGTACCTTCTGAAGGGAGACAGCATAAAAGAAAGGGCTGGAAAACTAATAGAGAGCATCATTTTATGTCTGATTTAGAGCTGAATTTTTTTTATTTGCTTGAATGGACAGACCATATTGTTGATATTTACGAACAGTATCCATTAAATCTAGATTTAACAGAGAAAATTAGTAAACAAAAAAACATTAAGCATCCGGTAGATAATCAAACAAGTATGCTAATACCTTTTACAACAGATTTTCTTGTAAAAGTTTATAGCGATGGAGAATTTAAATATTTAGCACGCACTATTAAACCAAGTAACAAATTAGAAGATAGGCGTATTCTAGAAAAGCTTGAAATCGAGAGAGAATACTATGCTCATAAGGAGATAGACTGGGGCATTGTGACGGAAAAAGAACTTACTTCTAATATAATCAAGAATATTGATTATTTCCATTCCCATTACTGGTTAGAAGAAGAATTAGAGCGGTATAAAGAGTTATTTATAGGTTGTTTTTTAGAAGCAGAAGATGTATGGGGAATTATAAATATAACTGACAGTTTTGACAGGATGTATAGTTTACAAGTAGGATCTGCTATAACAATTTTTAAACATTTAATGGCAAGAAAGGAGATTCTGTTAAAAGATATGTTTTTACCTTTTAAATTTAGCCTATGTAAAAAAGAGTTTAAAACAAGTTTTGAGGTGAGAGCGTGACACATCTTACTATAAATCAAATATTAAGAGATATAAGTAATAATAGGTATTATCGTATTCTTTGGATAGATGAGGGATATCAATTATTATATTTTATTGCTGTGCTAGATAAGGGAGCATTACCTATTCCTCATTCTGTTAGTAAATTACACAAATTTATAGAAGGGGGAAGTTGGGAGAAAGTAGAGAAGGATTCATTTGTTAGTTATAGAGAACCTAAAAATGAAAAGGAAAAGCAGTTGAGAGATGAAGCATGGGAACTTATAGGCTCTTTAGTAACTATAGAGCCTGATATTTATAAAAGTGGTACTAGGGGAAAGTTATTAAAGGATGTTATTCAGAAATTAAAAGTCACAAAGCCTAGAGTTTATAGGTTACTTAGGAAGTATTGGCAAAACGGAATGCACCCAAACGCTTTACTCCCGAGTCAAAGAGGGAGAAAGAGAAATATGCAAGTAGCAGAATATAAAAGTAAAGTAGGGAGACCACGCAAAGATGGTAATACGGGATTAATTATTAATAATGAAGTATTAAAGGTTATTGAAAGGTATGGAAGGAAGCATTATATAAATAATAGAAAAGCAACTATTCGACATGCATATGAAATGATGATTAAAGAATATTTTAGTGACTACGAATACTATGAAAATGGGGTCTTAAAGAGAGTTATTCAAGACCCAAATCGAATTCCAACATTACGTCAATTTAGGTATCATTTAAGAAAATTATTTTCGCAAGAAGTTACTATAAAAAAACGTAGTGGTAGTAAAAAGTTTGATAGGGAGTATAGGGGGAAAACAGGATCAGTTTTAAGTGAAGTTATGGGACCAGGGGCGAGATTTGAAATAGACGCTACAGTAGGTAATGTTTACTTAGTTTCTAGATTTAATAGAGGATGGGGAATAGGGCGACCTATTGTCTACTTTGTAATAGATGTGTATTCTCGCTTAATAGTAGGAGTGTACGTAGGTCTTGATCATCCTTCTTGGAACGGTGTTACAATGGCCATCATGAATACCGCACAAAATAAAGTTGATTTTTGTAAGGATTATGGTATTGAGATTACAGAGGAAAAATGGCCTTCTGCTCACATGCCAGAACGCTTTTTAACTGATAGAGGGGAAGCTTTATATAAAGGTGCGACATCATTTATTGAAGGAATGAATATCGCAATCGATCATACTGCTAGTTATCGTGCTGACATGAAAGGAACAATAGAACGTTCATTTGCTAGTTTAGATGCAACACTAAAACCATTTCTACCAGGTTATATAGATTCAGATTTTAGAGAGCGGGGAGCGGAAGACTATAGGAAACAAGCGACATTAACAGTTGAACAATATACACAGATTATTATTTATTTTATCCTACATCATAATAATAGATATATGAGGGAATATAAACGTAACAAAGAAATGATTGAACAAGATGTAGCTCCAAATCCAGTAGGGTTATGGAATTGGGGAATAAAAAATCAGTCAGGGAAGCTGCGTTCTTTTTCGCAAGAGTATATTCACTTTTGTCTATTACCGCGTGCACAGGCGACAGTAACGCAATACGGGATTAAATTCAAGAAAATGCATTATACATGTAATACAGCAATTTCTGAACAGTGGTTTACTAGAGCTGCTATGGACGGTAACTGGAAAGTTAAAATCGCATATAATCCGAGAAATTTAAATAATATTTATCTTATCTTAGATGAAGAAGGTTACTTCGAAAAGTGTGAATTATTAGAAAAGGATGTTGTGTACAGGGATAGATGGTTAGAGGAATTAGAGGACCTATGGGGGCAAGAAAATGAACAAAAAAGACAAAAGGAGCATGAACAGTTACAAGCGAAAATTGATTTCATTGCAGAAATTGAATCTGTGATACAAGAAGCCAAAAAAGAAGAAAAAAAGCAATCTCAATATAATGATAAAACCAGAAATATTCGAATGAATCGAGCTTTAGAAAATGCAGCAGATAACAGTAGAGATTTAAGTACTGCTTCAGAAAATAAACTATACTCTTCAATTAATACCACAAATGCCACTTCAAATCTTTATACTGAGGCTAGAAAAAGAAACCTAGAGAAGCTATTTAAAAGGAGGAAAAAGGAGTAGTCATGGTTGATGAAAGTGCAATTATCAGATACGAAAGTATACTATTAGAGAATGGGCGAGAGGTTCAAAAAGCATATTATCATAAACAAAACCTTTTGAAATACCAAAGTAATCCGTTAATTGAGGCATTACCTCCAATATTAGAGGACGAAGAAGCTTTTGATTTAATGACACACGAACCACCTATGGATGAAAATATTCAGCAATTAACCAAGGCTGAAAGATTTCATGCTATAACAACAGCTTTTCAATTCTTTCAACCTGTTGTACGTCATTTAGAACTTCAAAGCCGGTTTTCACGCTTTATTCGAGATGGTTATATTTCTAGAAATCCGAATAATCCCCAAAATGTCCGCTTAATAAATGAGTGTTATAACAATCTAATTAATAATAAAGGATTTGCCAATATAAAGGATTCACGCTCGACATCTTCAAGTTTTGCAATTATAGGTTTTCCAGGTGTAGGAAAGTCTAGTGGTATTCAACGTGTATTAGATTTATATCCACGTTTAATTTTACACAGGAGTCCTATAAACGCTATACAAATAGTATGGGTGAAAGTTGACTGCCCCAATGATGGTTCTTTAAAAACATTGTGTTTAGACTTTTTCATGAAGATTGATGAGTTAATAGGAACGAATTATGCTACGAAGTTTGGGAAACGAGGAAACACAAGTACAATGGTACTTCAAGTTGCTATGATAGCACGTACTCATCATATTGGAGCACTCATTATAGATGAGATACAGCATATTTTAGCAAAGCGTGGGGGAGCACAAGATATGTTGAATTTCTTTGTAACTCTCTCTAATGAAATAGGTATACCAGTTATAATGATTGGTACAATGAGAGCAAGGAAAATTTTTCAGAACGATTTTCGACAGGCGCGACGAGCAGGTGGGCATGGAGATATGATTTGGACACCAGTGGAGTATGGTACAGAGTGGGAAATGTTGATGGAGCAGATGTGGAGATATCAGTGGGTAGGACATAAGACCCCTTGTTCAGAGGAAATGAGAGAGGTGCTTTATGATACGAGTCAAGGAATAGTGGATATTGCAGTAAAGCTCTTTGTTTTAGCACAAGCAAGAGCCATCTATGATGGAACAGAAATAATTACTCCAGAGCTTATTTATCAAGCTGCTGATGAAGATTTGAAACTAGTTAAGCCAATGTTAAAGGCTTTACGTGACAAATCAGAAAGAGATTTAGCAAAATATGAAGATATTACTCCGATGGACATCAATGCATATTTAGAAAAGTACAGACCAAAGTTTGATTTGAAGCAAAAATTTAAAAGACTTTCAGAAAAAAAACGTGTTAAAGAAGTAAAAGGTATAGGAGATTTGGAAAAAGTAGTATCTACCTTAGTACATCTCGGCTTTGATGAAGAAAAAGCAATAAGCGAGGTTGAAAAATTAATGAAGCTGAATTCTGATTTTGAACCTATACAAATTGTACAGGAAGCACTAAAGTCATTACAGTCAACTGGAAGGGAAATGCCTAAACGGAGGAAGCGGAAGAAAACTGAGGCAATATTGCTTGATATTATAAATGAGGGACGTGAGAATAAACAATCTGCTTATGAGTCTTTAAATCTCTCAGGATGGATTAAAGATCCACTGGTGGAATGGCCCTTGTAAATTAGATTATCAGTGTCAGTGGATGTAATCGTTGGATAAAGTTAACCGTTCTTTCTACATCTTGAAAAAATAAAGTATGCTATTAAATATTAATCTCCAATAAGGGTATACGTTTTACTAGGGGAGGTAGTAGTCAGTTTTAGCTTACGCTATGCGCCACGTAAATTTGGTCTTATAGCCTATTATTATTAGCATAGTATTCTTCATTTCTCTTAAAACTCAGTATTGTATTAGTTAATAAATAAATAAATAAATAAATAAATGCTGAAGGGAGAAGGTATGTTCACATATTTTCCTAGTATGTATGAAGGAGAAGCATTGTATAGTGTATTTGCTAGATATCATGTACGCTCAGGGAATTTAAGTACAAGTAGTACAGCAGAAAGTTTATTTGGTCCTAAGGGTGTTCATAAAAATATTAGTATAGAACTACCGACATCTCTCCTTTCAGTTTATCAAAAAGCAGCTTATTTTGAGGAGAAGCCTATCAAGGAATGGATTTATAATCATACGTCCTACCCATACTATATAGTATTTACTAATAAAGGAATTCAACAGCGAGCGTACCAAATGATGATAAAAGGTACAAAAAGTAGCGTTTCAGTTAAGTCTACAACCGGAAGTGGTTCATCCTATGTAAAACCGCCTAACTACTTACGCTTTTGTCCGAAATGTTTAAAAGAGGACATGAAAACCTATGGTGAGTCATATTGGAGGATAGTCCATCAACTCTCAAGTGTACTTATATGTCCGAAACATGAAATACCATTACATAGTAGCAAGATTGCCTATAAAGGGGTACCAAGGGTGAAATACGTAACTGCATCAATGGATGTCTGTAATAGTAATCCGGTAATGTTTGGGTTAAATGATAAACTGTATGAGAATTTATTAGTTTTGGCAAAACAGAGTGCTGAAATATTGAAATCTAGGGTGTTTTACGATCGAAATGATTTGCAGGAGCGATATAAAATTCTTCTAGAGCGAAAGGGATATGTAACTACAGAAGGAGTGTATCGCCAACAATTACTAAAAAAGGACATAATAAACTTTTACGGGCAACAAGGATTATCATTGCTGCAAAGTCCCTTATCTAATCAGTCAGATACATGGCTAAAAGGAATACTCACCAAAAAGAATTACACATCTCACCCAGTCAGACACTTATTATTATTGCAGTTTCTTGGGAAAGAAATCTATGATATAGAAAGGGAATTAGAACCAGAAGTTGCATTTGGATCAGGGCCATTCCCTTGTTTGAATAGAGCTGCAACACATTACGGTAGTAATATAATCTCAAATGTTGAGTTAGAATATTGCAATAGAAGGAACTGTAAAATAGGTATATTTCGTTGTGAATGTGGGTTTGTCTATACTCGTGTATCTAAGGGGAATGATAAGAGAAATCTATATAAGTATAACAACGTAAGGGAGTATGGGGATATATGGAGAAAAAAAGTATTAGAAGAAAGAGCTAACTTTAAAACATTAGGGGAAATAGCGAGTGAATTAGGAGTACATCGTGTGACTATAAGTGCACATTTGAAGTCTTATAACCTTGAGGAAATAAAGAAACAGAATCAAAAAAATTTGCTACAGGAACGAATGAAGGCCTTTATATGCCTTATGAAACAGCATCCTAATGATAGCATGACTCAACTAAGAAGACGGAATGCGGCTCTTTATGATTGGTTAAAAGTCCATCAAAAGGAATGGTTATATACTCATCGACCAGCACGACAAGAAGCTAAGCGAATTAAAAAAAAGAATGTTTTGTGGGACGAGAGGGATAAAGAAATTTTAGAGATGCTTCGAAAAGAAGTAGAGTTATTAATGTCCCAAGAGAAGCCTATTCGCATTACTCGAACTAGACTAGGAAAGATTCTAGGATACCACTATTGTATTCAAAATCACTTAGATAAACTTCCATACTCAAAGCTGTATTTAGAAAATGTTGTTGAAACGGTTGAAGAGTTTCAAGTCCGTCGTATTAATTGGGCAGCTAGTCAGATTTATAAAGAGGGGAAAGTAATGTCAGCATATCAAATTAGGGTAAAGGCAGGATTCCTTAATCCTAAAAGGATGTCTGAACGTATATGGCAGGAGATATATAAGCAAGTTGATTCCTCACCCTTAGAATGAGGTTATATTCTAATTTATCAAAAAACGTCATGGCAATAAAAGAGAGCACAACTGTAGGAAGGATTCTTTTTTATTGCTATGATGCAACATTAAGAAACATCGTATTTCTAATATTTGACGATTTTGTTTATATTTACGTATTATAATAATAAACCCATTGATAAATTAAGTTTCTAACATTCATTGGAAAGTAGATGTTATGAGAGGAATTACTTGAAAACGTATACAAAATAAATGAGTGTTATAGATTTTGTAATATATGGTACGATATTAAATATATTACAAATAAATTATGTGAAAAGATAGAAGAAATGGATGGGAATATTTCTTCAAGACAAAATTATGACGATATAGACCGAATAGTTGTATCGTATATATTAACATTTCCTTAGTAAATCGATTGTATAGCAAAGATACCATTGAATAAATATAGCATTTAGATTTAATAATATTTGGAGGTATTTGTTTTGTGGTAAAAAACAGGAGTGTGTTTAAAATGAAATGCGAAGAGTGCCAAAAAGATTTACCTATATTTTTCAAAAATAGTTACTGTGAAGAGTGCATCGCAGAACTTTTAAAATATTCCCTATTTAAAAGTATTGGATCATGGGGGGAATCTTTATCTAAAGATGATTTTTTATTTTTTAATAGTGAAATTTTCTTAAGAGAAAAATTTAGCGGTAGAAAATACTCAATTGATAATATTGGCAATTTAATTGAAGATATTAAAGGTATTATTAAAATACATTTATCATTTTATACAAAAGAAGATTTAGTAGCAGTTATGCTTATGCATAGGCAGTATTTTAGAGCAGCGAGTGATTCAGGGGATAAAGATTATTGGGTTTGGATGAATGAATTTTGTATTACAAATTTGCTGATAGATTTAATTTATGAAATTGATAATAATGATTTTTCTGGTGCCTCTATAGGAGAATTAGAAAATGGATATTGTAATTTGATTACCGCAATTTCTTTATCTAGAATATTACTTAATTTATCTAATATATTAGATGTAATTTTCAAAGATAGAGAAGAAGAGCTTGTAATTTTAGAAATATTAGAACGTCAAAAACAAGATGAGATATTGGATGAATATTTCGAAAAATCCAAGGCGGATCCTAGTATTGAAAAACCAGAACATTATAGGATTAAGAATGAAAACCTAATGCTTAAATTAAAGGAAAAAAATCTAGATTTTATGACACTTGAGGGAAAGGTAGAAGAGTTTTTAAAAATAAAGTATCAGATTACATCTAAGGAAATGCGTTCAGTAATTGCATTGCCGTTTAGATTAGAAAGTATCTTTGAACCGTATACATTTAAAGTCCGACCTTTTAAATTAATTTTAATTAATAGAGAGAGATTTTATGAAATTGTTAAAAATGAATTGGGATTAGAACGTTCTAAATTCGAAAAAATAATAAATTTATTTTCTTTACCAGATTTAAATCAATTAAGAAATATGGATGGGAAGTTTGTTTATGAATTGAAATCTATTCTGGTTTTAAATGATTTGATTGTTTTCGGCCCTTATGATTTAATGCAGAACTCTGGGGTTTTTGAATCCTTACATCATTCAAGTCATTTTCCATATTTATTTATTGAAGATTATAAAAAAGATAGGAATTTAATGAACAAAGAGATGGATGAAATAACTAAGCTTATGACAAGTTATTTTGTTGCTAGTGTAGTAGATGTTTTAATTGAAGGAGGATATTGTGTTCCTTTTGAAAAGAAAAGATATAATGGGGAAATTGCCTATGTCCCTAGATTTGAAATAGAAAAAATTTTTAGTAATGGTACCAATATCTTATCTAACAAAGGAGATATTGATGTTTTAGCTTTGGATGAACAAAACAAAATTATTTTTAATATAGAAGTAAAATATTATCAACCTGCGATCACTTTAAAAGAAATGATGTTTAAAGATGAAAAAAAACTTAATAATGATAATAAAAAAACTATAAAAAAAATAAAAAATAGACAAGAAGCGCTGGATTTAAATAAAAATGCAGTATTAAGTTTATTTAATATACAAGATGAAAGTGAACAATATAGGGTAAGATCTTTAATTGTTACTGCGAGAGAAAATTTCTATTTAACCGCAAATAATTTTTCTTATTATAACTGGATAGAATTTAATAAAGCGGTTAAAGTTAATGAACTTTAATATTAATCAAATTTTTTATAAAAACTAAATTACTATCAAACTGTAATCCGCGTATTATGATCAATCTCTTTCAAAATGCGTGGGTTTCTTCTATGGAAATATACAACAAACGGATAGCTTGGTAACAGTAAATGCTATATGTACTAACTATAATTCTGATTTCAAAGATATTAGGGAACAATGCATGTTCTTAATAGACTAATTGATAATCATGGAACATGGAATATAGAGCAGAAAAAGTAAGTCTTTTATAAAGAAAAATCAAATAATCAAATTGGGATTTTTAAATTATTTCTTAGGAGTGATAAAATGTCGACACCTGGTATCGGAGATCCATATTGGTATGAGTGGTATGTGGGCCTACAACAAGTTATTAAAATGATTAATTCGGATTACAATATATCTTATGTGATATTTCAATCAGATGTACATAATACTATTGATGATGTAGTAGTAGGATACGATGATAAAAAAGAAATATGCTATCAAGTTAAACATGAAGTTGGAGATGCTGGGAAAGGAAATCTGACATTTTCAAAATTAATAGAAACAACAAAAAGAGAAAATGGAAGCAAAAAAATAAGTTTAATTAGAGCGTTAGCTTTGGGTTGGGATAAATCTAGAAAAAAAGAAGGGAAAGTGATAACACCCATTTTATATACTAATAGGAATTTGGGGAAGAACAATTCAATAAGAACATTTGAAAATGAAAAATACAAAGCTTTATCATTAGAACAATTTATAAGAAAAATAAAACCTTTTGTTGAAAAATCAAATTCAATTAGAGATATTGAAAAATTAATAGAAGATAATGATTTAAAGTATCAATGGAGAGAATTACAAGCGTCCATTGGTGATGATTCAATAGTTATTGATTTTCTAAAAGCTATTCAAATCAGAGCTAATGAAGGTTCATTAGAAGACCTAGAAAATTCTATGATTCACTCTTTACAAAATACTTTTAAGTGTAATCAGATTATAGCAAAAGGTCTATTTGATAAACTATGTTCAAACTTGAGAATTTGGACAACAACAAGAAGAGAGAATAAAGTTGAGATTACAATTGAAGATGTATTTGATGCTCTATCATTAAATAATGATTTAGAGCACGGGGAACATGAATTACCTTATCCAATGCCTTTTTTTGAGAGTCGTCAAGAGTTTGCTAATGAATTAATAAAGAATATTAGAGAGACTAATAAAAAAGTTATATGGATTTCTGGTGAACCTGGAAGTGGGAAAACTAGTCTCATAAGTTATCTACAATTGAAACATAAATTTTTTACAGCTAGATATCATACTTTTAAACCTATATCTCCTGAACAAAAATTTTATAATCCTGATACAGGTTTATGTAAACAAGAATCGTTGTGGAACGATTTGTTAATCCAATTACGGTCGAATTTTAAGGGGGAGCTAAATAAATATGAAATTCCTGTTACGAATGCACTTTGTACAGTTGAACAAATGCGTAATGAAGTAATTCGTTTAGCAAAGATTTTATATAAAAAAACAGGAGAGAAAACAATTGTTTGTATAGATGGTATTGATCATGCTGCAAGAGCTCAAAATGAGATTACATTTTTAGATAGCTTATTTAATCCTGAAGAAATTCCAAAAGGTGTCGTATTTGTAATTGTCGGTCAGCCCGCACAGTTTTATGACCGGTATCCATTATGGATAAAAAATAAAACTGAATATGTGGAACATTTTCAGATACCAACTCTTGTACAAGGTGATATTAAAGAGTTACTGAATCAAAAAGAGAAAAGTATAAACATAGATGTAAATATACTAGCAGAATTTATTTATGAAAAAACAAAAGGAAATAATTTATCAGTAGTATTTGCGATTGAAGAGGCTAAATGTTGTGATAGTATTGAAGACTTCAGAAAAATTTTAGATATAAAACATGTGAATGCGGATATTACAAATTATTATAGTCATATTTGGAGGTATGTGTCGGACTATTTAAATAAAAAAAATTTAGGAATTGCTTTTCCTGATAAAGTTGTTGCAAGTGTAATTATATTATTAAATGGAAGATTAAACTCGGAAGTATTAAGTGAAGCAGTTAAAGGAAATTTAATTAAAGAAGATTGGGATGAATTATTGGAGTTACTCTATCCATTAGTTCAGAAAACTAATAATAAAAATGAATATGCTTTATTCCACAATGATTTTAGAGTCTTTTTAATGGCTAATAACAGCAATAGTGCTAAATATAGAAGTATAGCACTTCAATTAGCTGAATATTATATGGAAAATCACTATAGTCTAGGAAGTTTAATGAATCTCATTCCTTTATTAATAAGTGCTGATAAGAAAGAATTAATATCAAAAGTTTTTAATGTAGAATATGTAATAAATTCATTAGCTTATGGGATGTCAAGAAGAAATTTGCAAGAATATGCAACCTTAGCTTATCAATCAGCTATAGAATTAAGAGATTGGAAAACATATCACAGCGTGTATCTTGCTTTAAATACATTGTATCAACATTACCGTTATTTTGAATATTATCAAAGAGATTACAAACTTCAAGATAAATCGTATGTTAAAATGCTAAATTCTTTCGAATTAAGAGTTGATGAATTAAATAAAGAGAATCTAGAAAATTATAGAAATATGTTGGTTTTTTGCGAAGATTTATTATCTTTTAAGGATCCTATTTCGAATTTTAGAGCGTGTTCTACTTTCAATTTGTGGACTAAAGATTTATCTCCATCTTCTTTCATTAATATATTAAATTCTGACACAAGTAGTTCAATTTTTGATCAAAGTTTGATAGATGAAATAATGAAGAAATGGGCTAGTTTAGCAGTGAAATTTGGAAATGAATACACTAAAATAGACGATTCTATACATTCTAAAGAGGAAATACAAGCAATTTTAATCTTTAATGGTGCTTATTTTGAATATTTATTAGAAATGAATAAAACAGATAAAGCCCTTGAAGTGGTCTATAACGGTGGCGTTTCATATAGTTGTATAGAGAAAAATTTACTAGTGATCTTATTTAATAATCAAATAGATACGTATAACAATATATTAAATAAAATAGCCAAAGGTAGAGAACTTACAAATGATACATTACTAGCCTTTGTTTGTTTAATCTATAATAAACAAAATATACCTGATTTTGATATTAGTAAAATTAATAAAATCACATATATTACAAACGAGACTAGTTTGAAAGCGATACTTTTATCAATTATTGTAGGATACCAACAAACTAATAAAGATATTTCAATAGGAATGAGTTTAATAAATAACTTTATTAATGAAATTGAAAGGAAAAATGAGGATTATCAATATTTAAGCAATTTAATTCGTCATGGTTTTTTAATTGGCAGAACTATAGGGGAATCCAATAAAGGGGGAATGGATAGTTATAGTTCAAGTCTATTGTTAAAAAGTTATGAAGTATTTTTAAGTTATAAAAACACAAGAGTAAGAAACTTTGATTTTAAAGAGGGATTTAAAATTTTACTGTTTTTATCTTTAAATCAAAGTGACCTTTTTAAACGCACTGATAATGAAATTTTATATGGTTTGTTGGAATCTCATTTGTTTGAGGTTAATTTGCTAGGTATGTATTATAAAACTATCATATTAGATTTCCTAGTAAAGAACAGAAAAAATGATATTGTAAAGAAATACTTGCTAGAATTATATGGAGAAAATGGTGAGAAACTTTTTTTAGAAAGTAATTACGAAGAAACTCATTTATGCTTTAAAAAATATGGTGAAGTAGTAATGCCTGAGCTTATGAGTGAAGTTAATGAAAAGTTAAAATGGGATGTTGTTAGTTACGTAGATCATAAGGAGAATGCTTTATGGCCATTACAAAAATATTTTAAAAAGATAATTAAACAAGATTCACAAGAATGGAAAACTAGAGGTCTAGAACTGTATAAATTATCTTGTATAGCAGATATAAAAGGCAGTAATAGAGCTTCATATGAAATACAAAAAGAAATTGCCAATGCTGCGGTTAAAAGTGGAATTCATGATATCTGGAAGGTTAGAGAACTAGATGAAGAGTTCCGTTTCTCTTTAGATATATTATATGATCAGTTATTTGTTTTGGTAGAAATTGCAGCTGATGTTGAAGAATTAATTTCTATTTGGATATTAAGCTGTGGAATACTATCTTGGTATCACAAAGACGATCAGGTAGGATTAAAACATATTTATTTAAAATGTATAAATAAGGGCAAAGAAATAGGCGCTGAAAAAATAGAACAGCTATTAGAGGACTTATCACCAGAGCATGTAAAGATTGCTCTTTATCAAGAAAGTAGGAAATATGTAAAAAAACAAAATCAAATTGATTATAAAAGAAGTGAATTAGAAGAAAAAGACTTAAGAGTGAATCTAAGTGAAATGAAATTAGAAGAAATAATAGAGTTTTTGAAGTTTGAAAAGAATTTATTAATGAAGTGGGAATCAGTTAATATTGCTTGGGACATTATTGAAAGTCGCGGTGAGAGCTCTAAGGACATCGCAGAAGAATTTACTAAAATTATTTTAAGTAGGTTAGAGAGCTATTCTTGGAGAAATTCAGGGTGTACAAGTATTGTGGAAAAACTTTTAGAAATATTAAGAGAAGATTTTTTATGGAATTTAGCGAAATATAATATAGAAAATCTAGATGATGATGATAATTATCATACTTGTAGTTCTAATATGGAATTTTTACTGCAATATGCAGGCGATTTATTGTCTATTGATTTTGTGAAATATATGTTTGATGAAGAACTAAAATGTCATTATATGTGGATAACTGGATGTGAACATATAAAGTTTAATTTTGAAATTATATCTTCGAACAGCTATTTACCAGAACCTAAAGACTCTAAAGAACTTGTTTGTAATATTCTAATGGAGCAAATTTTAACTAGAAACATTCATAGGATTGAAATCTGTTTACAAGGATTACATTTACTTATTGAAAAGTATTCAGATTTATTTAAGTTTCTCTCAAATTCATGGGAATCATATACTGACGAGCAAAAGGAATATCTAATAATACTATCAGAAAGATGGTCTCGAGAAAACATTAAAGGTTTTAATGTTATATATCCTTGTATAGTAAAAGAGTATGAAGACACAAATGAGTTAGATAAAAAAATTCAATTATATTCAATTATAAAAACATACGCTTCAATTTTAGAGTGTAATAAAGAAATGGAGATTAAGTACGAAGCTAAAGAAATTCAATATAAGGTAGATAGTGATTATCCATCAATATTTGATAAATCAAAAATCAGTAGCACGGCAAAAACTTTTTTACGAGTAATGGAAGAATTAACTTGGGAGTCTAATGATGATATAAGATATTTTTTACAGAATGAGAAGGAAATAATACGAGATAAGACTTTAAGTAAAACATCTAGAGCAGGCGATTCCATGCTGTATCCAAAATCCTATACAGATTTAGATATGAAAGTTTTATATGGTGAAGAGAAAAAGAATAGATGGTGGGATATTTCTTTATCTTTAAAAGCTCAAGCCTTATTGAATACAGATGATGCCTGGATAATTTCGGAGATACCAAAGGTTACCTATGAAATTGAATGGTATATAGAAAAAGAATTAAAATCTTATATTGAAGAAGGATCTTTATCGAAATGTAAACCATATTTAAAAAGAATTATAAATAAAGATATACCTGAAGAAATGGACGTTATAGGTGGAGTATTTTGGTATCCAGTTGGCAGCAAAGGTGGAGTTATTTATACGGAAACTGCTAAGCTAATTCAAAGTAATATTTTGATTAAAGATTTATCTATTACTAAAGCATTGAATCCAAGAGAAATAGTATCAAATTTATTAGAAGAAGACGAAGGTTTATTTACAATAGAAGAAGAGTATCCTGATAGTAATGGAGTTTGTTTAACGAATGAAATTGTTGGCGCGGGCGTATTTGTATATGGAAATACGATGCTGTATCCATCCCCTTTAATGACGGAGGTATTAGATATATATCCTTCTACAGATAATCCACTAGTATGGCAAGATAACAAGGGGAATAAAGTTATGTATTTTGAACGGTATGTAAATCCAATTAGGGAAGCTATTCAAGAACATTATTTTAGGCAGCCATTAATGGGTAGATGGTTATGTGAAAAAACATTGATAGATAGGTTAGTTAAAGAAGAAGGGCTAACTTATTATAAAGTTGATAAAATAGAAATGATGCCAATATTATAATGGCTAGTTGTTTGGGTTTGAATCAGACTTATTTCAAACGTGTTTTAATTAGACTTTAGGGGTTACGAGGTACGTTTAATCAAATTTCATTTAAACAAAAAGTCATCAAAAGAGGGGAAATACATATTAGTCATGTATTTTCCCTTTTTTATCACAACCGTACTCGTTTGTTGAATGATGTTTCTAAAAAATACTATTTCAATTATAAAAAGCTCCAATATGGTTTCAATATTCAAAAATTCTAAATGAAAAGCTATTTATCAGAATGTAGTTCACTCATCTCATCAACCAGTAACAGTCTGCTTCGGTATTTCAAGTCATTGGGAATATTCTTATTTATAACGCATGTATTTTCTAAGCAATCCAGGTACAATGCTAATTGAACCAACGCGTAATGCTCAAAGTCTCCTTTAGCCCTCTGAAAAGATACGTAATTTTCTAGAAATGGAAGTGCCTCTTTTAATTTTTGATATGCCCAATCTCTATCACCATCACTTTCAATCTCATCAGAATTTAAATAACTAACTTTTTCTAAATTATAGCTGTATTTTCTTTGTTTTTCACTTCTGCTATAAGGAGAATATAATTCGAAATATAAGGTTGTCTCTGTATTTTTGGGAGCAGATAGCAATCCGTTATTTTCAAATCCTTCATAACTCATATTTTGCAAACGATTATGCTCGAATCCTATAGCGTATTTTAATGCGCTTTGATACAAACTCATCTTATTTTGGTTTTCAGGATTTGATATCTTTAGTTCAAATAAATTAATAATGTAATTGAAAGGGTGGTATGCTTCTGAACCGTAACGATTTTTCAATTCTAAATCTAGATTTTTTAGATACTCAATATAATTATCAAACTCGTTTTCTTTTTTTATGGGGCTTTTTTTAAAGTTAGAAATAACATTTTTTTGATATTGATCAATTGCATGTATTATTTCTTTAACAAATTCCAAACTACTCTCAATATATTCAAATATTTTATGGATATATATGTTGATTCTTTTATTAAATGCACCATCTTCACTAGTATAAACAATTGCAGTAAGCTCAGAATCATTGTTGAAACCGATACCTCTGTTACTCCACATTACGTATGGGCTACATTCAAATGCACTATCTTGATATCTTTTGTGTCTATCTGTTCCTACTGGATGAACCGAACACAAAGAGCGTAAGTATTCAAAATATCTCTTATCGGTTCCTAGGCCATCTTTACCAGGTTGATTAAATATCATTGTAGAGTTCGTTATTTTTTCATCAGGTACTTGAAAAATCTTTGCTAAATCTAGTATGCAATCTACAACTACTGATGCATTATTAATAAATTCAAAGAAATCAAACGCACTTCTCTGGTACTTACCAGTATTTAACTTAAGTTCATTTAAGTAACCAACAGTATCATCAAGTCTATCCATTATAGCGCAAATTTTATCCCAGGCACGGTGTTTACCATATATTTTATTAATAGTAATATGTTGTTGTTCATTTACTTTATCTCTTAATGCTACGAGAATATCAGTATCAAGATTTATTTGATATACATCTTTAATCATTTAAAAACCCTTCCTTTTCTATATTAGTATATGTATAAACATATCATAATTTTTTCTAAAATATACAAATTTAACTTTTTGTAATAAATTAAGGTAGGCTTTCATGTGGATTTATAATAGAGTCATGATGTTTAATCAAATTAAGTTTTAAAGCTACACTATTGCTATGCATTGGTAAAATTTACGTGATATAATTCTATTAACACAACATATAGTGGAAGTTCCATCGAAAAAATGTACATCTGCTAAGTTGCCCTATTAAATTAACAAAGGAGTGATGAAATGGGGACATATCTCAAGAAAAGAAGCACTATTACTAACGAAATAAAGTATATGTCATATGAATGGATTGAAGAAACATTAAATACTGATGAAAAAAATAGATTATTATCCAGTTTAAAAAGACAATTATTAGCTAAAGAAATTGAATTATTTTGTACTTGTTCAAATAAAAACATAATTCAAATGAGCATTAGAAAAGGTCAGAAAAATTATTCTTTAATGACATTCCGCGATCAAAAAGAGTTACACGAGGCTCATTGTAATCAATTTAATGATAATTATACTCGCCATAATAATTACATACAGAATTGGCGTGAGCAAAAAAATGGCACTATAATTGTGAACTTAAATATACCCTCTACTAACACAAGTAATATTAATGAAGAAACTAATAATAAAGAAGATACTTCACAAAAAAAAGAAAAACAGCTTAAAAAAAATGGAGCCTCAACTAATCCACTAACAGTTTATGAATTAACACGCAAACTCTTAATTCAGGCTTGGGATCTTTATATTTGGGATCTTTACACAGGTAAAAAACAAAGTATTTATCCAGGTCTCGCAGAAGTTTGGCATAATCTTATATTCACACGAACAAGAAAAATAATATTAAACAAACATAACCTTACTTTACATGATTTAACCTCGACAACCGGACAGGAAAGATCAATTTATGTTATTCAAAAAAAACATAACTTCAACCTTCCAGCGTATTTTATTCTAGAATTTGTTGCAGCTGAAGAGATAGATGCAGGTACTTATCATATAAGTGCACGCAATCCTAAAACCAAGGAAATATTCATATATGAAATAGAAACGCGATTATTAAATACCATAATGAATTCAACTAACGTAAAGGAAGGACCATATATTATTGCTGGATATGCTAAAGCAAATTCTTACGGGAAAAAGCCTATTATCCTGGATATAGCAATTGTACCCATTAATACATATGGAGTTGTTGTAGAGAGCTCATACGAACGATCTCTGTACAATATTTTATGTAGCGAGGGAAGGTTAGTACAGCGTATCCATGATTATAAGTACCATCCACAATGGGAATGTATGTTACCGGATGGATTACTACTTGATACAGATAAGCCGACAATCTTAGAAGTATTCGGAATGTCTAAAAATATGACTTCCTATCATGCGAGAAAAGAAGCAAAAATTAGTCATTTTAATAGTTTGGAAGAATATAATTTTTGGTTCTGGAATGCATTTGAAAAACCTAATAATATGCCTAATATTCCTGTGAAAAGTGGGATATTATTAGGTGACTAAAATTATAATGAAAGAAATATAATATTTTCTAGTCATTTTTAATATAACGGTAGTTCGAAAAATAAGGAAATTGAACATATACCAATGCATTCTAAAATCAAAAGCGGATAAAACAACTGCAATATTTAATGGTGTAAAATACAGAATTCTAATGAATGGGTGAAATTTATCACAAACTTAGGATATAATTTCACCTTTTTTATGTATAATAACAATATAGGAGTTTATATAAAATATTAAATGTTTATATGTTTTTTTTATGACTAATAAAAAAGATATATAACAATTTGAATGGATGTGTAAATGTATGAGCTGGTTTCAAATTGTACTTTCAATTTGGTTTTCACTTTATTTCTACATATTAGTAATGGGGATATTAATTCAAAAAAAGAAGGTAGATATTGAGAATTCTATTGTAGGTAGGTTAATTTTGGGATCACTTAAATTTCTCACCTATTTTATATTAATATTACCATTAACATTATTAAGTAGCATAGGGGTATACAGTACTCTTATAGGGCTTGTCATTATTTATGCAGCCGTAATACTAGCTTTATCCTATATTGATTCAAATTGCATTACATATATTATGTGGTTAGGGTTTTCTATTGTATTAGCTTACTATGCAGAACGATCTTACAATTCCATATTTAAAGCGTATAATATAATAATTAATACCGGTCATGTAAAAGAATTGTCCACTAAATTGAAAAATAGATTGGACAAAATTAATTTCAGAATTATTACCTACACAATTTTACTGTTAATATACTTTACAAAAAATTGCTTAATTTTCACATATGAAAAATTAGAATATGTTCCCAAAGATATATTCTTTGGACATTATTTACCTATAGAAAATCTATTTATGACATCGTCTGAAGCATTACTTACATTTGTTATAATCGACACTATTATTATGAATTCTCCAAAGCTTAAAAATCATTTTAAATTAAACTAATATATTCTCTCAATATCTAACGATTTAAATTAATATAAATAGAAGAAAATAAAAAACGGTCTTTTAAAAATAGACCGTTTTTTCTATGATTTACTTATTTTCCAACCCTCGTCCGTGTTTTCTAATTCAATCACGATTACTTTTTTAGGCTTGTCTTTATACACAGCATCAACAGTTACTATAGCGATTTCATTGAATGATATTATTGAAATTACTAGAAATTTCTAATTTAGCTGGCCAAAATGTTGAGATAATGCGTGTGAGATTACCGTATAGTGGTACAAAAAAATTTAATTAGAACAAAAAATAGAGAATATATAGTATTTACTACTAAGAGGAAAAAGATTTTAAATAATAAATACACCACTAATTCTTAATAATTAAAGATAAAGTGTAATATAAATAATTATTGAGGTGAATTATCAAGTTAGTAGTTTAGGTTCAGTGTTAAAGGAATATGAACATAGATGTATGTAGTATACATTTAAATTTAAGATAGAATTGTAAATTGTATCTTAGTAACGGTGATTGATGTAATTGTTAGAAAACTAATATTTAGAAAGCTGAGGTTATAGTAACGATAATAATTGTTGCAAAACGAAGAAGTAAGTATATTATTTTGAGGTTTCCAAGCTTTTATAGTAACGATAATAATTGTCACAGCACACTGGGTCTAGTATAAACCTGGTTTGTTTTTTTATTGGATATATATTTTTTTTGCAAAATCAATTAAAATCTTTTTAGAGAGGGTGATTCATATTGATTCGAACTTTTATTTTACAAATTCCTTGTCATAGAAGATTAGATAGGAGTTTTTTTAAACTACAAAAGTACATACCTTTATGTGCGCGTTGTACAGGCATGCTTATTGGTATTTTAATGTTTCCAATTTATTTTTATATGACACCTTCATTTCTTTTGGCAATCATACTATCATTTTTCGCTCAAATTCCGTTACTTATCGATGGGTTCACCCAAAAGTGGAAATGGAGAAGTAGCTCAAATTTGCTAAGAATAACTACTGGTGTATTAAGCGGTAATGGTATGGGATTATTCATTTCCTCTAGTGTTATATGGATATTATCTTAAGATATATAGTAATGGAGGTATTTACATAGATGTTCTGGATTTACTTAATTCTAATTTTTATTTCAGGCGGAAGTGGAATTGGTTTTATGATTCAAAATAAGTATACAGAAGCAATAATAGCTTTTGTTATTTGTATACTATTGTTTGGGCTACTGTATTATTATCTTAAAAGAAACAAAAGAAAGAGAAAAGCAGATTGTGACGATTTAGACTGTACGGATTGTTTTGATTGTGATTGTACTTGTTAAATTTTTCTTCCAAATAAAAAGCTAGTGTATTATTAAAAATACACTAGCTTTTTTGCTTTGAAATTTTAAGAAAAGTGTAGGAATACGGCTATTATATAGAGAACTTTAGTTTTGTATATAAAAGGAGGCGTTAGATGTTGGAAACGTATAATTGGAACAATAAACTAACATATTTAAAAAACACGAGAGATTTATATTACAACGACGATTATGTAAGCTTTTTAGTAAATACAGTTTGGAAGATTACTAAGCCTGTACATATCGTTGATTACGGTTGTGGATATGGTTATTTAGGATTAGTATTAATGCCATTACTCCCAGAAGGTTCAAAGTATACAGGTATTGATAGTGGAGAAACATTATTAGCTGAAGCCAGAGAGTTGTTTCGTTTACTTCCGTATGATTCAGAATTTCTTGAAGGAGATGCTACAGAAATTGAACTGAACGATAAATACGATATAGCAATCTGTCATGCTTTCTTATTACATATGACTACTCCAGAAACAATGCTAGAAAAAATGATACATTCAGTTAAAAAGGGTGGAAAAATAATCTGTTTTGAACCACATTGGATTTCTAATATGGCTTCTTATTTACTAGATGGGGAGAAACAATCGGAATTTATTCAGCTAGGTGTTTTGCAGAAATTATTTGAAAGTGATACGCAAAGAAATGGTAAAGATGGCAATATAGGCATGAAAATACCGATATATTTAAGTGAATTAGGTGTGAAAAATATTGAATGTAGAGTAAGCGATAAAGTGAACTTTTTAGATTCAAATATGCATCACAATGATAAAAACGATTTGTATCAATCATTAAAAGAAGAGGGGATTGCAGGTGATCCGGGTGATAAGCAACAATTTGTAGAACGTTTAATAGCCAGAGGATTAACATATGATAATGCGCTAGCTCAATATGAAGCTGAACTACGATTTTTTAACATATTTCATGTGTATTCTTCTTTTGTATACGCTCCCAATATGAAAATTACATTTGGTGACATAGTTTGTTAAAAGGTATGATGTATAAGGGTTGTCGTTTAATGTCGATAAGTCGATATTCGACATATAATCGCTGATAAATGTTAAGAATCGGTCGATATAATTTGAAAATCGCCGATAAAATGAAAGAATCGCTGATATATTTGAATTATGGCCGATATAATTTTATGTACTAATTTCAGCTTCTACAAGATAAAAACCGCATGTTACGTTATTCCATATAATTAAACAAAATACGGAGAAAAACAATCGTTTTTACTATATTTTGTTATAAATTTGAATAATATTAATTAATACCATCCATTTTAAGAGATTTTAGTTGAATACATACTATATGGTGTGTAAAATCTAAGCAAGTAGCAGTTTAAATATAAATTCGAGGTGAATGCATGCTAGATTTTAAGCAATTAGAAACTTGTTTAAAAGACAAGAGATTTGTAGATGGATTACAGGAAATAAATAATGAAATTGCATATATAAAAGAAACGAATACTTTATCCTATGTGAAGAATTGGCTTGCCAATATTCCTTCGCATAAGGAGTTCGATATATTAATTCGCCTTACTGATGAAGGGCTTATGCACCAATACAGTTCATTCCTCATTCGTTACGCTTATAAAAAATTCCCAAATATGAGAACGCTCTCTTTATATTGTGATGAGTTAATTGATGAGCGGAAAATTCTTGAAGCAGAGCAGTTGTTAAAATCTTCTTTAGAAGAGTTAAGTAAAGAAGAAATAGATGCAGATTTTTTAGCGAAAACATATTTTACGTTAGTACGATGTCTTTTAGAAACGAAACGAAACGAAGAAGCGTTAATGTATATGCAAAAAGCAGAGGAGTACAGTGCGCGCGCAGTGTTTGATAAATGGGGCTACGTTTATATGCATACAGGTGAATGGGAGAAAGCGGAAGAACAATTTATTGCTGGCATGCAGCATGAAGATTGTGAAGAGTTATCTACCTATTTATTATCACAATTGTATGCGAATAAAGGAGAACAAAAACGCGCGATACAGTTAATCGATGATGCGATTGTAAAATTCCCACAAGTACCATATTTTCATTTTGAGAAGATAAAGTATTTATTAGATTTAGAGCAATATGAAGAGATGTTAGCGGTAATAGATAACATAAATACTCAGCTGCCATATCATGCCTATAATACTTACTTTGTACATTTACGTGCAGAAGCACTGTACAAAATGAATAAATTTGCAGATTTACAAAAACTATTAAAAGAAGAAAAGAGTTTAAAAGAATCTTTATATCATAATTTAGAAAAAAATCCGGATGGAAAAAAGGTTCACTTGCCGATAGTTCCAATTGTACAAAAGGATAATTATTGTGTTCCGACAAGTTTAGAGATGATGTTGCGTATATGGGGAGAGAAACGTACACAAGATGAAATAGCAGAGTTTATTTTTGATATGACAGGATCGAAGTTTTCAGATACTGTTTCTTATTTAGAAGAATTAGGTTATGAATATCGTTATTTTAAAGGGAACGAAGAGAATTATAAGAGACTGATTGACGAAGGAATTCCTGTTTTATTAAGTATAGATATTGAGCATGCTTCACACGTACAAGTTCTATCTGGATATGATGATACATTGCAAGCTTTCTATGTTCAAGATCCAAACTTTATAGAACCAGTTCTTGTGGAATATAGTAAATTACAAGAAAAATATCGTTATACAGGCTGTTTAGCAATCACGTTTGTTCCGAAAGAAAAGAAGGAGCAACTAGCGTTTCTAAGTGAGGAAGAAAATCGTTACTTTAAATCTATTTTTTCTCTTACGGATCATTTAGATGAACATGACAAAGAGGGAATTAGTAACTTAGTACAATTTTTAAAAGAAACGAGTGATAATCCAAATACGTGGTTATATACGATAAAGCACTTAGATGTTGAAGTAGATAAAGAATTTATTTTATATTGTATCGATAAGTTAATGGAAAAGTTTCCGAACTCGGACTTTGTTAAATTGCATGGTGCACAATGTTTTATTCGTCTTCAAGAAGTAGAGAAAGCGGAGCAAATGCTGACAAGCGTTGAGAAGAAAAATAATCGTGCTTTATATCATTTAATAAACGGAAGATATGCGTTTGAAAAGGAAAGTTATCTAGAAGCGATTTCAAGCTTTCGTTTATCGTTACAATTAGATGCAGATCAGCCTATTGCTTGGAGTTTTCTCGCTTTATCCTATATGTATATTGATCAATCTGAAAAAGCAATGCAATACTCTCAAGTTGCATTAGAGCGTAGTCCTGAAAGGTTCACTTTAACAAATCACGGTTTAATATTAATAGATTTAGAAAGATATGAAGAAGCATATGAAATCTTTAATGACTTGTTAAAAGAGTATAAATATGAAGCGCATGTATGGTATGAACGAGCGAGATGTGCACATCAACTAGGGAAATTATATTTAGCAATAAAAGGGCTTAAAGTAGCGATTCATTTGGATAGTAATGCACCTTACATTTATACGAAACTTTCGGAAATATACGAATCTGATTTGAAGGATGAGGAAAGTGCGAAAGAAATTTTATTAAACGGTATTGAGAATTGTGATGATAAAGCACCTCTTTACGTAAAATTAGGTGATTATCATTTTCAAAATGATAGCTTGGAAGAAGCAGAAGTATTGTATAAGCGTGCTTTAGAAGAAAATGATGAGGATGTTTATTCTCACTTCGGACTTACACAAGTTTATATGGCAAGAGAACAATATAAGGAAGCAAAAGAATATATACTTGGTCTTGAGAAGCAAATTGAAAAGAGCCAAGATTTCCTCATGAATGCAGGAATGGTTTTATGGGATGCTGAAATTGAACTTGGTGGAAATGAAGAAGGGTTTAAAGTAGCACTATCTAAGTTAGAAAATGGTATAAAGAAAAGTGATTATAATGTAGTAAGTGCGTTAGATGAATATGTGAATCGAATTAAAGGAACGGAATTTGTACAACGAGGTATAGCATTTTTAAGAACGTTACACAAAGAAAGAAATGAAGTAAGTGAGTACGGTTGTTATGCAGGTATTTTATATGAATCTATTGGACAGTACGGCCAAGCGATGAAAAGATATAATAAGGCGATAGAACAAATGGAAACGGCATTACCGTATTACCGAATTGGTGAAACACTTATGGCATTAGGGCAATTGACGGAAGCAAAACAAGCGTATGAAACATGTTTAGAGCTTGATGGGAATTTCGTAGGTGTACATTTACAGCTTGCGGAAATATACGAAAAAGAAGAAAACCGTTCTAAAGAACAAAGTCATATGGTTCAGGCGATGAAAGAAGAGCCGTTGCATATTAATATGGAATATTTAGCACAGCTTTCAGTAGATATGAATCTTCAGGAAGAATTGCTGACTGAACTAGAACAATTAGCGGACGAAGTACCTGAAATATGGCGTTTAGATGCGATTGCGTATGTGTACGGAGCGATGAATGAAATAGATAAAGAACAAGCACAGGTTGAATACGCACTACAATTAGATGGTGAGCATATAGAAGTTCTATATCATTATGCAAAAGTATTAGTGAAAAAAAGAAATGTAAAAGCAATTGAAGTTGCAATGAAAGTAATACAAAAAGATTTTGATAATGAACGTATATTTGATGTTTATGTAAAAGCAGTAGAGCAACATAAAAAATTGTCTAACATACGAGATTTTCTTCATACGTTAAAGGTGAAAAAAGCAGAAAGAAGTACAGCATTCATGTATGCTGCAGCTGCGGTTACGGAAATATGGATTGAACGCCAGCTGCATGAACAGCCGAAACGATCTATCATTACGAGAGCTTTTTATCGTATGAAAAATCGTGCGAAAGAAATTTCAATGGTTACTATGATAATTGATTTATATGAAATCTCTTTAAAGTTAAATCCGAAAAATAGTATGGCAGCACAGCGATTTGCGCTATTTTATGAGAATGTAGAGATGAATAAAGAAGCAATAGAGATTCTGCACACGTCACTAGAAAATAAATGGGATTATGAAGTAGCGAAGCAACTTGTAAATCTTTTCGTTGAGTGCGAGGAAGAAGATATGTTAAGAGATGCTTTGGAATTAACGAAACAAATGGTTCGAGAACTACCAGATGATTATGATACTCTTCTTCTGCAAGCACAAGTATTCTTTAAAGCAGGGGAAGAAAGAAAAGCAGAAAAGATTATCTTACAATTAACAGAGCAAACACCGTTTGTAAGTAGAGCATTTCTTGCTTTAGGAGAAATATATCAAAGTCAAGAAAGGTTTGAAGAGGCAATTCATGTATTAGAAAATGCTTCTATACATCATCCAAATGAAACAGCAATTCTTCTTTCTTTAGCATCTTCATATCATGGTGCCGGCCAAACGATACAGGCAGAAAAAATAACAAATGAAGTATTAATAATTGACGCGAGTGATTTGTTAGCAAGATATGATCGTGCTTGTTATTTAGCGCAGTTAAATAGAAATGAAGAGGCGAAGGAAGAGCTTGAATTTGTCCTTCGTGAGGATGAATCGGGATTCTTTGCTGAACTTATTGAGGATGATGAAAATTTAGCAGCATTGCGAGAATTTGAAAAGTAATTGTATAAGAATAGGGAAAAAAGATAAGGATATATTTTGAATTAGTTGACAATTAGTTGCTAAATGGCATAAAATAACTTTTAACAAAGTATACAAATCTGAAGACGAGAAAGAGTAAAATAGTGAGCTGTTCTCCAGAGAGCCGGTATATTGCTGAAAGCCGGTGTGCAGACGTTATTTGAAAATCATCTCCGAGGAGCCGAGGCTGAAAGTAAGTAAGCCCGGACGGATGTCTACCGTTACAAAGAACACGTATGATAGTACGTTGCTAAGTGCTATTAGTGAAAATGCTAATAGAATTAGGGTGGTATCGCGGGTAAACCCGTCCCTACTTTATAGGGACGGGTTTTTTGTGTGTTTTAAAATATTCAAAGGAGTGATTGTATATGGAAAAAGTAGATGTAAAAGAATCAGCTGTAGGAAGAGAAATGCGAATTCGCAAACAGTGGAACGAACAAAATATTTTCGAACAATCAATTCAGAATCGAGAAGGCGCACAGTCTTTCGTATTTTATGAAGGACCACCAACGGCGAACGGACTACCGCATGTAGGTCATGCACTTGGACGAACAATTAAAGATTTAGTAGCAAGATATAAAACGATGGCTGGTTATAAAGTGTTAAGAAAAGCGGGATGGGATACACATGGTTTACCTGTAGAATTAGGCGTTGAGAAGCAACTTGGTATTTCTGGTAAACATGAGATCGAAGAATATGGTATTGAACCATTTATTCAAAAGTGTAAAGAGAGTGTTTTCACATATGAGAAGCAGTGGCGTGAATTCACTGAAAGTATTGGTTATTGGGTAGATATGGATGATCCATATGTAACTTTAAAGAATCCATATATCGAAAGTGTATGGCATATTTTGGGGACAATCCATGAAAAAGGATTGTTATATAAAGGACATAGAGTTTCACCATACTGCCCAAGCTGCCAAACCTCATTGAGCTCACATGAGGTTGCACAAGGGTATAAAACAGTAAAAGATTTAAGTGCAACTGTGAAGTTTAAAGTGAAAGATAGTGAAAATGAGTATTTCTTAGGTTGGACCACAACACCTTGGACACTTCCAGCAAACGTTGCGCTTGCTGTCCATCCAAATATGGAATACGTTAAAGCAAAACAAGAAAGTCATGTATACATTGTTGCGAAAGAACGTGTACAAGAAGTATTAAAAGAGAACTATGAAGTATTATCTGTTCATAAAGGCGAAGAATTATTAAACACATCTTATACAGCGCCATTTCCGATGAAAGAAGTTACAAATGGTTACCGCGTTATTGCAGCAGATTTTGTAACGGGAGATAGTGGTACAGGACTTGTTCATATTGCTCCAGCATATGGAGAGGACGATTATAGAGTTGTTCAAAGTGAAGGCTTGTCATTCTTGCACGTTGTAGATGAAAAAGGTGAGTATACAGAGGCAGTACCATTTTTGAAAGGGAAATTTGTAAAAGATTGTGACGTGGATATCGTTCGTTATTTAGCGAAGGAAGGTTTACTGTATCATAAAGAAAAATATGAACATAGCTATCCGCATTGCTGGCGTTGTGATTCACCACTACTTTATTATGCAGGAGAAAGTTGGTTAATCCGAACAACTGCAATTAAAGATACATTTTTACAAAATAATGATTCTGTTACTTGGTATCCGGATCATATGAAACATGGGCGCTTTGGTAAGTTTTTAGAAAATATGGTGGACTGGAATATTAGCCGAAATAGATATTGGGGAACGCCATTAAACGTGTGGGAATGTGAAAGTTGTGATCATCAGTTCGCACCGAAAAGCATTGCCGAATTAAGAAAGCATAGTACGAAAGAAACACCAGAAGATTTGGAATTGCATAAGCCTTATGTAGATGAAGTGCAAGTGTGCTGCGGGAAATGCGGAGGCACAATGAATCGTACACCAGAAGTGATTGATGTTTGGTTTGATAGTGGTTCTATGCCATTTGCACAATATCATTACCCATTTGAAAATAAAGAGTTATTTGAAGAGCAGTTTCCAGCGGATGTTATTGCTGAAGGAATTGATCAAACACGCGGCTGGTTTTATAGTTTATTAGCAGTATCAGCACTATATACAGGAAAAGTACCGTATAAACGAGTGTTATCACTAGGGCATGTTTTAGATGAAGAAGGGCAGAAAATGTCTAAAAGCAAAGGAAATGCACTAGATCCAGTTGATTTAGTAGATAAATTTGGTGCAGATGCGCTAAGATGGGCTTTACTTGTTGATAGTGCCCCGTGGAATGCGAAGCGTTTTTCTGAAAGAACAGTACTGGAAGCGAAATCTAAATTTGTAGATACATTAGTCAATGTGTATAGCTTCTACGTTTTATATGCAAATTTAGATGAATATAATCCGAAAGAAACGTATGATGTAAGGCTTACAAAATTAGACGAATGGGTATTATCAAGATTGCATAGTACAACGAAAAAAGTAAGAACTGCACTTGATGATTATCAATTTACGAATGCAGCTCGTGAAATTGCAGCACTTGTAGATGAAGTGAGTAACTGGTATGTAAGACGCTCACGTAATCGTTTCTGGGAATCTGGTATGAACGCTGAGAAAGCAGCTGCGTATGAGACACTTCATGAAGTGCTTGTAACAATTAGTAAATTAATTGCACCATTTACACCGTTTGTCGCGGAAGACATTCATCTAAATTTAGAAGGAGGCAGCGTTCATTTAGCTGATTATCCAGTTGTAAATGAATCACTACTTCAACCGAAATTAGAAGCGGAAATGGATGCTGTTTTACAAGTTGTTGAACTTGGAAGAAGTAACCGTAATCAGCATTCTTTAAAAGTAAAACAGCCGCTAGCAGAACTTGTATTACTTGAGCATAACGAGAATGATATGGATTGGGAATCTTATCGTGATATCGTTATGGATGAGTTAAATGTAAAAGCATTCCATGTTGAACTCGATGAAACAAAATACACATCATATCAATTGAAGCTTAATTTTAAAACAGCGGGGCCGAAATTCGGTAAAAATGTGAATGCAGTGAATGGTTGGCTAAAACAATTATCACAAGAAGAAGTACAAAACTTTGTATCAACAGGAAGAGCAGTTTACGAAGCAACACCAGGAGAAGAAGTAGTTGTAACTGCTGAAGATGTGTTAGTTGAGAAAGTTGCAAAATCAGGATTCTCTAATACGACTAACGGACAATATACGGTTATGTTAGATACGAATGTAACGGAAGAATTGTTGCAAGAAGGAGTAGCGCGTGAATTCATTCGTGCGGTTCAAGAATATCGTAAACAGTTGAATTTACCAGTTAATTTACGAGTGGATGTTATTCTTGATACAGAAGTAGAGCTACAGCGAACGTTAACGAACCATAAAGATTTATTGGAAGAAAACTTACTCGTTAAACAATTTACATTTGGTCACTTAACGAACGAAGACGATGAACTTTCTTTAGGTGAAACGAAAGTTCGAATTAAATTAAGCGCGGCTCATTAAAGGAGAAGGAAGTTGGAATGATTCCAACTTCCTTCTTGTATGATGGAAATTTATCCGGCTAATTTCCTCATAATCCATTCGATAGGACCTCTAGAAAATTTCTTTCTCCATAACACACTAATTAAAATGCTGAAAATGAAAAATGCAGTAGCAAATAATAAAACGAATAGTAGTGATTGATTTTCCATTCTATTTAATAGAATTAATGTCCCAATACCGATAAATACATGACTGACATAATGAGTTAATGTTAATTGTCCTGTTTGTACAATGGAAGTGACAAACCAATTATTTCTATATTTTTCAGCGATATAGAGGCAAATGATTAATATAGCAATAGAGGATCCTGTAGCAGATAAAATATATAATACATTTGGTAAGATGGGTCCTGTATTAAATAAAAATGTGGCGGCCTCTCTGCCGATGTATGGAATAAAAAAGTGTGTAAGTCCTTTTGATAAAAGTTCTGTCAATATTGTGATTGTAATACCGAGTAAGAGTAATCTTTTTTTTATTTTTTTATTATGAAGATCTAACCTGCCAATTAACATACCGATTAAGAAGAACGAGAACCAAGGGAAAATAGGGTGATAGCCATTAAAGAATAAGTTGCGAAGAAAACCCTTTATTGTCCAGAAGTCTACATAATTTATAAATGGAGTTGGACCTACCCAACCCTCGAAAGTATTGAAAGTAAGCTGAAGAGATTGTGCGAACAATAAAATAATGATAGAAAGAAAAAGTAATAGTTTTTTGCGTACTGTCATGAGTAATGCAGCAACGAAAAGGTAAACACCATAGTAGTGTAATATATCCCCAGTCCACTCCATTACATATAGTAGTAATCCTAAAATAAATAAGAAAAGTGATCGTTTCCATATGGTCTTTCGGCTATTAGAAATTTTTATTTGTTCATTGCTAGCAACGGCTGACCTAGTCATTAAAGTTATACCGATGCCAGCAAGTATAACAAACAAAGCAGAGGCTCTACCTTCAAATAGTGACATGAAGGTTATTAAAAAAGGGGGACCATTTCCTTCTGCACCTGTTATCACCATGAAATTAACAAGTAGCATACCAAACATCGCCCAAGCTCTAGCAAAATCTAAGCCGATAATGCGTTTTTTTATATTCACTTCAACCCCTTCTTTCAAAAATGTTATTTACAGCTTCAATCCAAATTTGTTTATAATCTATCTTTGCATCAATCATCATAAAATTTCCGATATTATCAAGCACTAATGCTAACATATGAGCTTTTGAAACTAGATTTTTATTTTCAATTAATTGAAGTTCATTTGCTTTTGTAAGGAGTACTTCAAATCCATGTAAATATTCTGTTTGCACAGTTAGTAATCGATCTTTGTACATCTTGTTTCTTGAAGATAGTAATACATATTCTTGTAGCACTCGGTTAAAATAAGGGTCGTTTCGCTGTTCATCAATTATTTTAAGGCCAATTGCAATACATTTTTCAATAAAATTTGATTTTGTAAACTCTTCTGTATGGAAATACGAAGAGAACTGCATAGCTTTACATAATTCAGTAAAAATACATTCAATTAAAGCATCTTTAGACTTAAAGTAGTAATATATAGATGGTTTTGCGATACCAACCTCCTCACCAATCATTGTATAAGTTGTTTTAACAATACCGTACGTAGCAAAAAGGCGATAACTTGCTTCCATTATTGAAGAGAGTGTTTCTTCACTTTTACTCATATAGATCCTCCTAAAAAAAGGTTATTTAAATCGTATCATTTACAAGTGATTTTTTCAACCTACCGTTAGGTAAAAATAGGCTATTTTTTTAAACAGTAATATGAAAAGCTTTAGGGATAAGGAATGGATTTAGAAATTTCTTTCTAAAGTATTGTGTTCACTTTACACATAAATATTGAGAAAATTTCACTTACCCTAAATGGAAAGGTAATAGAAGTGTTCATAGAGAATTACTCGTAGATTCAATTTTTATCCATCCGTTTTGCGGGGAATCATTGCCTAGTGGTAATGGGATAAGGTTGAGCTACTTTATTAGGGGGAGTGGTTCTATGTTTAATAAAAAAATGGTGGCAATGGCAATGACTGTGCCGTTAGTAATGGGGACAATTTCTACGGTTTCGGCATTGGAAAAACAACAGCAAGTAAAGTTAGAAGCTTATTCGCCACAGAAAAAAGCAACTGAATATTTAAAAGAAAATGCTGCGCAGTATGGATTGAAAACAGATCTTTCAGACTTGCAATATATTTCTACAACAGAAACGTCAGTAGCTTCATATGTTAGGTTCCAACAAGTTGTTAATGGTGCACCTGTATTTTCAAAACAAATAACAGTTACGCTTAACGGAGAGGGAAAGGGAGTACTCGCTGTTTCTGATTATCAGCCTGTTACAGGTGTGAAGGAAGTAACGACAAAAATTAGTGAAAAAGATGCAATACAAAAATCAATGGCGTATGTTGGAGAAGCAAGTGAGCAAAATTTATGGGCTCCTACAGATAAAGAGTTCGGATATATTGTTGAAGAAGGAATTGCTCGTCCAGTATATAAAGTTGTAGTCCATTCTAATAATCCATTTGGTGCATGGGAAACATTTATTGATGCAGAAAATGGAAAGTTAATTAAAAAGGTTGATATAAACCGAAAAGCTGAAGGGTCAGGAAAAGTATTTTTACCTAACCCAGTCGTATCTAGCGGTAGTAAAGTAGGCTTAAAAGATAATAACGATGCAGATTCAACAGCTCTAACGAACCAACTGAAAACTGTTACGTTAAAAGGTTTAGATGGAACAGGATTTTTAATTGGAGAATATGTAACGATTTCTTCAAAAGCGAAAACAAAATCTACGAATTTACAATTTAACTATACACGCGCAAATGATAGCTTTGAAGATGTTATGTCGTACTATCATATCGACACATTGCAACGTTACATTCAAAGTCTAGGTTTTAAAAATATTAATAACCGTTCGATAAAAGTGAATGTTAATGGTACAACTGATGATAACTCATTCTATTCTCCATCAACAAAAGCTTTGACTTTCGGTACTGGCGGTGTTGATGATGCAGAAGATGCTGGTATTATCGCACATGAATATGGGCATTCGATTCAAGATAACCAAGTTCCTGGCTTTGGTAGTTCAGCAGAAGGTGGAGCGATGGGAGAAGGATTTGGCGACTTCTTAGGTGCTACATATGAAGATGCAGTATCGACTACTGGATATGGTAAAGCATGTGTTGGAGAATGGGATGCGACAGCTTATTCTAGTTCAGATCCAACATGCTTACGCCGATTAGATACGAATAAAGTATATCCGAAAGATATAACGAATGAAGTGCATGATGATGGTGAAATTTGGGCTCAAGGCCAATACGAAATGGCACAAGCTTTTGGCCGTGATGTAGCAACAAAAATCATTTTACAATCACACTGGTCATTAACACCAAACTCTAAATTCAGTGATGGAGCGAAAGCGATTAAGCAAGCGGATGCTCTTTTATATGGCGGACAACATGCTGCTGATATCGATCGCATTTGGGCAGCGAGAGGCATTAGTACGAATTAATATAAAAAGTCGTGGCATTATAAGCCACGACTTTTTAATTTGCTTACGAACTGGTACTAGTAAATAAAGCTATATCAATGATAGTGTGAATATATCCGTATCCCATTTACTTTTTAGCTTCTTTAAAAACAAAATGCTCTTTAAATTTTCTAGATTCAACTTTTTGACCATTTCGCATCGATTGGAATGGGTGTTCTTGCCATGTAATAATAACATCAACTTCATCTGCTTTTGTAGCAACGGGTAAATTAGCGTGTTCAAATCCAGTTTTTCCACTTGCCAAACGACTTTCCTTTAGGGAAAAGAGTTCATATTTCGTTTTCTTATTTGGTTCGTTGCGGAATACTTCGACGTTTACATTATATACTTCACTATTCCCGACATTCTTTACTGAAAAATGATATGTTTGAAATTCATCTTTTTTAGCTTGAAGCATATTCTTGTTTGTTTTTTTCGGTTTATCAATATTCACTTGCCATTGATCAGAGTTTTGAGAGATTGGTAAAGATTTTGGTGAATAGGCATACGTTTCGTTTACTACAATTAAGCAAAACAAAAGGAGAAAGAAACTAATTGCTTTTTGCATATACACACCTCGCTTTAAAATTTTTATTAATATGCGTAAATGAATTAGTTTTTATGTAAAAATTGGAAAATATTAAAGGTGTAATTTTGGATTTAATACATAAGAATATGTATTACAAAATTAACTTTTCACAATTTAGAAGAAGTTAGGAGTTATAAAACCAGAATGTTTCAAAAAAAGCTTGCGTTTTATAAGGTGAGGAGTTAGAATACTCTGTAAATATAAAAAGTGATGATCAGGAAAAGTACATGGTGCAAAGGTCTACAGAGAGCAGCCGATTGCTGGGAAGGTTGCGATACCGCATGATGGAAAGACACCTGTGAGTGTTGCTTTGAACGTGATTATTAGTAAAAGCAAACGGTACCTACCGTTATCAGGGCTAAGATGGTCAATATGACAATTTGGGTGGTACCGCGGAAAAAATCCGTCCCTATTTATAGGGGCGGATTTTTGTATTCTTTGAAAGGGGGTGAGTGACCGTGGATGATGACGATGACAACAATAACGTAAATAAATATAAAATTACTGGAGGGAAAAATAATGGATTCAATAATGAAGCGTTCACTCACAAAAGAATGTACAAAGCAAAGTGGAAAGGTTGTATTACTTCAAGGATGGGTAAAAAAGATTCGACACCTTGGAAATGTTAGTTTTTTATTATTACGGGACAGAACAGGAGTAATTCAATGTGTATTAGAAAATGAATTGGCTGGATATAAAGTTGATGTAGAAAGTGTCGTCCACGTAATTGGTGAAATAGTCGAGACATCGAAAACAGAATTGGGTGTTGAAGTACTTGCTCATGAAGTGAAAGTAATAAACGGTGCAGAGCCACTTCCATTTGAAATAAATAAAAAGAAGTTACAAGTTGGCTTAGATCAACTACTTAATGAGCGAGTAATATCATTAAGGCATGAGCGAACCGCAGCGATTTTTAAAGTGAAATCTACACTCGTTCAGAGCTTTAGTGAATTTCTTATAGAGAACGATTTCACACGGATCTTTACGCCGAAAATTGTTTCGCAAGGGGCAGAAGGAGGAGCAAATGTTTTTAAGCTTCCATACTTCCAAAAAGAAGCTTATTTAGCACAATCACCACAGTTCTATAAGCAAATGATGGTGGCAGGTGGGTTAGAACGAGTTTTTGAAATTGCACCTGTATATAGAGCGGAACATCATAATTCTTCCCGTCATTTGAATGAATATATATCGTTAGACTTAGAGCTTGGTTTTATTCATGATTTTTATGAAGTGATGCAACTAGAAACGGATGTTTTACGATATATGTTTCAACAAGTAGCGAAAAAATGTGAAATAGAACTACAACTATTACAAATAGAAGTACCTGTTATTACTGAAATACCTAAAATTACATTGTTAGAAGCACAAGAAATTTTGAAAAGTAAGTATCGTAAAGAATCTCCTGTAGGGGATTTAGATACAGAAGGTGAAAAGTTACTAGGGAAATATGTGAAGGAAATATATAATAGTGAATTTGTTTTTATTACGCATTATCCGAAAAAAGCGAGACCGATGTATACGATGCCGAATAAAGAGAATCCAGCTATTACTGATTCATTCGACTTATTATATAAAGGATTAGAAATAACGTCAGGGGCACAGCGAATTCATAATTATGAAATGTTACTCGCTTCGTTTAAAGAAAAAGGATTACACCCAGATAAATTTCAATCTTATTTAAATACATTCCGATACGGTTGTCCACCACATGGAGGTTTCGGAATTGGGTTAGAAAGGGTTGTATATAAACTTTTAGAATTAACAAATGTACGAGAGGCGAGTGCTTTTCCGAGAGATTGTACTCGTCTCATACCGTAAAAAGAATCTTCGCGATTATCGCGAAGATTCTTTTTTTATAGTTCGTTTGAAAAGGTGAAAATATAGATTCTTTCTTTTTCTAATAAGCTTAGTAAAAGTCAGTTGAAATATGAACCATTTCGACAAAAAAATCAATATACCCCTTGACAGTTACAAATATAACCGATATACTTCATATTAATTTCAAAAGAAAATATATTCTAAATATTACAATGTGTTGAATAGGAGTAGTAAGGTCATGTATTTGTGCAGAGAGCTATGGGTTGGTGCGACATAGTCAAATGACATCCTGAACTCGCCTAGGAGCAGTAAGGTGGAACGGAATCACATTCTTAGTAAATCTTAACGGTTAACCTTCGATATTAGGTTTGTAATCAAACGATTACTACTAAGGTGGATTCATAATGGAATCAATAAGGGTGGTACCGCGTTAAGTAAATGGCTTAGCGTCTCTTTATATAGAGATGCTAGGCCATTTTTTTATTATATGGAAGAAGAAATGGAGGGTTTATTTGAATAGGTTTATAAAATTTATTTATTTACATAAAAAGATTTAATTAGGAGGAAAATGAGATGAAACAGACGGAGCAATGGACTTCGAAATTAGGTTTTATAATGGCAGCAGCCGGATCAGCAATTGGACTTGGTGCGATATGGAAGTTTCCTTATATCGCTGGGAAGAGTGGGGGAGGAGCGTTCTTTTTAATCTTTATATTATTTACTGTTTTAATTGGACTACCGCTACTTATAGCTGAATTTATGATTGGACGCAGTACGCAGAAACAAGCAGTTGGAGCATTTAAAAGCATCGCACCAAATACAGGATGGCACTGGATCGGACGCCTTGGCGTTGGAACGTGTTTTATACTACTTTCGTTTTATAGTGTTGTAGGTGGATGGGTATTAATTTATTTATTCAGAGGAATAACTGGACAACTGATTACTCCAGGACAAAATTACGGTGCGTTATTTACTGAAACAATTGGGAATCCCACTTGGGCTATTATGGGACATTTCGCTTTTATGTTCATTACGATATGGGTTGTATCAAAGGGTGTACAAAACGGAATTGAAAAAGCAAGTAAATATATGTTGCCAGCATTGTTCGTTTTATTTGTCGCTCTTATTATTCGTTCGTTAACACTTGATGATGCAATGAAAGGTGTGAAGTTTTTCTTACAACCAGATTTCTCAAAGATTACTTCGGAAAGTATTTTGTTCGCAATGGGGCAATCATTCTTTGCAATTAGTATCGGGATTTCAATTATGGTTACGTATAGTTCCTATTTAAATAAAAAAGAAAGTTTACCAAAATCAGCAATAACAATTGTTGGATTAAATTTATTTGTTTCATTATTTGCAGGTCTTGCTATTTTTCCAGCCGTATTTTCATTAGGAATGGAGCCAACAGAAGGACCTGGATTACTATTTATCGTATTACCATCTGTATTTAGTCAAATTCCATTTGGTGGGTTTTTCTTAACAGTATTTCTTGCACTATTTACATTTGCGACATTAACATCAGCATTTTCTCTACTAGAAACTGTTGTTTCAGCATTAGCAAATGGTGAACAAGAAAAGAGAACGAAATTATCATGGCTGATCGGTTTCGGCATTTTCTTAGTAGGTATACCATCAGCGTTATCATTTGGAGTATGGAGTGATATTACGATTTTCGGAAAGAATATTTTTGATGCGGTAGACTTCTTATCTAGTAATATATTAATGCCACTTGGAGCACTATTTATTAGTATTTTCGTTTCATTCAAAATGGAGAAGAAGGTACTAGAAGCAGAGTTTTTTGTAGGTGGAAATTATGGAAAGAAAGTATTTACTTGTTGGGCATTTTTACTTCGATTTGTAGCACCACTTGCAATAATTATCGTCTTCTTAAATGTAATAGGAATTATTTAATATTAAATGTTATAATATTCAGTAAAAAAGGGGTGGTGATCATAAAGGAAAATTTGATAGAAGCAGGGAAATACATGAATATTAGAGGGAAAAAGCTATACGTTGAAACACATGGAAATCCTAAAAATAAGCCAGTCTTATACTTGCATGGTGGACCAGGAGAAAGTTGTTATGATTTTTCATTTCATCAAGCGGAACGTTTAAAAGATTCTCTATATGTAATTATGATAGATCAAAGAGGTGTTTGTCGCTCAGAAGAAATTACTGAAGACGAAGCTTTTGGATTAAATGATTTGATTGAAGACTGTGAGGAACTAAGAAAAGCATTACAAATTGAAAAGTGGTCTGTAATTGGACATTCTTTCGGTGGCTATTTAGCATTGTTATATGCGTCGATATATCCAAGTTCAATAGAGAAAATAATATTTGAAGGGCCAACTTTCGACTTTGCATTAACAAGTAGAGCTTTATTACAAAAAACAGGATATTTATTAAAAAAGCATGAAAAAGAAGAAGTAGCAAAAGAGTGCTTTGCTTATTCATCTAGCTATGCTAGTTCAGAAGAGTTGTTAGAAGCCTATATAAGATTAAGCGCTGAATTAGAAGAAAAAAGAATGGAGATTTACAATTATAAGGAAGATGAGACAGACTATAGTTTATATAGCGATGAAGAGTGGGAAGTATTTTCAAATCGCTCTCAAATTCATTTTGATAGATTAAAATTAGAGGGTGCATGTCATACATCATTATTATATAAAATAAAAGAAGTACAGAATCCAATGTTATTAATTGTAGGAAAACATGATGTAGTAACGTGTGAAGAACAAATTAAAACATTTAATAAAGATGCCCGAAACGGCAAGTATATCGTATTTGAAGAGAGCGGTCATTCACCTCATTATGAGGAAGCAGATAGGTTTGCAGAAACAGTCATACATTTTTTGAAATGAAGAAAAGGGTGCTTCTATAAATGAGAGGCACCCTTTCTATATTTCTGGATATGTGATTGTGATGTTAGGCCACTTACTTTGCCAATTCTTTTTTATAACTCTGTTTTTGTACATATGTAATCGTTCTTTCGATTCAAGAAAATGAGCTGTTGGTCTCACTTGTAAGGAAAGGACATCTTCAATACCACATGGGGCTGTTAATATGACGTTGTTTAGTTCATCAAGTGTAACTCCTAATGCCGTTGCTGTTTCAGGAAATTTAGAAATAGCATCAACAGAAGAAGAATATGGTGGCATATTATTCACTACATGCATACGAGCTTGATTTTTTACAGACCAAGGGATAGTAGCATCAATATTCATTAATTTCGTTTCTAATGATTGTTCGTATATCTCATCTTGATGTAGACTATCATAATAAATTACATCAACATCAGGCATAGCCGTTTTAGCTTCATAGTCATGTAAAGTATCCCAAATTTTAGAACGAACAAATCCGGCACAAATCCACCAATCAGGTAACTCTAGTGATTTTGCCATTTGTAATACATTCATCATCCATTCGTCGTTTTCTATTAAGCGAATGATATCTTGTTCTGTTTGTATAGTCATTTGTTATCTCACCTGCTTTTTTTTAGAGAGTAAATTTAATTCATAAGCTTTATAATCCATGTAATCCAGTAAGCACCTGGTATGAATAACAGTTGAGCAAGTAATGTACCAAAAAGTCTAGAAATCATTAGCCAAGCATACATTTTACTCATTGCTTCAGCACCTTCTTCTGATTGAAGAGCTCGCTCTGTTAAAAGAGCAATACGTGGATCTAGTAGCACTGTTAATAAAATAGTAGCAAAACCATTAATAAGACCAGAAGCTGTAGTGGCTTTTGTTGCGAAAGCTGGAATTAAAAAAGAAGCATATAGTGCGGAAAGAACTCCCGCTGTATAAATTGCAGTAGCGAACATGTTAATAAGCATTATACGCTTTGGAATACCGCCGATACGCAGTCTATGAATCATTTCTAATTTTGGAAAGCGGACATATTTTTTTGTGTACTTTAATTTTTGAATGTTATTCGTTTTCATCATTCGAATGAAAGAACCGTCTGTTTCAAAGTTTTGAATGACATATCCAAATAGTTTTGTCAAAGTTGGATACAGTATAATCGCAAGCAATGTACCGATAGAAGCAGATAATAGTACAAGACGTATAATATGCTCTAAATCAATAGAAGGATCTAGTTTTGCTTCGTCCACAATCCCGCCAAGTAAAAAGGCTTGTAGTAAGTTTGACGTTCTTGAAATGAGTAATACGATTCCTACGACGGATAATGCGACAGCAATCTTCTTTAAACGAACCCCCGCTAATCGAATACTATAAGAGCTTGTTTCAACTGCGTGGATCACAATTGTGAAAGCCATTATAAAAATTAACGTAATTGACATTTGTTTCACCAGTTTCTATTAAAATAATTGTAACTTTTTTACTGTATCATATCTATCGTATTTTGTAACTGAAAGTATGTGACATATGGAAATTGATTTTTCGAAAAAATAGATAATGATAGTATAATAGGGAGAAGTGGAAGAGATGTTAGCACTTAGTTATACAGCAAATTAAGTGGAGGAATGAAGCATGTATAAAACATTTCTATTTGATTTAGATGGAACTTTAACGGATCCGAAAGAAGGGATTGTAAACTCGGTTTTATATGCATTAAAAAAAGTAGGAATTGAAGAAGTACATATAAGTGAGTTAGATTCATTTATAGGTCCTCCTATTCAGCAATCATTCATAGAGAGATATAATATGAGTGAAGGAGAGGTTGAACGTGCTGTTTTTTACTTCCGTGAGTATTTAAAGCAGCGTGGATTGTTTGAAAATAATGTATACGAGGGGATTCTGAAGCTCTTGCAACAATTAAAAAGTTCAGGGAATCGCATATTCGTAGCAACTTCAAAGCCCACTGTATTTGCGAAACAAGTTATAGAGCATTTTCAATTAACGAATTATTTCGAAGACATCATTGGAAGTAATTTAGATGGTACGAGAATAAAAAAAGAAGAAATAATTGCTCATATTTTACAAACAAATGAAGAACTAAATAAAGAAGAAATGATAATGATCGGTGATAGAAAGCACGATATAATAGGTGCGAATCAGAATGGAATTGCTTCAATTGGTGTTTTATATGGCTATGGCTGTGAGAAAGAACTGACTGAAGTTAGTGCGACTTACATAGTGAAAGATGTTGAAGAACTGTATCATTTTTGTGTAGAGAAAAATTTAATAAAGCAGTAAATATAGATTCTAGCAATCCCTTTATAACGTATGACGATGAATTCGTTTCTGTTTAAAGGGATTTTTCATATGTAATCGAATAATTATAATTAGACATTTTTAGCATAAAAATTTGTATGAATAAGAGGAGGGATGTCAGAATTAAAAGGTTAGTAGAAATTTATCAATAAAATTTAGAATATTCTGTTTAATGGAGGGGTAAAATTGGAGTTAGTTATTATATTATTAGCACTAAGTTTACTTATGTTCGTAGCATACAGAGGTTTTTCTGTTATTTTATTCGCGCCGATATTTGCATTATTTGCAGTATTTTTGACAGAACCTAGTTATGTATTACCTTTCTTTTCTAATATCTTTATGGAGAAAATGGTTGGATTTATAAAATTATATTTTCCTGTGTTTTTATTAGGAGCAATATTTGGGAAAGTAGTGGAAATGTCAGGAATTGCAGATTCTATCGCAAAAACGATTATTGAGTTAGTTGGTGAAAAACGTACTATATTAGCGATTGTATTAATGGGGGCTATTTTAACGTATAGTGGTGTTAGTGTGTATGTAGTAGTGTTTGCTGTTTATCCGTTCGCAGCTAAGTTGTTTCGACAAGCTAATATTCCAAAGCGTTTAATCCCTGGAACGATTGTTCTTGGAGCAGTAACGTTTACAATGGATGCGTTACCTGGATCACCACAAATTCAAAATGTAATACCTACAACATTTTTTAAAACGGATATTTATGCTGCACCGATACTTGGGATTGTAGGAGCAATTTTTGTTCTTACATTAGGTTTACTATATTTAGAGAGTAGACGTAAGAAGGCAAAAGCGGCAGGTGAAGGATACTTTGGTTTTAATGATGGAAATACTGAAATGGCAGCATCTTTGCAAGTAGAACAAAAAAATATGCCATTAATTAATAACATTGAAATCACAAGAGCACAACAACTTATTGCATTTATACCACTTATTTTAGTAGGTGTAATGAATAAAGTGTTTACTATTATGATACCGAAGTGGTATCCAAGCGGTTTTGATTTTTCTGCAATTGGTATGAAAGCATTTGGAAAAGTAGAATTAAGTGCAGTAGTAGGAATTTGGTCTGTAGAATTGGCACTTATTATAGGGATCTTAACAACGTTATTATTATATTGGAAGCGAGTAGTAACAGGTTTCCAAGCTGGATTGAATACAAGTATTGGTGGAGCGCTACTTGCAACGATGAATACAGGAGCTGAGTTTGGATTCGGTGGTGTCATTGCAGCACTTCCAGGTTTCGCAATTATGAGAGATGGCATCTCTGTTACTTTCACAAATCCGTTAGTGAATGGTGCAGTAACGACGAATATTTTAGCTGGAATTACAGGCTCTGCATCAGGAGGTATGGGAATAGTATTAAGTGCAATGGGAGATAAATTTATTGCAGCGGCCAATCAATTTGATATTCCATTAGAAGTTATGCACCGTATCGTATCAATGGCATCAGGAGGAATGGATACACTACCACATAACGGGGCTATTATTACTATTCTTACAGTAACAGGATTAACACATAAACAGTCATATAAAGATATATTTGCTATTACAATTTTGAAAACGGTTGCTGTATTTTTAGTTATCGCATTCTATACTTTAACAGGACTCTATTAAAAAATTTGAATCGTAAAGATTCATCAAATCGATAATTTATGTTATAAAATATTAATTAGGATAAGAAGGGGTGGGGGACTTGCAAGAGGTTTCTGAGTTTCGTATGCCAAAGTCGGTATTATATGGAAGGAATTCGCTTGAAAAACTGGGAGAACAATCAAAAAAGTTAGGGAAAAGAGCTTTTATAGTTACTGATACAATTATGGAAAAATTAGGATATGTTGAAAAGTGTATGCAACAATTAAATAAGAAAGGTATTACTGTTAGTACATATAATAAAGTGGATGCTGAGCCTACAAATATACACGTATTAGAAGCGTTATCTCTTTGTAAAGAGGAAAAGTGCGATTTTATTATCGGTATTGGTGGTGGAAGTTGTATTGATGCTGCGAAAGCGGTAGCGGTTTTATATACAAATGGTGGAGAAGTTGAGGATTATGTCCAAAAGGATATTAAAATAGAAAACAATCCACTACCACTTATTGCAATTCCAACAACTTCTGGTACTGGATCGGAAGTTACAAGTGTAGCAGTAATTACGAATAAAAAAACAGATGTAAAAATGATGATGAAGCATCCTAGTTTTATACCGAAAGTAGCAATTATAGATCCAGTTTTGACAAGTTCGTTACCCCCACAAATTACGGCAGCAACAGGAATAGATGCGTTATGTCATGCGATTGAAGCGTATATTTCTAAAGTTTCACAACCACTTACAGATGTACTTGCTCTTTCAGCTATTGAAAGTATTATGAAATATTTACGTATAGCATATGAAGATGGACGTAATATGGAGGCAAGAGAAGCGATGATGATTGCTTCCTTACAAGCTGGAATTGCATTTTCTAATGCATCAGTTACATTAGTTCATGGAATGTCAAGGCCAGTGGGAGCATTATTTCATGTACCGCATGGAATATCAAATGCCATACTATTACCTACAGTGTTAGAGTTTACAAAAACAAGTGCAATGAAAAGGTTAGCAAAAATTGGACGTAGTTTAAATAAGGATTTGTATTCGAATTCTGATGAGGAAGTAGCAGACTACACACTTGGTGAAATAAAAAAACTTTGCTTTGATCTTCGTATTCCAAATTTAAAAGAATACGGAATCGATGAAATTGAATTTGAAAATGCTATTTCTAAAATGGCATCAGATGCAATTGAAAGTGGTAGCCCAGCTAATAACCCACGTGTTCCATCATATGATGAAATCAAAGAGTTGTATCGAGAGTGTTTTAATTATAAGTATAAAGAATTTATAAAAACATCAGATTGTTAATTTCAGAATATTCTATAAAAATTTCCTTGGAAATGAAAGTAGAATTATTCTTTATTATTCCGTTAAAACAAGACTTTATATTCCAAACTTAAAGTCTTGTTTTATTATGTATAATATACATAATAAAACATTGTTATTAGTTTTATAAAAATAGTTTAGGTAGGTGTTTATATGAAAATGATAGGTCTTATAGGTGGTATGAGTTGGGAATCAACTTCTGAATATTATCGAATTATTAATGAAGAAATAAAAGAGAGATTAGGAGGGCTACATTCAGCAAAATGTTTGATTAATAGTGTGGATTTTGAAGAGATTGAACGATGTCAGTCTAGCGGAGATTGGGATGGTGCTGGAGAAATTCTAGGGAATGCGGCATATTCATTACAAAAGGGGGGAGCAGACTTTATAATCATTTGTACAAATACAATGCATAAGGTAGTTGGAAAAATAAAGGCGAAAATTGATATTCCAGTCTTACATATTGCTGATGCAACTGCAAAAGAAATTAAAAGAAAAGACATTCAAAAGGTTGGTCTGCTTGGAACTAAATATACAATGGAGCAAGATTTCTATAAGTCACGTATTGAAGAGCATGATATAAAAATAATAGTACCATCAGGAACAAATAGAGAAAAAGTAAACGAAGTAATATATACAGAATTATGTTTAGGAAAAATAGTAGTTCAATCTAGAGAGTATTATAAAAGGGTTATAGAAGAATTAGTACAAGAAGGAGCACAAGGAATTATATTAGGTTGTACGGAAATAGGTTTATTAATAAAGCAAGAAAACGTATCAGTCCCGATATTTGATACGACCCATATACATGCAATTGAAGCAGTCAAGGTAGCTTTAGATAAATAGATTATAATTATATTATGTAAACTTAATTCGTATATCTGGAAAACATTCAGAAAATATTTTATAATGTAAGTGGTTACATTTAAGGGGGAATGCGTATGTTTTCAGTTCAACCAATCGCATTTGTACATAATGAAAGAAAGGAAATAAAAGATGATGAGTGGGGAGAAGTAAGATCCCGTATAACTTTAACTGAAATGTATGCAGAAGAAAGTATACAAGGGATTGAAGATTTTTCTCATATTGAAGTTGTTTTTTATTTTCATAAAGTAACTGACGAGCAAATTCAGTATTTTGCTAGACATCCTAGAAATAATAAGGATTATCCTGAAGTAGGTATTTTTGCACAGCGCGGGAAAAATCGCCCAAATCGCATAGGTGTAACAATTGTAAAGGTAATCAAAAGAGAAGGTAAATTGAGGGATTAGATGCTATTGATGGCACTCCTATATTGGATATAAAACCAATAATGAAAGAGTTTATGCCGAAAGAAGAAATACACCAGCCTAAATGGGCAACGGATATAATGAGACAGTATTGGAAGGGGAATGGAGTAAAATGAGAATATATGAGGCAACAATTGCAGATTTAGATGGACTAGCATCAGTTTTTAATAACTATCGCATGTTTTATAGGCAGGATTCTGATTTAGAAGGTGCAAAAGTATTTTTACGAAATCGAATTGAGAAAAAAGAGTCCGTTATTTTCGTAGCAGTTGAAGGCGGCGAATATATTGGATTCACGCAACTATATCCATCATTTTCTTCCATTTCAATGAAAGAATTATGGATTTTAAATGATTTATTTGTACAAGCGGCGAAGCGTGGAGCCGGAACAGGTAAAAAATTATTAGAAGCTGCTAAAGAATACGCATTAGAAAATGGAGCAAAAGGTGTAAAATTGCAAACAGAGATTGATAATTTATCAGCACAACGATTATACGCTGAAAATGGCTATTTGAGAGATAATCGTTATTTCCATTACGAATTAACGTTTTAAAAAATTAAGTTGAAAGAGGCATTTTCAAGAAAAAGAATTTCTTTGTAATGAGAAATTCTTTTTTATTTTTGCCTAAATTAAAAAACATGACAAAAATAAAACGATATTTATTTATTGTTAAACAATAAATGTTGTGATAAAATTATGTTGCCATTAAATAAGTGAGGTATTGTAAATGAATCTTAAACGAAGTTCAACAACGTTCTTAAAAGTAATTATTTTTCTTGCTGGAATTTCAGTACTTGCTTTATGCATATTTTTAGTGCCGGAAATGGCGAATTTCGCAGCAAATTTGTATCCTAATATTGCTCCGATGAAATATCTTGTTTTCATTGTGATGTATGGAGCAGCTGTGCCTTTTTACGTTGCTCTTTATCAGGCTTTCAATCTTTTACAGTACATTGATGAGAACACAGCGTTCTCGGAATTATCAGTAAAGGCGTTAAAGAATATAAAGCGCTGTGCAATTACAATCAGTGGTTTGTATGTATTAAGTTTGCCACTTTTTCATTTTATAGCGAAAAAAATGGACCCTCCTATTGGGCTAGTGGGACTCATTATCGTTTTTGCTTCGCTCGTTATCGCCGTTTTTACTGCTATCCTCCAACGACTTCTACAAGAAGCAATTCACATAAAATCAGAAAATGATTTGACGGTCTGAGGTGGCGGATATGACAATCATTATTAATATTGACGTCATGTTAGCAAAACGAAAAATGAGTGTAACGGAGCTTTCGGAGAAGGTTGGAATTACGATGGCGAATCTTTCTATTTTGAAAAATGGGAAAGCAAAAGCGGTTCGTTTTTCAACATTAGAAGCGATATGTAAAGCTTTGGAGTGTCAGCCAGGGGATATTTTGGAGTATAAAAACGATGAGAATACTCAATAAAAACAGATAACAAATGTAAATAATAGAAGTCAATAAAGAAGGGATAGCCACTAAGCTATTCCTTCTTTACGTTAATTGCTGTTACTAATAAAAAATATAATTTGAATTGCAATGTTTGCGTATCAAAAGGGAACTTGCTACCTTTTGAGGTGATCTGTTTTGTGGAATACAATTATTTGCCAAAAAGGCTATTTTAACTATGTTTTAAATTATTTCGGGTGAATCAAAATTTTCATTTGTATTATAGTTGATTTAAAACCCAGTTTGTTGCATCTTCAAAGTTATCTGCAATGTAGTTTGGTTCAATATGTGCCCATTTGTCTCGGTACGTATGCAAAGCATCATACCCAGCGCCTGTTCGGACTAGAATCGTAGTCGCATTTACTTTTGCTCCTGCAACAATATCAGTCCAACGATCACCAACTACAGCACATTGTGTTAAATTAAGTCCATGTTTTTTTGCTGCTTTAAGCAGCATGCCTGTACTTGGTTTACGGCATTCACAACCATCACCGTGTTTATGAGGACATACATAAATATCATCAAAACCGAAGCCTTCTAATTCTTGTACAAAATCGGCTACAGTTGCTATTCCATCTGCGATACCGGGTTGATTTGTGAAAGAGAAAATTTTTATATTTTTAGCTTTTAGTTTTTGCAAGGATGTTTTTGTGAATGGAAATAATGTAAAGGATCCTGGATAATGTATTGTAGTGTCACCACCAATTGTACCGTCACGATCAATGAAAATTGCTTTAATGTTTGTCATAGTTATAGTCCCTTCACTTTATAAAGTAGTTTAAAAATATTTTACAAATCGGTAGCCATTTACTTCATAACCTAATTTTTTGTAAAAAGGATGAGCTTCTACTCTTTTTGTTCCACTAACTAGCCATGTGCCAATGCAATTATGTTTCTTTGCTAATTGCTCGGCATAATCCATCAAAACTTGTCCAATGCCTTTCCGTCGTATGTTAGAATCAACGCTAATAATTGAAATCTCTCCATAACGTGTTACATCTTCTAAATTTTCACGTATACGAAATCCAAGTAATCCAAATATAGATTCTTCTTCCTCGTAAACATATAAAAAATCAAACGGACTCATTTGTACGAATTGTAGGCGGTTGTTCATATCTTCATAGGAAATAGAGGAACCTTTTAATTCTTTCGTTAAAGAACAAAGTGCGTCTATATCATCTATCGTTGCTTCACGAATTTGAAAAGACATATTATCAACTCCAATAAAATGTAATCAAACATTTAATATTCTGTTAAAAAATGTTTTTTCCTGCTATGAAAATAAATATTTTATAATAATATATAGATAATTATATGTTATTATTTTCCTTGATTGTATTAGAAATGGAAATAGGGGAAATACATGTTAGAAGTAAATATCCGCTCAGCTGGATATGAAATAGGCGAAAAAACAATTCATGATATAGCTTTTTCTATCGAAAAAGGTGAACTAGTTACTCTTATTGGAGCGAATGGTGCTGGGAAAAGTACGACGATTAAAACGATACTCGGATTACTTGTAAATATGGACGGTGAAATATCATTCGGTGAAAAGAAAAATCCGTATGCATACGTACCAGAACATCCAACATACTATGATTACTTGACGCTCTGGGAACATATTGAATTATTAATGGCAGCTCGTGGAAGTGAAATGGGAAGTTGGGAAGAACGAGCGGAACAATTATTACATACTTTTCGAATGAATAAGCATAAACATGAGTATTTATCAAAGTTTTCAAAAGGCATGAAACAAAAATCTATGCTAATATTGGAGTTTTTAACTGAGCCAGATTTTTATATCATTGACGAACCTTATATCGGTTTAGATCCAGTAGCTACGAAAGAGTTTTTAAATTATTTATATAAAGAAAAAGAGCGCGGGGCAGGAATTTTACTTTGTACGCACGTATTAGATACTGCTGAAAAAATTTGTGAAAGATTTTTACTCATTTCACAAGGTACATTAGTCGCAGATGGACATTTAGAATCTATTCAAATATTAGCGGAAATGCCGGGTAGTTCATTATTAGACTGCTTTGATGTAATTGTAAGGCGTGAACAACATGATTAAACAACAATTTTATAAGAGATTACGCCATGAACTCCAGCGGAAATGGAAGTCTATATGTTCGGTAACAGATTGGACAGTCGCATTATATATTATTATTCCAGCACTTATATTTATGGGAATCTATTATCGATCGCTATGGATAAATGAATTATCAACGGAAGAGACGATGTATTTCGGATTAGGATTACTCGCATTTTATTTAGTAACATATCCAAGAGGAGTTCGTTCATTTTTTGAGCAAGCGGATAGTTTATTTTTAATTTCGTATGCAACACATATGCGAAAATTAGTCCAGTATGGCATGATGTACACAGTTGTTCGAATAGCGATAACGAATATAATAGTAGTCGTTATTATGTTACCGGTGTTGATGAAAAGTATCGAAGTAACAGAGATACAAGTCCTGTTATTTTGGGTATTCTTTACTATATTTCGATTTATGTTGTCGTTGTTAACGAGATTTGTTCATGTACATGTGGGGAAACGATGGATTTTATGGATTGTAAAAAATGTAGTATTTTCTATGAGCGTGTCCTTTTTTGGAATTAGTTTATTTTTTATTTATAAAAATCCGTTGTATTCAATTTTATTTATCGGTCTAGTAATTTTCTTAAGTAGTGTATTAGTAAAAGAGAAAATGAATTATAAAAAGTTCTTTTTTAAAGAAATCGAGAAAGAAAAGGAGGAAAGCATGCGCTGGACGAGCGGAATTATGCAAGTTGGTGGTCATGCGGCTAAACCGAGTAGTTCGAATAAAAAACCGTGGATGTTTCCGCGCTCTAAAAGACTTTTAGGGAAAAAAGCTGATTCTCGTATTGTCGAATCTTTTTTGAAAGAATTTTTCCGTACAAGTACTGCACGAATATTTTATATTCAAATTGTATGTATCAGTACTGCAAGTATAATTATGACTCCAAGGTGGATTGCAGCTATTGTTCTCGTATTTACTGTAGTTGCAATTTCTCGCTATGCACGTGATTATTGGAATGAATTTACGAATAAGATGTTTCTTCGTTTATATTGTGATGAAGGGAAATTACTATTGTTAAGATGGAAGGCAGATCGTTATTTATTACTACCAGCAATACTTTTATATGGAATAGTTATACTTTCACAGTTTTATTTATTGCCAGCTGTGGTAGGCAGCGTTGTTTTTATTTTATTAATTGTATGGATTGTATTTGTACCATTAAAAAAGAGCCATTGACGGCTCTTTTTCTAGTCTGTAACACATTGATAAATAAAATATACTAAAACGAGTATACTTGCGGCGGAATACATGACATCTAAAGTCATCTGATCGCCTCCTTATTGTTGTTGTATTTTTATTGTATGAAATCTTACAATTTCATATTCAAGTGAAAAATATGTGAACGTTAACAAAAATGTAAAGTGCAAAAATTACAATCATTTTGTATAATAGAAGAAACCACCGTTATATAAAAAATAATGAGTGAAAGGGGAGGGAACATAAATGCCAAATTGGTTTAGAAAAACCTTAGTCGCATTAATTACCGTGTTTACATTTGGTTTAGTGACGCCTCCTTCCATATTACTTGATAATGCCAAAGCTGCGGACAAGCCTACGAGCACAGCTGGGCAACAAAGTTTGGAGAGCACGTCCTATACATATGAAGAAACGAATGACAGGTTAACCACCGATACTTTTATTACTTATGCAATGCAAGAAGCAGAGAAGCAGTCGATGCAAAAGTTTGGTACTAAAATTGGTCCAGTAATTGAAGATGAGTTTAAAGATGTAATATTACCGAAAATTGAAGAGGCAATTGCTGAGCTTGCTAGTGATGTACCAGAAGATTCACTACAATCATTAGCGATTTCTCAAAAACCAGCTGGTGGAAATAATGAGAAGATTTTTCACGTCTACGATACGAAATCTGGAAATGATTTATTGCGTTTCCATGTAAGAAGAGATCATCCACCGCAAGATGGTTATTATTTTAATTTCCATTACCACCGTTTTGATGATGGATACTCTGGACATCATGAGTTAGGAAATATTTATTGGAATACGAATGTACCACCGAAATGGTTGTCTTAAAAAGAACAAGAGAAAATCTTGTTCTTTTTTATTTTTATAGAAGGGACAGACAACTATGTTGTTGAATAACATAGGTTTAGAAAAAAGAAGCAAAGGGAGTATGGGAATGCAAAAATATATTGTTTTTGACTTTGATGGCACATTAGTAGATTCACAAAATATATTTGTACCGATTTATAATCAACTTGCTGAAAAACATGGGTATAAAGCAGTAAAGGAAGACGAAATTGAACATTTACGTAAATTAACGATGCCAGAGAGATGTAAACAACTTAATGTACCACTGTATAAACTACCGATATTAGCGTTGGAATTTTATAAATTATATCAGCCTGCTATAAAAAATCTCGTTTTGTTCCATGGGATGAAAGAAGTATTAGATGAACTACATAAAAAAGGCTACGGAATTGCAGTCATATCATCGAACTCAGAAGAGCATATTCGGGCGTTTTTACACAAGAATGGTATCGAAAATATTCAAGAAGTGTATTGTTCTAAAAATTTGTTTGGTAAAGATAAAATGATAAAAAGATTTTTGAAATCAAAAAAAATAACAGAGAAAGATATGTTATATGTCGGTGATGAACAGCGAGACGTAGCAGCGTGTAAAAAGGCTGGAGTGAACGTAATTTGGGTATCTTGGGGATATGATGTTATTGAAACAGTGAAAAAAGATGCACCAGATTACATGGTTCATAAGCCGATGGAAATTGTGCAAGTAGTACAAGGAGCGTATTCTTAATATGAATACACTGCGAGCAGGCATTCATCATATTGAATTTTGGGTAGCAAATTTAGAGGAATCCATTTCTTTTTATAATAAGTTGTTTTCCATAATTGGGTGGAGAAAGTTAAATGAAGTAGCATATAGCACAGGAGAAAGTGAAATATACTTTAAAGAAGTAGATGAGGAAATTGTAAGGACGTTAGGGCCTAGACATATTTGTTATCAAGCTATTCATAGAGAAGTAGTTGATGAAGTAGCAGATTTTCTTTCTAGTACGAAAGTGAAGGTAATACGTGGTCCAATTGAAATGGATCATTATTCGGAAGGTTATTATACGATTGATTTTTACGATCCGAATGGATTTATTGTAGAAGTTGCCTATACACCAAATGCAGAAATGTAAGGGGAATAGATATGAAGATAATTACAGCATGGCAAAATAATATACAAATAGTAAAAGATGCAGTGGATATTAAAGAAATTTCTAAAGGTTTTTCGCCTGATAAGAAATATATAATTACGAGTACGAATAATGAAAAATATTTATTGCGGACAGGCGATATAAAAGAGTATGAAAGAAAGAAAATAGAGTTTCAAATTTTAAATGAAATGCAAAATCGTAGTGTGCAAGCACAAAAACCAATTGAAATGGGTTTGTTGGCAGAAGAAGGTTTATGCTATGGCATTTTTTCATATTTAGAAGGGGAGGATGCGAAGAAGCTATTGCCTACGTATTCACCAAAAGAACAATATGATATTGGTATAGAGGCAGGAAAAGATTTAGCAAAAATGCATACATATGAAGCTCCTAATAATATACTTCCATGGTATGAAAGAGCAATGAAAAAACATAGTAAATATTTAGAGGCATATAAAACATGTGGAATAAACATAAAAAATGATGATAAAATCATAAAGTTTATTGAAGAAAATGAAATATCTTTAAAGAACCGCCCAAATCGATTTCAACACGATGATTTTCATTTAGAAAATATAATTGTACGGGATGGAAAATATGTAGGTGTTGTTGATTTTAATGGCTACGACTGGGGCGACCCACTTCATGATTTTGTGAAAATTGCACTGTTTGCAAGGGACATTAGTATTCCGTATTCAATCGGACAAATAGAAGGATACTTTAATAGGAAAATACCAGAGGAGTTCTGGAAATTATACACAGTGTACGTTGGCATGACAGTTTTCTCCTCAGTTGTCTGGACATTACGAGCAGCACCGCATATGTTAGAGGATATGTTAGAGCGTCTTACTATAGTTTTAGAGGATCATAATAACTTTGAGTTATCGAAGCCAATTTGGTTTCAACCAGATAAGATTGATATGAAATAGAAAAGGTAGGTGTGATTCGCACCTACCTTTATTTTTTACCATCAAAATACTTATTTAATTTTCTTAAATGTAAGCGGCTGAGTACTTAATGTAGCTGGTACATGTAACTGAAGGGATGGGAATTCACCACTTACATTCATTTCATAAGCGAATAATAAGCTCATTTTCATTTGGAATAAGTCAACTTTTGCAGAGAAGATGTCGTAATGATGATGCCCTAATTGAATATCCATTTCCATAAATTGTGCATATAACGAATCATCTCGTTTGTATACTTGTAATGTTCCGTATGCAGGATGTTCAAAAGTACCAGTATAATCCTCTAACTTGTGCGAAGGTGTAGTCCCTTTAATTTGTTCAGGGAGGGATTCAGTTGCTTCTTTCATCATTTCCTTCATTTTTTTAGTATCTTCTACAGCACGTTTATGCCAATCAATGGATTCTAATTCAAGTAGTTCGTCATAAATTTGATTAGCGAGATAAGTAGGAAGTAATGTTCCTCCAGCATTCGTTAAAATGACAAGGCCTATGTTTTCTGTTGGTATGAATGAAACAAGCGCTGAAAATCCATCGATATTACCGCCATGATGAATCACTTTTTTACCACGATAAGCGCTAATAAACCAACCAAGACCGTAACTATTTAATGGAGATTCAGGGAGTGATAAAACCGGTTGGTCTGGAATTGAATTGTGTGGTGTATACATTTGTTGTAATAATTCAGAGGAGATTAATTCATGATCTCCAAATTTTCCTTCATTCAAGTGGAGAAGTACCCAATTTGCCATATCTTCAATTGTGGAATTAATACACCCAGCAGCGCCAACTGTATCGATGTTACGGAATGGAACTGCTTTTATTTCACCGTCATTTTCAATGTAAGGTAAAGCATAATCATCTGTAGTTTGTGAATCGTTAACAGAGAAGTTTGTATGTCTCATATTTAAAGGTTCTAAAATATGTTCTGTAGTGTATTGCTCCCACGTTTGATTTGTAATGTTTTCAACAATGTAGCTAATTGTTGCATACATTAAGTTGTTATATAGAAATGCAGTTCGGAACGGTGCATCAAGTGGTAAATGTTTTATTTTTTCAACGAGATCTTTTCGAGATAAGGAAGAACTGTACCAAAGAGCCTCATGACGACTCACTCCAGTTCGATGAGAAGCTAAATCCCGTCCTGTAACTTGTGAGCTAGCAAGTAGTTCAGATAAAGTAAAGTTAGGTATATAAGACTGGATAGGGGTATCCCAATTAAACTTTTTTTGCTGTGCTAACAAGCTTAATGAAAGTGTGCCAAATGCTTTCGTTGAGGAACCGATTGCGAATCGAGTATTCGGTGTAACAGCCTCTTTTGTTTCTATATTACGATAGCCAAAACCTTCTGAAATAATAACTTCACCGTCTTTTATAACAGCGACAGCAGCACCAGGAACATTTAAATCCTTCATCATTTTTTCAACCGTTGTTTGTAAAGAAGTCATAACAGGCGTTTCAATTTTAGACATACTTCTAACCTCCAAATATAAATTTTGTTCTACCGCACTATACTTTCGGTAATAGAAAATGAAAACCTTTTTATATTCGGAAAGTTAATAATTTTGTAAGAATTAGCGCAAGAAATTTTATTAATTAGGATTATTAAATTTATCATTTTTCATGTTATGATAAATTGCATATACGATTGAAAGAAGGTTTTCCTACATATGAAACATGCTGAAAATGAATACTTAAATTTATGCCGCCATGTAATGGAACATGGTACGAAGAAAGAAGACCGTACAGGGACAGGCACTGTATCTGTATTTGGATATCAAATGCGTTTTGATCTAAGTAAAGGTTTTCCTTTATTAACAACAAAGAGAGTACCGTTTCGCCTTGTAGCAAGTGAACTGCTTTGGTTTATGAAAGGTGATACAAATATTCGCTATTTATTGCAGCATAATAATAACATTTGGAATGAATGGGCTTTTAAGAGCTGGGTAGAAAGTGATGAGTATACTGGTCCTGACATGACTGATTTTGGTCTTCGCTCACAACAAGATGAAGAATTTAAAGTACAGTACGACGAGCAAATGGAATTGTTTAAAAAGAACGTTTTAGAAGATGATGAGTTCTCAAATAAATATGGTTATTTAGGAGACGTTTACGGTAAACAGTGGCGTGCTTGGAAAACGACAGCTGGTGAGACACTTGATCAATTAAAAGATGTAATTGAAATGATTAAAAAAACACCAGACTCACGTCGTTTAATCGTTTCTGCTTGGAATCCAGAAGATGTACCAAGTATGGCCTTACCGCCTTGTCATACGCTATTCCAGTTTTATGTAGCAGATGGAAAGCTTTCTTGTCAGTTATATCAAAGAAGTGGTGACATATTCCTTGGAATTCCATTTAACATTGCAAGTTACTCACTACTAACACATTTAATTGCACATGAATGCGGACTTGAAGTGGGAGAATTTGTTCATACAATTGGTGATGCACACATTTATACAAATCATTTTGAACAAGTAGAAAAGCAATTGGCACGTGAACCACGTCCATTCCCGAAACTTACATTAAATCCAGATGTGAAATCTGTTTTCGATTTTGAAATGGAAGATTTAACGATTGAAGGATACGATCCGCATCCAGCAATTAAAGCACCGGTTGCAGTATAATTGTAGAGGAGATGAAAAAATGATTGTTTCATTTATGGTCGCTATGGACGAAAATAGAGTAATTGGTAAAGATAATAATTTACCTTGGCGTTTACCGAGTGAATTACAATACGTGAAGAAAACAACGATGGGTCACCCGCTTATTATGGGAAGAAAGAACTATGAAGCGATTGGTAGACCACTGCCTGGAAGACGTAATATTATTGTAACTCGTAATGAAGGGTATCATGTTGAAGGCTGTGAAGTTGTTCATTCTGTAGAAGAAGTGTTCGAACTATGTAAAAATGAAGAAGAGATTTTTATTTTTGGTGGAGCGCAAATTTACGATCTCTTTTTACCTTATGTAGACAAGTTATATATAACAAAAATCCATCATGCATTTGAAGGAGATACATTCTTCCCAGAAATAGATATGACAAATTGGAAAGAGATTTTTGTAGAAAAAGGTTTAACGGATGAAAAAAACCCGTATACGTATTATTACCATGTATATGAGAAACAACAATAATAAAAAAGATTGATGTGAGAATTCGCATCAATCTTTTTATTTATATTCACTAATATAAGTTTATAGATGAGATTCGATAGTGCTATAATGATAGGTAGCATGTAAAAATGCTAAAATTTTCAAAAGTACTAATATAGAAAGAGGAGGAGAATCGATTGAGAAAGATATGGGGGATTCTTTTTCTTTGCTTAGCATTCATGTTAGTTGGATGTGGTAAAGAAGAAAAACCACAAGAAGCGTTTGATACATATGTAAAAGCGTGGAATAAACAAAAATTTGCAGATATGTATGATCAACTATCAAAAAATGCAAAAAAAGATATTTCAAAGAAAGAGTTTACTGAGAAATATGAAAAAATTTATTCTGGTATCGAAGTGAAAGACTTAAAGGTAGAAACAGGGGAAGTAAAAGAAGATAAAAAAGATGAAGGTCCTGTTCCTTTTAAAGTAAGCATGGATACAGTTGGTGGTAAAATTACATTTGGTCATGAAGCAAAAATGGTGAAAGAAAAAGATGGAGATAAAGAATCTTGGAAAATAGATTGGACTCCTGATTTTATTTTCCCAGGCATGACGAAAGATAGTAAAGTGCGTATGCAGACAACACAGCCAAAACGTGGTGAAATATACGATCGTAATGGAAAAGGTCTTGCAACGAATGGGAAAGCTTCTGAAATCGGATTGATTCCTGAAAAGTTAGGCGATACTGCTCCGCAAACGAAAGAAACAGTAGCGAAGTTATTAAATATGTCTGTAGAAGAAATTGATCAAAAATTAGCTGCTAAATGGGTAAAACCAGGGTATCTCGTACCAATTGGAATTTTGCCTGAAGGGGCAACACAAAATACGTACATTGATTTACCAGGTGTTTCAACAAAACCTGTAAATGTTCGTACATATCCGTTAGGGGAAGCGGCAGCTCATCTGACTGGTTATATTGGAAAGGTAAATGCTGAAGATTTAAAAACGCTACAAAAGAAAGGCTATCAAGCTGATGACCCAGTTGGTAAAGCTGGTTTAGAGCAAGTATTAGAGGAAAAGTTACGCGGTAAAAAAGGTGGCCGTGTCTTTGTAGAAGATGCGCAAGGAAAAGAAATTAAAAACTTGGCAAAAACAGATGCTGTTGATGGAGAAAATGTAACTTTAACTATTGATAGTGCTGTTCAAGAAAAAACGTATAATGAAATGAAGGGTGAAGCTGGTTCAAGTGCAGCAATTAATCCGAAAAGTGGAGAAACAATTGCACTAGTAAGTAGTCCAGCATATGATCCTAATATAATTGCACGAGGGACATCGAAGGCACAACGCGAAGCTTGGAATAATGATCCGAAAAAACCAATGACAAATCGCTTTACACAATTGTCGGTACCAGGTTCTGTATTTAAACCTATTACAGCTGCAATTGGTCTTGAAACGAAAACGATTGATCCAAAAGAAGAGTTGAAAATTGAAGGATTAAAATGGACAAAAGATTCTTCTTGGGGTAATTACTATGTAACGCGTGTGAAAGATGCAAATCCGATTGATCTTGATAAGGCGATGAAATACTCGGATAATATTTACTTCGCACAAGAAGCTTTGAAAATCGGAAAAGACAAGTTTATGAGTGAAGCAAAAAAATTCGGATTCGATGAGAAACTACCAATTGAATATGGATTCCCTGCTTCTAAAATTGCAAATGACGGCATTAAAAATGATATTCAAATGGCAGATACGGGATATGGACAAGGACAAGTATTAATGACTCCTCTTCATTTAGCTTTAACGTATGCGCCAATTGTAAATGATGGAACGATTCCGTCACCGTATATTATTAAAACAGATAAACAACCAAAAGCTTGGAAAGAAAATGTAATTTCTAAAGGAAATCAGGATATATTAAAAACTGCAATGACGAAAGTAATTAATGATCCAGATGGTACAGGGAAAATTGCTAAAATTGATGGCATGACTCTTGCTGGAAAAACAGGTACAGCGGAATTAAAAGTATCAAAAGAGGCCGAAGGAAAAGAACTAGGTTGGTTCGCTGCATTTGATTTAAATTCCCCAGATATGGTCATTACAATGATGATTGAAGATGTAAAAGGTAGAGGCGGAAGTAATATTCCAGCTGAAAAAGTAAAACATGTATTTCAAAAATAATATGTAATAGTAGGCTATCTCTATAAGTTGTAGAGGTAGCCTATTTATATGAAAGAGTTTGTAATATCCGTATACTAAATTTTAAGGAAACAAAGTAAATCATTAACTTACGAAAAAAAAGTAGCTATTTTTTATTGACATTGATTAAAACTTTTTGTATTATACTTACATAAGGTAAGTTATTAACTTTTGAAAAATAAATCTTGAATTAAAGATAAAGAGAAAAAAGGGAGAGAATACAATGACAAAAGTACTATTTATCACAGCAAATCCAAATTCAGCAGAAGGTTCTTTCGGAATGGCAGTAGGGGAAGCTTTCATCGAAGCTTATAAAAACGAACATCCACAAGACGAAGTTGTAACAATTGATTTATTCAACACTACAGTACCAGCAATTGATGCAGATGTATTTGCTGCTTGGGGTAAATTTGCAGCAGGTGAAGGCTTTGAAGCTTTAACTGAAGTTCAACAACAAAAAGTAGCAGCAATGAACACAAACTTAGAAACATTTATGAATGCAGATCGTTATGTATTCGTAACTCCAATGTGGAACTTTAGCTATCCACCAGTAGTAAAAGCATACTTAGATAACGTAGCAATCGCAGGTAAAACATTCAAATATACTGAAAATGGTCCAGTCGGCTTATTAGAAGGTAAAAAAGCGCTTCACATTCAAGCAACAGGTGGCGTATATTCTGAAGGAGCATACGCAGCTGTAGACTTCGGTCGCAATCACTTAAAGACTGTATTAGGATTTGTCGGTGTAAATGATACTGAATATATTGCAGTTGAAGGTATGAATGCAAACCCTGAAAAAGCACAAGAAATTAAAGAAGCAGCAATTGCTAATGCTCGTGAATTAGCAAAACGTTTCTAATATAGAATGCTTAAAAAGTCCGAACACTTGCTGTTTGGACTTTTTTTCTTCTTTTTCCTTCGTTTGTCTAGTATAATGAAGGTCGGAATGATAATAGGTGGGGGTTCTGTATGATTCAAACGTTTTTTAAAATCTTTTATTTAATTTTAATCGTAATTGCGATTACACCGAGAATGTGGCGTCTTAAAAGACAAGTAAATACGATGGCGCCAAAAGAAAAAGACAATGCTGTGTATAAAACGACAAATTGGTTTGGTAAGAAAATGGTACGTGTAGCTGGAGGGGCAGTAGAAGTGAAAGGACTTGAAAATGTTCCGAAAGACAAGCCAGTACTAGTTGTAAGTAATCACCAAAGTAATATGGATATCCCTGTTTTACTAGGTTACTTAAATAAACCAATTGGATTCGTTTCAAAAGCAGAGATTAAAAAGTTCCCAGTTGTACCAACTTGGATGGAACTGATGAATTGTGTATTTATGGATCGTAGCGATCGTCGTCAATCTCTTCAAGCGATTAAAGATGGAATTGAACTATTAAAGAATGGACATTCTATCGTAATTTTCCCTGAAGGAACGAGAAGTAAGGGTGGCGAAGTTGGAGAGTTTAAGGCTGGTAGTTTTCATCTGGCAGTAAAGTCAGGTGTAGCAATTTTACCTGTAACATTAGATGGTACATATAAGATGTTTGAAGCGAATGGAAATCGTATGAAGCCAGCTCATGCAACAGTAACAATTTCTAAGCCGATTACACCTGAAGATTATGCGAATATGGATATTAAAGAATTAACGAAGCATACACAGGAAGTTATTGCCTCACAATTACATAAGTAATAAAAAAGGATTCAGCTTATCGTAAGCTGAATCCTTTTTTATTATGCTGTAGGTAAGACATAAAAGAGTACACAGAAGAACATCATCGCACTACCACCTAAAACGAACAGGTGCCATATGGCATGGTTGAAAGGTAGCTTTTCCCAAAGGAAGAATATAGCTCCAACAGAATATAAAATTCCACCTGCTAAAAGTAGTGAAAAACCATGTCCAGTTAGATTTTCATAAAGTGGTTTAATAGCAACGATTATGAGCCATCCCATAATGATGTAACATAAAGTTGAAGCCTTTATAAAGCGACGTACAAAGAAAATTTTGAAGACGATACCTCCGATTGCTAGTGTCCATATTATAGCAAGCAACGTCCATCCTAATGGGCCACGAAGTGTAATAAGTAGAAAAGGAGTATACGTGCCAGCAATCAATAAGTAAATGGCTGAATGATCTAAAATAGTAAATATTTTTTCTACTTTAGGATGATGAATGCTATGTAGCAATGTTGAAAACAAGTACAGTAAGAACATACTTACACCATAAACAGTAAATGCAACTACGGCTGATGCGGTACCGTGCTTAGAAGCATGAATAATCAATATGATTAAGGCAGGGATGCTTAAAATGGCACCGATACCATGTGTAATTGCATTTGCAATTTCTTCTTTTACAAATTGGGTCATTCGTGTCATTTTTTCAGTCATAATGCAAATCCTTTCTACTATCATAAAATAATATGTCATTTCCCTTACCATATCATACACAAGAGCAATAGAAAATGAAATTTGTATAATTGATTATATTTTTGAATTTTTTTGACAAAAGACAATGGATTTGTTGACGTTTTCAAACTTTTTTGACAAAATAAAATTATGTAATAGTAGGACAAGGAAACTACTAATAAAGGGGATGGGGAAATGTTTTCAAATATTGGCTTTCCAGGGTTAATTTTAATTTTAGTAGCAGTACTCATTTTATTTGGACCTAAAAAATTGCCGGAAATCGGGAAGGCTTTAGGGGAAACGTTAAAAGAGTTTAAAAAATCAACGAAAGAATTGACAGATGACGCATTTCAAGAAAAGGAAAAGAAAGAAAAAATGTAGTGTATTTTCCTTGTAATGGATAAATAAAGTGTGGTGAACGAGATGGAAAATCGGGAAATGAGCGTAGTAGAACATATTGTTGAGCTTCGAAAAAGAGTAATATATACGGTGTTATCCTTTGTACTATTTTTAATTATTGGATTTACTTTTACAAAGGATATTTATTTTTGGCTTGTAAAAGATTTACCAATGAAATTAACTGTTCTCGGTCCAAGTGATGTATTGTGGATTTTTTTCTCGATTGCTACAGTATTTGCTATCGTTTGTACAATTCCTTTTGCTGCTATACAAATTTGGTTATTTGTAAAACCGGGTTTACATCCAAATGAACAAAAGATGACAATAATGTATATACCGGTATTGTCTATATTATTTATCGCAGGTTTATGTTTTGGATACTTTATTGTAATGCCGTTTCTATTTCACTTTTTAACTACGATAGGTAATGAAATGTTTAATACGATGTTTACGACAGAAAAGTATTTTCATTTTGTACTTAATTTAACAGTTCCATTTGCTGTGATTTTTGAATTGCCAGTCGTTGTAATGTTTTTAACTAGTATTGGAATACTTACGGCGGAATTTTTAATAAAAATAAGAAGGTATGCTTACGTAGCATTAATTATCATTGCATCTTGTATATCACCGCCAGACTTTTTATCTCATAGTTTAGTTGCAGTGCCGCTTATTTGTATTTATGAAGTAAGTATTGCGTTATCAAAGGTTGTTAGTAAGAGGAAAAAGAAAAGAGAAGAAATGCAGTCGAAAAGTGCCTCGTTATAAAGGCACTTTTTTATTTATTTGTTATACTATAGCTATAAACGTATACAATATATAGAAGAAAAAAATTATAGAATCTCCAAAATTTAGACAAACTTTGCGCTTTTATAAGCTTATACTAAATGTATTAAACAATTGATGGATAATGAGATTCCCGTCTCAGAGATATTTAGAACGGGAAGGTGAATTAGGTGGAGATGAATAGAGTATAAATCTTCTAGCCATAAGGACTACAGAAATCATATAAGTCTGATTTTACTCCACTTTAAACAACGTGTTACAGCGCAAAGTAGAGGAAGTTCAAAAATCCAATGAAAAAGAGGATTGATATTGTGATTACGAAAAGTTTTTATTTCACTCATTCAACAGGGGATTGCATTAAAATATTTGAAATCCCTGTCCTACAGGCACAGCATCCATTATCGTTTCTAATTCAGTCTCGTCTTCAATTATTTATTGCAAAAATTCAAAAACAAAAACACCCAAGATTTTCGTATTCTTTCCGTGAATATTTACAAAATTGTTTGAAGTGGAATGATTATTTAAATGTATATAAAACAAATACCCTTGAAAAAAATGCATGATACGAAGTACGGACAGGGTTAGTAAACTCTGTCTTTTTCATTTTAGATATGAAAATATAATTAATTTGATGAAATTTCGTTCCAAATTGTTGAAAGCAATGGGAATACTAGTATAATAACAAGGAGAGCGTATTGGAAAGGGAAGAAGTATAGTATGCAAAAAATTAAAATTGTAACAGATTCAACGGCAGATTTATCACAAGACGTAATCGAAAAGTATGACATTCATGTTTTACCATTATCAATCTCTGTAAATGGACAAACATATTTAGATCGCGTTGATTTACAACCTGACGAATTTATTGAAGAAATGATTAAATCAGAGGAATTACCAAAAACATCACAACCAGCTATGGGTACATTTGTAGAAATGTATGACAAGCTAGGGGAAGATGGAAGCGAAGTCCTTTCTATCCATATGACAAGTGGAATGAGCGGTACTGTAGCAACTGCAAATAGCGCTGCATCAATGACTGATACAAAAGTAACAGTTGTTGATTCTCAATTTATTACACATGCTTTAGCATATCAAGTAATTGAAGCTGCAAAAATGGCAAATGACGGACGCTCACTAGAAGAAATTTTAAAACGTGTAGATGAAGTAAGAAAGAATACTCGTTTATATGTAGTAGTGGATACATTAGAAAACTTAGTGAAGGGTGGACGTATCGGTAAAGGAAAAGCGTTTATCGGTTCGCTACTTAATATAAAGCCAATTGCTAGTCTTGAAGACGGTGTTTATAATCCTGTAACGAAAGTTCGTAGCCAAGGCCAAATTGTAAAAACATTAGCTAAGTTATTTGAGCAAGATACGGCTGGAAAAGTCGTAAAAGCTGTTGCAATTCCGCATGCGAAAGCAATTCCTTTAGCTGAAAGTATGAAAGCGGCGGTTGAAAAAGTGAGTGGATTTGCTCAATCAGAAATTTTCTATACAACGCCTATTATTAGTACTCATACAGGTCCGGGCGCAATCGGATTTATGTATTTAGCAGAGTAATAAAAAAGCTACTTGAAAATATATTTCAAGTAGCTTTTTTATGTAAATAGAAAGTAAGAAATAAGAAGAGCTACACAGGCACTACCGCTAATGATATAGCGAGTCTGTAAATATTCATTCATAGAAAACACCCTTTATCCCGCTATTTGCGGACAGTAAAACTCTCTACCTCAAATTTAGCTGGAGCAAAGAGGTTAGGTAGCGGGCTGCCCGTAAAAGCTTGATTGGTGAAGGCAAATAATCAGTGGGGATGAAGAAAACCCACTAATTAAATTTTCACTATAGGATTTTCTATATTATATGTTGGATATAGAAAATCAGTCATTACGTTACACATGTAAAGTTTCAATTTTTTCGTTTATTTGCTTATTATTTGTTGCGTTACTATAAATAAAAGTTTGACCTAAAAAGAGTACATGCAGTTGTTCCCACGGTAACATGCGCAAATTCCAATTATTTCGAAGTCTAGTTATTGCTTCACGAGGTGTTTCATCGGCGAGTGCAAAAGCTCCGTAATGCATTGGTATAAAATGCGTAGCGTTTAAATCTAAATAAGCTTGCACGGCCTCTTCAGGTGAAACATGAGATACTTTCATAAACCATTCTGGTTCATAAGCGCCAATGGGCATAAGAGCAATATCAATTAAAAAGCGTTCACCAATTTCTTTGAAACCTTGGAAATAGCCACTGTCACCACAAAAATATATGGTTTCCATAGTCGTTTCATTATCAATAATCCATCCACCCCAGTGAGACGTATTCATATCAAATAAGAATCTTCTCGTCCAGTGCTGAGCAGGTACGAAGTGAAAAGAAACTTCGTTAATTATCGTACTTTCCCACCATTTATACTCTTCTACATGTTTAAATTTCTTACGAGTAAATAATTTTTTTAATCCAATAGGTACAAGATATAGAACATCATCATTCAACTGACGAAGAGTTGAAAAATCTAAATGATCATAATGACCATGTGAAATAAGGACAATATCAATTTTAGGTAGTGCTTCTATAGAGAGTCCAGGTTCTGTAAGTCTTGGAACTAGCTTTAATTTATTAGCCCATACTGGATCTGTTAATATATTAAGTCCATTCGTTTGGATAAGAAAAGTGGAATGCCCAATCCATGTGATAGTCGTTTTTTCAACATTACTTTGCAAAAATGCACTTTGTTTAACGGGTGATTGTTCTACTAAGAAAGAAAAATCTTTTTTGTTTTGCTTTCGTTCTTTACGCCAGCGTAAAAAAGAGCGAATTGATTTTTTTGTACTAACATTATCCATATTTTCATAGCGCTTTGCCATGAACATCACCTCATTTAAAATCGTTGTATTTGTATTGTACCGAAATGTTGTTAAGGAATACAGTGTAAAACATGGATTAATGTTTAAGGAATTGTTAAAAAATAGGGAGAGGTATTTACAAAAGTAACAATAAAATTAGTTTTATCACTTTTATTTATAGAAATAATAGTAAAAAAATATATTTTGTCTAGTAATTCGCTTGAAATAAAGAAGTAACATACGTAAATTCGTACGATTTCGTGAACAAATGTAGTAAACAATTTTCTCGTAGTGTTAACTTTTGTTATTATAAACATAACCTATTTAAATTTAGGATAGAGAAAAGAGGTTTATAAATGAAGCGTTATCAAAAAATAATTGGTCTTATGGTTGTATTTTGTCTCTTTGTACTTGCTGGATGTAGTGAATCAGGTTCAAAGCTTCGTAAACCATTAAATTGGGATTTAGAAACCTTCCAATTTACAAATCAAAATGGAAAGCAATTTGGTACAAAAGATTTAAAAGGGAAAGTTTGGGTTGCAGATTTTATGTTCACAAATTGTCAGACAGTTTGTCCACCAATGACTGCAAATATGGCCAAGCTTCAAAAGATGGCAAAAGAAGAGAAATTAGACGTTCAGTTTGTTTCATTTAGTGTAGATCCAGACCTTGATAAGCCAGAAAATCTGAAAGCTTTTATTCAAAAGTTTACAGAGGATACTAGTAACTGGAATTTATTAACGGGGTATTCGTTAGAAGATATTACAAAGTTTTCAAAAGATAATTTCCAATCACTTGTAGATAAGCCGGAGAACGGTCAGGTCATGCATGGTACATCATTTTATTTAATTGATCAAAACGGAAAAGTAATGAAAAAGTATAGTGGCATTAGTAATACGCCATACGAAGACATTATACGTGATATGAAGCGATTAGTGGGTTAAAAATAAGGGTGCATAGCACCCTTATTTTTTTGCATTAGTCTATCGATAAAATGTCATGTTGCTGGGGAAGTTTCGGCGCCCGAATTTCTAATACGCCGTTTTGATAAGAAGCTTTTGCCGCTTTTTTATTAATTGAATACGGCAATTTAATCAATCTTGATGCTTCTGAAATGGAACGTTCTCGGCGATAATAGTTATGGGATGTTTGTTCTTCTTCCTCTTCAAGTATCTCTTCTTTTACAGAGACTTTTAAGTATTCACTTTGTATTTCAATTTGGATTTGTTCTTTTTGTATACCTGGTAGTTCAGCTGTAACAACGAGTTCTTCACCAACTTCATATAAATCTACAGGGAATGTTAATAAACGGTTTCCTTTTTGGAAAAAATGATTTAAATCAGCGATTACATTGCGAAGAGGTGTTTGCTCGAAGAAATCATCAATTTGCTTTAAGTAATTACGAACCGGTGGGCGAGAAGAATCTTTTTTTTCTTCACTCATGGTATTCCCTCCTAGAAATCAATTTGCAATATCATATGACAAAAGCGGAGAAAGGTGAGTGCCTAGTTTTCATGTTTTCATAAAAAATTGTTAAAAATGTGAAATGGAGTGATTTTTTTATAGTTTTTGGTCGCCATATTCAGTTGATTATGCTAGTATAAATAGGGTTGATATAGTAGTATAGAGACAGAATGAAAACTGAAAGAGGGTAAGAAGTATGTGTGGTTTTGTAGGATGTTTATGTGAAAACCCTAGAGAGTTTTCAGAAACAGAAAAACATCAATTTGAAAATATGAACACGATGATTTTCCACCGTGGTCCAGATGACGAAGGATATTTTCGTGATGAACATGTACAATTTGGCTTCCGCCGTTTAAGCATCATTGACTTAGAGGCAGGACATCAGCCGCTAACTTATGAAAATGATCGATATGTAATTATTTTTAATGGTGAAATTTACAACTATGTAGAATTACGTGAAATGTTACTTGAAAAAGGTGCAACGTTTGCAACGCAATCTGATACAGAAGTTATCATTGCATTGTATGCACATATGAAAGAAAAATGTGTAGATTACCTTCGTGGTATGTTTGCATTTATGATTTGGGATCGTGAAGAAAAGAAACTTTTCGGTGCACGTGACCACTTCGGTATTAAACCTTTATACATCGCACAACAAGGTGATACTACATTCTTCGCATCTGAGAAGAAAAGTATTATGCATGTGATGGAAGATAAAGGCGTTAATCCAACGTCACTACAACATTACTTTACGTACCAATATGGTCCAGAGCCAGAAACTTTAACAATTGATGTTAATAAAATCGAGCCTGGTCATTATTTCGTAAAAGAAATCGGTAAAGAGATGGAAATCCATCGCTACTGGAAACCTTATTTCAACGCTTCAAGTGCAACGAAAGAGGAGCATATCCAAGCAATTCGTGATGTGTTATATGATTCAGTAAAAGTGCATATGCGTAGTGATGTACCAGTAGGTTCATTCTTATCTGGTGGTATCGATTCATCTATCATCGCTTCTATCGCAAGAGAAATGAATCCAAATCTTTTAACATTCTCTGTTGGTTTTGAGCAACGTGGTTTCAGTGAAGTTGATGTTGCGAAAGAAACTGCTGAGAAATTAGGCGTTAAAAACCATAACGTATTCATTTCAGCGAAAGAATTTATGGATGAGTTCCCAAAAATCATTTGGCATATGGATGATCCTTTAGCTGATCCAGCAGCTGTACCATTGTACTTCGTTGCGAAAGAAGCACGTAAACATGTAACAGTTGTTCTTTCTGGTGAAGGCGCAGACGAGCTATTTGGTGGTTATAACATTTACCGTGAGCCAAATTCACTAAAAATGTTCTCTTACATTCCTAGCCCAGGTAAGAGCGTTCTAAAAGCATTAAGTGGTGCTCTTAAAGAAGGATTTAAAGGTAAGAGCTTCCTAGAGCGTGGATGTACACCAATTGAAGAGCGTTACTATGGAAATGCTAAAATCTTCCGTGAAGAAGAAAAAGCTGAATTAATGAAGTATTACAATGAAAGTGTTAACTATATGGATATCACGAAACCATTGTATAACGAGATTAAAGATTATGATGATGTAAGTAAAATGCAGTACATTGACATGTTCACATGGTTACGCGGTGACATTTTATTAAAAGCTGATAAAATGACAATGGCAAACTCATTAGAACTTCGTGTACCGTTCTTAGATAAAGAAGTATTCGATGTTGCATCTAAAATTCCAACTGAATTTAAGATTGCTAACGGAACTACGAAAGCTATTTTACGTGAAGCAGCACGCGGAATCGTTCCAGATCACGTATTAGATCGTAAAAAACTTGGATTCCCAGTACCAATTCGTCACTGGTTAAAAGACGAAATGCATGATTGGGCTATAAATATTATAAACGAAAGTAAGACAGAGCATTTAATCGACAAACAGTATGTATTAAACTTACTGGAAGCACATTGTGCAGATAAAGGCGATTATAGCCGTAAAATTTGGACTGTACTTGCGTTTATGGTATGGCACCAAATTTATGTTGAGCATAAATACGATACGAATAAGTTCCATGAAGAAACAAAACGTGCGTATAGCTTAGTTTAATTAGAAAAACCTTAAGATCGCATACGGTCTTAAGGTTTTTTTCATAAATAGGAAGTATTATTGATACAATAATAGTAAAAGGATGGACAACATATGATTACGTTTGAGAAAGTTACTGTAGAAAATGAAAGCGTTGTTAAAGAAATGTTTAAATCGCATAGTTTAGGTGAGAAAAAGGTACAGTACTGTGTGAAAGTTGATGATACATATATTGGTGTAATAGATTATAGTGTACAAGAGGAACGGGCTGTTTTATCACAGCTAATTATTCATTTTGATTACCAAGGTTACGGTTATGGTACAAATACGTATTTTACATTTGAAGAAATGATGAAACAAAGAAATGTGAAAGAAATAAAAGTGCTACAAGAGAAATTAACAGAAAAGGCGAAGTCTTTCATAGAGAGTTTTGGTTTTACTTCAGAAGATGAAGAGTATGTAAAGAAAATATAACGATGATTATTTATACGATACAATAAATATAAGGCAGGTGGATGTATGACGATGACTTCTGGTCTTGTATTAATTGGAGGGTGCTTTATAGTAGCAGAATTATGTCATATAATCATTCGGAAAAGAATGATTAAGAAAAAAAAGCCGTATGAATTACAATACGTCCCTGTCTTTTTCATTATGTTTTGTATGCTTAGTACATTACAAAATCTAACAAACTTTCCACCACTTGTAAATGTTTTTTTAAAGTTCGGTTTACTTTATAGTGGTGTTGGAATAGCACTTTTATTTATTTTATTTTGCATACGTTATGTTCACTATCAATCGTATATATTTATTTTAAATTGGTTAAAGCAAGATGATAGAAACCGCCTTACATAAGGCGTTTTTTTTATTTGCAATTGTAACAGAACTTGTACATTTCACATAAAATAGGACGAGTAGAAATGCAAACATATTACAAGAAAGGGGCGGGGCAATAAAATGAAACTTGTTATAGACGCAGGGCACGGTGGATATGATTCTGGTGCTGTTGGTAATGGTTTAGTAGAAAAAAACTTAACACTTCAAATTGCTAGACGCGTTCGAGACATTTTAACGGTAAATTACCCAATTACAATTAAAATGACACGTGATAGTGATGTGTTTATTTCTTTATCTGAACGTGCTAATATTGCTAATGCTTTCAGTGCGGATTATTTTATTTCATTTCATATTAATAGCGGCGGGGGTACAGGTTTTGAAAGTTATATTTATAATGCGTTATCCAATAGCAGCACTGCATATGCAAAGCAACAAAAAATGCATACAGCTGTCAATCCTGTATTAACAAAATATGGTCTTCGTGATCGAGGAGCAAAAAAAGAAAATTATGCGGTATTAAGAGAAACCGCAATGGATGCAATTTTAACTGAGACTGCTTTTATTGATACAGCTTTTGATGCAAATTTATTAAAAAATCCACAATTTATTGAAGATCTAAGTCAAGCGTATGCAAATGGAATAGCAGCTATTTTTGGAGTAACTCCAAATCCACAACCTCCTAACCCACAACCGGTACCTCAAACGAAGGGAATCGCTTATGTTCTTGGGAAAAATGTAAATTTAAGAAATGGTCCATCAACTTCTTCCTCAGTTATTCGTCAATTAAATTCTCCAGAATCTTACGTTGTATATCAAGAAAGTAACGGATGGCTAGATTTGGGGAATGGACAATGGGTGTATAATGATTTTTCTTACATTAATTTTGTAAAGACAAGCAATAGTGATGGAAGCCCGATTGGGGTTGCATATATACAAGGGATGAATGTAAATTTAAGAAGTGGTCCATCAACTACATCTGCAGTTATCCGCCAATTAAATTCTCCAGAATCTTATTTAGTATATATAAATGAAAATGGTTGGTTAAACCTTGGTGGAAATCAGTGGGTATATAATGACCCAGCGTATATTAAGTATACTCAATATTAGGAATTGAAATGATAGTGCAATATGGATGCGTATCCTTGTTATGTATAACAAGGATACGCATTTTAATAACAACATTTTTTTCATACTTATGCACTATGTTTTAAAAAGAAACATTAGAAAAGCGGATAGAATCTAAATAGTATATATTAAAAAAGTTTTCTGATATACATTGACAATGTATGTAAGATACATTAATCTTTAAATGTTAATGATAATCGATTTCATCTAGGGAGGACATATGATACATACTAAAAAACTAATTATGTTCTGCATTATGATACTCATGGTTGTAATTGCAGGATGTGGTAAAGAAGAGGAAAAAGAAAATAATATATCAGCGAAAGCAAAAGATTCATATACGGTAAAGCATGCAATGGGTGAAACGACAGTAAATGGTACACCTAAAAAAGTTGTTGTTTTAACAAATGAAGGCGCAGAGGCTCTCCTAGCTGTGGGCGTAACGCCAGTGGGGACTACGAAACCACGTGCTGGTGATGAATGGTATCCTCATTTAGCGAAAGAGTTAAAAAACACGGAAGTTGTAGGAACTGAACGTGATATTAATTTAGAGGCTGTAATGAAGCTTAAGCCAGATTTAATTATCGGAAATAAAATGCGTCATGAAAAAATATATGATCAGCTAAAAGAAATCGCACCAACTGTTTATGCAGAAACATTACGCGGTGATTGGAAAGAAAACTTTACACTTTATACAAAAGCTGTAAATAAAGAAAAAGAAGGGCAAAAAGCTCTTGATGATTATAAAAAACGCATTGAAGGAATGAAAGAGAAGTTAGGCGATAAATTGAATTCTAAAGTTTCTATTATTCGTTTCGTGCCAGGTGATGTTCGTATTTATCAAAAAAACTCATTCTCGGGCGTTGTTTTAAATGATATTGGATTTAAACGACCACCATTACAAGATAAAGATGATTTTGCGATAAAAGGAATTACAAAAGAGCAGATTCCAAATATGGACGGAGACTACTTATTCTATTTCACGTCTGATAAAGATGCAGATAAGAATAATGAAGGAAATTCGTTAGCGAAGGAATGGACAGAAGATCCACTCTTTAAGCAACTACAGGCTTCTAAAAATAATAAAGTATTCCAAGTAGATGAGGTAATTTGGAATACAGCAGGCGGTATTAAAGCTGCGAACCTTATGTTAGATGATATTGAAAAATATTTCCTTAAATAAATGATAAAATACATCACTTTTACGAAGTGATGTATTTTTAGTTTGTAAAAATACAGAAAATTCCTTCTTTAAGGGTGTCATAAGTTGTACAATAAAATCAATCATGTGATAAAGGAGTGGGGAAGAATGAAAGCTATTCATAAAGATTGGATCTTGTTTAATGGGAGAATGATTAATACGAAAGAAGAACAGCCGATGGTAGCATTAGAAGAGCGAGGCTTCCAATTTGGTGATGGGATTTATGAAGTATTTAGACTATACGATGGCAAGCCTCATTTATTAGATTTACATTTGGAACGATTCTTTAACTCTATGGCAGAAATAAAACTAATTCCACCATTTACGAAGGAAGAATTAGTAGAAGAGTTATATCAAATGATTGAAAAAAATCAATTTCAAGAAGATGGGAATGTATATTTACAAATATCAAGAGGTGCACAACCGCGCAATCATTTATATGAATCAGATTTACAACCGACATATTTTGCAAATCTTGTTTCGTTCCCAAGACCAGTTGCTTCAATGGAGGCAGGGATTAAGGTGACAGTAGAAGAGGACATCAGGTGGAAGTTTTGCCATATAAAATCTTTAAATTTGCTTCCTAATATCATGATCAAAAACAAAATAAATGAACAAGGGTATCAAGAAGCAATATTAGTACGAGATGGTATTGTGACTGAAGGGTGTCATTCCAATTTCTTTATCGTGAAGAATAATAAGTTGATTACACATCCAGCGGATCATTTCATTTTACATGGTATTACACGTCACTATGTAATTACATTAGCGAAAGAGTTACATATCGATGTAGAGGAGCGAGAGTTTTCATTACAAGAAGTATATGAGGCTGAGGAGTGCTTCTTTACAGCGACGCCACTTGAAATATTCCCAGTCGTTCAAATTGGTGATGAACAGTTCGGGGCTGGTGAAAGAGGAACAATTACGAAAAAACTACAAGCTGCATACGAAGAGAGGATTCGTTTGTTGAAAGTTACAAATTAATCATGAAGAAAAAAGCTGGTATTCTTCCAGCTTTTTTTCATGATATAATTCAAGCATAGGACAAGTTTTGAAAACGCTGTAAAAAGGGGATTTAATATATGAATTATGAAGATTTTAAAGAAGTAATTCACGGAAGACGAAGTGTTAGAAAGTTTACAGATCAAGAAGTATCTACTAATGATATAAAAGAAATAATTGATTGTGCTCGTTACGCACCAAGTGATACGAATTCACAAACGTGGGAATTCTTAGTTATCATGAATCGAGAGAAGATTAAAGAAATTGAACAAATGACATGGGATGCATTACATAAACTTGCGGCAAAAGCAGCAGAAAATGGAGAAGAGAAAGCAGGGAAATTACTTACACGTTCTTTCGGACCATATGCAACAGCTTTCTCGGAGGCACCAGTATTAATCGTATGTTTGGCAACACCATATGAATCAAAGTTCCGTGAAAAGATATTTGATCCAATTGCTTTTGTTCCAGATTCAGTTTGGGAAGAAGAAGGCATTAAGAGTAGCTGTTTAGCGGCACAAAACTTAATGTTAGCTGCACATGCAAAGGGACTTGGTACTTGTCCAATGACAGGGCCAGTATTGCTAGCTCAAGATGAACTGCGCCAATATTTACAAATTGAGCCTGAAAAACAAATAAATATGGTTATTTCACTCGGATTTCCGAAAGATAAACCGAAGAAACTTCCAAGAAAAGATGTAGATGAGATTACAACGTTTGTTTTTTAATTGCTGTATAGAAAAGACATTGAATTAACAATGTCTTTTTATTTTTGAGGGTATGTAATTCATATGTTGGGCTAAAATGATAGATAAGAGGGAATTACTATTTATTTCATAAAAAAAATTAATGTTCTATTAAGGAAAGTATGATACATTAATCGTGAGCAGGATTCTATTTGTTCATGAAAGTGTTGAATGTAGTCTCAAAATTTAAAAGTTATTTTTGTATAATAAATTATAATGAAGTTACAGGGGGGATGAATTTTGAAAAAATTCATAATCACTGGATTGTCTGTATTGTTATTAGTTGGTTGCGGTGCTCCACAGGAAAAAGAGGACGCGCAATCAAAACAGGAAGAACAAGTTGTAAACGCAAGTGATGAGAATATGGTTGTATTTCCTGAAGGAGCAATGTCAATTGGAGAAGGGAAAGTAAAAGTTATTACTCCAGATGGTACTTCTGAAAACGGCAATATACCGACTGTATTCATCAAAAAGGATACGTTAATTCAGCAAGTTGAATTAGAACTTTCTAATTTTCAAAGTGATAAAGAAACATTCGTATTTGTAGATCAAATGTATACAGATAAACATCAAGTAACTAGTACAACGCAGACAACAGTGCAGTTAAAAGAAAAAACGCTGGAAACAGGTAGTCATACAATTACTGCAGTTCAGTATGAAAACAATGATCCGAAAGGAAAGGTTATTAGTTTTAATCAAGCAACATTTGAGACAAAACCTGCGTCTTAATAAGAATAAAAAGTACATTACTCAAAAAGTAGTGTGCTTTTTTGTTTGGACTAGAGTGTGCAAGAGTGAATAACTTATTTCATTTTCTAATACGATTAAATAGGAAGTAATCACTTGTTACTACTATGACAGAGAAAGAGGTTGAATACGTGAATTGGTGTATTCGTATCATTTTGATTAGCCTAATGATGGCAGTAATTTGGTTTACGATACAAGAGTTTATGCAAATAACGCTCAATTATCAAATTCATGACTTGTTAATAGGAGTTATTTGTTTTACCATTGTTTATTTATTATATGATAAACTCGGACTAAGGTAAGTTTCAGAAGAAAAATGTAGGTATTTCATTTGAAATGTCGAATAGTACATACGATGTCGTAATAACAAATTTTCTATTGTTTACTGTGAAACAGAAGAAGGAGAGATAGTGGTTATGAAACGAGCTCTTATTAATATTGATTATACATATGATTTTGTAGCGGAAAAGGGGGCTTTAACTTGCGGGAAACCAGGACAGGAAATTGAGAAGGAAATTGTACATATAACGAAGCAATATATTGAAAATGGAGATTACGTTGTCTTTGCTATTGATAAACATGAAGAAAATGATGTATATCATCCAGAATCAAAGTTATTCCCGCCCCATAATATAGCTGGTACAAGTGGAAGAGATTTGTTTGGTGAATTACAAGATGTGTACGAAACATATAAAAATGCAGAGAATGTATATTATATGGATAAAACACGGTATAGTGCATTTGCTGGAACGGATTTAGATATGAAGCTAAGAGAAAGAGGAATAGAAGAAGTTCATCTTGTAGGTGTTTGTACCGATATTTGTGTTCTTCATACAGCAGTAGATGCTTATAATAAAGGGTTTAAAATTGTTGTTTATGAAAAGGCGGTTGCATCTTTTAATGCACAAGGGCATGAATATGCACTTGTGCATTTTAAGTCATGCTTACATGCAGAAGTGAAGTGAAAAAAGAGGCCTTTAAAAAAGGTCTCTTTTATTTGTCCTTGTTCATTGAAAACAGCTACAGCAACTCCTGCTAGATTGAGTGGTCTTGATCCGACAACTTTTCTAAGTTCTTCAATATATCCCATTGTATGTAACCTCCGTAAGAAAAAATAAGAGCAAATAAACTATTCGTTATTATGTAGATATATTCCTCTTTATAAGGGGAGAGATGACATATAACTTATTTGTTTTATTTGGTAAAATATACATCAAAAAAGGTCAAACAAAAACTTTGACCTTTTTTGACCAAATGTTATAATAAAGGCAGAAAGAGATAATCTTTCATTCATAAATAATAAGGAGGAAAAAATATGCGTAATTTATTTCCAGAGATAACAAAACGTCAAAATGGCATTTTTGATTTTGGGCCTTCTTTATTAGAAGGGATGACAGATGCTTTCTTTAAGCCACTGAACATGGATACTTTTAAAGTAGATGTTCATGAGCAATCTGGTAAATATACTGTGAAAGCAGATTTACCAGGTTTTCAAAAAGAAAACATTCAAGTTGATTTTGAACAAGATATATTAACGATCCAAGCAACGAATCATAATGAAGTAGAAGAAAAAGACGAGAATGGCACATATATTCGTAAAGAACGTTCTATAGGTTCTGTAACTCGACGCTTTAATTTTAAACAAGTTGAGGAAGAAAATGTTAAAGCAAATTATAAAGATGGCGTATTGACAATTGAATTGCCAAAATTGAAAGAAGAAAAAAGTAGTAAGACAACAATTAATATTGAATAAAAGAGCTGATAAATTCAGCTCTTTTTTTACGTAGTTAATGAATAAATGAGTTGAAATCGTAATGAGATGAATAAAGTTTTAACGTATAAAAAAATTTCACGATTTGCTCCCCCCTTAGGTTATTAAAAAGGGTATATTTAAAGGGAAAGGAAAAAGAACACCTAGACATACTGTTTAAGGTGAATTAGTAATAGAGTCAAAATACATAGTAAGGATAGTGGCATTTTAGATTAGGATAATAGATTTTTCTGGAACAAACTTAGGCGATTATGAATTTTTTAATTAGTAAGGAAGTGGTTAAATGAGCTTATTAACGTATACTGAAGAATTTTTTAATTATGTAAGAGAGTTTTTACTTTTAAGATTTTTACTATTTGCTTTAGTTTTAATCATTATTTCTTTTGTAATAAACCGTATTATTGATTGGTTTTTTAGGAAATCAAGCTTTTTTGATGAAGAGGTAGAGCAGACGATTCAAAGTGTAATTCGATCTATTTTTAGATATATCATTATCATCAGTCTTATCATATATTTAATTAGCCAATTTGTAGATATAAAAAGTATTATTGCAGGTGCAGGGATAGCTGGAGTTGTCATCGGTTTTGCTGCACAACAGATGCTAAAAGATGTTATATTAGGCTTTGCAAGATTAGCGGACAAAGAGTTTCGGGTTGGTGATTTTGTAACTTTTAACGGAACAAATTCAGGAACTATTGAAGAGATTAGTATTCGTTTTATGCAAATTCGTGAATGGTCAGGAAAACTACTTACCATCCCGCACGGAGAGATTAGAACGATACAAAATTTTAATAAAGGATGGATGCGTGTAATTGAACGCATCACGGTAAGTTATCAGGAAGATCCAACAAGAGTGAAGGAATTGTTAGAAGAAGTATGTATTATATGTAATGAAGAATTGAATCAAACTCTTTATAGAGTAGAGGATGAGGCTGTTGAACCATTTAAATACGTCGGTGTTACAGACTTAAATCCTAACTTGAAATATGTTGGCTATGAATTTTGTATTACAGGTTTAATAAAGCCAGAAGATTATTTTGAAACTTCTAGACAAGTAAGATTTGAATTAATGTCTATGTTCCATAAGAATCAAGTGCAAATGCCAGCAGCGAATATGGTTGTTACTACTGAAGGTTTACAGCATATCCATGGTGGACAATCTTTATCGGACAGCTAAAGTAGAATCGTTTGTTAACAAAAATTCTGCTTCCAACATTGGATAGAATAACAATAATAAAATGATTGATATAAAGAAAGGGCTGAAGGAATTCGGTTCTTTTTTTATTTATAGAATTTAGAAATTTCTTAATGTTATAATTGTAGTTGGTGATGAGAATGAACTTTGAAGAAAAAGAGATGCGTCGTTTAGAAGCATTAAAAGAAATTGCTGAATTATTAAATGAAGCAACAAACTTACAGCATATGTTGGAAAAAGTGTTGCATACATTGTTACAAGTAATGAATTTACAAACAGGGTGGATATTCTTTATTGATGAAAGTGGAAAGCACAGCATGCTTGTAGACGAAAATTTACCAGAGGCTCTTACGTGGCAAAAGAAGAAGCCGATGTGTGAAGGAAACTGTTGGTGTGTAGAACGTTTTGTGAATGGGAGATTGGAAAAAGCGACTAATATTATTGAATGTAAGCGAATAGAAGATGCAATTGAATGTAATTGGGGAGAGACAGAAGATGTTACACATCATGCGACAATTCCGCTTAGGTCTGGATCAGAAAAATTTGGTCTACTAAATGTGGCTGCACCTCATAAGACTCATTTTTCTGAGGAAGAGTTAGCATTATTAGAATCAATTGCATTTCAAATTGGAACGACAATACAACGTATTCAATTAGTTGAGAAAGAACGTAAATATGTAGTGGTAGCGGAAAGAAATCGCCTTGCACGTGATTTACATGATTCAGTAAAACAATTGTTATTTTCTATTATGCTAACGGCGAAAGGTACTCTGAATATGACGCAAGATAGAGAATTGCAAGAGATGTTAAGTTATATTGGGGAATTATCACAAGAAGCATTACAAGAGATGACGCTATTAATTTGGCAATTAAGACCTGAAGGATTGGAGAAAGGATTAGCAGAAGCAATTCAAAATTACGGGAAGTTATTAGGAGTTCAAGTGGAAGTTCGAATTGATGGGATGGTTTCAATTGGGGATGAAATAGAAGAAGTTTTATGGCGTATTAGCCAAGAGGCGCTACATAATTGTAAAAAGCATGCTTCGTGTGAAAAGGTACATATTCTTTTGAAAATAGAAAATAACCAGTTACATTTTTACATAGAAGACAATGGAATAGGATTTATACAAGAACATGTAAGGGAATCAGCACTTGGCCTGAAAAGTATGAAGGAACGTATTCAGTTAATGAAGGGATCGTTTCAAATTATAACAGAGCTGAAAAAGGGTACAAAAATAGAAATTCAATTGCCGATTTGAAGGGGAGAATAAGGTTGAAGATTAAACTGCTACTAGTTGAGGATCATCATATCGTTCGAAGAGGACTTGTATTCTTTTTGAAAACGAGAGAAGAATTTGAAATTATTGGGGAAGCGGAAAATGGCGAAGAGGCATTACATTTCGTGCAAAAAGAAAGACCAGATGTCGTACTAATGGATGTATCGATGCCGAAAATGGATGGAATTGAGGCAACAAAACGTCTAAAGCAATATGATGAGACAATAAAGGTACTTATATTAAGTAGTTTTTCAGAGCAAGATTATGTTATACCAGCACTTGAAGCTGGAGCAGATGGTTATCAATTAAAAGAAGTACAACCTGAGCAACTTGTCGCTTCTATTATTGCAGTACATCAAGGAAATGCGAATTTTCACCCGAAAGTAACACCTGCATTAATGGGGCGTTCTGCAGTAAAGAAGGAAGTAGAAAATCCTTTTTCAATGTTAACGAAAAGAGAGCAAGAGGTACTTCGCGAAATTGCGAAAGGAAGAAGCAACAAGGAGATTGCAGCAGAACTTCATATTACAGAACAAACTGTGAAAACACACGTTTCAAACGTTTTAGCTAAATTGGAAGTGGATGATCGTACGCAAGCCGCATTATACGCAGTGAAACATGGAGAGAATTATTCATAAGCATGAATAATTCTGTTATATCGTATGACAGAATACATAGGAGCAATTAAAATTTATAGTAATCCCTAATATAGGTTTTTCTTCTTTCGATAATTAGGTACAATAAAGTGAAACTCTAATCAGTGGGGGACCATCCCCACTGATGATTAGTTTAACTAATCGGTTTTTACAGGATAAAGCTACGATGGAAGGGGAGGATATGCTATGCCTGGTACAAGAAGTGGGATTGGAAAGATTCAGGCTTCGTTAAATGGTTTATCACCGAAATTGCGAAGTATTGCCGAACATATTTTGAAACATCCACAAGATGTTGTACATAAATCTATTACAGAATTAGCTGAAGTTACGAATAGTTCCGAAGCTACGATATTCCGCTTATGTAAAAACCTTGGTTTGCAAGGTTTTCAAGATTTAAAGATTACATTAGCTCGTGAAATTGTACATACACCGATGCAAAATATCCATGAAGAGGTATCAGCAGAAGATAGTATGGTAACTGTTGCTAAAAAAGTTTTTCATTCGCATATTACAGGACTGCAAGATACTTTACATTTGCTTAATGAAACGGCACTTGAGCAGGCTGTACGAGCCTTACAAGAAGCAAGTCGAATTGAGTTTTATGGAAATGGTGGCTCTGGTATTATTGCAATGGATGCGTATCATAAGTTTATGAGAACGGGTATTTCTTGTATCGCTCATACTGATTCGCATTTTCAAATTATGGGAGCAGGTTTACTCTCGGAAAATTCAGTTGTTATTGGTATTTCTCATTCTGGTAGCAATAAAGGATTACTTGAAGCGTTAGAAGTAGCGAAAGCAAGAGGGGCCAAAATTATTGCGATTACGAGCTATAAGAAATCAGCATTAAGTCAACTTGCTGATATAACGTTATATACATCAACACGTGAGACTGAATTCCGCACAGAAGCAAGTTCATCACGATTAGCACAGTTAAGCTTATTAGATACTTTGTATGTAGGGTTGTCGTTGCAGCGACAAGAGGAAACTCTAAAAAATTTACAAAGTATACGTGAAACGATTTCGATGAAGCGAATATAAAAAAAGCTCTTCAAATGAAGAGCTTTCAGACTGTAGACAAACTATTTTTGGAGAGTTCAAATGCTAAAAATAGTTTGTTTCTTATTTTAGGGATAATTTATCCAATGGAATTTATATGTAGTGCTTTCTATACTATAATTTACTATAAGTGAGGAAGATGTCTTATGAAAATATCTGTTTATGTTGCAAGTGCATTTAGCAAGGATCATAAAGGCGGAAATAAAGCAGGAGTGGTATTTATTGAGAATACAAATACATTGACCACTACTCAAAAAATGGAAATAGCCAAACAACTGGGTTATGCGGAAACCGCATTTATATCAGAATCTGAACTTGCTGATTATAAATTTGAGTATTTTACTCCAAAAGAAGAAGTTGATTTATGTGGTCATGCCACAATTGGCTCTTTCGCGATACTGATGCATTTAAATAAACTTTTCAGGAATCGCTATACGATTGAAACGAACAGCGGTGTTCTTACTATTACTATAACAGATGACATCATATTCATGGAACAAAATAAACCGATATTCTATGATGTTGTATCTCCAAATGAGTTCACCGACTGTTTTGATAGTAAAGATATAGACAATAAATACCCAATTCAAATTGTCTCCACGGGCTTAAAAGATATTTTAATTCCTATAAAAAGCGAAATACAATTATATGCACTGCAACCTAATTTTGAAAAAATTAAAGAAATCAGCAAGTATTATAATGTTGTCGGGATGCATTTATATACTTTTAATGACAATCGAATTATATGCAGAAATTTTGCTCCGCTATACGACATCAATGAAGAAGCAGCGACTGGAACTTCGAACGGTGCATTAGCTTGCTACCTTTATGAACAGGACTACTTGAAAAAAGAAGTCTATGTATTTGAACAAGGTTATTCTCTACACTCGCCTTCTGAAATATTAGTTAAATTAGCAACCAATAGCAAAAATAAAATAGAAAAAGTTTATGTTGGTGGCAAAGGATATTACTGTGAAACTAAGTGTTTACATGTAGAAAATATTGAGTGAAGAGCTTTTTTATCGGTGAGAAGTTTGTTACTTTATTTTGTTTTAGAAATATGTGACTTACTTATAGTCAATGATAAACTCTCATTTTTAAAAATTTAAAATAAAGACCGATTTGTGTAATAATTCAAATATTGTTCATAATTTCACAAGTTGTTTATGAAGTGTCATGTTATGATGAAGATGTAATGATGATTGAACACTTAAATTTGGTACAATAACTAGCCAAAGTAGTGAAGAAAGTAGTTGTGAGATAAACTCATTAAAATGCTAAAACACTAAAGGGGAGATCACATATGAAAGCAGTAGTGGTTAATAAAAACAGCAAAGCAAACATCGAAGTGATTGAAAAAGAATTACGTCCGTTACACTCAGGTGAAGCGTTAGTAGATGTAGAGTATTGTGGAGTGTGCCACACTGATTTACACGTTGCGAATCATGATTTTGGTAACACTGATGGCCGTATTCTTGGTCATGAGGGTGTAGGTATTGTTACGAAAATAGCTGATGATGTTACTTCACTAAAGATAGGTGACCGTGTAAGTATTGCATGGATGTTCCAATCTTGTGGACGTTGTGAATATTGTGTAACTGGTAGAGAAACATTTTGCCGTGAAGTTAAAAACGCTGGTTATTCAGTGGATGGTGGTATGGCTGAACAATGTATCGTTACAGCTGATTATGCGGTAAAAGTACCAGAAGGATTAGATCCTGCTCAAGCATCATCAATTACTTGTGCTGGTGTAACTACATATAAAGCTATTAAAGTATCAGATATTAAACCTAGTCAACCTATTGTAATCTATGGCTGCGGTGGATTAGGTAACTTAGCTATCCAATATGCTAAAAGTGTATTTGGTGCAAAGGTAATCGCAGTAGACATTAATGACGACAAATTAGCCTTAGCGAAAGAAGTTGGTGCTGATATGACTATCAATCCAATTTCTCAAGGTCCTGCTGATAAAATTGTGCAAGAGGAGTTTGGTGGCGCTTATGCTGCGGTAGTAACAGCAGTCTCTAAAGTAGCCTTTAACTCAGCAGTTGATGCAGTACGTGCTTGCGGTAAAGTAGTTGCAGTAGGGCTACCAGTAGAAACAATGGACTTAAACATCCCACGACTTGTACTGGATGGAATTGAAGTAGTTGGTTCTCTAGTTGGTACTCGTAAAGATTTGGAAGAGGCGTTTATGTTCGGGGCAGAAGGAAAAGTAGTGCCAGTTGTTCAAACTTGTTCTCTAGATAAAGTACAAAATGTATTCGAAGAAATGGAACAAGGTAGAATTCAAGGGCGTATGGTAATTGATTTTAAAAAACATAATTGTGATTGCAAATAATTCACTTTAAATATAAAAAGCATGAGTCTAGCAAAGGACATGTAAAAAAGCTAGACAGCATAAGAAGATGATCCCTGTATTTAATAGGGATCATCTTCTTTATTTTCTACTAATATCGATGCCAATTAATACTTGATTAATGAGAAATGATTAAAGGTTTACTTTATTGGCAAACGAAAAGGAATCTTTATGTTTAACAAATTTTTTATGATCTGGAACGTTTTGAATTGCTACAATTTGCGAATCTCTTGCTTTCAGTGCATCTTGAATCCCGATGGTCATAAGCTTAATAAATAGAATCGTAATAAAGAATGAAGCGAGAGTATAAAAAATAATCCACCATGAAAGATTCATTTCATTACGATTTAATCCAATAAGACCTGCCCAATCATTAGATAGAGAAACAGGTTTGAGCACTCCGTCATAGAGTTCACGCATTTGTATGCCGCCAATTACAATGTTAAGCAGCGCTAAATGGATAACGAGTATGAGTGTTTGGACGATATGTTCCATAAATAATACAAATAAGCGGTCAAGTAATAAGACTCGTAAGTGTTTTTTAATAATATGAAAACGACTAGCCCCCAGTAATTGTGAACTTAAGATGTAATCTTGTTTCATAAATTCATCAACCTCTGAGGATATGTATAAAGAAAGTGTAGGCAGAGCGACGAAAATAAGTACGAGTACTTGATAAAACGTAAATGAAATATTTGGATCTACCCCATCAGCATTTGATGTGATTATAATATTAACGGGCGTGATGAGTATGAATGCGATAAATAGAGTTGGAATATAATAAAAAACTTCTGAGCATGACTGGAAAAATCTTTTGAGTTTTGGAGCAAATAAACTTAAGAGGATTCCTATACATGTTCCGCATAAAATTCGAAAGAAGCTAATTGCCATGGCTAATAAAATAGTGAATTTTGCTCCTTCTACAATTTGTAAGAAAACAGACTCTCCAAAACGATCAGATCCAAAAGGTGGAATTAACGATGGCGGAAAGGGGGCCTTTCCAAGTAATTCGTTATTGTCATTGTAAAGTAACTGAGGAGGTTTTGGGATGTTATCTTTAAAGAACCAACTATAAATAAAACTAGCTGAAATAAGTATGAATAGATAAGTAAAGCCGATTAAAAAGCGTTTTGATTTCCAAATAGATTTCATAATGATACTCCTTTCAATTGCTTTTTCCATCTATTCATCATGAATGAGACTATTTGGAAAATAGCATAAAATGGTAAAATAATCATAACAAGTATGATAAATGCAGCTGGAGGTGAAACAAACGCCTTATTAAATAAAAATTGAATAATGCCTTCCATATTAAAAACAAATTCTAAAATGAATAAATTAGAAAGTAAGAAAACAAAAATCGTTTTTAAATGGTGGAAGAAGTGGATAGATATATTTTTGAATAAATGAATGCATAGTATATAACTTGATGAAAGGCCTTTTCCATATGCAACCTCTACGTAATGTTTTCCTTGCTCTTCTTTTATGTATAACACCATCATCCGAAACATTTGTAATGTAGGTAAGACAGCTAATGATAAAATAGGGAGTAAATAAGCTCGATTTTCATTAAAGGAAATAATAGTGACAGGAGATTCCCCAAATTTCTGAAGTACCCATATGAAAAAAATTTGCAAACAAATCATCATCATCATATCAGGGACAGCTTCTAATATGAACACAATTCGGTTTATCCATTTTTTTATATAATCTTTTGCTAAAAAATAAAAAAATGCCATGCTAGATGATAAAAAGAGAGCAAGAAAAAAGGCTAAAAATAATATAGTAAATGAATATAGGTAAGGTTCTAAAACAGTTGGAAATAATGGTGTTTTTTTGAAATGGCCAAACTTCGGGTCTGATCCTATAATCACTAATGATTCAGGGGAAAAAACCTGTTTTAACATAGTAACGGTCTGATTAAAAAAATAAATTGGTTGAAAGGTAAATCCGTGTTGAGTAATAAATAAATAAGGTAAATTTAATAATAGTAAGAGTGATAAAAGAATTGATGAAAGCTTAATTGTGAATTGAGATATTTTATTTAACATTAAATCCCTCCGACATCTTTTTACAACATTATACAATAAATTTCGTGTTATTGTTTTTATTTTTCTGAAAAATAAAAATACTTTTCGATTTTATAGTATGCAAGATATATTTACAAGATAAAAAAGTGATAATAGGGGGTCACGCTCTATGTTTATCAAGATAAAAGACTAGTGAACCTAAAACAATAAATAAGAGTAAAATGCACAGAATTCTCATTCTGCGGTTAGTTACTTTTCTTGGTTTGATGGTGATGTTACGTGACCGCTAAAAATAAATATTGCTTTTCAACTCTTTCTTCAAGCAAATAAGTAGAACGTATGGAGGACTATGTATGTGTTGTTAATGAGAGAAAAGAGTGTATTGCGTAACGAATATAACGTAATTTTACCGCATGGAAAAGCTAAATTTAGTATATAAGTGAAATGGAATGAGGGGATTTATTTTTTGATATGAAAAAAATTTTCTTTTTATAACTTGATAAACGAAAAAATATTTTATATACTAATTCATGTAAACGGTTTACTAAATCGTATTTTGCTAGAAATGAAGGGAAGATTCGCATGGAAACAAGGGGGAGAGTAATCGGGATTGATATCGGTACCACAAGTACAAAAACGGTTGTGTTCACAGAAAAAGGAAAAGTCATTGCATCACATGCAATCGATTACCCAATTATTCAACCGAATGTAGGATGGGCTGAGCAAGATCCTGATGTAATATGTGCCGCTGTATACAAAAGTGTAAGCGTTGCCATTGAAAAAGGTAATGTATTACCAGAAGATATTTCTTCAATCGGTATTAGTACAGCTATGCACGCATTAATTGCAGTAGATGAAAATGGTGCGCCATTAACGCGTTCTATCATTTGGGCAGATAATCGAAGTACGAAGCAATCAGAAAAATTATTACAACAAATGAATGGGCATGAGATTTATAGACGTACAGGTACACCGATTCATCCAATGTCACCACTTTCTAAATTGTTATGGATGAAAGAAGAGGAACCAGAGTTATATACAAGTGCCTATAAATTCATTTCCATTAAAGAGTATGTGATTTACCAATTATTTTCACGCTACGTAGTTGATTATTCGATTGCTTCTGCTACGGGGTTATTTAATTTAGAAACATTAAACTGGGATGAAGATGTTTTAACTATGTTACATATGTCACCAGAACAATTATCAACCCCTGTACCAACTACATATATTTTATCAGGTATGAAGCCAGAATTAGCACAGAAGATGGGGATAAGTGCAGAAACACCAATTGTCATCGGAGCAAGTGATGGGGTTCTTGCAAATGTAGGAGTTGGTGCGATATCACCGGGTGCGGCTGCAATTACGATTGGAACGAGTGGTGCGGTTCGAACAATCTCATCAAATATAAATACAGATGAGAAAGGGAGAACGTTTTGTTACGCATTAACAGATGAGCACTGGGTAATCGGTGGTCCAACGAATAACGGCGGAATATTACTGAGATGGTTACGTGATGAATTTGGTAGTCCAGAGCAAGAAGTAGCAAGAAAGCTCGGCATTGATCCTTATGATTTATTAATTAAATATGCAGAAAGCGTACCAGCTGGAGCGGATGGGCTATTGTTCTTACCTTTCTTATCTGGAGAACGCGCACCTTACTGGAATGCAAATGCTCGTGGTACATTCTTTGGAATCAATCTTCAACATAAGCGAGAACATTTTATACGTGCAGTGATGGAAGGTGTTTGTATGAGTGTATATTCAGTAGCACTCGCAATCAGGGATTGTACAGGGCCACTTACTGAAATACGAGTTTCAGGAGGGTTTGCAAAATCTGCATTTTGGAGACAAATGTTGTCCGATATGATGGGAAAAGAATTGCTTGTACCTGAAAGTCATGAAGCATCTGCGCTTGGGGCAGCGGCAGTTGCTTTATATGCTGTAGGAAAAATTGATTCTCTTGAAGAGGTAAAGGATTGGATTGATATTGTCCATCACCATGTACCGAATAAAGAAAATACGGCTATATATTTAGAAATGTTTTATATGTATGAACGACTTTACAATCGCTTGAAAGAAGAATTTGATTGTATAGCTGCTTTCCAACGTAAACAATAGGGGGATTGGGAGAAATGGTAGTTGGGATCGTACTAGCGGCAGTTGTCATACTACTTTTACTTATTACGGTAGTAAAATGGCATCCATTTGTCGCATTAATTTTAACAGCAATTGGTGTAGGATTAGCAATGGGAATGCCTTTAATTGGAACTTCACCAAAAGATCCAGGGATTATTGATTCTATTAAACTAGGGCTTGGTAATACGTTAGGGTTTTTAGCGATAGTTTTAGCACTAGGAACGATGCTTGGAAAAATGATGGCCGAATCTGGTGGTGCTGAACGTATCGCTAACACATTAATTAATCGTTTTGGGAAGAAACGAGTTCACTGGGCGATGATGTTCGTTGCATTTTTAGTAGGGATTCCGGTATTTTTCCAAGTTGGATTTGTACTATTAATTCCGTTAGTATTTACAATTGCGTTAGAAACTGGGGTATCACTTATTACAATTGGTATTCCGCTAGTAGCAGGACTGTCAGTCGTACACGGACTTGTTCCACCGCATCCAGCGGCAATGGCGGCAGTTGGTATTTTTAAAGCAGATGTAGGGAAGACAATTTTATATGCGTTAATTGTCGGACTTCCAACTGCAATTATTTCAGGTCCACTTTACGGGAAATGGATTGGTGCTCGTATACATAAGGAAGTACCATTAGATATAGCGGAGCAATTTGTTGAAAAAGATAATAAAAAAGAGCTTCCTAGCTTTTGGAATACATTGTTTACAATTTTACTTCCAGTATTTCTTATGCTTGGTGCATCAATAGCAGAAGTTGCATTAAATAAAACGAGTCAACTAGCACAAGTATTACACTTTATTGGAGATCCGATTGTGGCTTTATTAATTGCAACCATTTACTCTTTCTTTAGTCTTGGATATGCAAAAGGTTTCTCAAAAGATAAAGTGTTACAATTTACAAATGATTGCCTTGGACCTATTGCAAACATATTGTTAGTGATTGGTGCAGGCGGCGCATTTAATAAAGTATTATTAGATTCTGGAATTGGAACGACAATTGCAGATATGGCGAAAGAATCACATATTTCACCGATATTATTAGGGTGGGGAATTGCGGCACTAATCCGAATTGCAACTGGATCGGCAACTGTTTCTATGATGACAGCAGCTGGTATTGTTGCGCCGATTGCAGCAAGCACACCAGGTGTAAATGTTGAATTATTAGCACTTGCAACTGGTGCAGGGTCATTAATTTTATCACACGTGAATGATTCAGGATTTTGGATGATTAAAGAGTATTTCGGAATGACTGTGAAAGAAACATTATTAACATGGACTGCAATGGAGACTATATTATCTGTAGTAGCACTTGGGCTAATTTCGATATTAAATATATTTGTATAGAATAGGAGATTGATTAATATGAAACTAGGATTAATTGGATTAGGAAAAATGGGATTCCCATTAGCTGAACACTTATATGAAGACAAGCATGAAGTAGTTGTATACGATGTAAATAAAGAGCTTGTTGAAAAGGCAGGAAAACTAGGAATTACTGCACGTCATACATTAAAAGAAATGATTGCTGAACTAGAAGCTCCTCGTACAATTTGGGTAATGGTGCCTGCAGGAGAAGTTGTAGAGTCAGTATTAAAAGATGTGTATCCGTTATTAGATGAAGGTGATATCGTTATTGAAGGTGGAAATTCATTCTATAAAGATACGTTACGCCGTGCTGAAGAAGCAAAAAGCTTCGGATTACATTATGTAGATATCGGTACATCTGGCGGTGTAGAAGGAGCTAGATACGGTGCTTGTTTAATGGTTGGTGGAGAAAAAGAAATTTACGACCAATTAGAACCTTTATTTAAAGATTTAGCAGTAGAAAATGGCTATTCTTATGCTGGCCGCGTTGGTAGTGGTCATTTCTTAAAAATGGTTCATAACGGTATTGAATACGGCATGATGCAAGCAATTGCTGAAGGATTTGAAGTACTAGATAAGAGTGACTTTGATTTCAATTATGAAGATGTTGCAAAAGTATGGGCGAACGGATCAGTAATCCGCGGTTGGTTAATGGACTTAACTGAAAAAGCATTTGCAGATGATCCTAAACTTGATGGCATTAAAGGTGTAATGAACTCTTCAGGAGAAGGGAAATGGACTGTTGAAACTGCGCTTGAGTTACAAGCAGCGGCACCAGTAATCGCGATGTCATTATTTATGCGCTATCGTTCTCAGGAAGATGATACATTCCATGGAAAAGTAGTTTCAGCACTACGTAATCAGTTCGGTGGACATGAAGTTGTAAAAAAATAAGGATGTTTTTGAAAAGAAACTTGTGCATAAGCGCAAGTTTCTTTTTTATAGTTTAAGAAATTACTAATTTAAAAATACCAATCAATCATCGTTTTTTTGTCACAAATGACAGCTTCAACATTCATTGATTGAACAATATATTCTATATTTTCTTCTTTAGCTAATAATAAGGTTGTAAAGGAATCGTATATACTCATAAACGCATACTCATTGTCTTCTCCAGTAATAATTAACTCATTATTGCTAATGTCCCAAATATCTAATGGAGTAGTATTATTTACCTGTAATAATCCGTTTGTATCAAGAATTGGTTCAGAGAAATATAGATTTTTTGCACCTTTAGAACCGAGGAGTTTAAGTAATTTGTGTAATAAAAATATAGACGTATAATCTTCTGTTGGATAATAAAGATCTTTTTTTAAGTTTGAATGTAGCTTTTCAGCTAAATCCTCTCTTTTATATTCTTCTGAAAGGGCACTAATGGAAGTCAACATGGCCATTGCTAGGTCTGCGTATGAATGTAATCCACTACAAGACATCATTTCCTTCCAAGAAACGGATTTCCCATTATAAATGATTTCTTCAGCGCTAGGATAGATGTGCTCATATGGTCTTTTTCTCACAGACTTTTCCTATCCTAAAGGCATTTGGATAAAAGGATGTAGCAATATAGCTGCAGATTTAAAGTTTCTTGGTAGTTGTTCTAAAATTGGTGATTTGTCATCTAGCCAAATGTAATCCAACAAAATATAACCTCCTCTTAGACTTTGAAATGTACGGATTCCCGTATTATGTTTTTTGTATTGATTGTATCAAATATAAAGCGAAGCATGAAATATGTCCCAACATAAAAGTAAGAATAAATAAAATGAAGTTTTCATAAATAGTAAAAGGGTGCTTATGTCATCAGTATAGCTAAGAAATGTTGTTACATATGAGAAGAGCGTGTTAATAAAATATGAGGTGGTTAAATGGGAAATGAGCAAGTGAAGTCTGTAAAGGAAGAAAAAAAGTTATGTCTTTGTATGATTGTCAAAAATGAGTCTAGAATTATGGAAAGATGTTTAAATGCAACAAAATCAATTGTAGACTTTGTTTCTATTTGTGATACTGGATCGACGGATAATACGCCTGAAATTATTGAAAATTGGTGTAAGGAAAATGAGATACCTGGGACGGTTCATCATGAGCCGTTTAAAAACTTTGGTTATAACAGAAGCTTAGCTGTTTCGTTAGCGCAAAAAACATACCCAGAAGCAGATTATTTATTAATATTAGATGCGGATATGATTTTAGAGGTTGATCCGAATTTCGATAAAACGAGCTTAACGGAAGATCATTATCTTACATTACAATATGATGTTCATATTAAATATTGGCTTACACGTCTTTTGAAAGCTTCTTTACCATGGAAATCTGTCGGTGTTACTCATGAGTATTGGGATATAGATCGTTCAAAAGTTGGAGCGAATTACAATACGAGGGTAGCTCGGTTAGAGACTCTTGTCGTGAATGATCCCGGAGATGGCGGGAGCAAAGCTGATAAATTTGAAAGAGATGAGAGGTTGTTGTTACAGGGAATAAACGACCCAGAAACAACGCCAGATTTGCATATAAGATATTTATTTTATTTAGCTCAGACTTATTTTCATTTAAGTCAATTTGAAGATTCAATTAAATGGTATAAAAAACGAGTGGAAGCAGGAGGATGGGTTGAAGAGGTATTCTATTCGTTATTGCGAATAGGATTTTGTTATGAGCAGTTAGCAAATCGTTCAGCAAATAAACAAAATGAAGTGACAGATGCTGATGAAAAAGAAACTGTTAAAGGGCAAGAAGAGCAATATTTAGCATTAGCTGTTTTTTATTTTCAAAAAGCGTGGGAATATAGACCAACCCGGGCTGAACCATTATACCAACTTGCAAGGTTGTATCGATTACGATCTCAAAACAATATTGCTTTGATGTATGCTCTGCAAGGGAAGGAAATTCCTTTTCCAAAGGATGATCTACTATTTGTAGATTATCATGTGTATGATTACTTATTTGACTATGAAATTTCTATTAGTGCTTTCTATATACCTCATAAAAAACATTTAGGGGCGGTTTCGCAAAAGTATTTGGAATCGATAAAAGAAAAGATTCCATTTCATATAGCAAATATAGTAGAGAATAATGCGAAATTTTATTAAATACATTTTCGATTAAAGGAGTAGTGGAGTAATCATGGAATTAATGCGATGGGCGATTGAACTAGGAGAATCGGTGCATGGAAATACGTATGAAGAATTGATGCCACTACTAGACTATTATTATGATCGTGATCATTTAAAAGCGTATTGTATCGCAAATCTTCTTTTAAACATGGATGTATTAGATGAAGATCGGGAAAGAATCGAATTAAGAAGATGCATCGCTGCTTATTATGCTGGATTATATAAAGTAGCAAGAAAACATGCAAATGAGTTGGTACTTAAACATCCGGATGTAGATCTATATAAAAATAATTTAAGATTAATGGAAGTTTATTTGAATAAAGAATATGATTATTGTCTTTTTATATGCCCAAAGACATACGGTAGTTTCATAGATGTTGCGCGAGCTTTAAAGTGGCGGTTGGAGCAGGAGGGAAATACAGTAATTATATCAGAAACAATACTGGAAAATGTAAAGAATACAGTTGTTTTTGGAGCCCATACATACGCATATAACCCGAACCTTCTTCCGAAAGATGCAATTATTTATAATTTAGAACAGCTATACGAAGGAAGTCCATATGCGCATCCCCTTTATTTAATATTATTAAAAGATAGAGTGATTTGGGATTATAGTAAACAAAATATAGAATGGCTTAAACAAAAAGGGGTAGGAAAAGAAATAAAACATGTAGAAATGAACTATGCTCCAACTTTGGAAATAAAAAAAGATGCGTTTGAAGATGAGATTATTGAAGATATTGATATTCTGTTTATAGGTGCTCTTAATCCGAGGCGACAAGCTATTTTTGATCATCTAAAAGCGATTGCCCCGAATTTAAATATAGTTTTTAAAAATAATGCGTGGGGAATTGTTCGAAATGAATTGATTGCTAGAGCTAAAATTATATTAAATATTCATTTTTACTTATCAGGAATTCTTGAAACACCTCGCGTATCTTATGCAGTCGCAAATAAGAAATTTATTATTTCCGAAAATAGTAATCCAGAAGATGAGGTAGAGTGGCCAGGAATTGTATTTACTCCGTACGAAAAAATAATTGAAAACGTAATGAAATATATAGAATTACCAGAAGAACGGAAAAGATTAGCGGAAAAAGCATATAATCATTTTGAAGCAAATGAAAGTTTAGGTACATTGAGCATGAGAGATGAATCAAAGTAATTGTACGAAACTCATACGAAAGTATGAGTTCTTTTTTGTTTATCATACTATTTTATGAAACAAGTTAACTCTTTATATTGTATTTTGTATAGAAATTTCTGATAATATATAAGTAGAACTTGAAAACAAAGGGGAGAAATAATCATGAAACTAGTCGTTATTAACGGTACACCAAGAAAATTTGGTAGAACTCGCGTGGTGGCAAAATATATTGCGGATCAATTTGAAGGGGAATTATATGATTTAGCAATTGAGGAGTTACCTTTATACAATGGAGAAGAGTCGCAACGTGATTTAGAGGCAGTAAAAAAATTAAAAACGTTAGTGAAAGCTGCGGATGGGGTTGTATTATGTACACCAGAATATCATAATGCGATGAGCGGTGCGCTGAAAAACTCTTTAGATTACTTAAGTAGTAGTGAATTTATTCATAAACCAGTTGCGTTGTTAGCGGTTGCTGGTGGCGGTAAAGGTGGAATAAATGCATTAAACAGCATGCGAACGGTCGCTAGAGGTGTTTATGCAAATGCAATTCCAAAACAAGTTGTGCTTGATGGATTACATGTGCAAGATGGTGAACTTGGGGAAGATGCAAAACCATTAATTCATGATGTAGTTAAAGAATTGAAAGCATATATGAGCGTATATAAAGAGGTGAAAAAACAACTAGGAGTGGAGTGATATGTCCTCACTTTATCATGATTCTCGCTTGTATTACATTCTAGGAGCCAATAGTCTATCTGCTATTGGTTCCGGAATTGTTATGATAACGATTCCTTGGCTGTTAATTAAAGAGAGTGGAGGAGAGACAACATTTGGTTATGTTTCTATCATTGCAACCCTCATTATGTTTTTATTAACACCATTCATTGGGCAAAGTATTGATCGTTTTTCAAGAAAATCTTTATTGCTATGTAACGAAGGAATCGGAATAGCCGTAATCGGAATAATGGTTATATGGGGATTTGCTGGGCAACCTTATCATTCTATTCACTATATTCTTATTTATATAGCCGGATCATTCTACTATTTATTATTTTATCCTACAATATTTGCGTTCAACCAAGAGATATTTCAAGCAGAACATTATAAAAGTTTAAGTGGAACGATGGAAATACAAGGACAGTTAACACAAGTTATTTCTGGAGCGGCCGCGAGCTTCTTAATTGAAATTGTATCTTTGAAGTGGATTTTGTTAGTAGACATGTTAACTTTTGCTGGAGCATTTTTTCTTTTCTTATGTATACCGTACGTAAAGAAAAAAGAAGTGAAAAGAAAAATAACATTTAAGAAGCAATTGTTTGAAGGAATTCACTTTATGAAAAAACGTCCTAAGCTCTTTTGGTTCTTACTGGCCACTTATATGCCGTTTATAGGTGTTATGATGGCAAATTATTTAATACCAGTTTATATTTCGGATATACTTAAAGCCAATGCCTCTGTATACGCAATAGAGGGGATGATGTACGGGGTTGGAGCGGTTGTTGCAGGAATCTGTATTCCACTCATAATGAAATATATCAAAACAGAAGTTTCAATCGTTATGACGATGTTCATTTATGTAATTTCAATTACCGCAATGATTATTGAACCTTCCGTAATTTTCTTATATGGACTTGCAATTTTTCATGCAGTTGGAAATGCGGGTACAAGAGTGGCGAGAAATGTATTGATGATGGAGGAAATTCCAAACGAAGTAATGGGACGTGTAGACAGCTTATTTCGCCTAATTGGTACTGGAATACGAATTGTATTATTAATGCTGTTTATAGCGGGTGTATCTAAAGCCGGAGTAATGCTTCCGTTTTACGTATTAAGCTGCATATTGATCTTCTCATTAGGAATCGCTATTTATTATGTACTATCACAACGTAAAGTAGCGGCGAATGTTTCTAATAAATCAATCGTTTAAAAAAACACTTCTGCCGCCCTTTCTTTTTCTGTATAATAAAAAGAAAGGGAGTGCAAACTTATTTATGAACAAATGGATCTTTCTTATCATTTTATTATTACCGCCACTATACATCATTTATATGACGTTTAGAATGAACAAAGTTGCTCGTGAAAAGTTGAGCTATCACTCTCCGTACGTTCTTATACTGGGTGCAAAGTTATTTGGAGATAGACCGTCTTTATCTCTTCAAAATCGTTTGGATGTAGCGTTGGAGTATTTATTTTCACATCCTGAAGCGAAAGTAATTGTTTCAGGTGGTCAAGGAGAAGATGAAGATATACCGGAAGCTCACTGCATGAGAAACTATTTAATGGTACACGGTATAGATGAGAGTCGTATTTTAATAGAAGATCAATCTACAAATACGTATGAAAACTTAAAGTTTAGTATGGATTTATATAATGTGAAACATGCGGTAGTTGTAAGTAATACGTATCATTTATATCGAACGAAAATAATTGCAAAGCGTTTAGGCATGAAGATGGAGGCACTAGCTGCTGAAACGCCAATTCGTTCTAAGAGAAAAATGTATGTTCGCGAATATGCTGCTATTATGAAAACAATATTGTTCGACCGTTAGAGCTCAAATGTGAGCTCTTTTTTAATTTAAAAGCGTATCATTTGAAATGAATGCCATATTCCATCAAAATAAAGGAAACAACATTAAAGGAGTTGTATTTGTGATTCAATTTAATCATGTGTCAAAATCGTATGAAGATGGCACGAAAGCAGTGGATTCATTGCATTTAGAAATTAAAAAGGGAGAATTTTTTGTTCTCATCGGTCCGAGTGGATGCGGGAAAACAACGACAATGAAGATGATTAATCGTTTAATCGAAACGACTGAAGGATCGATTTTAATCGATGGAAAAGATATTCAACAATATAATATAAACGAATTACGTTGGGATATAGGATACGTGTTGCAACAGATTGCTTTGTTTCCTCATATGACAATTGCTGAAAATATTGCAGTTGTTCCTGAAATGAGGCAATGGAGCAAAAAAGAAATTAAAGCACGCGTCGATGAATTGTTACATATGGTTGGATTAGATCCGGATATTTATCGAAATCGTATGCCTGATGAATTGTCAGGAGGACAAAAACAACGTGTCGGTGTCGTGCGAGCATTAGCTGCAAACCCGAAAATCGTTCTTATGGATGAACCATTTAGTGCGTTAGATCCATTAAGTAGGGAACAGCTTCAGAAGGATATTGTACAGTTGCAAAAAAAGATTCAAAAAACAATCGTATTCGTAACACATGATATGCAAGAAGCATTATCACTTGGAGATCGCATTTGTATTATGAAAGAAGGAAAAGTTGTTCAACTAGATACACCAGAAGGAATTATACATAATCCGAAAAATGAATTTGTAGAGGAATTCATTGGAAATCGTGGGCGAACTTGGTATGAGGGGAAAAGTATAGCAGATGTATTGCCGCTCGATCAAAGTGTGCAATTAGAAGGGAAGGCGCTATCATTACATTCTTCTTTACAAGAAGCGTTAGTTCGTGTGCGTAATGAGGAGGTCGTTCCAGTTGAAAAAAACGGTCAATATATTGGAACGTTAACAAGTCGTCATATTGTCAATTACATTGTTGAACAAATGAAGGAAAGAGGCTAAACAGTGACTAATTTTATACAAACGTTCCAAGAACGAAAAATAGAATTACTAACTGCATTAAGTGAGCATTTACAAATATCGCTTATTTCATTATTTTTTGCAGTAATTATAGCGGTGCCACTTGGCATCTTATTAACAAGAAAAGAACGAATGGCTGAATTTATAATAGGAACTTCTGCAGTAATGCAGACAGTGCCATCACTTGCATTACTCGGACTATTAATTCCATTAGTAGGAATCGGAAAACTTCCAGCGATTATCGCATTAGTTGTGTATGCACTATTACCTATTTTACGAAATACATATACAGGAATAAGGGAATTAGATGAATCTCTAATAGAAGCCGCGAAAGCTATGGGGATGAATAGTTGGAGAAGATTGTGGAAGGTAGAACTTCCTCTTGCATTGCCTATCATTATGGCTGGTATTCGTACAGCGATGGTATTAATTGTTGGAACGGCTACATTAGCAGCTCTCATTGGTGCTGGTGGGCTCGGTAAGCTTATACTATTAGGTATAGATCGAAATGATCATGCACTTATCATTTTAGGGGCCGTACCAGCCGCGTTACTCGCTTTATTCTTTGATATAGTACTTCGCATACTTGAACGACCGAAACGCTCTTCTAAGCGTGTTATATTGACGATATGTATTGTTTGTATAATGATTGCTTCTCCATTTCTTTGGAGTACAGAAAAGAAAGATATTGTTATTGCGGGCAAACTTGGATCAGAACCTGAAATTTTAATTCAAATGTATAAGCAGCTTATTGAACAAGATACAGATTTACACGTACAATTAAAACCAGGTCTTGGAAAAACAGCATTTGTATTTGAAGCGTTGAAATCAGGGGAAGTAGATATATACCCAGAATTTTCAGGAACAGCTTTATCTACTTTCGTGAAAGAAGAACCAAAGAGTACAAATCGTGATGAAGTATATGAGCAGGCTCGCATTGGAATGGAAAAGAAATATAATATGATTATGTTGAAGCCAATGGAGTATAACAATACATATGCACTAGCTATGCCGAAAAAAATAGCAGATCAAAAGAATATAAATACAATTTCTGATTTAGGGAATGTTGCGCAGGAAGCCAAAGTAGGATTTACATTGGAATTTGCTGATCGTGAAGATGGTTATAAAGGAATGCAAAAATTATATAACTATAAGTTCTCGAATGTTAAAACGATGGAGCCGAAGCTGCGTTATAGCGCAATTGAATCTGGAGATGTTAACGTAATTGATGCATATTCAACAGATAGTGAATTGGAGCAATACGGACTGAAAGTGCTGAAAGATGATAAAGGGTTATTCCCACCTTATCAAGGAGCACCATTATTAAGAAAAGAAACGTTACAGAAATATCCTGAACTTGAAAAGGTATTAAATAAATTATCTGGAAAGATTACAGATGAAGAAATGCGAAAAATGAATTATGAAGTTAACGTAAATGGTAAAAGTAGTGAAGAAGTCGCAAAACAATTTTTACAAAAAGAGAAGTTACTTCGTTAAATTTACAAGAAATATACAAATTTATATGTTTGAAATGACCGTTCATTACAAAATGAGCGGTTTTTTTGTGCATACTTATACATTTTTTCAAAAAAGTATTCCATTTTTGCTCATTTTCTTTTAGAATAAGTAATGTTTTCCTGAAAAAATATAAGAGAAACGTCTATTAGAGAAAAAGGTGACTTTAATAGTTGAACGAACATAACACCTAGAATGACAGATGGGGTGGTACAAATAGAAAAGAAGTTAGGATTTTTTCCATTAATCGCATTAGTAGTTGGAACAATGGTTGGTGGCGGTGTTTTTAGTTTACCGCATGATTTAGCAGTAGGAGCAAACAGTGGTGCAATAATAATTGGCTGGTGTATTACAGCGATGGGAATGATTCCACTTGCGCTCGTATATCAAACGTTAGCAAGACAAAAACCGGAACTTGAAGGTGGAATTTATAGTTATGCACGTGCTGGTTTCGGTGAATACATTGGATTTAATAGTGCTTGGGGATATTGGCTAGCAGGAATCTTAGGTAATGTCGCAACAATTATGTTACTGTTTAGTACATTAGGTTATTTCTTTCCAATTTTCAAAGGAGGAAATAATGTTGCGTCTATCGTTGGGGCATCACTTTTATTATGGACACTTCATTTTTTAATTTTATTTGGAATCCGTGAAGCTTCTATTATGAATGTGATCGCAACAATAGGGAAGTTAGTTCCAATCGTTTTATTTATTGTTGTAATGGTAACAGCCTTTCGCTGGGACACATTTACACATGATTTTTGGGGAGAAGGAACGATCTCACTTTCCGCTATACTTGGTCAAGTGAAAAATACAATGCTTGTAACACTTTGGGTTTTCATTGGAGTTGAAGGAGCGGTTGTATTATCTGGAAGAGCGAAGAATAGTCGAGATGTTGGTAAGGCAACAGTATTGGGACTTATTTTAGTAATGTCCATTTATATTTTAATTTCTGTCCTGTCAATGGGAGCTATGACAAGAGGCGAACTTTCTGTGTTAGAAACTCCGTCAATGGGACATGTATTAGAGCACGTTGTTGGTCCATGGGGTGCAGTTGCGATTAACATCGGATTAGTTGCTTCACTTATCGGTACATTAATTGGCTGGTTTTTACTTGTTTCTGAAATTTCTCATGTAGCAGGAAAAGATGGCGTATTTCCGAGAGTCTTTACGAAAACAAATAAGAAGCAAACACCGCACATGGCATTATGGATTTCAAATGGTGTTGCCCAAATTATATTTATCATCGTTTTGTTTTCGGAATCAACATATCAAATTATGTATTTCATTGCATCAACATCAATTTTATTACCATATTTATTATCAGCGTTATTCCAATTTAAATTAGTCATTACAAACGAGTTAAAAGACGCTAAATTAAAAAATGGAGCGTTAGCTTTAATTGCTTCTATTTACTCTGTATGGCTTCTTTATGCAGCTGGTTTAAAGAATTTACTACTCGTTTCAATTGTGTATGGAATTGGAATTATTGTTTACACGTTTGCAAGAAAAGAACAAGGGAACCGTTGCTTTGTAGGTGCAGAGAAGTATGTGATGTGGGCAATTATTGTTGCGGCTATCACATCCATATATATGTTATTAACTGGAAATATAAAAATGTAAAAAGTCCTTTTCATTTAAAGGGCTTTTTTCTTTGTTTAGAGAATATTTACTACATAAGATATTCAGGAGGGATGAGAATGGAAGAAAAAGAACAGTTGTCTAGAATAATTGATTTAGCTAGTGAGTTAAGGAAAGTATTAGTGCAAGAATCTTTTTTTAATCATCATCCTGAACTAAGAGGAGTCATTGAAAATTTAGCAAGTTCTGTTGAAAATTTGGCGGAATTACAAATAAGTAAAGATGAAAACGCTGAAGATCGATTACGTTACGTACTTGCGAAAATGAAAATTGCTCATAATGCAATTTTACAAGAGAAAAAAGCATTTCCTTCTCATTAATATAAGTTTTTATTTTGAACCTGGCGGATAACGTCAGGTTTTTTATTTCTAGTTTTTCGTTTCTTTCATACACTAAGAATAGTATGAAAAAAGAAGGTGACTAAGGTGAAATTACATAAAGCTCTTCAGCCAAGTTTTATAAAACGAATGTACTATATGAGATTTTTAGGGAAATTTACAAAAGCTGAGAAAGAGAAGAGTGGAGAGAATTTTTTTGTACAATGCTTATCGCCAATACCATTCACTTTACAGGAACAATTTATAAATGAACCATATGTATTTGAAGGGTTATGTAGCAATAAAAAGAATGAAAAAATCTTTTCGGAATTAAAGAAGAGGAAATTAGAAAAGCAATTAGTAATGTTTCGTCTTTATTATGAAAGAGGAAATGTATACGTGGAGTTAATATGTACAGAAGAACCGAAAGAAATAGCAAGCAGCTATAAAATGATTCCGGCACCTAAAGTTACAAATCATAAAAAAAGAGAATCTTTAGAGCGAAAACTTAGCAACGGTTATTTATCATTTCTTATGCCAAAATTTCCGAAAGACTTTGAGCCTCCTGAATTATTGTGGCACGATGGAAGACTGTACGGAAACATATCCCTAAAGTCATCAATTAGCTCAATCGCCTATTTTGAACAGAAACGTGAATGTAAATATATAAACTGCAGTGACTGGACGAAGTATGTAGAAATAGCGGTAGAAGATCAATTATATTTTGTAAGTGATTATGTGTATGAGCAATTAAAAAAACGAATGCATGAAGAAGGTAAGCTAGTTGAAGTAGAGGATATAAAAATACAAAAAGATGAATGGGAATGGGATGAGCGTGAATCGTCCTTTTTACAGTATGTACAAAGTATGGTGCATAATAAAGGGTTATATTTGGATGAAACGGATATTTATAATTTCCATATAAGTGTAAAAACAAATATGTTAACGATTCTTGGTGGTATACCGGGCGTTGGAAAATCACGTTTTGTGCAAACTTATGCAGAAGCATTAGGGTTACAGTATGGGGAAGAGTTGGTTTGGATTCCAATTTCGCCATCGTATCAAGAACCACATGATTTACTTGGTTACCTTCATCCAAATGGTACTTTTATTGAATCTGAAGCGAAGTTAGTTAGGACGTTAATGAAGGCGAAAGAAAATCCAAATCAACTGTATATAATCGTTTTTGATGAAATGAACATGTCTCATATTGAGCATTGGTTTACTCCGTTTCTATCTGTTCTTGAACTTGAAACAAAAAATCGTATTTTAAACTTGTATGAGGGTGTACAGGACATAGAGAATTCAATTCCATCAACAATTGAAATTGGAGAAAATATTATATTTGTAGGTACTGTAAATTTTGATGAAACAACGAAAGAGCTCTCTGATCGATTATTAGACCGAACGAACCTAATAACGTTACAGAAAATTCCGTTTTGTGAGATGGGCATGGAACAGGGGAAAGTCGTATTACATCCACCTTTGAAAGTAACGGCGGGAGAATTTCGGATAAATTGGATGAGAAATAAAGCGATGATTGAAGTGTTTTCTGAAGAAGAATTAGAGCTATTAGATAAGTTGCATGTCGTATTGTCATCACATGACGCGTCTAAGGGAATTTCTTTCCGATGTGCAAATGCAATTGCGACTTATTTGCAAAACATACCGTTTCAAAATAACCATACCTATATGATTAGTAGAGAAGAGGGGTTTGATTTACAAATAAAGCAGCGTGTATTGACGAAAATCAGAGGGACCGAAATGATGGTTGGGCCTTTACTTTCTGAAGAAGCAAAAAGGGGGGCGACCTTAGTACCTCTTTTGCAATCTACACTTGCAAACAGAGTATCTACATTTGAACACTCTTTAGCATATATACGAGAAAAACGTAGAGAACTGGAGTTGTATGGATATGCAAAATGAAGGGCGTTATGAAACAAAAATCGTTGATACGAATGAAACGCTCCCTTTTGTATTAAAGTTAATCATTGGAAATGAAGGGAAAGGAGATTATATTTTATTAAATCGTCTTTGTACATCTACTACAGCATTAGTTCAATGTATTTATAAAGTACAAGAATTAAAACCAATAAGATTACAGTACAATTATGAAATCCCAATGAATATTACTTTTATATGGAATAAAGTATATGAGGGACAGAAAAATATAAAAGAGGCTCAATATGAAATAAATGAAAAAAAACAAAGAGTATTAATATATGAACATGGGAAAACAGAATTCTTTTATCCATGGCGCTGTGGTCTATACCATTTTGAAGTGCGTATAGAAGATACAACGTATTATGGCGCATTTCAAATCGTACCGAAAAACTTTTTTGATGATCAATTTGAAATGATTCAAGACTATGTGAAGTCAATTTTAAATGAGTTGATTTTGGATAGAGGTTACTATAAAAAGACCTTCTCTGCACTTAGCGATATTGAGGATTCTTCTTATTTAGTGTTACTTAGAAAGTTACCGCAAAAAATGAAAATGATAAAGCAAATCTTTAAGAAAATAGAATCAAGCTCAACTTTTATAAATGAATATAAATGGGAAGGAAAAGAGCGAAAGCCAACAAGAAAAGGAACTATAGTGGCAGAACGAAAACCTTATGCCAAACATTATAATCGTAAGTTTATGGAACAAAAAAATAGTAAGGAAAATGCATTTCTTAAATATAAAGCGATGCAATTTTATCATTATTTAATTGAAGCTAAAAGTTTTTTACGTCAAACAATTGAAATCTTAGAAAGAGAAAAAAAGAAAAAATCAGAAGAGTTTCAAGCTGTAAAAACGATTATACAAACAATTGAGCGTAATGGATCAGTAACCGATAGAGAGAAGCAAAAATATAAAAATATACATTTACTAAAAGAAGCCGATTTACGAAAGAGCTCAATGAAAATACAAGAATATAAAATATTGGCGCATATTGTGCATGAAAATGTACAATACTTTCAAATGTTAATGCACTCTTCATTTTGGAGGGAAGTTACTGAAACAAGTAACATGAACTTACATGATTTACCGATACCACATCAACAATTACTACATCATTTAGAAGTACTCCCGCAATATACGGATCAATCTCCATCATTATTATTTGTTTATAAGCCAACGTTTTTAGTGTATGAATATTACGCTTTTTTTATCGTTATTTCACTTTTAGAGCAAATTGGTTTTGAGGCTAGAAACTCCATCCGTGAACAAATACAAGAACATTTTTATGTAGATGGATTACAAGATGGAACGACAGTAGTTTTAGAACGAGATGATATAAAGGTGCATGTCGCATTTAATGACTTAATTGAAACACATCCTCTTATTGCATTAAGTAAAGGTAGTAATTTTTACAATGGTGAGGATACGAAGAAGCCAGATATTCGCTTAGACTGTTATGTAAAAGAAGATGGGAAATACGTATATAAATCTTCTATTATTATTGAAGTGAAGTATAGTCCAATGTACAATATTTTTCAGCACGTCGGAAATACGAAAGCAACTGAGCAAATGTATAAGTACTGGTCTATAAAGTATGTAGAAGAACAGGATGGAAAGCGAGTCTATTATCGAAGGTCAATTTATGAAGTCATTTGTGTATATCCAGGAAGCCATATGCATAGTAAAAAAATTGAGTCTGGATGCGGTGTTTTCTTGCAGTTATATCCATATAAGACGAAACAAGGGGAAGAGAAATTAGCTGGAAAACATGGGATGGTACAAATTTTTGAAAAATGGCTAAAAAGCATTAAGAAGTAAAAGAAATCCTTTTTCATAAAGGATTTCTTTAGATTAAGAAGAATTATATGCTGTATGGAAAGAAACGTAGTGTAATTGAGATTTGAAAAGTGCTACAAATGTGTTATTAAAAGGAATGTGAGCGCGGGATAAAAGTCGATTAAATTGGAATCTAATTCATTTTGCAGAATATAATAAGTCATAAATATTTTTAGTTGCATACGAAGATTTGTTCTTATATGATAGATAGTGAAAGCGTTATCAAAAAACAGAGCGGCGATGGGAAAGGCGGTTAAATATGTTCCAGCGTGTTCAAACAAAGGAAGAACATTTTGGGTTCGAGCAACTATGGGGAGATTTTTGTGAAGAAAGAAACTTAATGTTCGTAGAACGTAATTTAAATCCATCACGATTTTTATTAATAGAAGATGAACATCCTATTGGTACAGTAGAATGTATTAAGTATACGGTACCTGAACAATCAAATTCTGAGTTTTTCTATCCGTTTTCTAAAAATGATTTAGTAAAAGATTTGAAGAATGTATATGAAATAGGCAAGTTAAGTATTTCGAAAACGTCTCGTGGAAGAGGACATTTCAAAAGGCTAACAGCTATTTTATTTATACATGCGTTAGAAACAAAAGCTGAATGGTACATTGCAGCAGTAACAAAAAGAATGTATATGTATTTACTTACACTTGGTTTTCCAATTGAACCAATAGATAATCCTTTTCAGTTTCATGATACTTTACAAGGTGTACCAGTAAGAATTCATGCTCGAAAAGGGGTTACGCATTTGTATTCTTTAAAAGAATTTCGTGATGTGATTCAAGGGAATGCTCATGCACAGGCATTAATTACAGAATACAGTAAAAATATTATGTTAACGAAATAAAGCGAAGTGAATATGTATAATAAAGAGAATAATATTTGTATAGGATATAACTCTTCATTAAAAAAGACCCTTATTATTTTAATAAGGGTCTAAAAATTATAATCCAAATATACTAAAAATCATTTTGCGGCGCTTCGGTTTCTTTTCTCGTTCATATGTTGGTTTTGAATCCGGAGTAATATAAATGGGTTCTTCTTTCGTTAGGGCAGCTTCTAACTTTTGAATTCGCTCTAACATTTCCTCCATTTCACGACGGTGTTGTAAAAGTTGGTACGTGACGACATCATTTGCCTTATCTTGCATTTGTTCTTCCATTCGATCAAGTCTTCTCGTAATAGTGTTTAATTGATTAGCTAATTGCTCAAAATCATTCGATGATATGTTTTGAACAATTGTATTAACTTGAGTTTTTAATTCCTCAACTTCATTTGAGGAAGCCTTTTGAGTAGATTGAGAATTTTGAGATTGCTCTATTTGAAATCGATGGTGTTCTAACATTTGATCGACATCCTCTTGTGTGAAAATAAAGTGGCCATATTTGTTTTTCTCTATCGTAAGATTTAATTGTTGCGCGATCCGGACAACAGCCTTTGGGCTAACACCTAATTTCTTTGCGATAAATGGTGTTTTATATTCCAAAATAATCCCTCCTATATATATCCTGTTGAATGATTTCGAGCTATGAAGTAAGTTCCCTTCTAGTGCGACAAAAGAAGTGTGGAATCGGCAAAGAAAGTGTTTTTTCACGAAATTGAGTTGAGGAGAATAGTTCTTTTAAATAAAAATGTCTTATCGTAACATTTAGAATAATTTGACGAGTGTAAATGAATTAGATTATCATAATGATAAATATCTTTTTTATGTATGCATATAATATATAAAAAGGTGGTTGCTAATGTAGAATTTTGTTAGAGTATTAGAATGCTTACTTCACTTGAATAAAATTAAGTAGGAGGTGGCTTCCTTGCTTACAAAGTAAGTAAGGAAAAGTATTTGGACATATATAGTATAAGTATAGTGATTGTTTTAATTGCCTTAACGGCATTTTTCGTTGCAGCAGAATTTGCAATTGTTAAAGTGAGAAGTTCACGAATTGACTATTTAATTGCAGAAGGAAATAATCGTGCAACATCGGTCAAAACAGTCATTACAAACTTAGACGAATATTTATCTGCTTGTCAGCTAGGAATTACTGTTACAGCTTTAGGAATTGGGTGGTTTGGTAAACCTGCGTTAAAGCAAATGTTTGATACGCTTTTTGCAAATTGGAATATCTCTACTCAACTAGCAGACATTTTTGCTGTAATTTTAGTATTTTTGTTAATTACTTTTTTACATGTTGTAATAGGGGAATTGGCCCCAAAAACATTTGCAATTCAAAAGTCTGAACAAGTGAGTTTGCTTGTTTCTAAACCGTTAATTTTCTTTTATCGTATTGCATTCCCATTCATTTGGCTATTAAATGGTTCAGCTCGAATCATTACGAAGCTGCTAGGGCTGAAACCGCCGAAGGGGCATGATGAGGTTCATTCAGAAGAAGAATTACGGTTGTTAGTTTCAGAAAGTTATAGAAATGGTGAGATTAATCAATCTGAATATAAATATGTGAATAAAATTTTTGAATTTGATGATCGGATTGCAAAAGAAATAATGGTACCTCGAACTGAAATGAATATTATAAGTAAAGAGATGCCTGCTGAAGAAGCTTTGCAAAAAATGTCTCGTGAAAAATATACAAGGTATCCAGTTGTTGATGGCGACAAAGACCACGTAATAGGTTTTGTGAATTTTAAAGATATTTTTACTGAATTTGTACAACATAAAGCTGTTAATAAGAAGACAGTAGAGCAATATATGAGACCAATTATTTTAGTTATCGATTCTATTCCAATTCATGATTTGTTTTTGAAAATGCAAAAAGAAAGAACACATATTGCTATATTGATAGATGAATATGGTGGAACATCTGGACTTGTTACTGTTGAAGATATTCTGGAAGAAATTGTTGGAGATATTCAGGATGAGTTTGATACGGATGAGCAGCCAGAAATTCAACAAGTTAGTGAAACGAAGACGATACTAGAGGGAAAAGTACTTGTTAGTGAAGTGAATACGTTATTTGGTTTAGGGATTGATGATGATGGTGTTGATACAATCGGTGGTTGGATTTTAACGAAGAATATAGAGATTGCTGAAGAGGATTCCATTGAAATTGAAAATTATAAGTTTTGTGTGAAAGAATTAGATGGACATTATATAAAAAGATTAGAAGTTACAAAGATAGTAGAATCGATTGTTATTTTAGAAGATGAAAAACAAATTTCGTTACAAGAGCAAATTAGCTCGTAAACTCTGCTATATAGCAGAGTTTTTTTGAGCATAATGTTTTTTGAGGGATAAGGGCTATGATACAATGACATAAGTCAAACCTTTCACTAGGTGAAGTATTGTTGTATACATATATTTGGAAGGAGCAGAAGTATGAAAAAGCATTTATATATAAATGGAGATTGGAAATCTGTAAACACGTATAAACCATTATACGCACCATATTCTGAAGAAACATTAGCGGAAATTGCACAAGGCACGGAAGAAGATGTAAAAGAGGCTGTTACCGCTGCAAAAAATGCAATGACAAAAATGAATACATTATCTGCATATGATCGTGCGACTATTTTAGAGAAAGTTGCACAAAAAATGGATGAAAGAAGAGAAGAATTTGCAGAGATTATTGCAAAAGAAGCTGCAAAACCAATACGTGCTGCAAGGGGAGAAGTAGATCGTACTGTTCAAACATACAAATTTGCAGCTGAAGAAGCGAAGCGTATATATGGTGAGACATTGCCATTAGACGCCGCACCTGGTGCAGATGGGCGTATTGCATATACAATCCGAAAGCCGATTGGGGTTATAGGGGCTATTACACCATTTAATTTCCCATTAAATTTAGTAGCGCATAAAGTTGGACCAGCAATCGCTGCCGGAAATACAGTTGTATTAAAGCCAGCTGATCAAACGCCATTATCATCTTATGCATTAGTTGAGTTATTTGAAGAGGCAGGATTGCCAAATGGAGCTTTAAATATCATTTCTGGCCCTGGCTCCACGGTTGGTGAGGCAATCGTCAAAAATGATTACGTTGCTTCTATTACTTTTACCGGAAGTCCAAAAGTTGGAATCGGAATAAAACAAAAGGCTGGGCTAAAACGAGTTACGTTAGAACTAGGCTCAAATGCTGCTGTTATCATTGATGAAGATGTAGAGTTAACAGATGAAATAATTGAACGTGTAAAATGGGGAGCATTTGTTAATAATGGGCAAGTTTGTATTTCAGTACAACGTGTTTTTGTACATGAAACGAAAATGCATGAATTTCTTTCGAAGCTAAAGAAAGCGATGGAATCAGTTGTTGTTGGTGATCCACTGCTTGAGGAAACGGATGTATCAGCTTTAATTTCAAAAAGAGATGTAGAGCGAATTGATATGTGGGTTCAAGAAGCAATTAAGGAAGGAGCAACTGTTTTATGCGGTGGTAAGAAGCGGGATGCAAGAATTTTTGAACCGACTGTATTAACAAATGTTCCAGATCATGTATCTGTGCAGTGCCAAGAAGTATTCGGTCCACTCATGACAGTAAATACATTTAAAGAATTTGATGAAGCGATTGGGCAAGTAAATAATTCGCGTTACGGCTTACAGGCAGGAGTATTTACAAATAATTTATTTAAAGCAATGCGTGCAATTGATGAGCTAGAGGTTGGTGGTGTCATGATTAATGATATTCCAACGTTCAGAGTAGATCATATGCCTTATGGTGGTGTGAAAGAAAGTGGCACGGGACGCGAAGGAATTAAATATGCAATAGAAGAAATGACAGAAATGAAATTAGTATGTATTAAAAAATAAAGTGGAAAAACTTAAAACTTGCACTAAAAAACGAGTAGGAAATGTTTACGATTCCATACTCGTTTTTTACGCTTCTAGTAACTATTTAATTAAGTGTAACTTTTACTTCATTTCTTGTTTGAAAATAGTATCTTCTACATAAATTTGTTCTTTATCTATAGCAGTAGCATGAGTTAATACTAAACCGATTGGTGTTTTTGTATCTTTATTTTGAACAATTGTAAAAGGAACATTTTTTTCGTTTGCTAATTTAATGTATTTTGATAAATGTGGGTAAGCAATGCCACCATTTAGGAGGAGTTGTAATGATTGAGAAGAGCGCATGCTACCCGCCACTTCAGAGTATACATTACTTTGCATTACTTGACCGATTGTTAAAGCGATTTCCACACGCTCACGTAATGTAGTTAAATACATATTACGTTCTTCTGGTTTGTTTTGCTTTTGGCCGTAAATGCCTTCTTGGAGATAATCTTCCACATTTTTATTTACCATATTTTTCACACCTTTCATTTTCTATTGTACGCAAGAATTAAAAATGATGCAAAAAAAAGTCGTTTTGACTACGGAAATAATGAAAATATGTGAAGGAAAAAGGGGATTTGTATACAATTAGTTAAATAAGAAAGAAAAAATAATTTTATCAACAGAAATTAACAAAATGTGACAAAAATCTATTAACGAATCGTATTTTTTGTGTTAATATTCAAAATATAAAGGGTATTCGTCGTATGGAAATGGAGGGAATGGAGGTTTTTCCAATCGATAAGGATATTAAAGAAATATTTTGTTCACACTTGAAAAACAATAGGCACCAATTCGTAGAGAACTGGAAAAACAAAATGATAATTTCCGAAAAAGATCCATTTAAACTAGAAGTAGTTCAAAATGGAGAGGATTTACTAGAGTTAATTATCGAACTTACTATGGAAGATAAAGATATAAATTATCTTCAACCGTTATGTGAGAAAATTGCTATTGAACGTGCTGGAGCAGATGCGAATATTGGAGATTTTGTTTATAACGCAAACGTGGGAAGAAATGAACTTTTCGAAGCGATGTGTGAATTAGATGTTAGCGCTCGTGAATTGAAACCAATTATGGCAAAAATACATACTTGTTTTGACAAATTAATTTATTATACCGTTTTAAAATACTCGGAAATTATATCGAAGAATTTAGAGGAAAAACAGCAATATATTAACGAAACACATAAAGAAAGGCTGACGATTTTAGGGCAAATGTCAGCTAGTTTTGTACATGAATTTCGTAATCCGCTTACTTCCATTATGGGGTTTGTTAAATTATTAAAGGCGGATCATCCGAGTTTATCGTATTTAGATATTATTTCGCATGAATTAGATCAATTAAATTTTCGTATTTCGCAATTTTTACTCGTATCGAAAAAAGAAATGTGGAATGAATCGGAACGGTTTTGGCTTAATGACTTGTTTCAAGACATTATACAATTCTTATATCCGAGTTTGGTCAATGCGAATGTTTTGATTGAAAAGAATTTACCGTATCCAATTCCGCTTGTTGGTTATCGGAGTGAAGTGAGGCAAGTATTTTTAAACATATTAATGAATTCAATTGATGCTCTTGAATCAATGAAAGAAGAACGAAAAATTATCATTGATGTATTTGAAGAAGATCAAGCTATTCGAATTGTGATAAAAAATAATGGACCAATGATTCCAGCTGAAAATGTAGAAACGATTTTTGAACCATTTGTAACTACTAAAAAGTTAGGAACTGGTATTGGATTATTTGTATGTAAACAAATTGTGGAAAAACATAATGGATCCATTATGTGTCGATCAGATAACGATTGGACAGAATTTCAAATTGCATTTCAAAAATAAACAGTCTACACCAAATGAATGGTGTAGACTGTTTTAATTTGTGAGTATAACGGCTTCTAATTTAGGATCTTTAGTTGAATAACCTACTATTGAAATTGTATAAATAACATTTGGTTCAACATTGAATTTCGGTATAGTCAATAAAACGTTTTTATTATCTGCGAGTGAAATTTCAATATCTGCTGTACCAGGGCTAACTTGCAAAAAATCTGTTATTTGTTTAAAGAGCACATTTTCAAATAAATGATCCCCATCTTTTAAATCTACGTTTACAACAGGGGTATCTGGAGAGAAATGTGCAAACCGTATTTTGGCTTGACCAGCTGGTAAATGTGTATTATCAAGTATAGGCTGTAATTGTAGGTGATTATCACTATTTATTGCAGCGAGAGTATAAGTATGATTTCCCATTATTGGTACCAACGCTGAAAAGATTGGAGTTTCATTTCCGACAGGAACAATATCTATACGGTATTTACCTTGCACTAATGATAAATAAGGGCTGAATTGCTTAAATGAAATATTTTTAATAACCGTTTGTCCGTTTACTAAAATGTCAACCGCTGGTATATTTGGATCGGCATGAAAAATTCTTATATGTGACGGTAAAGCAGCTTCTTGTGAGTCTCTTGTTTCATAAGCCTGTACAAGTTTTGATAGTGCATCGTAATATTTCATATATAATTCTATATATTTTTTAGGATTACGAAACTGATAGTAACGTGCGAGTTGTTCGTATTGTGTAACTTCTTGTCCATATTTTTCGATTTCAGATTGAGACATGAACATTCCTCCTTTGTCATCATTAAAACTATATGCGAAGCAAGAAAGCGGTTATGCAAAAAAAATGATTTTATAAAGGGAAAATTAAAAATTGACAACAAATATGTTTTCATAAAGAGGTGCTGGTGCTTACGAGAATTTCGCAGAGTAAAGCAGTACATATGACTGTACGAAAGTAAAATAAATGCCAAATTGAAAGTGCATTTCAATTAACATATTGAATACATGTCCAAAAATCGCTAGAAAACTAGGGATTTTTTTAATTATAGGCAAATACACATACAAAGTGATAATTGTCCTACATAAATTATAAAGGAAAGATACTTTGAATCTGAGGAAAGGAGTGCCACTTCGGGATAGGGATATCCCGATAGTAATTGTGAATGAAGTTATGAAAAGGTTTTGTGTTATAGGCTGTAGGATGAATTTGTAAACTTCATTTTTCTATTTATTTTAGCAATTGACAGTATTAACCCATAAGAGAGCGTCATGACGAACTGATTAGTGTGGTTAATCGGTTCTTTTTTTATAGTTTAAAACTGAAAAGTTTACATAATGAATAGGAATCTGAATTGATTAGTAAGGTGGGTGTCGAAATTTGTTTTAAAATATGCAATTTAAAGTAGGATAATAGGAAGGAGTTTAACGGGAGTTCCGTCGAAGTGTACAGAATGTCGGCATTTAAGGACAGCTGGCATTATGCTATAAAAACATTTGGTGATGTAGTCATTTCATATAAAAAGGAGGGTTATTTGGGCGTATAGAAAAGGGTTGGTCTTCGTTTTTTAGTTCTGAATTTTCTGTTTTATAAAAATTTTTAAGCACTCATTTGTATATTTTATAATAGTTTTTTGATAAATTCACTGCTTTTGCAGAGGATTCTTTTTTATGAAAGAAACGTCAATTTTCTTCATATATATATACAAATTGGAGAAATGGGGGAGCGCTATGCGCGATTACTTAATTAAGCCACTTGTTGGTCAGCCGTATCCAATGATTTCACATGGAAAAGGTGTTTATTTGTATGATCAAAATGGCAATAAATATTTTGATGGTTCGTCAGGAGCAATTACGGCAGGTATTGGGCATGGCGTAAAGGAGATTGCAGACGTTATTAAAAAGCAAGCTGAGGAGATTGCTTTCGTTTATAGATCACAGTTTACGAGTGAACCAGCTGAAAAATTAGCGAAGAAGTTAAGTGATTTAAGTGTAGGAGATTTGAACTGGAGTTTTTTTGTAAATAGTGGTACGGAAGCGAATGAAACAGCTATGAAAATTGCAATTCAGCATTTTCAAGAGCGAGGTATTCAAGGGAAACATAAAATTTTATCAAGATGGATGAGTTATCACGGTATTACGATGGGTGCTTTATCGATGTCTGGGCATCCACTACGTAGACAACGTTTCGTATCTATTTTGGAAGATTATCCGACTATACCAGCTCCATATTGTTTCAGATGTCCTGTTCAAAAGGTATATCCAACTTGTCAGCTGGCATGTGCGACTGAACTAGAAAGATCAATTGAAAGAATTGGTGCAGAGCATATTGCTGCTTTTATTGCTGAGCCGATTATCGGAGCAGCTGGAGGCGCGGTTGTTCCGCCGAAAGACTATTATAAAGTCATTAAAGAGATTTGCGACCATTACGATATTTTATTTATTGCGGATGAAGTAATGACTGGGCTTGGTCGTACTGGAGCATGGTTTGCGATGGAGCATTGGGGCGTAGAGCCGGATATTATGACACTTGGTAAAGGGTTAGGAGCGGGATATACACCGATGGCAGCGACAGTTGTAAGTGATCGTGTTATGGAACCAATATTACGTGGATCACGTTCAGTAATGAGCGGTCATACGTTAAGTGCAAATCCATTGTCTGCAGCAACGGCTTTAGCTGTTATTGAATATATGGAGAAATATAATCTTCCTGAAAAAACAGCAGAAAAGGGAGAGTATTTAATAAAAGGCTTACAGAAAGTTCAGCAACAATCGACAATCATTGCTGATGTGCGCGGAAAAGGGTTGCTAATCGGAGTAGAATTGCAACCGTTTACAAAAGCGTCAGAGCTTATTTCAGTTGCAGCTAAAAATGGTCTGCTTTTATACCAAGCAGTTTCAGGGCAAGCAGGAAAAGAAGATAGTGCACTGCTTGTAGCACCGCCAATGACAACTACATATTCCGAGTTAGATGAATTACTTTCAATTTTCTCTAAAAGTGTGGAAGAGATGATGCAAAAAGGAGGGCATAGTATCGCATGACAACTATTACAAATACATTCGGTAAATTAAAAGAAATTGAGGAAGTAATTTCTTTGTTCCATGATGATATGACATTGATGTTTGGGGGATTTGGAGGGATTGGATCCCCTCCATCTTTAATACAGGCAATTTTAGAAAAAGGCGTCACAAATTTAAATTTAATTGGAAATGACACTGGATTTCCTGATGTAGGTATCGGTCGTCTTGTTACAAATGAAAGAGTTAAATCAATAATTACTTCTCACATTGGCTCCAATCCAAATGCAGGAAGGCAACTAAACGAGGGAAGATTACAAATTGAGTTTTCTCCGCAGGGAACATTAGCAGAGCGTATTCGCGCTGGTGGCGTTGGTCTTGGTGGTGTTTTAGTTGATGTTGGTGTTGATACGATTGTGGAAGAGGGAAAACGAACAGTTGAAATGAATGGTAAGACCTACTTAGTTGAAACAGCATTAACTGCTGAAGTTTCAATTGTATATGCGAAAAAGGCAGATCCGTTTGGTAATCTTGTATTTGACAAAAGTGCACGAAATATGAATCCCCATGTAGCTATGGCTGGGGATATAACAATTGTAGAAGCAGAAGAAATAGTCCCGCTTGGAAGTTTAGATCCAGAGGAAATTGTCGTTCCAGGTGTTTTCGTAAATTATATTGTACCGTCGGAAGGAGTGAACTGGAAATGGGTATGGGCGTAGAAGTGAGGGATAAGATTGCTAGGCGTGCGGCGAAAGAAATACAAAATGGTATGATTGTAAATTTAGGTATTGGCATACCATCGCTTGTACCAAATCATTTGCCTGACGACATAAATGTTATGTTTCATGCGGAAAATGGAATCGTCGGCATGGGACCAACGCCAAGTAAAGGGAATGAAGATGAAAATTTGTGTAATGCAGCAGGTTTACCAACTTCTCTTATAACAGGAGCGAGTTATTTCGATAGCTGCACAGCGTTTGGGATGATTCGAAAAGGTTTGCTAGACATAACGATTCTTGGTTCATTACAAGTAAGTGAAAATGGTGATTTAGCAAACTGGATTGTACCTGGAAAACGTGTTCCAGGTATTGGTGGAGCAATGGATTTAGCACAAAAAGCGAAGCGGGTCGTTGTTGTAATGAATCATGTTGATAAGTACGGAAATGCAAAAATTGTTTCAGAGTGTACATTGCCATTAACTTCAAAGAAATGTGTAGATTTAATTATTACTGATATGGCAGTCATGGAGGTAACTCCGAGTGGACTTATATTACAAGAATTAATGAGCCCATACACAGTAGAAGATATAAAACGACATACAGAAGCTGATTTTCAAATTAGTTCTAACTTACTAGTAATTGAATGAAGGGAGATGTAATATATGGAGCAATTAAAAAAGCAAGTTTGTGATTATATTGAGAGCCATGAAGAGGAAAGTGTGAAATTTTTAAAACGATTAATTCAAGAAAAGAGCGTATCTGGTGATGAAAGCGGTGCGCAGGCAATTGTGATTGAAAAATTACGTGAATTAGGTTTAGAGCTCGATATATGGGAGCCTTCTTTTTCTAAAATGAAAGATCATCCTTATTTTGTATCACCCCGTACAAGTTTTTCAGATAGCCCAAATATTGTAGCAACTTTAAAAGGAAGTGGCGACGGGAAATCTATGATATTGAATGGGCATATTGATGTAGTTCCAGAAGGGGATGTGAATCAGTGGGAACATCATCCTTATAGCGGTGAGAAAATCGGAAATCGTATATATGGCCGTGGAACGACGGATATGAAGGGCGGAAATGTCGCACTTATGCTTGCGATGGAAGCGATTATTGAATCTAACATTGAATTAAAAGGAGACATCTATTTTCAAAGTGTAATAGAAGAGGAAAGTGGCGGAGCAGGGACATTGGCAACTATATTACGAGGATATAAGGCAGATGGTGTCATTATTCCGGAGCCTACTAATATGAAGTTTTTCCCGAAACAACAAGGTTCCATGTGGTTTCGTCTACGTGTAAAAGGGAAAGCTGCACACGGTGGAACGCGCTATGAAGGGGTTAGTGCAATTGAAAAAAGTATGTTTGTTATAGAACATGTAAGAAAGCTAGAGGAGAAAAGAAATAGTCGAATTACAGATCCGTTATTTAAAGAAATTCCGATTCCAATTCCAATTAACATTGGGAAAATTGAAGGAGGGAGTTGGCCAAGTTCTGTTCCCGATGAATTAATTTTAGAAGGAAGATGCGGTGTTGCGCCGAATGAGACTATAGAGGCGGCAAAAGAAGAGTTTGAGAATTGGATTGCTGAATTAAATGATGTGGACAATTGGTTTGTTGAAAATCCAGTAGAAGTAGAATGGTTTGGAGCGAGATGGGTTCCTGGTGAACTAGAAGAGAATCATGAACTCATTACGACACTTCATCACAACTTTGTTGAAATCGAAGGGAACGAACCAATTATTGAAGCATCTCCGTGGGGGACTGATGGAGGTTTATTTACACAAATTGCAAACGTACCAACAATAGTATTTGGTCCAGGAGAGACGAAAGTAGCACACTATCCAAACGAATATATAGAAGTTGATAAAATGATAGCTGCCGCAAAAATTATTGCATGTACATTACTAGATTGGTGTGAGGTGAAAAAATGAAATACTATGAATCTTTTAGAGAACAGACGAATTGTTATACAGTAGAAGGTGTTTTAGATTATTTTAATAAGCGTATTCGGGTAGATCACTATACAGGAAATGTTGAAAGTATTATACAGACAATTGACGAACTAGCAGAGAAACATTCTTTCACTAAATGTATTATTAAAGGAAAGGGAGAGCATGTTTCAACATGGCTCTCTTTCGGTTTTTTGTTGGAAGCAACGATACCTCATTATTTTCAAGGACACGATGCATACTTTTTTGTGAAATATAATAATGATGAAAGACGAAATAGTATGCATTGGATTGAGGAAGATACTATATTAAGCGGTGTAAAAGGAAAAGAAATAAAAGAAAAAGTAGTTCCAGAGAAATTTTTGCTGAGAAAAGCGACTGAAGAAGATGCAGAAGAATTAGCAACTGTATTCGGAAAAGTATTTGAAGTGTATCCGACACCTTTAAATGAAGCGAGTTATGTATTACAGACGATGAAAGAAGACGATACAATTTACTACGTGTATGAATTTGAGGGGAAAATTATTAGTACAGCATCTGCAGAAATGAACATAAAGGAAGGGAATGCAGAATTAACGAATTGTGCTACTTTACCTGAATACCGTAAACATGGATTTATGAAAAGTTTACTAATTAAATTAGAGGAAGAACTTCAAGAAAGATCTATTTTCTGCTCCTATACAATTGCTCGATCGCTTTCTTTCGGAATGAATGCTGCCTTTCATCAATTAGGCTATACGTATACAGGAAGACTGGCGAATAATTGCTACATTTTCGATAAGTTGGAAGATATGAATATATGGGTGAAAGATCTATCTAGCTATTCGAAAGCAGTAAAACTTCCGCCTCAAAATTTGGCTGTAAAGCAAAACAGTTAGGTGGAGCTGGGTGTTTGAAAAAGCCGTACTAATTAGAGTTTCGAGTTATCTAATGAAAATATAAAATTGATTAAAATTATAGAACGGAATCGTCATGCTTACAATCGCACATAGGTGTGCCGAAAATTCGGCATGTAATTGCTGGATTTTCGGCAAGAGGGGGGATGACATTGCTAGCAGTTTCGACACAAGAAGTCATTGAAGCGATTTTGGGCAGTATTGATGAGGCTATACACGCTGTAGATGAAAATGGAATTACAATATTTTATAATTCTGTAGCTGCAAAACACGATGGATCGAAGATTGAAAAAGTGTTAGGGAAACATCTGTTAGAAGCGTTCCCGTCTTTATCAAGGGAAACGAGTACATTGATGAAAGTACTAGATACAAAAAAACCTATCGTACATCAGGTACAACATTATCAAAATTTAAATGGTGAAGATGTTTGTACAGTAAATACGACGTTACCTATTTTTATAGATGGGAATATTGCTGGGGCTGTTGAAATTGCAAAGGATTACTCTACAATTCAAAAGCTTACTGACACAATTGTTGACTTACAGTCGAAAATAAAGCGATCATCTAGAAAAAAAGTGATTAAAAAGCACGCTGCATTTGAGACGATAGTGACAAATGATACGCGGTTTAAACAGACGAAAGAGTTAGCACAAAAAGTAGCACCAACAGACGCGAATGTTTTAATATATGGTGAAACAGGAACGGGAAAAGAACTGTTCGTACAAGCAATTCATGAAGCTTCTAAAAGAAAAAACAAGCCATTTATTGCACAAAACTGTGCAGCTTTACCAGAGTCGCTATTAGAAAGTTTATTGTTTGGAACGACAAAAGGAAGCTATACGGGAGCGATTGAAAGAGCTGGGCTATTTGAACTTGTTGATGGTGGTACATTATTTTTAGATGAACTGAATTCAATGCCTCTTGATTTGCAGGCAAAAATGTTACGAGTGTTAGAAGATGGAGTCATTAGAAGAATTGGTGATAATAAGACGAGAAAAGTAGATGTTCGTGTTATTACCGCGATGAACCAGCCTCCAGAAATATGTTTACGAGAGAATAAAATTCGCACTGATTTATATTATCGCTTAAACGTATTTTCATTATATATCCCACCGCTTCGTGAAAGAACTGAGGATGTACTATTATTAGCATCTTATTTTTTGAAAGAATATAATAAAAGTTATAAAAAAGGTGTACTTCAAATTGATGAGGAAGCGAAAGATAGACTGCAAGCTTATCAGTGGCCTGGAAATGTACGGGAGTTAAAACATACGATTGAACATGCTGTTATTATTGCAGAAGGGAATACATTAACAGCCAATTGTTTACCACGTACATTTCGGAAAGAGAAGTTTTCGAAGAAGAAGGGTATAATGCCACTTAGAGAAGCACTTCATCAAACAGAAAAAGAATTAATAGATCAAGCGTTGATTGAAACGGAAGGGAATATATTACAAGCCGCAAAAATGTTGGGTATCCCTCGTCAAACGCTTCAATATAAACTGAGCAAGTACGACAAAACCGCCGAATAATCGGCGGTTTTTGTGTGTTTGCACCAATAAAAGAGCGTTTACATATATAAAAAGTAATGAATATGATGTTAAGTATTGATTTCATACAACGCTTAAAAATATTTTTTCGCTTATGTAATAGGGTTCTCCGCACATTTACTTATCAACAATGTAAAGTTGGCATAACTATTGCTTATATAAAGAATGAGCGTATAAAAAGGGGGAATAGCAATGTTACATGATGTATACAAACCAAATCGTCACTGGAAGGATATCGAATTATGGAAAGATGTTACTGAAGAGCAATGGAATGATTGGGTTTGGCAATTAACGAATACGATCAAAACGTTAGATGACTTAAGAAAAGTGATTAACTTAACACCTGAAGAAGAAGAGGGCGTTAAAATTTCAACGAAAACGATCCCGTTAAACATTACACCGTACTATGCTTGGCTAATGAATCCTGATGATCCACGCTGTCCGATTCGGATGCAATCAGTACCGATTTCGGAAGAGTTATATAAAACAAAATATGATTTAGAAGACCCACTTCACGAAGACGAAGATTCACCAGTTCCAGGGCTAACACATCGTTATCCGGACCGTGTACTATTCTTAGTAACAAATCAATGTTCTATGTATTGTCGTTACTGTACACGTCGTCGTTTTAGTGGACAAATTGGAATGGGTGTACCGAAGAAACAATTAGATGATGCAATTGCTTATATTCGTGAAACGCCACAAGTACGAGATGTATTAATCTCCGGTGGTGACGGACTTCTAATTAACGATAAAATTTTAGAATATGTATTAAAAAATTTACGAGAGATTCCGCATGTTGAGATTATTCGTATCGGAACGAGAGCACCAGTAGTATTCCCACAACGTATTACAGAAAACTTATGTAACATTATTAAAAAATACCATCCAGTATGGTTAAATACACATTTCAATACATCTATTGAAATTACTGAAGAATCGAAAAAGGCATGTGAAATGTTAGCGAATGCTGGTGTTCCAGTCGGAAACCAAGCAGTAATTTTAGCTGGTATTAACGACAGCGTTCCAATTATGAAAAAACTTATGCATGACTTAGTAAAAATCCGTGTACGTCCATACTACATTTATCAATGTGACTTATCTGAAGGTATCGGTCACTTCCGTGCACCAGTATCTAAAGGTCTTGAAATTATTGAAGGTTTACGTGGACACACATCTGGTTATGCTGTTCCGACATTCGTTGTTGATGCGCCAGGTGGAGGCGGTAAAATTGCACTTCAGCCAAACTATTTAATCTCACAAAGTGCAGATAAAGTTGTACTTCGTAACTTTGAAGGTGTTATTACGACGTATCCAGAGCCAGAGAGCTATATTCCAGGAAGAGCGGAAGGATACTTTAAAGAGATTTATCCGAACTACGAAGAAAAACGTTCAGATGTTGGTATCGCAGGTCTTATGAGCGATAAGAAATTTAACCTCGTTCCAGACGACTTACAGCGTATGAACCGTCGTAAAGACTACGAAGATAATGATACTCATGCATCTTTAAAAGATAAACGTGATAAGCGCGATCAATTAAAAGATAAAAAATATCAAGCACAAATGGCTAAGTTAGAAGAAAACGACAAAAAAACTGAGGGTGATGCAGTATGAATTGTATGTGGTGTGACAGTACAGAAGCGAAAGAAAGCTTGAATACTGTATATTGGGAATTACCAGATGGTACGAAAGCCATTGAAATCCAAGAGACACCATGTATTTCTTGTTCCTCGTGCGGGATGGACTATCAATCAGACCATACAGTAAAAGAAATTGAAGATCAATTATTCTTAATTTACACGAAAGATTTACCAAAACAACTAACATATGAAGAATTAATGGGAAGACCGCGTCTATTAAAAAGAAATTATTTCGACTTTTAACCAGCTTTTATGCTGGTTTTTTTCTTTTTTGCCTTGTATAATGTACCCAAGTTAGAAAGGTAGGGAATATTTTTGAAAAAGACATTTTACCATTATATGATGAAGCATCGTGCAGCTTTATTTAGAAATGAAATTTCAGATTTAGCAGAGGCGATGTATGATGATTTAAGTTTTCCGAAGCAATCTGAAGACTATGATGAAATTAGTTCATACTTAGAGTTGAGCGGAATGCTAGAAAGTATGTCTATATTTGATGAAGCCTGGGATTTATACATACAAGATAGATAAAAACTATTTGAAAACATACAGAATACATTACTTTATTTAAAGTGAAGTATTCTGTATGTTTTTTATTATGAAATTTGTTGATTTGAAGCTAGTCTAGTTACTAGCTTTTTTTGAGTGCAATGTAAATTTTATAAGATTATATTTTTTATTGAAAAAATTTATGAATATAAGCTTCTGTGATAAGCGTTTTTATGTAGGTTGCATATACTGATATCAAAATCACGACGTCAAAAAAAGGAGAGATAGAGATGGCAAGAAAAAAACAACCTAAATACAACGTAGGGGACATAGTCGTGATTACGCTATATGGAACCGTTGGGAAAATCACAAATATGAAGGTTTTAGATGGAGTTTATGTATACGAAGTCAATAATCACGATGGATTTTACGTAGAGCAAACATTGCAGCACGTTACAGAGCAAGATATGAAAAAGGGCGATACGGAGTGGATTGAATTAAATTATAATTTCACGTTTGGTGATCTTGTGCAAGTAACTGGATATGATAAAGATGTTTTCCGTATTGTTGGTTTTCGTACAGAAGTATGGAGATATAAGAATGACGCATGGGAAGATACAATTTATGAATTGTCACGGATTACGGATGGTGAATGGTTAGAAGCGGATGAATCAGATTTAACGTTACTCGCCAATGCTCAAACGGCAAATGCAATTTTGAAGAAAATGAAACAAGATAAAGCAGGTATGAATAAATTAGATTTAGGAAAGTTAAAGTCAATTAACAACTCGAAAAAAGTGAGTGTTAAGACGAATCGTCAAGAAATCATTGATGGATTACTTGATATTTATAACGATTATCAATTATTGTTCGATACATTTAAAGATGAAGAATATAAAATTGTAATGGATGTTGTTCATAATTATTTAGTTAAATTGACAGAGAAAAAATAGTTAACTAGAAAGAGAGAATAAATTGAACAACAACATATGCAGTATAAGGTATGCCTACAACTATTAAAAAAATAAAAAGCCACTTTATAAGAGAGTCTGCCCATTGATCTTCATGCATGAACTCTTCTTTTGTTTGTCCTACTTCATATTGATTTTCCATTATTATTTCCCCCTTTGAATAGCTTGTACTACAATCGTATGCATCTCGTCCAAAGCTTATGACCTATAAAAAAATAAAATCTATTTTTCTAATCTCATATACATAATTTTGAGATTTTTTCATAAAACAGAAATAAAGGAGTGATGCTCATGAAGGAAATTGAAGTCGTGATTGATACGGAAGAGATTGCGGAGTTTTTTTATGAGCAACTAATTGAAAGAGGGTACGTCCCAAAACGAGAAGAAATTGAAGATCTCGCAGATATTACATTTGAGTATTTATTAGAGAAATGTATGATTGATGAAGTTTTTGATGAAGAGGATGAATGAAAGTAACGACGGGCATAACTCGTCGTTTTTTACTCTTTACAAACCTGTCACAAATATAGTCAATAATTATTGGTATAATGAAAAGGAAATTTTACTCAAGAGGTGAAGGAATGTTCAAAAAAATTATTGATTCTTTATTAGGAAAGAAAAAATATCGTTCGTATTCAAGTAGTGATTATCGTCGTAGAGGGCGCTCGTATTCAAGTAGCGACTATAAACGACGTTCATCTGGTTATGGACATCAACATTATAAAAGAAAACATAAAAGCCGTAGCTTCTTTTCAAGTAGCTGATGAAATGGTGTCGTGTACTAGCATTATTTGATAGACCACTGCGAAAAAATACAATTGTTGCAGAACGTTATAAAATTGAATCAGTAATTGGAATGGGCAGTTATGGGGTTACATACGTCGTTAATGATTTACAAACAAATAGATATAAAGTCTTAAAACAATTAAGACAAAGTAAACAAAGATATGAGTCTGGTAGAAAATCATTTGAACAAGAGAAAATGATTTTACAAACATTAAATCATTATGCAATTCCTAGTCTATATGATCATTTCATATGGGAGAAAAAGAGCTTCTTTGTGATGGAGTACATGCCTGGTGAAAATTTTGAAGATTATATTTTCATAGATGGGTATGTATATACAGAACGTGAAGTTTTTAAGATTTTATATGAAATATTAGAAATTGTATCGGTGTTTCATAGTGAAGGCATTATTCATCGAGATTTACGCATTCCAAACATACTAATGAAAGAAAATCAAATTAGTATTATTGATTTTGGATTGGCTAAATGGAAAGGTGAGGATGATGAGCGAGCTACAACTTACGAAGGTGAACAAGCTTTGATGCGAGAAGTTCACTTTCGTAGCGACTTTTATGCGCTCGGTCATTTCTCATTATTTTTATTATATGCAGGATATGAATCTAATGAAAAACAGGAAAAACCATGGTACGAAGAATTAACTTTGGAACATTATAATCGCGAAATTCTTATGCGAATGTTACAAATAAAAACGCCGTACTATGAGAATGTACAAGATTTAAAACAAGATGTAGCTTCTGCTTTAGAAAGGATGGAGACTCCATGTTTCAAAAGTTTTTAGCAAGCGTTGGTATTGGAAGTGCAAAGGTAGATACTGTTCTTGAAAAAGATGAGTATATTGTTGGGGAAGAAATAGTTGGAAAGGTTCATATAACTGGAGGTTCAGTTAGCCAACAAATTGAAAGCATTTACTTAACATTATCGACGTCGTATGTACGAGAAGTGGATGATAAAAAAGTAACAGCAACATATGATTTAGAGCGAGTACGCTTAACAGAACCTTTTTCTGTAGAACCGAATGAAAAAGTTGAAATTCCATTTTCTTTTCCAATGCCAATTGAAGCACCACTTACACTTGGTATGAAAACGGTTTGGATTCATACAGGTCTTGATATTAAACGTAGTATAGACCCAAGTGACCGCGACTACGTTCAAGTGTTACCCAATGCATTATTAAGTAGTGTTTTAGATAGTATAAATGAATTAGGGTTTAAAGCACGTCATATAGAATGTGAAGAATTACCGCACCGATTACGTAAGCAAGTTCCATTCGCACAAGAATTTGAGTTTATTCCGGTTTCTGGAGAGCACTATGGGAAATTAGATGAATTAGAATTATTAATCTTGCCACGTGCATACGACCGACTAGAAATTATTATGGAAGTAGATAGAAAATCCCGTGGTTTAGCTGGATTATTCGCTGAGGCGCTTGATCTTGATGAGAAGGTGATTCGTTTTACCGTAACAAGAGAAGATATCCCTGAGATGAAGCGGAAAATTAATAATTATATTTTTTAATAAACTATGCATAAAAAAGAAATGGAGAGGAAAACTAAAACAACCGCTCCATTTTTTTGCATAGTGAGGTTATGTATGTGAAACGATATCGACATTTATACTTGCTAAGTTTTACGTTACTCATTTGTTTTGTCGTATTATCACTTTCGTATCATACCGCTTGTATTGAGAACTTTGACAATATAGTCGCACATTTTATTCAAAGCTTTCGAAACGATTATTTGACGACCTATTTTACTTGGGTGTCTTTTATCGGTTCCAAAAGAATATATTTTCCATTACTCATTATTCTTGTAATGTATTTTCTCGTTAGAAAAAAGTTACTTAGTGCGTTACTTCTAACAATTAATTACTACGGATCTCGTTATTTAAACAGTATGCTTAAACTATGGTACGAACGAGCAAGACCTGATGTCACGCAGCTTGTTACTGCAACTGGATATAGTTTTCCGAGCGGTCATACGATGAATGCTACTGCTTTTTTAGGATTTATTGCATACGTCACAATTACTGAAGAACGTATTTCGTTGCATAAAAAATTGTTAATTATTCTTATAGCAAGCTTTGTTGTATTATCTATTTCAGTTAGCCGAATATATCTTGGCGTGCACTATCCATCTGACATATTAGCAGGATGGGCAGCTGGCGGTAGCTGGCTCGTTTTATGTGTTATATTCCATAAAACGTTCATAAAAAAAGAACCTATGTCATAATAGGTTCTTTTTTCATTGGCTCAACATGAATGTGTGCATGGTAAATTCCAAATTTTTTGCGCAGCATAGCTTCGATGTTGTCGGTAATACAGTGACTTTCTCCAACATCCATGCGAGCATCTACTTCAATTGTAATATCAACGTACGTTTGATTCCCATACATACGTGCTCGAATATCTACAATGTTTTCCACACCGCCAATATGCTCAATAGCATCAGCGTATTCTTCCATTTTATCAGGATCAATTCCATCTGTTAGCATATGAGAAGATTCTACGAAAATCTCCCATGCAGTTTTACAAATAATAAGACCGACAATTAAAGCGGCAATAGGGTCTAAAATAGGCATTTGGAACTGAGAACCGACAATACCTACTACGGTACCAATACTTACGAGTGCATCTGATAAATTATCCTTTGCAGCGGCTTCTAATGATTTACTTTTTGTTCGTGCTGCAATTTTTTTCGTATACAAATACACGCAGTACATAACGACAGCAGAAAATAAAGCAACCCATGCAGCGAGTACATTAGGCGCTGCTTGTTTCGGATTTAAGAAAGATTGAATGGCACTAATAACAACTTCTAATCCGACTGTTGCCATAATGAAGGACGCAACAAGTGATGCGATTTGTTCGGCACGCGAATGCCCATACGGATGATCTGGGTCACGAGGTTTACGAGATATTTTTAGACCAATTAATATCGCTAAAGAAGCACCGATATCCGTTAAGTTATTTAAACCGTCAGCGCGTAATGCGCTAGAGAGGGTAATATAACTGATGATGATTTTCATAGAGGATAAAAATATGTAGGCCATAATGCTGACAATAGCACCTTTATCAGCTTCTTTATGAGAAAGAGTATCCATTTTAATCACTCACCTTTCTTTAAAGGAATTTCTTTCTATAAATAGAGTATCAAACGAAAGTCGTGTGGGTCTATACAAACATTGTTGACGTTTTATAGCTTTTTAAGAAGGGGATAACAAAGTTTCGTAAAGGAAAAATATGTTGAAAAGTACAAAGTCAAGGTGTGAACCTAATTGGAGTTTATTTACTAAAGAGATAGGAGGGTAGATGGATGAGGAAACGAATACTTTTCTTACTACGTATTATTCTTATCATGACAAGGTGTAATTCATTAAACGATGAAAAACTTCAAAAGATAATTGTGAAAATAGATGAAAACCCTCTGAAAAATATTTTCCAGAGGGCTTTCATTTTAGTATGCTTCTAAAAACTCAGTAACTTGCTCTTCTGTTTTTGCATTAGCACTATGTAAGTGGCCTAGCTTCTCACCGTTTTGGTATACAAGTAAACTTGGAATACCCATTACTTGATACTCTTCAGCGATACTTGGAAACTCATCTTTATTGATAGAGTACCATTCAAATTTATTGAACTCTTCCATTACATCTCCGATAAAGTTGTCCATACGTACGCAATCTGGGCACCATGTAGTAAAGAACTTAACAACTACAGGCTCCTCGCTTGCGATGATGTCTTTGAATTCTTGTTCTGTTTTAATTTCTTTCATAAGTAAAACTCCTTTCAATATCACACGAATTTATATGCAAAATTCGTATTTGCAAACATGTTGCAAACTTATTATTTGTTTTTTAGTTTTGTAGTTCGTTCACACTTATAAAATTATATGTAACATGACTGCGCTACTAAGTGTGAAAATAATGGAACCTCACTTTTCTTTATAAGCTTTTTCCAGGATTGTGTCAAACTTTTGAATTTTATACAGAAATTAAAGAAGCCCACACTTTGATTGAGTATGGGCAGAGTGACTAAAATTAATCGCTTATTAATTTCGAATAGATATTTAAATCGATAAGCTTTCCAGCTGATTTTTCGCTCTTTCTCAGAATCCCTTCTAGATTAATTAACTTTTATTATACAAGAAAATTACTACATTGAACAAAGGCGTTAATTGGAGGTAACGAAATGACAAACTCATCAATTGAATATTGCGTTCAGTGTGATTAAGAAAGTGGTGTATAAAGATGGGAAGAGATGAGAGTTACTTCCAAACTAAAAAAAGAGTAGATAATTTAAAAACATTTTACATTCATTTAACCATCTACATACTAGTCAATCTGATGCTTTTTTTACTTTTTAAGTAGTGAATTAGCTATTTTTTATTTTAATTACAAAAATTGAATAAGGTTAGAAATTATATGGTTGTAATGGGAATTGAGGGATATGAATAAAAAAATTTTATCCCGCTATTTGTCGGGCAGTAATACCCCCACCTCAAAATTCAGCGGAAGCAAAGAAGTTAGGTGGGGTCGGGCTGCCAGTAAAAGCCCGATTGGTGAGAGCTGATTAAAGTTTCACTTTATTAGGGATTTGCCTTAAACATTTATTACAGTCAAGAATATTTATAATAATATGAACTAAAAAAGGTCCAATTTTTGTAATGTTGGAGGGGATTATTGTGGACATAACTCAAAGTGTATCAAGAATAGTGGTTAATGGGAAAGACCTTTCTTTCACTTCAGTTCAAACCTCTGCATGGAATCATGGACCTGTAAATGATTTAATCGTTACGACGAATCAGAGAGTGAATGACCTTTATCAATTCATGTGGTCGCAAGTACCGGTTACGATTTCGGTATATTTCCTTCAAGGAGCGGATTTACTGAGGTTCGTTAGGGTTGCGGGAATTAATGAGCGTGTAACAGGAGAATATGTATATCATTTCATTTGGTGATAAGAAGGAGTCAAAGTAGTCTAGCAGCTACTTTTTTATTTTGTCATTTGAATATAAGCGAGCGGACTAGCTTTATAGTACCCACTGAAATAAAGAATCATAATATAATTTGTAATAAATTATACGGGAAGGGAGCTGAGAATCATGTTTTATTCATATTTTAATTCTGAAACTGGTATGCGACCAGCATATGGTACATCTATAACGTATAGTGGAGCACAAAGTACAGTCCAAGCTATTCAACAAGCATTGCAAATGCAACAACAAATGCAAATGCAGCAGCAAGGAGTACAACCATATTACTCATCCGTAGAGTATTTTTACCCAGTACATCATGTTACACCGTACGGAAGTTCTTTTCTTACTATTCCATATGGAACTATATACAACTTATAACTAGTAAGGAATGAAGTGGTGTATATAAATAAGGGTGCAGATTAATAGCGCCCTTATGAATAATAAAAATAGCTAGTCCAAACCTTATAAATCAATCTTACATAATATATAGTAATAAGTTTGAAAGGGGAATCAGTATGTCTTGTTATTACTACTGTAAGTATTGTAAGGAGTATAAAAATAAGCATCATGATTGTTGTAAGAACACTAGTAAGTGTCATGATAACAAGGACAATCTTGTTAGAGCATCGGCATTTAGAGCTAGAAATACTGTGAATCAAAATGTTCCTGCTAATACTTTTGTGAAAGTGTTATTTCAAAATGAACAATTTGATTTAGCGAATGAGTATAATCCAGCAACATCTATTTTTATGCCGAAGACTAAAGGTGTATATTCTATTATTGGAACGATTGGTTTCTTTCCAAACGATCCAACTTTAAATTATAGAGCGCGTGTAGAAATTCGTGTGAATGGAAACGCAGCGATAGCTATAGATAATGACTTTTTTGGTCCAATAAGTTTTGGAAATGTCGTAAGTGTTTCGACGATTGTTCAACTGAATGCAGGGGATGAAGTTGAGATTTATGCACAAAGTAGTATAGATGGAGTTTTAAGTCCTTTAGAAGATGGTGCACATTTTGAAGCAGCAAGATTTCCTTCTCCAACTAAATAAAACTGATCATTAAATGTTTTTTAGTAGGTTTAGTTAATCCCCTTACCAAATGGTAGGGGATTATTATTGTTTTTCTAAAATATATAAGTAAATAGGTAAAGCGTAGTTTAATTTGTAGGGGCTTCAACCTTCTTCAGATAATAAACAGAATAATAAGTAACATGCTTGTAAAAACGCATTGTTAGTAAGTTTACTAGTTTTCTTATAGAACAAGAAAGACGGAATACATAAAAGATCGTATCATTATGTTTTTTCTTTACTATATAGAAATTATATATTGAACATAGATTTGTGTAGGGAATGCTAATACACTGAAAAGAATAGCATAAAGGCGATTACACTATATAAAAACAAAATCAATCCTAAGATGAGTAGTATTGGATGCAACTTGAACATATTTGACCCCCTTGAGTATATAAAGAATTTTAATATATTGTTGGTCAATTTAGAAGGGGGACGGTTACATAAAAAAAGAGCATACATAAAAAGTACGCTCCAAAGAAAGATAGGTTTTATGAGTGGATAATCTCCATACGATAATATATGTTCTTTTCATAAAAACGTGTAAAAAATCAATGAATTATCAATGGAATATCATAACATGAGTAATTTTAGTCTAGGAATGCAGTTATTTTCTTTCTCGGTTATTTTAGGTAATAAAGTTGTGAAAATCGTGCATTATGCGGACTAACAACGGGATAGCGATCGTACTTCCGTTACATATTTCTTAAAGTCTGGGTATTGCGTGATAGTTTGACATTTAGGGGTGCATAGTTGATTAATTATAGACACATTTGTAATTACTTCGTTACAAGGACCGAAAAATGTAATTTTTAGCTTTGAATTTGGTGGGATTTTGAACACGATAGGTTTTTTTTCCATGAAATCAGCTCCTAATATTGAGTATTATAATTTAATGGATATAGAGTCGTATTAGTATAATATGAAATTTCAGTGGATTTGCTTATAATAAAGAATTTTATAGTAGTAAAAGTGCTTAAAGATGTAAAGGGGAAATTGAGAATGGGAAATAAAATGTTTAATTAATATAATCAATAAATACGCAAATGGTTAATATAACTAATGCATTTTTTTGTTTGTTACATATTATGTTAGTAAGAATGGTATAAGGAGGTAGTATAAAATAGTGGAAGAAAATGTACAAGCTCAGCTTTCGCCACCGTGGATCACATATTTTAATGAATTAAAAAATTCAATAGGTGCTGATCCAACTGTTACAGTTGGGCCACTTATTCCTGTTGGTGGTAATTATATTATTTTAGTGCATGCGTTAAGCAACGAAAAAGCGAGAGCATTAGCAACGCTTTTAAAATCTTTTGTACAATTTGGGAATGTAAGTGTGACAGTTATTGTAACGAATAATGAGAATGAAATTGTAAATCCATTTCCTTGTCCACTAGATGCATTTGAAATAGCTCATTTATTTCAAGTAGCACTAGAAAATAATCCTTATTTTGAACAAGTTGTGGTACAGCCTCAGTTCCCTGGCGGACCGAATGTTGTTTTTCCGGTTTTCGCTGCGGAAGTCATTCAGTTTTTCAATGACGATATTTCTAACTTATGTCAAACGTTTACAGGTGTTGCTGCCAATGTGTTTCGTGATGTAATGAATGATGAGGTTTGTGGTATCCCAATTCTATTTTCCACAAGTTGTGTTATGAGCAGTGAAAACTCACAATTACAAAATACAGATTTAGCACCAAAGTTGTTTTATTAAACTGTAAAAAGACATTTTCAGTAATAGAAAATGTCTTTTTTATGCACCAATAGTGTTCAGGTTGGAAAATAGCAATTTAATAGGAGTAAACTTCAATTAATTAAAATTTTTCTAAATCTCAAATTTCATGTAGAGGTAGTAATTTTGACTTAAGAGTATATAGAAAATGAGGGATGAAATTTTTTAGTTGAAAGGAAATCGATACTGAAAGTTATAATTTAATAATACAGGGAATTTTTTTTTAATATCTGTAAAAATGATTGATAGGACGAGATTACATAATAAATGAATAGTAGGGTATATTTCGAATGTTTTATGTGGCATACATGTTAAAGTTGATAGAAATATTTCTGAAAGAGAATATATTTTGAAAAACAGTAAAGATTCTTTTTATTTATATTATAGATAGCTAGTTTTAGAGAGAGGAGGCTTACAATAAAACAAGCTATGAATAAGACATTCAAAAGGAGCTGGAATGTATGGGGTATATTGTAGATATTTCAAAATGGAATGGAACTATTAATTGGGATATTGCAGCATCTCAGCTAGATTTAGTGATTGCTAGAGTTCAAGATGGCTCTAATACGGTGGATTTTATGTATCAAAATTATGTTAGTGAAATGAAAAAGCATAGTATCCCATTCGGTAATTATGCTTTTTGCCGTTTTATATCTATTGCTGATGCAAAGAAAGAGGCACAAGATTTTTGGAATCGTGGTGATCAATCTGCTAAGTTTTGGGTAGCGGACATAGAAGTTCAAACGATGGTAGATATGCAAGGCGGGACACAGGCATTTATTGATGAATTACGCCGTTTAGGTGCGGAAAAAGTAGGATTATACGTAGGGCATCACACGTATTTATCATTTGGAGCATGTAATATTGAAGCTGATTTCATATGGGTCCCTCGTTATGGAGGGAATAAGCCAGCATATCCATGCGATATGTGGCAATATACGGATTCAGGGAATGTTCCTGGTATTGGGAAATGTGATCTGAATCGATTAGTAGGAAATAAGTCACTTTCTTGGTTTATAGATTCCAACAAAGCAAATCAATCTAACATAGTGTATACACAGCAACCGAATGGCATTGGTATTGCAGTTTCGAAATATCCTGATGGATACGGAATAAATTTATATGAAACTCCCATGACCCCTCAATTTACAGGTGCACTCACTCAGAAAATTCCATATTTAATCTTAACAAGTTATTGGGGAGGCGGTGAGCAAGATATGATTTGTTTAGGGAACGATAAGCAGTGGGCATATTTAAAACATTTTAATGTGAAATGGTTTTATGCAACTTCGAAATATCCTGTCGGTTACGGAGTAAATTATTATGAAGAGCCTGAATGTATGAATTATAAAGGGAATATAGATGGATCGACATCTTTTCGAGTGTGGGGTAGAGTGGGAAATGCGATAGATATCGGGCAGAATAGTTGGATACCTGAAAAACATGTAATTATTAAGTAACTATAGCGGCAGTATTGTTTTTAAGGAGTATGTAAAGAGTCTTCTTACTATACATAATAGTAAGAAGACTCTTTACGTTTAAAAATGAAAATACATGATACATAGTCTACTCATATGAAATGAATTACATGTAGAAAACACACTGTTTTCACAATGACTGTGTATAGTTAATTTGCATAATGATAAAAGTGAGGTATTTGAATTGAAAAAGAAAAAAATATTTATTGGAACAATTATTTCATGCGTGATGCTAGCATTATCTGCATGTGGTTCCTCAGACAACGTAGTAACATCAAAAGTAGGGAATGTTACAGAGAAAGAATTAAGTAAAGAATTACGACAACAATATGGAGAAAGTACTTTATATCAAATGATGTTAAGTAAGGCATTGTTAGATAAATATAAAGTTTCAGATGAGGAAGCAAAAAAGAAAGTAGAAGAAGCAAAAGATAAAATGGGTGAGAACTTTAAATCGACTTTAGAACAGCTTGGGTTGAAAAACGAAGATGAATTAAAAGAAAAAATGAAGCCAGAAATTGCATTTGAGAAAGCGATTAAAGCAACAGTTACAGATAAAGATGTGAAAAATAACTATAAACCAGAAATGAAAGTAAGTCACATTTTAGTGAAAGATGAAAAAACGGCTAAAGAAATAAAGGAGAAAGTAAATAATGGTGAAGATTTTGCTGCCTTAGCAAAACAGTATTCAGAGGATACTGGTTCAAAGGAACAGGGCGGGGAAATATCTGGTTTTGCTCCTGGGCAAACAGTGAAAGAATTTGAGGAAGCTGCGTATAAATTAGATGCAGGCCAAGTAAGTGATCCGGTTAAAACAACTTACGGTTACCATATTATTAAAGTGACGGATAAAAAAGAATTGAAGCCATTTGATGAAGTAAAGGATAAAATTCGTAAAGATATAGAACAACAAAGACTACAAGATACGACAGGTAAATGGAAACAACAAGTAGTCAATGATTTATTGAAAGATGCTGATATTAAAGTGAATAATAAAGAATTTAAAGATACATTTAAATTTCTAGAAAAGAAATAATGACTGTAATCATAATTAGAAAAGGGAACTCATATAGAGTTCCCTTTTCTAATTAGTGTGTGAGTTATAAATAGATAGTAAGACAATACAATATTACATTTAAATATTAAGAATTACAATGGAAAATTATGGTTTATAATTATTTCAACGAAAGTGGATATTCTACGGTTTTCATTATGCAAGTTTATTACATATATTTACTCTTTAATAATGAATATCGAACATAATTTAAAAAATAATACATATAATGTTTTTGAATAAATATTTAACATGGATAATTAGTAAAAAGCTGAGCATTCGATTGGAAAGGATGCTCTTTTTGTTGTGAAAATTTTAGGATAAAGAATGAATCGTTTTAAACGCATCATTTACCACATCAATAAATTAAGGTGGGGAGAATATATGAAAGTAATCTTTCAAGGAGAGGGCGGAGCGAAAATTTTTGAGTCATATGATGAAAATATAAGTGATTTATTAGCTATATTAAAAGAAACGAAAGGGATTAAAATCGGAATTGTTGAGTATAAAGTGTTAAAGTACGAACTTAATTATTTTCGTCATCCGAAAAAAGCGGATACAGAGAGAGAGTTACATATAATAGTACAACCTAAGTATATGTAATGAAATATAATAATAAAAATCACTGATTCAGTTTTGTAAAGTTCCATAGAGTATGTAAGAAAAGAGAGTGTTGTAAATGCTCTCTTTTCTTATGCTTTGTGAGTTCGTTCATCATAGTATATGTGTTCAGTTATAGATGGTTAATAAACGAAAAAATTTAAAACTTTTTTGTTTAGGTAGGCATTTTATATTTGAGTAAATAAATATACTATGAAGTATTTTTTATACGAATATTGGAGGAGTATAAAATGAGTTTAGCAAGTTACATAGGCTGTAATGTAGAAATTCCGTTAACGGAGCCCGATTCTAATGATGTAATTGTTTTTGGACCATGTTTTGCAGATGAAAGTATGCTTGAAATTGTACAAGAGTATCAATTCCAAAAAAATTACATATATGAGGTTTCAACTAGTTGGGGAATTGAACTTGTCGAGTGGCAAAACGTAAAGGAAAAAAAAGAAGCGAAAGAAAAACTTTTAACTTTATGCAAGATTATGGAAGGTTATTTGGAAGATGGAGACTATTTTGAATTATTCAGTTGTTGGGTTGGTGATGAAGATAAGGAACGAGTAGGGGAATTGAAATTAAAAATAAATCATTTTAATATAGATGAATTATGTATTCCAGAAAGAACATTAGTTAGGATAGAAAAATAAGCTTTGAATATTTTTTAGAAAAAGGCGATTTCACTTTGTGTGAAGTCGCCTTTTAGTTTTTATATGCATTTTATATAAGAAATGAAAAGTTTATTTGATAAAGGAAAAAATATGGAGATAAATAAAATTATGTTTTTTGTTAAGAAATAATAAGTATAGCTCTTCTCAAAGGAACGTAAGTTCGTGTATAATAAGAACGAGTGTTCTTTTAAGAGGTAACCTAATTATAGTTTAGAAGTAAATTCGAGTTTAGTAAGTATTAAAAATAACTAAGGGATAGCATGAATAAATAAATGTATAAATGATCAAGGAGATAAAAAATGAACGATGTAAAGATACAAAAAGAAGAAAGAGAGTGGGTTCCGTTTACAGTAATGTCCGAACAACTTTTAAATATGAGAAAGATTATTGGAGAGAAATTAAAAGTACAAAAACCGCTTTTAACAAATGAAGCAAAAGAGAGGATTTCTGATAAATTATTAACGTCATTACTGTCTGAGAAAGAAATATTGGTAACATATTTTGAAGATGGTTACATATTAACAAGCTACATGACTGTTGTACATATCAATCCGGTAAAACAAATTGTAATTTGTACAGACGCCTTTTATAAAACTTACGTATTTAACGCTATGGATATTATTGAAATAATGTAAAAGAAGCTGAATATTAAATGGCAGCTTTTTTTATTTCTGATTTATGAGACAAATAATATAAGAAAAAGCAGCTAGCTTTGTGCTAGCTGCTGAGCCCCAGGGAAAGGGAGAAAAAGATAGGGTACTCCAAAATCGATAAGAGCTGTCAAACAGCCTGATTATAGTATAGACAAATTAAAATTTTCTATACAAAAAGTTGAACATAAGATTAGGCTGTACCCACTTGGTTTTGATCTGCAAGGTCAGAATCAAATGTATTGGTCGCGCTAACACCGCTAAAAGTATTAACAACAAAACCAACGTTTGATGCGCCGGAACCATTATAAGCTTTCGTATTTTCTTTCGGAGAAACGTTGTAGAAATCACCTAAGTTAAATGATCCATTACTATTTTGTACAACTAAATTTCCTACAACTGATGGCATAATTTTCACCTGCTTTATAATAAGTTGTTAACATTACTATATGGAGTTATAGTCCAGATGGTTCATATAATAAAAATTGTGGAATAGTAAAACGTTTGGAGCATGGATTTCAATAAAAGTGTGTTAAAATTAATATAATAAAGTTGAGTAATTTTTTAAAAAAATTTGTATAATTGATATATATGAAAATAAAGGAGGCAAAATGTAATGAAAGATATTATGAAAAAAGTTGATTTAACAGATGCCAAATCAAGTAATCTTGTTGCACTAATTTATAGTAATGAAGTTATATTAGTTGAAGACGCATTTTGTCCAAATGAAATAAAATTAAAGTTTAATGAAATTGCAATTTTATCTGCAATTAAAACAGCTCATATTGCGAAAGTGTCTATTAGGAAAGAACTTGAAGCGCTTTTTCATGATACGGGTGTTATATTAGTGAAACAAAATGTTGATTATGGTAGTAGCCAATCTATTACCATGCATTTTGAGCAATTTAAAAAGTTGCAAGATGAGATTGAACATTTAAATAAAAGTATGTAATAAAGCAGCTAAATAAAGGTTCTATCATAAAGGTGGAATGTGTTGTGTTGAAAAAGTGGTTTAAAAATTATTTGGGTGAATCGCATTGTAAACATAAATATATTTTTATTAAGATGCAGGATAATGAGAATTTTAAAAAAGGGACATTAGGTGTAGTTTATATTTACCAGTGTGAGAAATGTGGAAAAGAGAAGTTGAAATGTAAAAACAATAATGAAATAAACAATGAATTTTTAGATATATAGCAAAAAGTAACCATGATGGTTACTTTTTTGGTTTATGTATACAATATCAAAACCATTACTAAAGTATGAGTTGAGTTGATACTATAGTAAATCGCTGAATAAAAATGAAGAGAGTAAGATATAGGGAAGGAGGATGAGAGAAATGAAGCGAAAAGAAATTAGTAAATCTGTAATTATTACAGGCGTGACACAAGGGTTAGGGCGTGCGATGGTTGATCGATTTCATGAATTAGGGTGGAACATATATGGTTGTGGACGTTCAAAAGATAAAATTGAAGAACTAAAAAAACAGTACAGTAAAATACATGATTTCCAAGTAATTGATGTTTCAGATTCTCAGCAAGTTAACAATTGGGCAAATTATATACTTAATACACATACAGCTCCCGATATGATAATAAATAATGCATCGATTGTAAATCAAAATGCACAACTTTGGAAAATTACGGATCAAGAATTCGAAAATGTAATGAATGTAAACGTGAATGGTGTAGTAAATGTAATAAGAGCATTTGTTCCAGCGATGGTAGCTAGGAAAGAAGGAATTATCATTAATATGAGTTCTAGTTGGGGGAGAGAAGGTGAGGCTGAGCTTGCGCCATATTGTGCCTCGAAATTTGCTATTGAAGGTATCACTAAATCTATGGCCCTGGAATTACCCCATGGCATGGCTGTAGTTGCTTTAGATCCTGGAGGGAGTATTAGTACTCCAATGCTGAAGTCATGTGCGCCACAATATATAAATGAATCGCCTACACCTGAAACTTGGTCACATAAAGCAATTGAATATATATTGAATATAACAATAGATAAAAATGGAGATTCATTGACATGCCCAGCATGCATATAAAAAGCACCTTTAAGGTGCTTTTATATTAGTAGCACATTATATCATTCACAAAATTACATCTAAAAAATAAAATAAAAGATTAAGGGTGAGATTTGTTTGTTTTGAAAGCTTTAGAAAATATTTAAATAGGTGATAAAAATGAATCCAAGCAGTTTAAAAGTGACAGGGGCATGGTTTCAAGTGGGAGGGAATCTTACAGCTGCTATTGGAACGACAAGAGGATTTATTGGAGAAGAGAAGGTTGAATCGGATCTTGTTATTGTAGGAAGCTCATTACAAGCCCTCGGATATATATTACAAATCATTGCGAGCAATTATGATGATGGGGAAGAAAAAAGAGAAAATCAAAATATAGGCTTAGAGAATCAAAGTAAATTACTTGATCAAATAGGAATTGAGTTATTAGCATTAGGCAATATATCAAATGTAATAGGAACATATTTTAATATAAATGAACAATTGAAAGAAAATGATTATCTTATCATTACAGGGAACAGTTTACAATCGATCGGTGCTTTTTTAGGAGTAGAAGCAGCTTTGTTGGATATAAATGTATTACAGAAAATTATTATACTGGGTAACTCCATGCAAAGTTTAGGGGCTGGATTACAAGCGTATCAAGGTGTTTCAAATGTATTGAAAGATGAGAGAGAAAATGAAGATAGTATTTTTGATAAGAAGAATGAGAGAATCATTGCACTCATTGGTATTTGGATACAAGCGATAGGAACGTTAATTTCTGCAATTGGAGTAACTGCAATAGAGGAAGAAAATAGGCTAGAAAACAATAAAAAGTCTGAAATACTTATTTAAATAGAAGGAGATCCATTGATTTTAGAGGTAGGTAAGATTAAAATGGTAGTAGGTTTTTTTGCGTATATTTTGAAAAGTGATATATAAAATACAAAATAAGGAGTTTTCAAGGGATGATGTATTTATTAGCAATTCTTCTTCCACCTGTTGCTGTATTATTTTGTGGAAAACCAATTCAGGCAATCATAAATTTCATATTAACATTAATATTTTGGGTTCCAGGGGTTATACATGCAATTCTTGTAGTGCATGATAAAAAAGCTGATCGGCGTTTGAAAAAACAAATTCAAGCATATGATGAAATTAATAAGAGGAATCGAAGATAATTCATCTGCAAAATGTTTTTAAAAGAAAGGAGGATTAACCTCCTTTCTTTTTTAGTGAGTGTTAAGTTTAGATTTTTGTGTGGCGGAAAGAATTTTTAATGTAAGTATTATGATAATAACTTTTAGATTGTGCATGTAATAGGCCAGTATAAATACTTTCTGGTACATTAAAGAAATCGTACATACCATTCTTTAATTGGATTCGCAAAATCATAGAAAAAGGATTGTAGCCAACAGCAACTATATTTTTTGAAATTACGGGAGATAGCTTCATCATTACACAACTCCTCACTTTTCATTTTTAATAATTTCTTGTAGATGTTGAGGTTGTGATGTTGAAATCCTTATAATTTAAGAGGTATTATACTTATATGCAATATATTAAATGTTTGTTATACGTAATTATAAGGAAGTTCACACGAAGTACATATCGTTGTGCTATTTTTATTTCACCTTTGATTTATAAATAAGAAAATATTGACCATTTGAAAAAAAGGTATATTATTTATACGAGGTATTAAAAATTCACTTTCTACATTCTATGCTTAAAGGGGCAGCGTTATTAGGAAAAATAGAAGTGAAAATAGTTTGTATAAGAAGTATTCTAAAATTTATAATCTGTGAATTAGGAAAATATTGAATGCTCCAGGTCAATATACTTTCTTAATCAAATTCATTTTAGAAAGTGACCTCAATATTTTTAAGTAAATCAACGGGAGAATTGAAAGGCAGGAGAAAGTAACATGTCAGAAAATTATCGTTCTCGAGAGGAACGACGACAAGTTAAAAAGAAAAAACAGCCAGCTTCTAAAACACAAAAACCAAAAGGTAAAACATCATTCTTTCGCAAGTTTTTAATTACTTGTTTATTACTTGGTATTGTTGGTTTAGTGGCGGGGGTTGCTACCTTTTTCGTAATGATTAAGGATGCACCAAAACTTGAGAAAGCAAAACTTGTTAATCCGTTATCCTCAAAAATTTATGATAAAAACGGGGATTTGGTATATGAATATGGAAAAGAAAAAAGGACGAATGTTACGTATGAGCAAATACCTAAATTAGTAGAAAATGCATTTTTAGCGACAGAAGATTCACGTTTTTATGAGCATAGCGGAGTAGATTTTAAAGGTACTGCCCGTGCTGTTCTAGTAAGTCTTAAAGGAGATTATGGTTCTCAAGGTGGAAGTACGATAACACAACAAGTTATTAAAAACTACTTCTTATCAATGGACAAAACACCAAAGCGTAAAGCGCAAGAAATATATTTAGCTTATAAGCTAGAACAACAGTATTCAAAACATGAAATATTAGAGATGTACTTAAATAAAATTAACTTAGGAAACCGTTCATACGGAATCGCAACAGCAGCACAAAACTACTATGGTAAAGAATTGAAGGACTTAACATTACCAGAAGTTGCGATGCTTGCTGGTTTACCGAAAGCACCGAATAACTATGATCCAACGAAAAAAGAAAATGTTCAAAAGGCAACAGAAAGAAGAAATGTTGTTCTAAACTTAATGAATCGACATGGATATATAACAAAACAGGAAATGGAAGAAGCATCAAAAGTTGACGTAGAAAAGGGGCTTAAGCCTGCAGCTCAACTACAAACAATGCCATACCCTGCATTTATGGATGCAGTTGTGAAAGAAGTAGAAAAAGAATTACCGGATGCTAATATCGGTTCTGACGGTTTAGAAATTTATACAACGTTAGATCCGAAAGCACAGAAACTTGCTGATAATATTTTAAATAATAATATCATTGATTATCCGAACGATAAATTCCAAGGTGCATTTACATTTATGGATACGAAAACAGGAGAAGTTCGTGCTATAGGTAGTGGCCGTGGAGAAAATAAAGCTGTATTTAAAGGGCATAATATGGCAATTGAATTAGATCGTGCAGCTGGTTCAACGATGAAGCCGATTTTCGACTACGCTCCTGCAATTGAATATTTAAAATGGGCTACGTACCATCAAATTGATGACTCTCCATTTAAGTATTCAACGGGACAAGAAGTACGAAATGCAGATAGAAGTCATAGGGGTCCAATTACAATGCGTGAAGCATTAAAAATGTCGCGTAATATTCCTGCAATTAAAACTGCAAAAGAAGTAGGGATTAGTAAATCGAAAGAATTCTCTGAGAAACTAGGTATTACATTTAATACAGCACCGACAGAATCGACAGCGATTGGTACAAATGAAGTATCGCCAACTGAAATAGCGGGTGCTTATGCGGCATTTGGTAATGAAGGTAAATATACGAAACCGCATTTTGTTAAGAAAGTCGTTTATCCAGACGGTAAGTCACAAAGTTTTGGACAAAAACCAAAACAAGTTATGACAGATTCTACCGCATACATGATTACTGATATGCTTCGTTCTGTAGTTACATCAGGTACTGGTACATCGGCAAATGTAGGCTCTTTAGATGTAGCTGGTAAAACGGGTACGACAAACTATTCATCAAAGCAATTAGCTCAATATAAAATTCCAGAAAGTGCAACTCGTGATAGTTGGTTCGCTGGATATACACCGCAATATACGATGGCAGTATGGACTGGGTATATGAAAGATGGTAAAGACGAGTATATTAGTAGTAAAAATACGAAAATTGCACAGTTGATCTTTAAAGAAATGATGAGCGAAATGGCTACAGATAAATCACGCTTTAAAATGCCAAGTAGCGTTATTCAAGAAGGTAGTGAGCTACGTATAAAAGGTGAAAAACGTGATTCATCGCCAAATACTAGCGTGCCGGATACAACGGAGCAACCAAAACAAGATCAACAGCAAAAAACTGAAGAAGAGAAAAAGCAAGAAGAATTAAAGAAACAAGAAGAACTGAAAAAGCAAGAAGAACAAAAGAAACAAGAGGAACTTAAGAAGCAAGAAGAACAAAAGAAACTAGAAGAGCAAAAGAAACAAGAAGAACAAAATAATGGAAATGGCCAAGGAACGACACCTCCAGCAAATAATGGAGGAGGTCAAGGAAATACGACACCTCCAGCAAATAATGGAGGAGGTCAAGGAAATACGACACCTCCAGCAAATAATGGAGGAGGTCAAGGAAATACGACACCTCCAGCAAATAACGGAGGAGGTCAAGGAAATACGACACCTCCGGCAAATAATGGAGGAGGTCAAGGAAATACAACTCCACCAGCGACCACACAACCAGAGACTGGCGGTAATGCAGGAGAGACCCCTGCTAATAATGGGCAATAAGAAAAATTTATAAAAAATATTAAAAAGCACTTAAGATTTGTGAAAATTACAATCTTAAGTGCTTTTTTCGTTTAAATGTAGTAGCTATGAAATGATGTGTTTTAAATGTTAAACGTACCATAAAAATTTTGAAAATAAATTGATGGGAAATGATAAAAGACTTGAGCCTGAGGTAGTGGAGCGTGGCTAGGATGATAAAAGGTAGTGCTACTTGGATGGGCACCATGATGCCAAAATGAAGGGGTAGCTTGACCTGGTGATTGGTATTGTTGCCAAATTGCTGGAAGTTCAATGCCGACATCGGAACTTGCTGTATGAACGGTGGGGGCATGTATTTCGGGTATCGAAGGAACCGCGACAGTTACTCTTGATGATAATACCCACATAAAATAATCACTCCTAAGTTGTGATAATAAATTAGTATATTCTTTTCACACGTATAAAGGTACATATATAGGACTTTCGTTTAAAATATGCGTACAAAGTCTTAAGACTAATGTAAGCTGATGGTGGACTATTTAATATGAAAAGATACGTCTATTTGCGGAGGGAAAAGAGATAAAAAAAATATACAATGAGGGTGTTAATCGTAATATTTTACGAGTGTATGGAGGTATTTGTATGGAACGATTATGGACGAAATCATTTATTCAAATGACTTTCGCAATGTTATTTTTATTTACAGGATTTTATTTACTTGTTCCAACGCTCCCGCTCTTTATTAAAGAGATAGGTGGCAATGAATCGCAAGTTGGACTTATGATGGGGATGTTTACAATAGCTGCTGTTGTAATACGACCGATTATTGGAGGAATGTTAGATCAATATGGTAGAAGATCCTTTATTATTTTCGGACTCATCTTTTTTGGCTTAACGATGTACTCCTATAATATAGCATCGACTATTGTCCTTTTAGCTGTTTTACGTGTTATTCACGGAGTAACATGGGCTGTTTCTACAACAGCTGTTGGAACAGCAATAACGGATATTATTCCAGATTCACGCCGCGGTGAAGGTATGGGTTGGTATGGGATGGCGATGACAATTGCAATGGCGATTGGACCTATGATTGGATTATGGGTTGTGCAAAATTATTCATTTCATGGTCTATTTTTATTAGCGACGTTGTTATCTTTTATGGCAGTTGTATTATCATTAATAACGAAGATCCCATTTACGCCACAAAAAGAAAAAGGGAAAATTCAGCTATTTGAGAAATCCGTATTAACAATCACGATTGTAGTATTCTTTTTATCGTTTGCATATGGAGGAATAACAACCTTTTTACCGTTATTTGCATCATCAATTCATGTAAACCCGGGAACTTTCTTTCTTGTATATGCAATTGCATTAACAATTGTAAGACCAATTTCAGGGAAACTATTAGATAAGTATGGAGAAGTATTCATCATACTTCCAGCATTATGTATTACTATTTTAGCTATAGTTGTTTTAACTATCTCAAATGGTTTGATAGGTGTAATTATCGCAGCAACATTATACGGTATTGGATTTGGTTCAGCGCAGCCAGCTTTGCAAGCGGCAATGCTTACAATTGTCGATCCGAGTAAAAGAGGAGTTGCAAATGCTTCATTTTTTACAGCGTTTGATTTAGGAATCGGGTTAGGTGCTATTTTACTTGGAGTTGTTTCACAAATGTTTGGTTATCGTATTTTATTTTCAGGGAGTGCAATTTCAGCATTGATAGCCTTAATTATTTTCGTCTTCTTTGTAAAACAACGATTAGGAAAAAAAGAGTTTGCGTAAACTGGAGGAATAAATATGAGAATTTCAATTGATCGTAAAGCTCTGCAATGGTTCCAGGAAGAATTACGTATAAAGCACGGTGAATCTGTACGTTTTACTGTAAGGTACGGAGGGGATAGTTCAATTCAGCCCGGATATTCTTTAGGGGTTGTTGCTGAGAAACCCGATGGCGAAATAGTGTCAGTTGAGAAGGAAGGTATTATATTTTTTGTAGATTCTGATGATCTTTGGTATTTTCAAAACTATGATTTATTTGTAAGTTATCATGAGGAAATGGAAGAAATTCAATTTAATTATGTAAAATAATAACTTTATTAAAAATGAATAAATTTTATATAAAAATTATATTTAAGAGATAGTGAAATAAATATCATATAGTAACGAGCTGTATTTATGTACAGCTCGTTTTTTCTATTTCTCAAATAAAATTAGAATAATTGTATATTTGGCGGTGTTATATGAAAAATCTTTATATCTTGTTTTTGAAAATACGCAAAGAAGTCTATCCTTTCTTTATAAAATATAAGAATTATTTTCAAAAAATTGTATTGTTACAGTAAGAAAAGTGTAGGAAACTTATCATTATAAAATAAATTGAAATCTTCTAAAAACTCTGATACATTGAAATAGAAATGTAGTTTCACAATATTGTAAAGGCTTACAGTTATGTGCACGAAGATCTATTAGGATTGGAGGAAATAATGATGAAAGCTGAAGAGAAATTTTCCCCGGGATTAGATGGTATAGTGGCAGCGGAGACGAAAATCTCGTTTCTTGACACAGTAAAAGGTGAAATTGTAATTCAAGGGTATGACTTAATCGAACTCTCAAAAACAAAAGAGTATTTAGACATTGTGCACCTTTTATTGGAGGAACACCTACCGAATGAAGATGAAAAAGTAACACTTGAAAAGAAATTAAAAGAAGAATATGCAGTACCAGAAGGTGTATTCAACGTACTAAAGGCATTGCCTAAAGAGACGCATCCCATGGATGGATTACGTACAGGTGTGTCAGCGTTAGCTGGTTACGATAATGATATCGAAAACCGCTCGTTAGAAGTGAATAAAAGCCGAGGGTACAAGCTGTTAAGTAAAGTGCCAAACATTGTAGCGAATAGCTATCATATTTTAAATAATGAGGAGCCAATTGAACCTCTTAAAGAATTATCTTATAGTGCGAATTTCTTCTATATGTTAACTGGTAAAAAACCAACTGAACTTGAGGAAAAGATCTTTGATCGTTCCCTTGTTTTATATAGTGAGCATGAAATGCCAAACTCTACATTTACAGCTCGCGTTATTGCATCAACACAATCAGATTTATACGGTGCTTTAACAGGTGCAGTTGCATCTTTAAAAGGAAGTTTACATGGTGGTGCAAATGAAGCGGTTATGTACATGCTTTTAGAAGCTGGTAATGTTGAGAAATTTGAAGAGTTATTACAGAAGAAACTATATAACAAAGAAAAAATTATGGGCTTTGGACACCGTGTTTATATGAAGAAGATGGATCCAAGAGCACTTATGATGAAGGAAGCTTTAAAACAGTTATGTGATGTAAAAGGTGATTATACACTATATGAAATGTGTGAAGCTGGAGAAAAGATTATGGAAAAAGAAAAAGGAATTTATCCAAATCTTGATTATTATGCAGCTCCAGTATATTGGATGCTAGGTATTCCAATTCAACTTTACACACCAATCTTCTTTAGCTCTAGAACAGTGGGATTATGTGCGCACGTTATTGAGCAACATGCAAATAATCGTTTGTTCCGTCCTCGTGTAAATTATATTGGCGAGCGACATGTACTTAGTAAATAAGAACAACTGGGGAGTTGTTAGCGCCGCCCGCCAGATGGGTGTTTGACCGACACCCATCATTAATAATAACGAATTTTCGACAGAAAGGGAAGAATAGCATGATTAAAACAAATGAAATTAAGCAAAAAGATGCATTATTAGAAGAGATTACCGATTATGTATTAAATAAAGAGGTTACTAGTGCAGAAGCATTCAGTACAGCTCGTTACGTATTACTTGATACACTTGGATGTGGAATTTTAGCACTGCAATATCCAGAATGTACGAAATTACTAGGACCAGTTGTGCCAGGAACAATCGTGCCAAATGGTACACGTGTACCAGGTACGTCTTATGTACTAGATCCAGTAAAAGGTGCATTTAATATCGGATGTATGATCCGTTGGTTAGACTATAACGATACTTGGCTTGCAGCAGAGTGGGGACATCCATCTGATAACCTAGGCGGAATTTTAGCAGTTGCAGATTATATTAGCCGTGTTCGTATTTCAGAAGGAAAAGAAGCTTTAAAAGTACGTGAAGTATTAGAAATGATGATTAAAGCACATGAAATTCAAGGCGTGCTTGCTTTAGAAAACAGCTTAAACAGAGTTGGTCTTGACCATGTATTATATGTAAAAGTAGCAACAACTGCAGTAGTTGCGAAAATGCTTGGCGGAACACGTGAAGAAATCTTTAATGCATTATCACATGCGTGGATTGATAATTCTAGTCTTCGTACATATCGTCATGCTCCAAATACGGGCTCACGTAAATCATGGGCTGCAGGTGACGCAACGAGCCGCGGTGTTCATCTTGCAATGACTGCTCTAAAAGGTGAAATGGGTTATCCAACAGCATTATCTGCGCCAGGATGGGGATTCCAAGATGTATTATTCAATAAACAAGAATTAAAATTAGCAAGATCACTAGAGTCATATGTAATGGAAAATGTATTATTTAAAGTGTCATATCCAGCAGAATTCCATGCACAAACGGCTGCAGAATGTGCAGTGAAGTTGCATCCGGAAATTAAAGAGAGATTAGATGAAATTGACCGTATTACAATTACAACTCATGAATCAGCAATTCGTATTATTGATAAAGAAGGTCCATTAAATAACCCAGCTGATCGTGATCATTGCTTACAATACATTACGGCAATTGGTTTATTAAAAGGAGATATCGTTGCAGACGATTATGAAGATGCAGTAGCAAACGATCCACGTGTAGATGAATTACGTAATAAGATGGTTGTTGTTGAAAACAAACAGTACAGTTTAGATTACCTTGACCCGAACAAGCGCTCAATCGCCAACGCTGTTCAAGTTCACTTTAAAGATGGCACAGTAACAGAAAATGTGGAATGTGAATATCCGCTTGGTCACCGCTTCCGTAGAGACGAAGCAATTCCAAAAGTTGTTCAAAAATTCACTGCAAATATGGCAGGTCATTATTCTAGTAAGCAACAAGAACAAATTCATGAAGTTTGTTTAAATGAAGAAAAACTAGAAAATATGAATGTAAACGAATTTGTAGATCTATTCTTAATTTAATAATAGGGGGGAATTTAGAATGGCTTGGGTTGTGAAAAAGCAGTCAACACAAGAGGAGCTTGCGAATCGATTCCGAGCTTTAGTAGAAGCAAATGAAATTTTGCAAATTCCAGGTGCTCATGATGCAATGGCAGCTCTTGTTGCGAAAAATACAGGTTTTTCAGCTCTTTATTTATCAGGAGCTGCTTATACTGCAAGTAAAGGTTTACCAGATTTAGGTATCGTGACGTCTACTGAAGTGGCTGAGAGAGCAAGAGATTTAGTAAGAGCTACAGACTTACCTGTTCTTGTTGACATTGATACAGGATTTGGTGGTGTACTAAATGTGGCGAGAACAGCTGTAGAAATGGTGGAAGCGAAAGTAGCAGCTGTCCAAATTGAAGATCAGCAATTACCAAAAAAATGTGGACATTTAAATGGTAAGAAACTTGTTACTACAGAAGAATTGGTTCAAAAAATTAAAGCGATTAAAGAAGTTGCACCGAGCTTATACATTGTAGCACGTACTGATGCTCGTGGCGTTGAAGGATTAGATGAAGCAATTGAAAGAGCAAATGCATATGTAAAAGCAGGTGCAGACGCAATTTTCCCTGAAGCGCTTCAATCAGAGGAAGAATTCCGTCTATTTAATAGTAAGGTAAATGCACCTTTGCTTGCGAATATGACTGAATTCGGAAAAACTCCATATTATAGTGCAGAGGAATTTGCGAATATGGGTTTCCAAATGGTTATTTATCCTGTAACTTCACTTCGCGTTGCAGCGAAAGCGTATGAAAATGTGTTTGCTTTAATTAAAGAAACAGGTTCTCAAAAAGATGCACTTTCTAATATGCAAACGAGAAGTGAATTATACGAAACAATTTCATATCATGACTTTGAAGAGTTAGATACTGGTATTGCAAAAACAGTATTATCAGAAGATCAATAGATAAAGCAGCGAAGGCGATGAAAATACATCTTTGGCAAAATAAAATGCTTGATGTGAAAAATCATCGCCTTCTATTTTCAAAAAAGATATTCCACTCATCGTAGACGAGCATAAGCAAAAAGCTATGAAAGCCGAATGATAGGGGGATACATATGGAGAAAACGAAGTTACCATGGGATGAATTTTTTTCACTTAATAAAGATATAAATCATACTTACTTTACACCAGAAGATTTTTCAGGTGATGAAGATTTAATCGCAAAAACGACAGAACAATTCGTTAAACAAGAAATTGTTCCACAAATGGAGAATATTGAACAACATAATTATAAAGTTTCTCGTCAATTATTTGAGAAAGCTGGGGAACTTGGATTATTAGGCATTGAGGTACCAGAAGATTATGGTGGGTTCGAGTTAGGAAAGGCTGTCTCAGGTCTTGTAGCAGAGAAAATGGGTTACGCTGGTGCGTTTAGCGTTTCTTTTAATATACACGCTGGTGTCGGTACATTGCCTTACATATATTATGGAACGAAAGAGCAAAAAGAAAAATATTTACCGAAAATCGCATCGGGAGAATGGATTGGGGCTTATGCTTTAACAGAGCCAAATGCTGGTTCGGATGCATTAAGTGCAAAAACAAGCGCCGTATTGAATGAAGAGGGAACAGCTTGGAAGTTAAATGGTGAGAAGCAATGGATTACAAATGCTCATATGGCAGATGTATACGTTGTTTTTGCGAAGACAAATAAAGGAATGACAGCGTTTATTGTCGAAAGAACATGTGAAGGTGTATCTATTGGATTAGAAGAAAAGAAAATGGGGATTAAAGGTTCTTCAACAGCGACTCTTATTTTAGAAGATGTTGTCATCCCTGCTGAAAATGTTTTAGGGGAAGTTGGGAAAGGGCATCACGTAGCCCTTAATATTCTTAACTTTGCTAGACTTAAACTTGCTTTTGGAAATATTGGAACAGCAAAACAAGCAATTGGTTTGTCGGTTCAATATGGAAAAGAGCGAAAACAGTTCCAAACGGAATTAGTAGACTTTACGATGATTCAAGAGAAAATTGCAAATATGATCATTGCTACATATGGAGCCGAAAGTGCAGCTTATCGTACGGCAGGTGTAATCGATGAAGCAATTCATGAGAGCGATGAAGATCTTATGAAGAAAATGTCCCAATTTGCAATTGAATGTGCACTGAATAAAGTAAATGCTTCTGAAACACTTGCTTATATCGTAGATGAAGCTGTACAAATTCATGGTGGTTACGGTTATATGCAAGAGTATGAGGTAGAACGATTATATCGTGATGCTAGAATTAGTCGTATTTTTGAAGGAACGAACGAAATTAATAGATTAACAGTTGCTAAAATGCTAATGAAGCAAATCGAACAATTAGAAGATACTGAAGTAGAAAGTGATGTAGCAAATGTAGAAAGAAACCATCGTTACATTTTATTAGCGAAAAAATTGTTGAAACAATCTTTGAAAACGCTCTCTAAAACTCCAGGCCTAAAAATTGACCAAGAACAAGAATATTCACGTGTAATTTCAAATATGTTGACGGACGTGTACGTCATGGAATCAGCGTTTTTACGTACGAGAAAAGCGGTACGTAAAAATGGTGAGGAAAAAGAACGTACGAAGCAATTAATAACGGATGTTATTTGTGAAGAAGGATACCGTAAAGTAGAAGAAGCGACGATTTCTGTACTTTCAGCAGCTGTCACAGAAGAACAAGATAGACATGTGATTTTAGCTGAAATCCGTCAATTATTAGTGCCTTTATACACGAACGTATTTACGAAGAAGAGAGAAATTGCGAAAACCATTATAAATCGCGGGAAATATATTGTGTAAATAGGAGGAAAGCGATATGAAAAAGATTGGTTTTATCGGTTTAGGTAACATGGGCCTTCCAATGTCAAAAAATCTAGTTAAATCAGGTTACACAGTATATGGCGTGGACTTAAATAAAGAGGCGGAAGCGTCCTTTGAAAAAGAAGGCGGAATTATCGGTCTATCAATCTCAAAACTAGCAGAAACATGTGATGTAGTTTTTACAAGTTTACCTTCACCTCGCGCTGTTGAAGCGGTATATTTTGGAGCAGAAGGATTATTTGAAAATGGTCACTCGAATGTAGTTTTCATTGATACAAGTACGGTATCGCCGCAGTTAAATAAACAGTTAGAGGAAGCTGCAAAGGAAAAGAAAGTAGACTTTTTAGCAGCACCTGTGAGCGGTGGTGTAATCGGAGCCGAAAACCGTACATTAACGTTTATGGTTGGTGGATCAAAAGACGTATATGAGAAAACGGAATCTATCATGGGCGTACTAGGCGCCAACATTTTCCACGTTAGTGAGCAGATTGATAGTGGTACAACTGTTAAGTTAATTAATAACTTATTAATTGGTTTTTATACAGCTGGTGTGAGTGAAGCTTTAACATTAGCGAAAAAGAACAATATGGATTTAGATAAAATGTTTGATATTTTAAATGTAAGTTACGGTCAAAGTAGAATTTATGAACGTAATTATAAAAGTTTTATAGCACCTGAAAACTACGAGCCAGGATTTACTGTGAACTTATTGAAGAAAGATTTAGGATTTGCAGTTGACTTAGCTAAGGAAAGCGAACTCCATTTACCGGTAAGCGAAATGTTATTAAACGTATATGACGAAGCGAGTCAAGCTGGATATGGTGAAAATGATATGGCTGCTTTATATAAGAAAGTTAGCGAGCAATTAATTTCTAATCAAAAATAAATTATACAAAGGAGAGAATACAATGATTACAACTGAAATTAAACGAGTAAAAAATCACATTAACGGTGAGTGGGTTGAATCGACAGGTACGGAAGTAGAAGCAGTTCCAAATCCAGCGACTGGAAAAATTATCGCTTACGTTCCACTATCTCCAAAAGAAGATGTTGAAAAAGCTGTTGAAGCGGCAAAAGCAGCATTCGAAACATGGTCTAAAGTACCAGTTCCAAATCGTTCAAGAAATTTATATAAATATTTACAGCTATTACAAGAAAACAAAGATGAGCTTGCAAAAATCATTACGCTAGAAAATGGTAAGACGCTAACGGATGCAACAGGTGAAGTACAGCGTGGTATTGAAGCGGTAGAACTTGCAACATCTACGCCAAATTTAATGATGGGTCAAGCACTTCCGAATATCGCTAGCGGAATTGATGGATCGATTTGGCGCTACCCAATCGGAGTTGTTGCTGGCATTACACCGTTTAACTTCCCGATGATGATTCCGTTATGGATGTTCCCACTTGCAATTGCTTGCGGTAATACATTCGTATTAAAAACATCTGAAAGAACGCCACTTTTAGCGGAGCGACTTGTAGAATTATTCTATGAAGCAGGTTTCCCAAAAGGCGTATTAAATTTAGTGCAAGGCGGAAAAGATGTTGTAAATAGCATTTTAGAAAATAAAGATATTCAGGCTGTTTCGTTCGTTGGCTCTGAGCCGGTAGCTCGTTACGTATATGAAACAGGTACGAAACACGGAAAACGTGTACAAGCGTTAGCAGGTGCGAAAAACCATGCGATTGTAATGCCAGATTGCAATCTTGAGAAAACAGTACAAGGTGTAATTGGATCTGCATTTGCAAGTAGTGGAGAGCGCTGCATGGCATGCTCAGTAGTAGCAGTAGTGGATGAAATTGCTGATGAATTTATTGATGTATTAGTAGCAGAAACGAAAAAATTAAAAGTAGGCGATGGCTTTAACGAAGATAACTATGTTGGACCATTAATCCGTGAATCTCATAAAGAGCGCGTTTTAGGCTATATTAATAGCGGTGTAGCAGATGGGGCGACTTTATTAGTAGATGGCCGTAAAATTAATGAAGAAGTTGGAGAAGGTTACTTTGTAGGTGCGACAATCTTTGATGGCGTGAATCAAGAAATGAAAATTTGGCAAGATGAAATTTTTGCTCCAGTATTAAGTATTGTACGTGTTAAAGATTTAGAAGAAGGTATTAAACTAACAAATCAATCTAAATTTGCAAATGGTGCGGTTATTTATACGTCAAATGGTAAACATGCACAAACATTCCGTGATAACATCGATGCTGGTATGATTGGTGTAAACGTAAACGTTCCAGCACCAATGGCATTCTTCGCATTTGCAGGAAATAAAGCTTCATTCTTTGGTGATTTAGGTACAAATGGTACAGATGGCGTTCAATTCTATACACGTAAAAAAGTTGTAACTGAGCGCTGGTTTTAATATAGAGTAAACAACCAAATCAGTTATTAGATGAAAACCACCACTATTAATAGTGGTGGTTTTCGTCTTGTTAATTATTTTTTTCAAAAGCTAGTTTAATACCAAATCCAATTAGGACGACTCCTGTTAGCCCTTGAATATAACGTTGCGTCTTCGGTTTTTTCATAAAAGCACTAATTTTATCAATTAAAAATATATAAAATGCAAACCAAATGACTGTTAAAACGAGGTAAGTAAGGCCCATTACAAGAAGTTGAATAAATGTATTATGATTTGGATTTAAAAATTGTGGTAAAAAAGTTAAAAAGAAGACTGCTACTTTAGGATTTAATAAATTTGTAAGAAATCCTTGGCGAAAGCAAGAAGTATGTTCGTTTTCATTATTCAAAGATAGATCATTTGTATCTAAGTTTTCTTTGTTTCTTACTGCTAAAAGGGCTTTAATACCGATATATATTAAATAGAGAGCCCCAACGTACTTGAAAATAGAAAATAAAAGAGCTGACTTTACAATAAGTGCAGAAAGACCAATTACAGCAGCTAAAGTATGAATTAATAGTGCAATACATGTACCAAACACTGTTTTCACTCCACCGACTTTACCAGCAACCAATGTATTTTTCGTAGCCATTGCTGTATCTGGACCAGGTAAAATGATGAGGCAAATAGACATAATGATGAAAAGAAGATAATTTTCTATCATAGCCGTCCCTCCTTTTTATTTTTAGAATATTTGATTAAAATCAGTGTAGCACAAAAATGGATTTAATAAAATTAAATTTTATTAAAAATAATTAAATAAAAAAGACTATATAGTAGCTCTAATTACACTACTATATAGCCTCGATTTTATACCGCTATTTGCGGGTAGTAAGATTTTCACCGCACAAGATTTAGCTGAAGAAAAGAAGTTAGGTGGGGGATGAACAAAACCTCCCCTCATGACAATTTCATTTTATGCATTAAGTAAGTTAAAGAAACGATTCACATCTTCTTCTGAAACGTCACTTAACTGTTTATATTTATAATTCGGATTTTGATCTTTATCAACGACAACGGAGCGTACTCCCTCGAAGAAATCTTCATGTCTCATGAAATTTTTAGCAAGTATAAGGTCCGTAGCGAAACATTCTTCAACGGATTTATCTTTTCCATCAATAAACTGTTTTAATGTTACTTTTAGTGAAATAGGGGATTTTGATAACAGTGTTTCTTTCGTTTTTAGAGCAAAGGAACTTTCATCTTTCTCCAATGAATGGATGATTTCTTCAATTGTATCGAAAGCAAAATGTGAATTGATTACTTCTAATGAAGGAGCAAGCTCGCTTTCTAAGTTTGGAGCAGTTGCAAATGTACGAATAACTTCTTTTAAATTAGTATGTACATCATCTTCTTTATGCCAATTTACACTTTCAAGTTCAGTAAGAAACTCTGGTAATGAATCAGATGTCATAAAGTAATCAGCAGCATTAATAAATAATACGTCAGAAGCTTTTAAAATAGATGCTGTTAAAGCAACGAATCGTCCTGTATATCCAGGCGCTTTATTTAAGAAATATGCAGCTCCGACGTCTGGGAAGAAGCCGATATTCATCTCTGGCATTGCCCATTTCGTACGCTCAGTTACAATGCGATACTTCGCACCATTTGTAAGACCGACACCACCGCCCATTACAATTCCATCTAAACAAGCAATAATCGGTTTTGTATATTGATAAATATATGTATCAATTTCATACTCTTCTTCAAAAAAACGTTCTGCATGTTGCAATGCCACTTCATTGGAACGCGCTTCATAAAGAGTTTTAATGTCGCCGCCTGCACAAAAACCTTTTGTGCCAGCTCCTTTTAACACGATAAGTGCAATACGCTCATCGTGTTCCCACTCTTTAAGTTTTTGTCCGATAGGTTGTAACATGTCATAAGATAAAGAATTAAGTGCTTTTGGACGGTTTAAAGTAATTATCGCAACGCCGTTTTCACTAACAGAAAATAAAACTTGTTCAGTCATAATGCATCCTCCCTTACATATCTTCTTATTCTTAATTCTTGATATGTACTGAAATGTCCTTTATAAATTTTGTCAAAAGTTGACGGTAAATATTAATTTGGTCACTGCATATTTTGACGAGTTATCTTTGCAGGATTTCAGAGACTGAGGGGGAATATTACAACATTACTGTAAGTGTAATTATTTGAAGTTATAATGATAAAAGCGCTATTATATAGGTGTGAAATGTTCATTATCAATTCTAAAAGTGTGTTTGAAGAAAAAAGAAATCGTACAATTGTAATAAAAAATTTTACACTGAATTAGAAATAGAGAAAGGAGAAATCGGAATGCCAGGACCTTTACTATTGTCGGTTATTATTTTGTCTTTTTTAATGATAGGAATAACGCAGTATTTTCATCATACAGATACGACAGAAGAAGTGAAGGATAAAGTACGTCTCGTATTTCCGATTTTTATAATATCTATTTCATTCTGTATTTTATTAAATAAAGATGGCTACATTGTCGCAGTGTTCTCATTTTTCGTCGCAATCGTCTTAATTACCGTTTTATATTATGTAATGAAAGACTTTATACAAAAATAAAGATGTCACAATAGGCATTTTTATTTTGGGGAAAATGTAAAATTTCACATACCGTATTTTATATAAAATACATAAAGCATATAACAATAGAAAAGTGTGTACTTTGCTGTGTATGTACTTGTCAATCTTGCATAGCCACTATACTATTAAAATGTAGAGATTATAAAAAGGGGTTGTATCTATCATGAAATTTGAGATGCACACAAAAATTATTTCAAATGAAAAAGAAGTAAGATTACATATTGAAGAAAATATATTTCAATTAATATTGGATGGTTATCACTTATTTACAGTTCAAGAAATATTGCCTTTATATAAATCAAATGAAGAAAGAATTGGAAGTGCAACGATATTGAAGCTAGAGTGGGAGAACGGAAAAACTACAATAAACTATCAACTCGTTTCACTAAAATCAGTAAATTAAAAGGAGTAGAAAAATATGAAGTTATTTCATACAGCGGATTGGCATTTAGGAAAGCTTGTTCATGGCGTGTATATGACTGAAGACCAAAAGATTGTATTAGATCAGTTTGTACAGGCTGTTGAAGAAGAAAAACCAGATGCTGTAATTATTGCAGGGGATTTATATGACCGAGCAATTCCACCTACAGAAGCAGTAGACTTATTAAATGATGTGCTGCAAAAAATAGTTATTGATTTACAAACACCAGTTATTGCAGTAGCTGGTAATCATGATAGTCCGGATCGTATCCATTTTGGAAGTAGTTTAATGAAAAAACAAGGATTACATATTGCAGGTCAATTTCAATTCCCGTACGAACCTGTTGTACTAAATGATGAATATGGAGAGGTTCACTTCCATCTAATACCGTATGCAGACCCAAGCATAGTTAGACACGTGTTGAAAAATGAAGACGTACGTTCTCATGATGATGCGATGCGCATTTTTATGAATGAGCTCTCTGAAACGATGGATAAAGAAGCTAGACATGTATTTGTTGGACATGCATTTGTAACTTCTTCAGGAGAAGCGGAGGAGAATACAAGTGATGCAGAACGACCACTTTCAATTGGTGGTGCTGAATATGTAAATAGTCATTATTTTGATAAGTTTCATTACACAGCGCTTGGACATTTACATCAAGCGCATTTCGTACGTAATGAGACCATTAGATATTCAGGTTCACCACTTGCCTATTCAATTTCTGAAGAGAAACATAAAAAAGGTTATTACATTGTAGAACTGAATGAAACTGGTGAAGTAGCAATTGAAAAAAGGTTACTTTCACCACGTCGTAAAATGCGAACAGTAGAAGCGAAAATAGATGAATTATTACAGCACCCAGTAAGTGAAGATTACGTATTTGTAAAATTATTAGACGAAAACCCTGTCTTACAGCCAATGGAGAAAATACGATCTGTATATCCAAATGCAATGCACGTTGAAAGAGCGATGCAAAGGCGAGAACTCACAGATACAAATGAAGTAACGGTTTCAAGACATAAAACGGATGATTTATCTCTTTTAAAGGCTTTCTATAAAGAAATGAAAGGGTTAGATTTATCAGAAGAGAAAGAACGCCTATTTATAGATGTATTACAAACAGTGCAAGAACGGGAAGGTGAACGAGGATGAGACCGATTCAGCTTATTATGACAGCATTCGGGCCATATAAACAGAAAGAAGTAATCGATTTTGAAGATCTTGGAGAACATCGTATTTTCGCTATTTCTGGGAATACGGGAGCTGGAAAAACAACGATTTTTGATGCGATTTGTTATGTGTTATATGGTGAGGCTAGTGGAGAAGAACGTAGTGATACGAGCATGCTTCGAAGTCAATTTGCTGATGATAATGTTTATACAAGTGTTGAATTAACCTTTCAGTTAAAAGGGAAACGCTATGAAATAAAACGACAACTTGGACATAAAAAACAAGGGAATAAGACCATTACAGGACATGCAGTAGAATTATATGAAGTTATTGATGGAGAAAACATTCCAGCCGTCGATCGTTTTCATGTAACAGACGTAAACAAAAAAGTGGAAGATTTAATTGGGTTAAGTAAACATCAATTTAGCCAAATTGTTATGTTACCCCAAGGGGAATTCCGAAAACTATTAACATCTGAGACGGAAAACAAAGAAGAGATTTTACGTCGTATTTTTAAAACGGATCGTTATAAATTAATGCGTGAGTTACTTGATCAAAAGAGAAAACAATGGAAAGATGTCTTGCAAGAAAAACAAAAAGAGAGAGAGCTCTATTTCCGTAATGTTTTTAAATTACCAATCCGTGATGGAGCATTATTAGAGACATTAGTGGCACAAGAACATGTAAATACGCATCAAGTAGTAGAAGCGTTAGAACAAGAAACAACCGTGTATAAAGCAGAGGTTGAGCAATTACAAGTAGAACAAGATGTTCAAACGAAGCAATTAAAGGATGCAGAAACACGTTTTCATGCAGCAAAATCTATAAATGAGAAATTTATAGATTTACAACAAAAGAATGAGAAATATAACACTTTACAAGAGAACCGTGCAGCAATTGAAAGGAAAGAAAAATCCTTTAAACGTGCGGAACAAGCAAAGCGCTTATTACCATTTGAACAATGGTATGAAGAAGCGATGGAAAATGAGCAGAAAGTTGAAAGTTTGTTAAAACAGATAATTGTCAAACAAGAACAGATAATGAACAGCTTTGAACTTGCTAAGGAGAAGTATGAAGTAGTAAAGAATAAAGAAGCTGAACGAGAAGAGGCTAAAAAACTTGTTCAAAGATTAGAAGAGTTACAAGCAATCATTGAATCATTAGCTGAGAGAAAGCTGAATTTACAAAATGCCGAAATTCAAATAGGGAAATTAAAAGAAAGTATGCAAAAGTTAGATCAACAACTAGAAGAGCATACAAACCAAAAACAGAGAATGTCTGATGAATTGCAGCAATTAGAACAAGCACTTGAGCAATATGTAGCTAAAGTAGAAGAACTAACGAATATGCGAGAAGATGCAAAAGTTTTAAAGCAAGCATATGATGTTTGGCAAGAAAAACAAAAATTCGAGCAAGAAAAAGAAGCGGCAACTAATAAAATGCAAGTGGCAGTTCGTGCATATGAAAACATGGAGCGCCGCTGGTTAAGTGAACAAGCTGGTATATTAGCTCTTCATTTACATGACGGTGAATCTTGTCCGGTATGTGGTAGTACGAATCATCCGCAAAAAGCTACAGAGCAAAGTAATGCGATCGATGAAAAAGAGTTAAACAATTTAAGAGATAAGAAGAACATTGCTGAAAAATTACATGTGCAAGTAGAGGAGAAATGGAATTTCTATCGACTACAATATGAACAAGTGATAGAAGAAGTTGTGAAGCGCGGCTACAATTCGGAAAAATTAGCTGAAACATATAGTGCACTTGTTCAAAAAGGAAAACAATTAGCTGCAGACGTGAATACGTTAAAAGCAAGTGAAGAAACACGTAAGCAGATTGCTGCGAACATGAAAAGCGTAGAAGAAAAAATAGAAGAACTTCAGAAACAAAAACGAGAAGTGGAAACAATGCAGCACCGTACAGAAATGGAGTGTATGCAACTTCGTACGTCATATGAACATGATAAACGAAATATTCCAGAAAACTTACAAACAGTACAAGCTTGGAAAGCACAGTTTGACCAAGCTATGCAGGAACTTAGGTTAATGGAAGACGAATGGAAGAAAGTCCAGGAAGCGTATCAGCATTGGCAAAATGAAAATATACGTATTCAAGCAGAACAAAAAGGTGCTTCTAATCAATTTGAAAGTGCAAAATTAAAGAAAGAAGAGACTTTCGCACGCTTTATGAAAGAGCTAGAACAAAGTGGGTTTACAGATGAATTCACGTATAAAGAAGCCAAATTAAGCGATGCCGAGATGGAGATGTTACAAAAAGAAATTCAAGGTTATTATTCATCGCTTGAAGTGCTTGCAAAACAAATCGAAGAGTTAAACTCAGAATTAAAAGATAAAGAGTATATGGATATTACATCTTTAGGTGAACACATAAAAGAACTAGAAATTAATCTCGATATCATTAAAGAAAAACGTCAACGTGCGCAAAATGCGGTAACATATATTTCGGATTTACATGAAAACATTAGACGTATTGATGAGCAAATTCATGAGGAAGAAAAAGCTTTCCAAGAACTTGTTGACTTATATGAAGTAATGAAAGGTGATAACGAGAGCCGTATATCATTTGAACGTTACATCTTAATTGAGTATTTAGAACAAATTGTTCAAATTGCAAACGAACGATTACGTAAATTATCAAACGGACAATTTTATTTAAAACGAAGTGAACGAGTTGAAAAAAGAAACCGTCAAAGTGGATTAGGTTTAGATGTGTACGATGCATACACTGGCCAAACGCGCGATGTAAAAACATTATCCGGCGGAGAGAAATTTAACGCATCACTTTGCTTAGCTCTAGGAATGGCAGATGTCATTCAAGCATATGAAGGTGGTATTTCCATCGAAACGATGTTTATTGATGAAGGATTCGGTTCATTAGATGAAGAATCATTAACGAAAGCGGTAGACGCCTTAATTGACTTACAAAAATCAGGACGATTTATCGGTGTCATTTCACACGTTCAAGAGCTGAAAAACGCAATGCCAGCTGTATTAGAAGTAACGAAGCAGAAGGATGGGTGTAGTCAGACGCGGTTTGTGGTGAAGTAAGCTTAAAAAATGGAGTAGGGAATCTACCGATACTTTTAGTGTCATATGTATGAATAATAAAACGTCGTCTCTTCATATTGGAGGCGACGTTTTATTTTATAAAATATCTATGAATTATCTGTAGAAGGCGGCGTATTCTCCAAACGATTATAAGCTTTAAAAGCTGAAATTGCTGAGATAACCCCGCCTACTAAAAATAAAGTCGATCCTCCCACTAAGATGATACGACTGACATATGTTTCCCGTGCTTCTTCGACTTCTTCTTGTAACGCTGTAGGCATATGAATCCTCCCTTTATAAAAGTTGTTTTATAAATAGTATATACAAACGCCTAAAATGTGTTAAAATAACTGATGATTTTATGCAGTGGGTAATTAGATGAGTAGGATGCGAGTGGCTAAGTAAATCTTCATCACAAATTTATGTGAACTTCACATAGAGCACATATTAACATTGTATTATGTATATGTACCAAATAAATAAATAAATAAAGTAAATGTAAGTTCTGTTTTCAAAAATTTAAAATCCTTTTATTTCTATATGAAAGTTTTAATCAAGGGTTTTAAAAAATTTGGAAATAGATCTTATGAATATGGAATTCATATAAAAGGGGAATGTCTTATGACAACATATACGAGTGAAATGAGAAAAACTTTAGTTTCAGAAGAAGATGTAGATATTTTAAAAATTATGGCGCATCCAATCCGACTGCAAATTGTAAATGAATTAAGTACGAGAAAAACTTGTAATGTAACACAATTAACAGAGTTACTGAATATTCCGCAATCTACTGTTTCACAACATCTATCAAAAATGAAGGGTAAAGTGTTACGAGCAGAGAGAAGAGGTTTAGAAATTTATTATCATATTAACAATTTAAAAGCGAGTAAGATTGTTAATGTTTTAGGGTATATAAACTAGTGAAATATTTTTATATAAAATAGCCCCTGCTGTTGAGCAGGGGCTATTTTGTGTTGTTTTATGTATTTGTATTTAAAACTTTATAGTTTTTATGATTTACAATTGTTCGATCAAATTCAAAAGTACCACCGCTTACATTTGTAATTTCAACTAAGACCGATTCAGTATAAAGTTTTAATACAGATCCTGTAATCTTTAAATTATTTCGTTGAAAAAGTATAGTATCCCCTACGTTTGCTTTCATAGTACCTCCTCATTAAAGACAGAAATATTTTTTTATTATATATATTAAACCACGGATAGATATATTAGTGAATATTTAGTTTTATTTATTGGAAAAAAATTTGTTCTCTAATTGAAGAGTATAAAGTACTCCTGTGTTAAAAGTTATATTTTATTTAAGTTTATCCCGCTATTTGCTGGGCAGTAAGACCCCCGCCTCAAAATTCAGTGGAAGCAAAGAAGTTAGGCGAGGGCTGATTAAAGTTTCACTGTATTATAAGCAAAGTAAATTGTTTTCAGCATTAGCGAAACTAAATACTGCAGAGAAACAAATTATTCAAAAGACAGACACTATGTAGCACAAAACGTAAAGTAGATAAGTAAAGTTTTTTTCAGGAGTATAAGAAAAATATACGTTTATTAATAAGATCTCTAATTGGTAAAATTCCAATTAAAAACATAGAAAAACTTTAATATAAAAAGGTAATCAATTACAAATGTAGAAGTAATATATACGAAAGGAAAGATTTATATGTCTAAAGGGAAAAAACAAGTTAGTCAACTTAGTTTTCTGGTGAATTTTATGAACGACAAGGGGAGTCTTGTGAAAATTTAATAGTATTATAGTATCCCCTTGTGAAAAAATGGTTGGGGGAATATATAAATGATAACAGAAATGAATATTAAAGTAGTTTGTGAAGAATCGTTTTCAAAAAGAGAAATAAAAATTTTAGAGACGTTTCTTTCAACTTTATCGGGACATTCTAATGCTCTCGTTACAAAAGAGGGGATGTTTTTAAACCCATTAAGTAAAGAGAAGAGTGTGATTTATTATCACAACTTTGTATTTGTAAAATCACTTACAGAACAAATGTGTGCAGAATTAAAAGAAGTTTTAACAAGACGTATTAAAAATGCTTTCATTATGATGGAATTTGTAGAGCCAATTGTTACATTTGAAGAAACAATTATAAACGTATAAAGAAAGTCAGGCTTATGAATTGACCCAATAAAACCGTCTCTTTAATAAATAGTAAAGAGACGGTTTTATTGTTTCACTTTTTAAAAAGGGTTCAAAAACAAATGTAAATCGAGCTTATACAAAAACTACTTATTAAATAACTGTTACGTATTTAATAAGTAGTTTTTGTATTTCATCCTTCGTTTTTTGTAACTGATTCTACGTTTTTGACGCTCCGCCTTGTAAGTGCTTACATAAACGAAAACATCTTATACAATGAAGGTGTCAAATCAAAAGAGGTGACCAAAATGAACATAAAAAAAGTAAATTTAGCGAATAGCATTGAAATAGAAAGAGGAGGCGGAAAGGTATGAAAAAATCAACTGTTAATCCATGGCTTGTTGTCCTTGGCACAGTTATAGTACAAATGGGGCTTGGGACGATATATACATGGAGTTTATTCAATCAGCCTTTAGTTAGTAAATACGGTTGGAGTCTTAACGCTGTTGCGATAACTTTCTCAATTACTAGTCTTTCTTTAGCATTTTCAACTTTATTTGCGAGTAAATTGCAAGAAAAATGGGGACTTCGTAAACTTATTATGATAGCTGGATTAGCATTAGGACTAGGATTAATACTTAGCTCACAAGCATCCTCATTAATATTACTTTATGTACTAGCGGGAGTTGTTGTAGGTTATGCAGATGGTACAGCATATATCACTTCACTATCAAATTTAATAAAGTGGTTTCCAGAGCGTAAAGGTTTAATTGCTGGTATTTCTGTCTCTGCATATGGTTCAGGTAGCTTAATCTTTAAATACGTTAACGCACAGTTGATTGAATCAGTTGGTGTATCGCAAGCATTTATATACTGGGGTTTAATTGTTACAGCTATGATTGTAATTGGTGCTTGTTTAATCCATCAAGCTGCAGATCAAGGAGCAGTTCATGAAACAAAAACTAAGGAATACACAACGAAAGAAATGTTAGGCACAAAACAAGTATACTTATTATTTATCATGTTATTTACATCATGTATGAGTGGCTTATACTTAATTGGTATGGTAAAAGACATTGGTGTTCAACTTGTAGGACTTAGCGCAGCAACAGCAGCTAATGCGGTGGCTATGGTTGCAATCTTCAATACATTAGGTCGTATCATTTTAGGACCATTATCGGATAAAATTGGGCGTTTAAAAATCGTTACTGGTACTTTTGTTGTTATGGCGAGTTCAGTCTTAGTTCTAAGTTTTGTAGATTTAAATTATGGTATTTACTTCGTATGTGTAGCAAGTGTAGCGTTTTGCTTTGGTGGAAATATCACTATTTTCCCAGCTATTGTTGGTGATTTCTTCGGTATGAAAAACCATAGTAAGAACTACGGAATTGTGTATCAAGGATTTGGATTTGGGGCGCTTGCAGGTTCCTTTATCGGTGCACTTCTAGGTGGATTCAAACCAACGTTCATGGTGATCGGTGTATTATGTGTCGTGTCATTCATTATCGCAATTTTAATTCAAGCACCTAAACAGAAAAAAGAAAAAGAAGAAGAGTATCGCAGCGTAGCATAAGTATATAAATCTTCTATAACAATATGATTACGAAAAAGCATCCTATTCTATTAATTAGGATGCTTTTTTATGAGTTATTTTAACAAGGTTAAATTACTTTTGTGATTTTCATAGATGTAAAAGTGAGTGAAATGCCGATTTGGATTATATTGAAATATAATAAATCGATACATCGTATTCGAAATATATATTAAATCTTAAATGACAAAAAAGACATTCATTAGTATTTGTAAGATATATTTTCAGAAAAATATTGAGAAAATATATACTTGAGTTTTTCATAAAGCATTTTAAATGAACGTATCTCTAGTTTAGCTTCTTCAATTTTAAAAAGAGGACTTTGAATTTTATTTATAATATAAGTACTTTTAATGCGTTTACATATGATTTTATTAAGAAGCATTAAAATACTTTATCTGAAAAATAAAAAAAGATTGACAAGTTTATTGAGAAACATTATCATTTCGGTGTAAGATAGTAAATGAAAAACATTATCAATAAAATGGATTTTAAAGTAATGCGCACTTGACCAATTAGTTTAGTAAGTGTATTATTTTTTACGACACAACTGATAATGAAAATCAATATCATTTGTGTCACTTAATGAAATTAATGTTTATGTGAAAGGATAGAGAAAATGAACTTAGGGGAATTTGATGGGCAAACAGTTTTAGTAACAGGTGCAGCACAAGGCATAGGCAGTGTTGTTGCCAAAATGTTTTTAGAAAGAGGAGCCACAGTTATTGCGGTTGATCAAAATGAAGAGGGGTTAAATGTACTCTTAAATCAAAATGAATTAAATAAAACACGTATGAAAACGTTTCGTTTAGATGTGAGTAATAGCGCTGCTGTTGAAGACATGGTAAATCATATTGCAAATGAAATAGCGCCAATAGATATTTTAATAAATGTTGCAGGGGTTTTACGTATGGGACCAATTCATTCGTTAAGTGATGAAGATTGGAATAAAACATTCTCTGTAAATACTACAGGGGTTTTCAATATGTCCCGAGCGGTAAGTAAAAATATGATGTTAAGAAAATCAGGGGCAATTGTTACAGTCGGTTCAAATGCGGCAAATACGCCGAGAATGGAGATGGCTGCGTATGCTGCGTCAAAGGCTGCAACGACGATGTTTATGAAATGTTTAGGACTAGAGCTTGCGGCATACAATATACGCTGCAACTTAGTTTCTCCAGGTTCTACTGAAACTGAGATGCAAAGATTACTATGGGCTGATGAGAATGGAGCTAAAAATATAATTGCTGGTTCTCAAAATACATATAGACTCGGAATTCCATTACAAAAAATTGCACAACCTTCAGAAGTTGCTGAAGCCGTGTTATTTTTAGCCTCAGATAGAGCAAGTCATATTACAATGCACAATTTATGTGTCGATGGCGGTGCTACGTTAGGAGTTTAATAAAAATTCAGGAGGTTATTATATTATGAATGAACATATAGCTGTAAAGGAATTGTCAGAAAAACTTTTAGAAGATTATAAGACTGAATCTTCATTCTTTTTCGCTTCACCAACTCGAACTATATTAGCAGAAGGAGAGTTTACTACAGTAAAGCATCGTGAAATTGAAAATTTCCCAGAGCTTGTGCAAGCGACATTAAGTAATGCGAAACAAGCTGGAAATCCAAATCCTATCGTTGTGGGTGCTTTGCCATTTGATCGTAGAAAAGAAGTCCAACTTATCGTACCAGAATATAGTAGGATTTCTGAGCGTTTACAATTGGATACAACAAATCAGCTTGAAACAAATGAGAACGTAACATTTGAAATGACGCCAATGCCAGACCCTGAAGTTTATATGAATGGTGTGAAGCAAGGAATTAAAAAAATACAGGACGGTGATTTAAAGAAAATCGTTCTATCCAGATCGTTAGATGTTAAATCTTCCGAAAAGATTGATAAGCAAAAACTTCTGCGAGAATTAGCAGAACATAATAAGCATGGTTATACATTTGCTGTGAATTTACCGAAAGATGAAAAAGAGAACAGTAAGACGCTAATTGGAGCAAGTCCTGAATTACTTGTTTCACGTAATGGTATGCAAGTTATTTCTAATCCGTTAGCTGGTTCAAGGCCACGTAGTGAGGACCCAGTAGAAGATAAAAGAAGAGCAGAGGAATTACTTTCTTCTCCAAAAGATTTACATGAACATGCGGTAGTAGTTGAAGCGGTTGCCGCTGCACTTCGTCCGTATTGTCATACATTACATGTTCCAGAAAAGCCATCAGTTATTCATAGTGAAGCGATGTGGCATTTGTCTACAGAAGTGAAAGGTGAACTGAAGGATCCAAATACTTCTTCTTTACAATTAGCAATTGCCCTTCATCCTACGCCAGCAGTTTGCGGAACTCCGATGGAAAAAGCAAGAGAGGCTATACAGCATATTGAGCCATTTGACCGCGAGTTCTTTACAGGAATGCTAGGATGGAGCGATTTAAATGGAGATGGAGAATGGATTGTTACAATTCGTTGTGCTGAAGTACAAGAAAATACACTGCGTTTATATGCAGGAGCTGGAGTTGTTGCTGAGTCAAAACCAGAAGATGAGTTAGCAGAAACATCAGCTAAGTTCCAAACAATGCTAAAAGCTTTAGGGCTAAGAGATAGTTCACTTAATGAAAAATAGGGGGAAGAAAGAATGCTAGTAGGTTATACAGAATGGCCAAAAGAATTTGCCGATCGTTACCGAGAAGAAGGATGTTGGCTTGGTGAAACATTTGGAGGAGTGTTAAGAGAGCGGGCTGAGAAATATGGAGATCAAATCGCGGTTGTAAGTGGTAAGAAGCATATAACATATAGTGAACTTAATAAAAAGGTAGATCGTTTAGCAGCAGGTTTACTAAATTTAGGAATAAAGAAAGAGGACAGAGTTGTAATCCAGTTACCTAACATTATCGAGTTTTTCGAAATATGTTTTGCACTATTTCGAATTGGAGCGCTTCCTGTCTTTGCACTGCCGTCACATCGAAGCAGTGAAATTAGTTATTTTTGTGATTTTGGCGAGGCGAGCGCTTACGTTATTTCAGATAAGGCTCTCGGTTTTGATTATCGAAAACTAGCAAGAGAAGTGAAAGAGAAAGTGCCAACTTTACAACATGTAATTGTAGTGGGAGAAGAAGAAGAGTTTGTGAACATAAATGATCTGTATATGGATCCCGTCTCATTACCAGAAGTTCAGCCAAGTGATGTTGCGTTTCTCCAATTATCAGGAGGCACAACAGGTCTTTCTAAATTAATTCCTAGAACACATGATGACTATATTTATAGTTTACGTGTTAGCGCTGAAATTTGTAATTTGAATGCAGAAAGCGTCTATATGGCAGTTCTTCCAGTAGCACACAATTACCCAATGAGTTCTCCAGGGACATTTGGAACTTTCTATGCGGGTGGAAAAGTGGTATTGGCAACTGGTGGTAGTCCAGATGAGGCCTTTGCTCTTATTGAAAAAGAAAAAGTTACAATTACAGCGCTCGTTCCGCCATTAGCAATGATTTGGCTTGATGCTGCATCTTCTCGTAATGCCGATTTATCGAGCTTAGAGGTTATTCAAGTAGGTGGTGCTAAGTTTAGCGCTGAGGTTGCAAGACGTATACGCCCTACATTTGGATGTACGTTACAGCAAGTATTCGGTATGGCGGAAGGATTAGTGAACTATACAAGATTAGACGATCCGGAAGAAATTATTATTCATACACAAGGTAGACCAATGTCTGCACTCGATGAAGTACGAGTTGTTGATGAAAATGACAACGATGTACAACCGGGCGAAGTAGGTAGTTTATTAACACGAGGTCCATATACAATTCGTGGTTACTATAAAGCCGAAGAGCATAATGCACGATCATTTACAAAGGATGGGTTTTATCGCACAGGTGATCTTGTAAAAGTAAATGAACAAGGATACATCATTGTAGAAGGAAGAGATAAAGATCAAATTAACCGTGGTGGTGAGAAAGTTGCTGCGGAAGAAGTTGAAAATCATCTATTAGCACACGATGCGATCCATGACGTAGCAATCGTATCTATGCCTGACGATTATTTAGGTGAACGCACCTGTGCTTTTGTTATAGTTCGCGGACAAGTTCCGGCAGTAAGTGAATTAAAAATGTTTTTAAGAGAACGTGGTATAGCGGCTTATAAAATTCCAGATCGAATTGAATTTATTGAAGCATTCCCGCAAACAGGAGTCGGAAAAGTCAGCAAAAAAGAACTACGTAAAGTCATTGCTGAAAAGCTTATTACAGTAAAACAATAATAAAAATCGGAAGGAAGTGATTAGATGGCTATCCCATCTATTTCAGTATATAAAATGCCAATTGAATCAGAACTACCAAAAAATAAAGTGAATTGGACACCAGATCCGAAACGTGCAGTACTTTTAATTCATGACATGCAAGAATACTTTCTTGATGCATATAGCGATAAAGAATCACCAAAAGTAGAACTTATTTCAAATATTAAAATGATAAGAGAAAAATGTAAGGAACTTGGTATACCAGTTGTTTATACAGCACAACCTGGTGGGCAAACGTTAGAACAACGAGGTTTATTACAAGACTTTTGGGGTGACGGTATACCTGCTGGACCAGATAAAAAGAAAATTGTTGATGAACTTACTCCTGATGAGGATGATATATTCATAACAAAATGGAGATATAGTGCATTTAAAAAGACAAATCTATTAGAAATTTTAAATGAACAAGGAAGAGATCAACTCATTATTTGCGGTATTTATGCGCATATTGGCTGTCTTTTAACAGCTTGTGAAGCATTTATGGATGGTATAGAGCCGTTCTTTGTAGCAGATGCAGTTGCTGATTTTTCACTAGAGCATCATAAACAAGCATTGGAGTATGCATCTAATAGATGTGCAGTAACGACATCAACAAACCTACTGTTAAACGATTTACAAAGTGTAAAAGATGATGAGAGTGAAGGAATCACTATACAGGAAGTGCATGAACTAGTTGCACAACTACTTCGTGAGCCAGTAGAGAGTATTGATATTGATGAGGACTTATTAAATAGAGGGCTTGATTCGGTCAGAATTATGAGTTTAGTAGAGAAGTGGCGTCGTGAAGGGAAAGAAATCACTTTTGCAGATTTAGCAGAACATCCAACTGTTGCAGGTTGGTACAGTTTACTATCTTCACAAACAGCACAGGTGCTGTAACAAATAGACTACATAATAAAGGGGTAGTAAAGAATGCCTAACAGTCAAAAGATTCGTCATTCGTTATCATCTGCGCAGTCTGGTATGTGGTTTGCGCAACAATTAGATCCGCTTAATCCAATTTATAATACTGGGGAATATGTAGAAATAAACGGAAATATTCATCAAGACATTTTTGAATTAGCTGTACGTAAAGTTGTAATGGAAACAGAAGCACTTCATGTTCGCTTCGAAGAGGATGAAATTGGCCTATGGCAAGTTATTGAAGAATCACAGTTTCATATGCATTTTATTGACGTTCGTAAAGAAGAAAATCCTGAAGAAGCTGCTAAAGTATGGATGAAAAATGATTTATCTATACCAGTCAATTTGAAAAAAGATACATTATTTACTGAAGCACTTATTCAAGTTGAAAATAATCGTTTCTTTTGGTATCAGCGCATCCATCACATTGTGATGGATGGCTATGGATTTTCACTTCTTAGCCAAAAGGTAGCGAATGAGTATACATCACTTATAGAAGAAACAAACAAGAATGAAAAACCATTTGGTTCTCTTGCAAAAGTCGTGCAAGAAGATATTGAGTATCGTGAGTCTAAACAATTTCAGGAAGATCGTATTTTTTGGTTAGAAAAGTATGCAGATGAACCAGAAGTTGTAAGTTTGGCAGAACGAGCACCGAGAACATCAAATGGATTTTCACGAGAAACAGCTTATTTATCTAGTTCTAGCACGAAAACTTTACTAGAAGATATCAATATTTCGTTAACAAGTTGGCCGGAATTCATTGTCGCTATAACAAGTATTTATATGCATAAATTAACAGGTGAAAATGATATTGTTTTAGGTTTACCGATGATGGGACGTCTAGGTTCTGTATCTATTCATACACCAAGTATGGTAATGAATTTAGTTCCACTTCGTATTACAGTAACTCCAAATATAACTCTTGCAGAATTATTGCAACAAGTTTCTAAAGAAATCCGAGATGTACGTCGCCATTATAAATACCGTCATGAGGAATTAAGAAGAGACTTAAAGTTACTAGGTGAAAATCAAAGGTTGTTTGGACCGTTAGTGAATGTTATGCCTTTTGATTACGGGCTTAACTTTGCTGGAAATCGTGGTATTACGCATAACTTATCAGCAGGACCTGTCGATGATTTATCAATAAATGTATATAAACGTTTTGATCAAAATGAGCTAATGATTCATTTTGATGCGAATCCCGAAGTATATAATGGCGCGGAGCTAGCATTGCATAAAGAAAGATTTATGAATCTATTTGAATTAGTAGTAAATAATTATGAGAAAAACGAGTCGATTGGAAAAATAAACATTACTCTGCCTGAAGAAAATCATAAAGTTTTATTGGAATGGAATGAAACGAAGGAAGACGATGAGTTAATCAGTCTGCCTATATCATTTGAAAAACAAGTGCAAAAAAATCCCAATAAACTAGCGATTACTTGTGACGGTGTAAACCTTACGTATAAAGAGCTAAATGAACGAGCGAATGAACTAGCACATTATTTAGTAGAAGAAGGAATACGACCAAACCAGTTTGTAGCTTTAGTATTCCCTAGATCAATAGAAATGGTAGTTAGTATGCTAGCAGTCTTAAAGGCTGGTGCAGCGTATTTACCAATAGATCCAGAATACCCAGCAGATAGAGTTACTTATATAGTAAATGATGCAAAACCAGTTTGTATCATAACACATTCATCTGTTTCATCTAAGTTAGTTATAGAAAAGGATATGAAAAAAATTGTATTAGATGACGAAGAAACGAAACTAGCGTTACATACATACTCTCGTATGAATATAGCATGTAAGAATGATGTATCACTGTTAAACCCAGCCTATACAATATATACTTCAGGCTCAACAGGAAACCCAAAAGGTGTAATTGTTCCTATGAGAGGTTTAAGTAACTTTTTAATGGCTATGCAACAAAAGTTTTCATTAAATGAAAATGATCATTTATTAGCAGTTACAACGTTTGCATTTGATATTTCTGCACTAGAAATTTATTTACCTCTTATTAGTGGTGCAAGTTTAACAATTGCGCAAAAAGAAGACATACAAGAGCCTTCTGCATTAACGACACTTTTACATGAAGAAAGAGTGACCATTATGCAGGCTACACCGACGCTTTGGCAGGCGTTAGTAACTGATTATCCAGAGAAGCTACAAGGGCTAAGCATACTTGTTGGTGGTGAAGCTCTTCCAGCGCATTTAGCAAATAAATTACGAGAATTAGGTTGCTCAATAACTAATTTATATGGACCAACTGAAACGACGATTTGGTCTACTTTCATGAACATTGATGAAGGTGAAAAGGGTATACCTCCTATTGGAAAACCAATTTGCAATACAGAAGTGTATGTATTGGATGCAGGGTTACAACCAGTTCCACCTGGAGCTATTGGTGAATTATATATTGCAGGGGAAGGACTTGCAAGCGGATATTTAGGAAAACCTGAGTTAACAGCTGAACGGTTTGTTGCAAATCCTTATGGAGAATCAGGGAAGCGCATGTACCGTACAGGAGATCTTGTGAAATGGCGTAGTGATGGTGCGTTAGAGTACATTAGTCGCGCAGATCATCAAATTAAAATTCGTGGATTCCGAATTGAATTAGCTGAAATTGAAACGGTATTACAACGACATAAAAATATTCAACAAGCGGTAGTAATGGTACGAGAAGATCATGCAAATGATAAACGCATCATTGCGTATATCGTTGCAGAAGAAAAGGAACCGATTAATCTTTCAGAAATTCGTTCTTATGTTTCAGAAAGTTTAGCGAATTACATGATACCATCAGCATTTGTTGTGCTAGAAGAATTACCATTAACGCCAAATGGTAAGGTGGATAGAAAGAAATTACCTGCTCCTGATTTTAATGGAATGAACAATGAGAGAGTTGCTAGAAATCCGAAAGAAGAAATATTATGTGATTTATTTGCAGAAGTACTTGGTGTCTCTCGAATTAGCATTGATGATAATTTCTTTGAAATGGGTGGACATTCACTTCTCGCATCTCGTTTAATGGCTAGAATTCGTGAAACGTTAAGTGTGGAATTAGGAATTGGGAAACTATTTGAATCACCAACTGTTGCCGAACTGGCGAAACAATTAAACCATGCAAAAAGCGCAAGACCAGCTATTCAGAAAGCAAGTAGGCCAAATGAAGTTCCACTTTCATTTGCACAGCGCAGGTTATGGTTCTTAAATTGTTTAGAAGGTCCAAGTCCTACTTATAATATTCCGCTAGTCATTCGTATGAATGGAATATTGAATCGGGAAGCATTACAAGGTGCTTTTTATGATGTAGTTGAGAAACATGAAACACTTAGAACAATTTTCCCTAACGTATTAGGTAGTTCCTATCAGAAAATTTTAGATATGGAAAACTTAAATCTAGAAATGGTTATAACTAATACATGTAAAGATGAATTAGAAAGTGTACTTTCAGAGGCGGTAAGATATAGCTTTAACCTCGATTTTGAGCCGGCAGTTCGTTTACAACTTTTTACAGTGAGTGAAAACGAACATGTATTATTAATTCTATTACATCATATTGTAGGTGATGGCTGGTCATTACAGCCGTTAACGAGAGATTTTACAGCGGCGTATAAAGCGCGATGTCAAGGGGACAGAATTCAGCTGGAGTCACTTCCAGTTCAATACGCAGATTATGCACTTTGGCAACAGCAATTGCTAGGTGATGAAACGACACCAGAGAGTCTTATTTCAACACAATTAGATTTTTGGAAAGAAGAACTTAAAGGTTTACCAGACCAAATGGAGTTACCTACAGATTTCCAGCGTCCAATTGAGACGAGTTACCGCGGGGAAACAATTCATTTTCATATAGATGAAGGTATGCATAGTAGGTTAGTAGAGCTTGCACGTGAGAATGGAGTTAGTTTGTTTATGGTATTGCAAGCAGGGCTTAGTGCACTATTTACAAGATTAGGTGCAGGCACTGATATACCCATTGGAAGTCCGATTGCTGGAAGAAATGATGATGTACTTTCAGATATTGTTGGTTTATTTGTAAATACATTAGTGTTACGTACAAATACTTCAGGAGATCCAAGTTTTAAAGAATTATTAAATAGAGTGAAGCAGGTAAACCTTGCAGCTTATGAAAATCAAGATGTTCCATTTGAAAGGCTTGTTGAAGTATTAAATCCAGTACGTACTCGAAACAGCCACCCGTTGTTTCAAGTTATGTTAGCTTTTCAAAATACACCAGAAGCAACGTTTCATGTACCAGATTTAGAAGCGAGCCTTGAAATTCAAAGCGTCGGTTCTGCAAAATTTGATTTAACATTTGAAATTAGTGAGAATAACGGAGTTGATGGTACTCCGAACGGTTTACATGGATTACTAGAGTTTAGTACCGATTTATATAAACGTGAAACGGTTCAAAAACTAATAGAACGATTCATTTTGTTATTAGATGATGCAGCTACAAATCCGGATCGATCAATTGGCACATTAGAAATATTAGCTGTAGCAGAGAAAAATACAGTGTTAGAAAAGTGGAATGGTGGTTTTCAAATTGCACCAGAAATGACATTGCCACAATTGTTTGAAAAGCAGGTTCATATAAATCCAAATTCTATTGCTGTTGTCTTTGAAGATAAGAAATTAACTTATGAAGAGTTAAATAGAAAAGCAAATAAAATAGCTCGATTCCTAATAGCAAAAGGGATTGGTCCTGATCAACTCGTTGCTTTAGCGATGCCAAGATCATTAAACATGGTTGTAAGCTTATTAGCTGTTCTTAAAGCTGGTGCTGGATACCTTCCGTTAGATCCAGATTACCCAGCAGACCGTATTTCATTTATGCTACACGATGCGAAACCATCACGTGTTTTAACGAATTCAGAAGTGGAAATTGAATGTGATGAGGCACTAAAAGTTTTAGTTGATGATGTGAAAGTACTAGCAGAAGTTGAGAAATATAGTGAAGAAAATATTGATGAAGTGGAACGAATTAAGCCATTATCTCCATCACATATTGCTTACGTTATTTATACGTCAGGCTCAACGGGTAGACCGAAAGGCGTTATGATACCTCATCAAAATGTAGTAAGACTTTTAGGAGCAACTGATCATTGGTTCCAGTTTGACGGAAACGATGTTTGGACGATGTTCCATTCATACGCTTTTGATTTCTCGGTTTGGGAAATTTGGGGACCTTTATTATACGGAGGGCGTTTAGTTGTAGTTCCACATACTGTAAGTCGCTCGCCGAAAGAATTTTTACAGCTTCTTGTTAAAGAAAAGGTTACGGTTTTAAACCAAACTCCATCAGCGTTCTATCAATTGATGCAAGCAGATCGTGAAAATGAAGAGATCGGCCAAAAATTATCTTTACGATATGTTGTTTTTGGAGGAGAAGCACTTGAGCTAAGTCGCTTAGAAGATTGGTATAGTCGACATCCTCATAACGCACCAAAGCTTATTAATATGTACGGTATTACGGAGACGACAGTGCATGTTAGTTATATTGAATTAGATGAAACTATCGTCTCTTTACGAGCAAATAGTTTAATTGGGTGCAGTATACCTGACCTTAAAGTGTATGTGTTAGACAACTATTTACAACCAGTCCCACCTGGAGTAGTTGGAGAAATGTATGTTGCAGGTGCAGGACTTGCGCGTGGATATTTAGGAAGAGCAGGATTAACGGCTGAACGCTTTATCGCAGATCCATTTAGCAAGCCAGGTACAAGAATGTATCGTACAGGAGACTTAGCTCGCTGGCGTAATGATGGGACGCTAGATTATATAGGACGTGCAGATCATCAAATCAAAATTCGTGGATTCCGAATTGAATTAGGAGAAATAGAAGCAGTCATAATGAAGCACCCTAAAGTTGAGCAAGTAGCCGTTATTGTACGTGAAGATCAACCAGGGGATAAACGGTTAGTTTCTTATATCGTTGCATCAAATAATGAAGCAATTGATACGAATGAAATGCGTCAGTTTGCTAGTGGTAGTTTACCAGATTATATGGTTCCATACGCTTTTGTAGTAGTAAATGAGTTACCTTTAACTCCAAACGGTAAATTAGATAGAAAGGCATTGCCAGCTCCAGAATTTATCGCATCATCTTCTAGTCGTGGTCCAAGAACACCGCAAGAAGAAATGTTATGTGACTTGTTTACAGAAGTGCTAAGTGTACCTCAAATTGGAATTGATGACGGATTCTTTGATCTTGGTGGTCATTCACTCCTTGCAGTGCAGCTTATGAGCCGCATGAAAGAGGCGCTTGGAGTGGAACTAAACATTGGTACTTTATTTGCAGCACCGACTGTTGCAGGGTTAGCTGAAAGACTTGAGATGGGGAATGGTCAAAGTGCACTTGATGTGTTGCTTCCATTACGAGCAAGCGGGGATCAATTACCACTATTTTGTGTACATCCAGCAGGTGGATTAAGTTGGTGCTATGCAGGACTTATGAAATCTTTAGGAACAGATTATCCAATCTATGGTGTACAAGCACGTGGTATTGCTAAAAATGAAGAACTTCCAAAAAGTTTAGAGGAGATGGCGGCGGATTACTTGAAACATGTTCGTGAAGTACAGCCTTATGGACCATATCGTTTATTAGGTTGGTCGCTTGGAGGAAATGTTGTGCATGCAATGGCGGCGCAACTACAAAATGAAGGGGAAGAAGTAGAATTACTCGTTATGCTTGATTCTTATCCTGGACACTTCTTACCAAATACGGAAGCGCCTACTGAAGAGGAAGCGTTAATTGCATTACTTGCTTTAGGCGGATATGATCCAGATAACATGGATGGTAAACCCCTTACAATGGAAAGTGCAGTTGAAATCCTTCGTAAAGATGGAAGTGCATTAGCAAGTCTTGAAGAAGAGACTATATTGAACTTGAAAGAAACATATGTAAATTCAGTAGGGTTGTTAGGGAAATATGTACCGAAAGTTTATAACGGAGATATCTTATTCTTTAGATCTACTGTTATACCAGACTGGTTTGATCCTATTTCTCCAAATACGTGGCTAAATTATTTAGACGGGCAAATTGTGCAGCACGATATTGATTGTAGACATAAAGATCTATGTCAGCCAGGTCCACTTACGGAAATTGGGCAAGTATTAGCGAAATATTTGCAGAATAAGAAAGGGGTAAGTAGAGTATGACGAATCCATTTGAAAATGATAATTACACATATAAAGTATTAATAAATGAGGAGGGCCAGTATTCTCTCTGGCCTGCTTTTCTCGATGTACCTATTGGCTGGAATGTCGTATATGAAGAAGCTAGTAGGCAGAGCTGCTTAGAATATGTTGAATATAACTGGAAAGATTTGAATCCACAAGGTAATCAAGTTCGCGAAAAAACATTAGTAGGAAAACGATAATGAAAGAAAAACTAAATCCAAAAGTAGTTGTAAGTATCGTTTATATAACTGCGATGTTTATGGCTGCGATGGACGCAACGATTGTAAATGTAGCACTGCAAACGATAAGTAGGGAACTACAAGTACCTGCATCTGCAATGGGGACGGTGAATGTTGGGTATTTAGTTAGTTTAGCTGTTTTCCTTCCGATTTCTGGTTGGTTAGGAGATCGTTTTGGTACGAAAAGAGTATTTTTAATTGCTCTTTTCGTATTTACAATTGCCTCTGCTTTATGCGGAATGGCTAACGATATTACTTCATTGAATATTTTCCGTATCATTCAAGGTGCTGGTGGAGGGCTTTTAACACCGGTCGGAATGGCGATGTTATTCCGAACATTTTCACCAGAGGAAAGACCGAAGATTTCCCGGTTCATTGTACTGCCAATTGCTGTAGCACCAGCAGTTGGTCCTATCATCGGTGGTTTCTTTGTAGATCAAATGTCTTGGCGTTGGGTATTTTATATTAATCTACCGTTTGGAATCGTTGCATTGCTCTTTGGACTTCTATTTTTAGCAGAGCATGTTGAAAAATCAGCTGGTCGCTTTGATTCGCTCGGCTTTATTTTATCAGCACCAGGATTTGCGATGCTCATATATGCACTCAGCCAGGGACCGTCAAAAGGATGGATTTCTCCAGAAATTATGAGTACCGGGGTAGCTGGGGGTGTATTCATTACGTTGTTTATAATCGTAGAACTGAAAGTAAAGCAACCGATGTTAGATTTACGCTTATTAAAAGAACCAGTCTTTAGAAAGATGAGCCTTATATCATTATTTTCATCAGCCGGTTTATTAGGAATGTTATTTGTTTTTCCACTTATGTATCAAAATGTGATAGGAGTTTCCGCGCTAGAATCAGGACTTACGACATTTCCAGAGGCGATTGGATTAATGATTTCTTCACAAATTGTGCCATGGTCATATAAGAAATTAGGAGCTCGAAAGGTAATTTCTATTGGATTAATATGTACGGCGGTTATATTTGTTTTATTGAGTTTTGTAAATCACGATACGAATCCGTGGCAAATCCGCGCATTATTGTTTGGTATCGGTATTTTCTTAGGTCAATCTGTCGGTGCGGTTCAATTTTCTGCCTTTAACAATATCACGCCGCCTTCTATGGGGAGAGCTACTACTATATTCAATGTGCAAAATCGACTAGGTTCAGCAATAGGAGTAGCTGTTTTAGCTAGTATACTAGCCGGTTTTGGAAGTAATAACGTTCAATTCGATTTTTTACCATATCAAGCAGCACTAATTGGATCAGCAATATTTTTGCTCATAGCACTACTATTTTCTTTACGTATTTCCGATAAAGAGGTAATGTCAAAGAAGAAAGAAAAAACATTATCTGTATCAGAAAAAGAGAAAGTACTTGTCAATGAATAACAATATACGCATGCTTTCTTATGAAAATTGATATTCGTTGAATAAAGGAGAGTTTACATGATAGAAAGTAAAGTTGTAGATTCTATTCCAACTTTGAATGAGAATGATTGTCAAATATGGTGGGCAAGAATTTCAGATTTACAATCATGGCATTACAATTTACTAAATGATATAGAGCGAGAGAAAGCAAATTCGTATCACCATTCGGCAGATCGAGCTCGTTTTATAATAGGTTGCGTAATAAGTAGATTAGTTCTCGGTAAGATACTTTCTATGTCACCAGTCCAAGTACCAATTGATCGAATGTGCTCAGTATGTAAATTGCAGCATGGAAGACCACAATTACCAGAAGGTATGCCGCAATTATCCGTTTCACATTCAGGTGAGTGGGTTGTCGTTGCTTTTACAAAATCTGCACCTGTTGGCATAGATGTAGAACAAATGAATCCAAATGTAGATGTTATGAAAATGGCAGAAGGTGTATTAACAGACATTGAAATAGCGCAAGTTATGAAACTGCCAAATGAACAGAAAATAGAAGGGTTTTTAACATATTGGACTCGAAAAGAAGCGGTGCTGAAAGCGACAGGTGAAGGACTAATGATTCCGCCAGTACATATTACAGTATCAGCTCCAAATGATCCTCCAAACTTGTTGGTTTTTAAGGATAGACAAGAGTTATTAAATAATACAATGATGGAAGATGTAAAGCCTAGTTTAGATTATAGGGCCTCTGTTGCAATATTCAGTAAGGAAGTAACTGAAATTACGCAATTAGATGCGGCAGCACTTTTAAATCTTAAATAAAAAAATTATAGAAGAGGTGTTCCTCATGTTAGTAGCGGAAAATAGAAAGAATGAATTCACTTATAACGTACAAGCAATTAAAAATATTTTATTTTCTGGAGATACATCATCCATTCATGCTTTAGAAAAGCTTTTAAATGATACAGTTCAGTTTGATGTTCTTGAACAAGAGGCACTTGGTAGACAGTACATTCCGAAAGAAGCAAAGAATTTCTTTGATAAAGATGGAACATTTCTTTACCGTGTATCTAATGTTAGTTATAAAGGCAAGGTGTTATCTGAAAATCTAATTTTTGCAGACACTTCGTTTTTACCGGACGCAATAAAGAGTGAATTAGAGAGTGGAAATATTCCTGTTGAAAAGCTTATAGAAAAGATGGAAGTAAGAAGAAATGTATTATATGAAGGATATCAGCCATCTGGAAATATTATTGAATTGTTTGATGGATGTTCTGTTACAGCGAATGTGTATCCAACTAGAAAGTATCAAATTGTAAGTAAATGCAAATGTGTATTTTATATTTGTGAAGTGTATCATGCAGAGAATATAAAGCAATTACTTAAATAAAAACAAGAAACCAGCCTATAAAATGGCTGGTTTCTTGTTTATTTAACAGCTTCTTTTAATTCTTTACCTGCTTTAAATGCAGGAACTTTACCAGCGGCGATTTGAATTTCTTCGCCAGTTTGCGGATTACGTCCTGTACGAGCAGATCTTTCGCGCACTTCAAAAGTTCCAAAACCGATTAGTTGAACTTTATCTCCAGATTGTAATGCATTAGCAATTGTGTCAAATACGGATTGTACAGCTGCAGAAGCGTCCTTTTGAGAAATATCAGCTGATTGAGCTACGTTTTTAATTAATTCTGTTTTGTTCATGTTTTCACCTCATAAAAAAATTTTTGGAATGAATGTTTTAGTATAATAGATAGTAAAGATAAAGCTATCACTATGATTAGATAGAATACTATATAATTATGTTAATTTCGTTGCAAGAGACTGAATCCCTTCTATTATTTAGGGATTAATTAAGAATCGATGCATATAAAAAGCTTTAATATGAGGATGAGGGGGAGTATATGAATGATTTTTCGTGAAAAAAATGAGAAGGAAAGTATATTAATTCGTCAACATGATCATGGTTTTTTAGCTGGAGAGATTGCAAAACATATAAAAGAAGACTTTTTTGAAAGTAAAACATATTTAAAAGAAACAGTTGATGCAATATATGAGCATGACAGAGGATGGATAGAGCTTGATAAAGTACCAATTTTGAATGATGCTAAAAATATTCCATATACATTTATGGATTGTCCAAGCCCATTACGTTTTGTTTTTTATACGATTGGTTTGAATGAAATTGAAAATTCTAATCCATACGGGGCATTGCTTTGTAGTAAACATTTTTTATCATTTCCACTAAACGAGGAAGATGAAGAGATGATGTCATTTTATAAACATGAATTAGAACGACAAAAAAGAATTTTGAAAACGTTAACAAAGGAACAGTTTGCGATGTTCGATAAACATTATAGATTATTAAAGTTTTGTGATGAACTTTCTTTATACGTATGTATGAATAAGCCTGGTGTCAAAAAGAAAGATGAAATTGACTTATTTAAAGATGGTTTTGAAGGAACAGAAATGTTTAATAGTAAAGAGGAGAAACTTATTCAAGCTGAATGGGTGGACGAGGAAACGATTCGGATTACACCATTTCCATTTCAAACGGAATTTTATACGTATGTAAAATATAAAACGATAAATAAGCATGAAATGAAAGAAAAAGGGATTGCAAAGGCTGATAGAGAATCAGAAATGAAGAAACAAACCATTCGTTTCATACAATAAGGAGGTAATATAAGTTGAAAGATTATATATTAAAACAGTGTGATTACCATGCTTGGGCTAATACTAGATTATTCAATCGATTAAAAGAGTTACCAAACTATGAGACGATTTTTAATGAGCAGATACAGAGTGTATTCCCATCCATTAAGGATACTTTTGTGCATATTTATATTACAGATCAAGTGTGGTTACATATATTGCATGGTAAAAGTATGGATGAAGCAATACAAGACCGAGAAGATTTACGAAAACAAATTGAAACTAAATCGTTACATGAATTAGAAAAAATGTTTGAAAACATGGCAAATCAATATAAAGAGTTTTTAATTACAATACAAGATGTGAATGCTGTATTTGTTATTGAGAATCCATATGTAGGGAAATTAGAAACTTCGATTTTAGAATTAGTGCAACATGTCGTAAATCATGGTACATATCATAGAGGAAATATAACAGCGATGATCCGTCAACTTGGTCATTCGTCAACAATGATGGATTTTGTACTGTATTTACATATGGTTAAAAAGCAGGGAGAGTAATATAGTTTGTAAAAAGGAGAGGCTTTAATTGTAGAAGTCTCTCCTTCTATTTTATCCGGCATTAATGGTAGATCGACTGATTAAAATTTTACTTTATTTATTAAGAAGCTTTATTTTCTTGTAATTGCTTAGCGTATTGTACAGCCTTATATGCATTGACTCTACCGTTTTTCCAGTACGTACCTGTACCACTAATTTTATCAGTAGTAGACTCAATAATTTGGCGGATTTGTGTATTGCTATATCCTTGATTTGCTAAAAGAGCTGCGACTCCTGCAACATGAGGTGTTGCCATAGATGTACCACTTAATGATTGATACGTACTTCCTTTATATGTTGAATATATATTTGAACCTGGTGCTGCAACATCTACCCAGCTACCATAAGTAGAGAATGAAGATTTTCTATCTGATTGATCTGTAGAAGCAACTGCAATTACTTCGCTGTAATAAGCAGGGTAATTAGCTTTTGTATTTCCAGCATTTCCAGCAGCTGCAACTATAACAGAGCCTTTATTCCATGCATATTGAACGGCTTGTTGTAATGCAGTACCACCATTTGGAGCTCCTAAACTTAAACTAATTACTTTTGCACCCGAATCAGCAGCTTCTCGAATACCTTGCGCTACAGCATCAAGAGTACCACTTCCTTGATTATCTAATACGCGGACAGCATAAATTGAAGTTTGTGGGGCAACACCAGCAATTCCGACGCTGTTATTCGTAAGTGCTCCAGTAATTCCAGCGCAATGTGTACCATGACCATTACCATCATCAGATGTATTGTCGTTATCAACATAGTCATGCCCGTAAATTACTTTCGAAGCCAAATCAGGGTGTGAGCCTTGAACTCCTGTATCAATAATAGCTACTTTTACACCAGGATCACTTCGTTGGCTATCCCAAGCTTGTGGAGCTTGAATCTTTTGTAATCCATATTGATGATTAAAATATGGGTCGTTTGGAGTCCAAAAGGCGTGAACGTAATAATTCGGTTCTGCATATTCCACATCTGGATTATTTTTATAACTCTTTATTTTTTCTTTTACAGTACCTTTTGAAAATTGTACGACTTCAAAACCTAACTTATCATCTTTAGATAAGACATTAGCTCCGACAGATTTATGAAAAGATTGCACATTACTTAAAGATGCATTTTGTTTGAACTTAACGATTAATTGGTTAGGAACGTAATCAGTAGATGATGTTTCAGCACTTGAAGTATTCGTGTTAAAGAAGAAACCACCAATAATAAATGATAAAACAGATAGGAAAACAATGATTTTGTTTTTCAAAAGATTTTTCCTCCCTTTTCTTGGATGAGTTTTTCAGCGACACTTTAATGTCGCATTCCTTTTCAACTATATAGTTAGACCATACGATTTATGACATTTATGTGAAAAACTTTTGGAGGAATAAAAAGGAGTAAATATTGATATAAATATATTTTTAATGATAGTAATTGAGTAAAAGAGGGGATGAAAAAAGGAATGCTCATCATGTATGAGTCATTCCTTTTTTCATAGATTAACTTGCCTGTTTTTTATTATTTTCTTTCAATTTCTCTGCTTGTAAAAAACGATTCGTTTCAGCAACAACAATACTACTTAATCCAATTAGACCAATCAAGTTTGGAATTGCCATAAGTCCATTTGCAATATCAGCAAATGTCCATACGATTCCTAGCTTTAAATTAGCACCAATTGCAATCATGACAATAAAGATTGCTTTATAATATTTAACTGCACTTTCTCCGAATAAATAAGCTACACATTTTTCTCCATAATACGACCAACCTAAAATAGTAGAGTAGGCAAATAAAATAATTGCGATACCGAGAATCATACTACCAGCAGTACCAAATACAGATTGGAATGCAAGTGTTGTAGCTTCAACGCCAGTTTTACCAGATTTCCAAGCGCCTGTAGTGATTAATACTAGTCCTGTAATTGTACATACAATAAACGTATCTAGAAAAGTACCAGTCATTGAAACTAAAGCTTGCTTTGCAGGCGAATCAGTTTTTGCAGCCGCAGCAGCAATTGGTGCACTCCCTAAACCAGCTTCGTTCGCAAATACACCACGCGCCATTCCGATTTGGATAGCTGATGCAACTGTTGCCCCGATAAAACCACCAGCAGCTGCTGTACCATTAAATGCACCAGAAAAAATAAGTGAAAATGCTTCTGGAATTTGGTCGTAGTGATAGAAAATAATGATAAGACCAGCAATTATATAAAAGAAAGCTTTAATAGGAACGACATATCCCGTCACTTTCCCGATTTTTTTTACACCGCCTAAAATAACAATTGCGATTAAAAATGACATTACTATACCAGTTAAAGCAGGAGGGAAAGAGAAATTAATTCGCATTGCCTCTGCAACTGAATTAGATTGCACCATATTACCAATACCGAAAGAAGCAGTTGTACCAAATATAGCGAATAATATAGCAAGCCATTTCTTACCTAAACCACGCTCTAAATAATACATTGGTCCACCTGAATATTCACCATTTTCATTACTAACACGGTATTTCACTGCAAGTATTGCCTCTGCATACTTTGTTGCCATACCGAATAAAGCGGTAATCCACATCCAAAATATTGCACCAGGACCACCAATTGTAACAGCTGTTGCAACACCGGCTATATTTCCCATACCAATCGTTGCGGCCATAGCTGTCATAAGTGCTTGGAAGTGACTAATATCTCCAGAAGAAGAGGCATCTTCTGATTTTTTAAATGCTAGTTTGTGAGCGTATAATAGTTTACTAAACTGTAAACCTTTTAAACGCACTGTGAGAATGATACCTGTTCCAACGAGTAGCAACAAAGTTGGTAATCCCCACACGTATTGATTTAGTTGTTCTAATACTTTACTTACTGTCTCCATCTTTATTCTCCTTTTTTAGAAAAAATAAAAACCACTTCAAGTAAATGAAATGGTCTCTGGAGAAACAAGGGATAGAAAAATAAACCGATACAATCGGCTTTTTCTTTCGCTTGTCTCTGTCCTTTTACCTGAGAGATTATCCGCTAAAGTAGCGGATTTGCTCCTTCGGTGCTCGTTTTCCTCCGCGCTCTATGAAAGCGAGAGGGAGTCTCTCCAGAGATTCGTCCCCATGCAGTTCTACTTGTAACCAAGACCTGAGAGTTTCAAAGTTGGTATAACAACTTTTTGCCCCGTCGGTAGATCAATAGACCTTCTCCTGAATGGTTCATCCGAATTATAAAATTTATAAACACATTGATTGTAAATCAATAAAAACATTATAGACATACAAATTGTGAATTGCAATCATTTTTTATTTTAAAATAGTAAATAGTTTTATTTTTTTGTAAGTCCTAATTTATCTTCAACTTCATTTAAAGTAGATAAAGCGATGACAATATGTTGATCCGCAAGTCCTAAAGCTTGTTTTGTTTTTTCAATAGTTTCATTGGTTGGAGTAGAGTTATTTGCTCCGTCTATAATTAAATTTGCTGCATTTTTCATGAAATTTGATGCGGATTTAAACTGAGTTGTGAATTGAAGTAGTTGTTTTTGTATATCTATATCTGTTATGTTTTCTTCAATTTTAAGCGTGTCTATTTCGTTCATAATTGTTTCGTACTGTTTGGAAACAGCACTCATTGTAACTAATAGTTTATTTCGATCTACTGAATCTCCATTCGTGTTAATCTCTTCCCAGGCAGGTAACCAATCTTTTTCGATGATGTCATTATAATGAGTAGTCAATTCATTAATTTTAGGTTGTAATTTCGTTTTGAAAGTTTTTGTCTCCGCTGTTTCTACAGTTGCTTTTTCGCTGTTATTATTAACATTAGTAACGTAGAAAATTGTACCAAAAATGATGAAAATAGAAATAACAACTGTCCATTTAGTAAAAAGTAATTTCTGCAATATGTAACGCCTCCAAAATTTAAAAACTTATAATTATAATATATAACAATAATGTTGTTTAAAGTAGAGAAAATAGGTTAGAAATAATTTAAATTATGTCTTTTCTATACGTGAATAATTAAATTTAGTAAAATGACGAAAGTTATATGCGAGAAAAGAGGGTTTTTAGTGAAAATGAATAGAAGAAAACTGGTTTTAAGTATTTCAATGGCTATGTTATTAGTTGGTTTATTTGCACTCATATATGTAGACAAAGAATCTAAAATTAAAGATTTTCCAGTGCCAATGTCAGCAATCCATATTAACGATGATAATGAAGAGGACTATCAATATACAAGTGTAATGCCTATTACAAAGGCAAATGGATGGGAGAACTTAGGGGAAAACGGGCATACTGTTAGTTTTAAAAAAGAGGAGCGGAAGGTAACTGTATTACATTATCCAGGAGAAATTACGTATTATTTATTTGAAAAATAATTGATGATAAGAGAGATAGGGAGTAGATGATAATGTAGGATTGTTTACTTTCTATCTTTTTTGGATTTTAATTCTGAATTGTTTGAATTTAAAATAGTATGCGTATAGAATAAAATAGTATATTTTATTGAATGATATAAATAGTAATACATAATTATATTATGTAAACTATAACTGGGATAAGAAAACAAAGTAAGAGATTTTAATTTTTATATTTTAGATGTATTTTTACACGGTAAGTATTCTCGTAATCAACTTACAACATTTACGGAGGGCATCAAATTTTGATTAAGTAATGGAGTTGATAACAAAAAATTAATGTTTGTGTATATGGAAAAATAGAAAGTATGGCGAGTGGGAAATGGATTGGATCATAAGGGGGAATTAAAAATGCTACTAAAAACAATCTACTGTAAGGTGGAAGAAGAGAAAAAGGAATTGTTTTCAAATGCGCAAGGAAAATGGCGTGATATACGGCACCTAGATGGGTTTCATGGACAATTTGGTGGATGGTATGAAGATGAGGCATGTGTATTTACTTTATGGGAAGATAGAAGTACATATCAATCATTTATGAATGGTGCTCACGATACAATTTATTTAAATAGTAATCAAGAGGATACGTTTCTTTCATGTGAAATTGAATTATTTCAAACGTTGTATGATATAACTGATACGCATTTGAAAGACGTTGTTACAGAAGGATCATTCGTAAGAATTGCTATATGTGATGTAAAGGTGGAAAAGGAAAATCATTTTTTACAGAAGCAAGAAACAATTTGGAATAAAGGAATGGAAAAAGCAAAAGGAATGTTAGGTGGAGTAGTTGGGAAGTCTTTAAAAAATGAAAATCGTTACATAGTGTTAACGTATTGGAAAGATGAAAAGACGCATCAACATTATGTGGAAGAGATTTTCCCAGGTTTATATAAATTAGCTAATATTCATGAAGAGATAGAAGAGATAAAAGGAAAACAAGCTGTATGTAAGGAAGAATGGCTTGTATATTAAACGCTGAAAAAGTGCATAAATGAATGTATAATAAAGATATTTTCTTATAAACAAGTAATTAATAGAAGACGTTATATACCCTTTCATGTTAATATATTTAAGTTATAATAGGAGGCTTACCCTTTTGTATTGTACGGTAGAAGCAGTGTGAGCTTGAAATTTTTTTTAGAAAAGGATGTGCCTAATTTGCGTATCAATAAATTTATTAGTGAAGCTGGAAAAGCGTCTCGACGTGGAGCGGATAAACTAATTAATGAGAGAAGAGTAATTATTAACGGTAAGGTTGCAAAAATTGGTGACCAAGTGAACCCAGGTGATGATGTACGAGTAAATGGAGAGCAGCTTCGAATTGCTCGAGATCACGTATATATCGCTTTAAATAAACCAGTAGGTATTACATGTACGAGTGAAAAATCAGTAAAAGGTAATATTATCGATTTAGTGAACCATCCTTTACGAATTAGTCACATTGGACGTCTTGATAAAGACTCAGACGGTTTAATTTTGTTAACGAATGATGGTGATATTGTTAATGAAATTTTACGTGCTGAAAACAAACATGAGAAAGAATATATCGTTTCAGTAGATAAGCCAATTACACCTGATTTCTTAGAGAAAATGGCAGCGGGTGTTAAAATTTTAGGAACAAAAACGCTTCCTTGTGAGGTTACACAGTTATCAAAATATGAGTTCCAAATTATTTTAACACAAGGGCTAAATCGTCAAATTCGCCGTATGTGTGAAGCTTTAGGTTATCAAGTATACACGTTAAAACGTACGAGAATTATGAATATCGAATTGAATAATTTACCAGTTGGGCAGTGGAGAGATTTAACGAAGAAAGAGAAAAGACGTCTATTTGCAGACTTAAATTACGAACCACAAGATTGGTAAAATTGTGAAGTGAAACCAAAAAAAATTGGTTTCACTTTTTTAAATTAAATAAATAATTTTTTTAAACACTTGCAAAAATAAAATGAATAAGATATATTAAATAACAATAAATGGATGTTTTACAAAAAGCAAAGAAAAGGACACGAGTTATTTTCCCCGGTTATACAGAGAAGGAAGGAAAGCTGAGAACTTCCTAACGCAGAAAAATAACTTACCACCTTAGAGCTGCACTAGGGAAATGAAGTATCTAGTGCCGTGTATGCGACGTTATCGCAAAAGAAGCCATTATGTTTTTTGTGATGGGAATCTGGGTGGAACCACGGATATAAGCATATTCGTCCCTATATTTAGGGATGAATATGCTTTTTTGCATTCAATTTCATAATAAGCGAAGAAAAGGACACGAGTTATTTTCCCCGGTTATACAGAGAAGGAAGGAAAGCTGAGAACTTCCTAACGCAGAAAAATAACTTACCACCTTAGAGCTGCACTAGGGAAATGAAGTATCTAGTGCCGTGTAAACGACGTTACCGTAAACGAAGCCATTGTATATTTACAATGGGAATCTGGGTGGAACCACGGGTAAAAGCACGCTCGTCCCTATTTTAGGGATGAGTGTGCTTTTTATTATGAAATGGAGAGATGAAAAATGAAAGAACAAATGATTGAAATTAAATTTCCAGATGGTAGCGTTAAAGAATTTGTAAATGGAGTTACTTTAGAAGAAATTGCTGGATCCATTAGCAGTAGTTTGAAAAAGAAAGCAGTCGCGGGGAAAGTAAATGATGGATTATATGATTTACGCCGAAATATTGAAGAAAATGCGGAAGTGGAAATCATTACTATAGATTCAAATGAAGGGGTAGAAATTGCAAGACACTCCGCGGCACATATTTTAGCGCAAGCTGTAAAAAGATTGTATGGTGATATAAATCTTGGAGTAGGACCTGTTATTGAAAATGGATTTTATTATGATATGGATCTTCCAAGTAGTGTAAACATAGAAGATTTACGGAGAATCGAAAAAGAAATGAAAAAGATCATAAATGAAAATATAAAGATAGAACGAGTTGAGGTTTCTCGAGAAGAAGCAGCTAAACTGTTTCAAGAAATGAACGACCGCTTGAAATTAGAACTTTTAGAAGCAATTCCTAGTGGGGAAAGTGTAACACTATATAAACAAGGTGAATTTGTAGATTTATGTAGAGGACCACATTTACCATCTACAGGTTATTTGAAAGCATTTCAATTAACTCACGTTTCCGGTGCATATTGGCGAGGTGATAGTAATAACCAAGTGCTTCAGCGCATATATGGTGTTGCATTCTCTTCTCAAAAAGAATTAGAAGAGTATTTACATTTCGTTGAAGAAGCAGCAAAAAGAAATCATCGTAAGTTAGGCAGTGAGCTTGAGTTATTTATGTTTTCTGAAGAGGCTCCGGGAATGCCGTTTTATTTACCGAAAGGACAAATGATTCGTAACGAATTGGAAGCATTTTTAAGAGAAATTCAAAAAGAGTACAATTATCAAGAAGTACGCACTCCGTTCATGATGAACCAAGAAGTATGGGAGAGATCAGGGCACTGGGGACATTATAAAGATAATATGTATTTCTCTGAAGTAGATAATAAAAGTTTTGCATTAAAACCGATGAACTGTCCAGGACACATGCTTATGTTTAAAAATAAATTGCATTCTTATCGTGAATTACCGATTCGTATGTGTGAATTTGGTCAAGTACATCGTCATGAATTTAGTGGTGCGTTAAACGGATTATTAAGAGTACGTACTTTCTGCCAAGATGATGCACATTTATTTGTAACTCCAAAACAAATTGAAGATGAAATCAAATCCGTAATGGCGCAAATTGATTACGTATATAAAACTTTTGGATTCGAGTATGAAGTAGAGCTTTCTACTCGTCCAGAAGATTCAATGGGTGATGATAAATTATGGGAGCAAGCAGAAGCGGCATTAGAAAATGTATTACAATCGCTAAATTATAAATATAGACTAAATGAAGGTGATGGCGCATTTTACGGGCCGAAAATTGATTTTCATATTAAAGATGCTTTAAATAGAAGTCACCAGTGCGGAACAATCCAGCTTGATTTCCAAATGCCAGAGAAATTTGATTTAAATTATATAGATGAAAATAATGAAAAGAAAAGACCAGTTGTTATTCACAGGGCAGTTTTAGGGTCATTAGATCGCTTCTTAGCAATATTAATTGAGCACTTTGGAGGTGCGTTCCCGGCATGGGTGGCACCAGTTCAAGTGAAAGTAATTCCAGTTTCAAATGCAGTACATGAACAATATGCCAATGAGATTGCACATAAATTAGCACAAGCTGGAGTTCGTGTTGAACAAGATGCACGAGATGAAAAATTAGGATATAAAATAAGAGAAGCACAAATGCAAAAAGTACCGTATGTTCTTGTTATTGGGGATAAGGAAATGGAAAACGGAGCTGTAAATGTACGTAAATATGGGGAAGAGAAGTCAGAAGTTATTGCGCTAGATGTATTTGTGGCAAGTATTGAAGAAGAAATAAAGAATAGAAAATATTGATTGTAAAGAAAACACACTATTAGAAATTAGTGTGTTTTCTTTTTTATCTTACAAAAATGTAAGGTAAATGTAAGCGAAATCGAGGGAACGAGTTGTAGAAAAATGAGAATATGAAGTAGGAAAAAGGTTCATGTTACAGGTGTAACTCTTCTTAAATGAATAATTAAAAAATTCTTAAGGATTCACATGACAAAATAATAAGAAATATGTGAGAAATTAATTTTATACAAAAGGGATGGAGTGAAAGAGATGTCAACAAATGTAGTTACTGTAGAAAGTGTAGAAAAAACGTATGGGAAAAGAAATGAGAATCAGTCAAAAGCATTAAGGGGTGTATCGTTAAGTATTAAAGAAGGAGAATTTGTCGGGATCATGGGACCTTCTGGGTCTGGAAAAACGACTTTACTTAATGTGATAAGTACACTTGACCAAGCGACAGGTGGTAGTGTGACGATAGCTGGTACAAATATTACTTCTATGAAGGGCAATGCGTTATCTGATTTTCGCTCTCAAAAATTAGGTTTCATTTTTCAAGATTTTAATCTTCTAGAAAACTTATCAATTTATGAAAATATAGCTTTACCACTTTCTTTGCAAGGCGTACCGTCAAGTGAGATTACTGGAAAGGTAAATGACGTTGCGAAGAAATTAGGCATCACCGAAATTTTAACAAAATATCCGACGGCTGTTTCTGGAGGACAAAAGCAAAGAACAGCGGCGGCCAGAGCTTTAGTACATAATCCAGCAATTGTATTAGCAGATGAACCGACAGGTGCGCTTGATAGTAAAAACGCAAAAAGTTTATTAGAAGCGATGCAAGATTTACATGAAAATCACAATGTAAGTATTTTGATGGTTACACACGATGCATTTAGTGCAAGTTATTGTGAGCGTATTTTATTTATTCAAGATGGTCTTCTTTATAAAGAATTAAATCGTCAAGGCACTAGAGAGAATTTCTATCAAGACATTTTAGGTGTGCTCGCTCATATGGGCTCAGCTGCTGAGTCTAAGTAGGGGGCGAAACTATGTTATTTAAATTATCACGTCATAGTATGAAAAAGATGTTAAAAGATTATATGGTTTTACTTATTGGTCTCGTTATTAGCATTAGTATTTTTTACATGTTCCAAACGATGGCGATGAATAGTGAATTTACGAAGGATAATAGTCTTATTAGTAGTATTAGACTCGTATTCTGGGTAGGTGCAATACTATTATCTTTCATTACTGTATTTTATATTATATATGCCAACTCTTTCTTACTCACATTAAGAAGAAAAGAACTCGGTATGTACATGATGCTTGGTGCAAAAAAGAAAAAAGTAGCACAGTTATTATTTATTGAAACATTCGGTATGGGGATTGTCAGTATTATTATCGGTATTTTAGTAGGGATGTTACTTGCAAGTGTAGCAGGAAACTTTTTAATGAATGGAATGGAAATTTCAGCAAAAGGTAGTTATGCATCTGTATACACACCAGCAATTTTAGTTACAGCTATTTTCTTCTTAATACTATTTTTCATTACTGGCTTAATGAACAGTGTCCGATTGTTACGTAAAACTGAACTAGAGTTAATTCGTGAAGATGAAACACTAGATGAAGTGAAGAAAAGTAAAACTCGCATTATTATAATGACAGTACTTGGTGTATTACTAGTAAGTATAGGGTACTATTTTATGATCAATGTAAAAATATATGCTGAATTAGGTTTTATTATAGCAACCATCGTTACAACACTTGGAACATATTTTATCTTTAGTTCATTACTCCCATTTTTTGTGATGAAAATTAAGGGGAATAAAAAACGAAATGAAACTGGTCTAAATAGTTTTACATATGCACAGCTACGCTTTCGAGTAAATAGTTTATCGAGAGTATTAGGTACTGTAGCGATGTTAATTGCATTAGGGGCAGGTGCGATGACGGCAGGTATGGCTTTCCAAAAAAATGTAGGTATTATGACAGACTTTTCTCGTGTATATGATGTTGTAATTCATGATCCGAATGATCAAGACAAAGCTGCCTTGAAAGAAATGGAAATTGTTGAAGAAAGCAAGTACAAATATAAAGTAGATGGAGAAGCGGTTTATTATTTACGTAACGACTTAACTGCGAAACCACCACTTGTTTCAGACCATTTTGATACAAAAACGTTAAAAGAACCTGTTCGTAAACGTGTGACTGAACCTTTAACAGAACCTATATATTCAGCTTTAGAGGCTCCTGAATTAGTAAAATTCCCTCGTATGCCAAAGGATTGGGAAGACGCAGTTGTAAGAGAGATACAAATTACGCATAATCAATTTAACGGAAAACCAGTAAGAATTGCAGACGAAGAGCATTATAAAGGAATTCAAGGAACAGAACACACTGTAACATTAGCAAAAGTAGATGATATGAAAAAATATAAACTGTTATTGATCGAAATAGACAAGAGACAAAAAGCACAAATTGAAAAAGTAACAGGTGAAAAGGTAGACTTATTTACGAAAATGACAATTTATCAGTTTATGAACAGCTTCATGAGCGGAACAATGTTTATGGGATTTTTCCTCGGAATTGCCTTTTTAGCAATGATGGCGAGTTCCCTTATGTTCAAAATATTAACAGGTGCTTCTCGTGATGTACGCCGTTATGAAATGTTACGAAAAATCGGTGTAAGACGTAGCATGTTAACGAAAAGTATATATAAAGAAATTTCATATTTATTTATCTTCCCAGCGATCATTGGCATTTCTCACGTTTTAGTAGGGCTTAACTTATTCAGCTTTATATTAGTTGACCCGTTTGTAAAAGTGTGGGTGCCAATAGGAATTTTCTTAGTCATTTATTTCATTTATTACTGGATAACTGTTCAACTTTATAAAGGTATGGTAATGCCGAAAGAAGAGGTAGCTAAATAGTTTATGAAAAGAGTCCTTGTGTTGAGAATAAGGGCTCTTTTTTTTTGTTTTTTATTAAGAAGGAAAAGATTGGATAATGGTCGAAAAATATAATGTAACTTCCAATAAATGACTAAAACAATACTATTTTGTCGAGAGAAAGGATACGAAGTATGAAAGAAATGCTACAGTTATTTCGCAACAAAGTGTATGCACGTTTTTTTCTAGCAAATATTTTAGAGCGACTCGGTTCTATGATTGCTGGAATTTCTTTAATGTTTTATTTGCTAGATCAATACGGAAAACAACCAGTTTACGCAACGATGACACAAATTATGATTGCATTACCTGCATTAATCTTTTTTCTATTAGTAGGGACAGTAGTGAATCGTTTTGATAGACAACGTATATGTACAGTAAGTAACATATGTTGTTCGCTCTGTAATATTGGAATCCTAATTTCGCTTTATTACGGGATGATTATACTTGTCTTTATATTTTTATTTTTGGAAAATGCATGTATACAATTTTTCTCTCCATCAGAACAATCGATGATACAGGGAGTAGTTGAATCAGACCAATACGGTGCAGCAGCGGGTATTAATCAAATGGTAAATAGTTTGTATGCTTTGTTTGGTGTAGGAATTGCAACGATGGTGTACTGGACTTTTGGAATTTATGGGAGCATTTTAGTAAATACACTTACTTTTATTACGAGTGGTATTTTGATTCAAACGATCTCCATTCCAGAAAAAGTTCGTTTACCAAATGGTAGAACAAAATGGAAAGAAGTTAATTTGAAGATGTTAATAACAGAGTTTAAAGAAGGGATTAGGTATATATACCAAAATGAAACTTTAAAAAAATTACTTTTGGGATTTATCGTGTTTGGTTGATTATTTTTTGTTACGTGTTTATTCCAAGCTATTTTACTAAGTGGGAAAAAGCGAATTCAAGGTATGGTTGAAGATGTTTGTTTTTTCTGAATATTCTTTTTTGAAGGGGTAATAGTTATGTTGATGCGAACTGCTAAGTGGTGTGGGATTACTTGTTTACAATTATTCGCTGCAATTCTATGTATAATCTGTTTAGGTGCGCTCCCTCGATTATTTAAGGGATTACAAATTGATTTAATTGGTTTTTGGAACACGATTGTGTTTATTGGAGGAAAGTTACTCCAACCTTGGGAAATTACATATGGATTTCGAGATTCGAGGAAATTATTTCCGCAAATATGGATTCATTATTTAGAGACAATGTTTGTATTTATTTCGGCATTTTTACTGTCATTACTTATTGCGTATGTTCTCGTTGTGTGGGTATTACAACGGTCTCAATCAAAGCAACGAATGTGGAATGGGATTTTTGTTGTACTTGAAAGCATCCCAGATATTTTAATAATTTTATTATCGCAACTTCTAGTCGTAATAATCTTTCAAAAGACAGGCTTTATGCCAGTAAAACTAGCGGGGATTGGGGAGGAAAGGGCTCGCCTATTGCCAATAATATGTCTAACTTTGCCTACAACACTATTATTTATTAAGCTACTACTATTACGTTTCAGAGAAGAATTAGAGAAAGATTATAGTATATTTGCTAAAAGTAAAGGGCTTAGTTTACGACATATTTTAACAAATCATATTTCAAGAAATGTTTTGTTAACAACAATCTATTATGCAAAAACAAATATTTTATTTATGTTATCAAATTTATATATTATTGAATGGATATTTAATACGTACGGTATGTTTGTTTTTGTAAAAGAAAATTCGAAATTAGAAATATTTACAGTAAGTTTAATTATATTATACGTACCGCTTTTTATACTATTTCGTTTATTACATACGTTTTTACAAAATGTAATAAAGGAGCGTGTTTAGCATGTGGCAAGTTGTAAAAAGAGATGTGAGATTTTGGTTTGGTGTTACTTTTTTAAGCGTACTTATGATTGTTAGTATTGGAAATACTTTATTTTTCGATGGGAATATCCGTGAACTTACGATGATGTATAACGAAAAAGGAGAACTAGAGGCTGCTCCATTTTCACCGTCGAATAAATTTTGGTTCGGTAGTGATGAGAAAGGACGCGATCTTTTCCAGCTAATAATAGAAGGAGCGAAATGGACAGTTGGTGCGAGCGTAATTATAGCGATTCTACGAGTTATAGTTGGAGGAGGTATTGGTTTGCTTCTTGGTATGTATAGCAAACGTTCTTTTCCAGTTATAGCATCTTTTTTTGATCCGTTCAGCATTGTACCTATGGTTATGATTTCTTTTTTTGTGTTAAAGGAAGTTTTAGTGTTTGAAAATGGGACAGTACCAGAGCCGTTTCATTTAAGGGTAATATTTCAAATGGTTATCCTTACGTGTTTAGCGGTACCAACAATTATGTTATATACAGCGCAGGAAGTCCGTCGGATAAAAAGAGAAGAATTTATGATGGCAGCAACTGTGCTTGGGGGCAGTAAATGGCATAGAGTGAAAAATCACGTATGGCCACACGTATTACCATCATTTTTTTTACTTGTTGCTCAACAATTTGTGAGTACTTTATTACTTCTCTTGCATCTTGGCTTGTTAGAGTTATTTTTTGGTGGAACAATTATCTTTGGTACAGAGGCAGATAGTGTAACAAAAGAATGGACCGGCCTAATTGGTCAAAACTTCCGTCATTTAACTACTCATACATGGATTGTACTTATACCGATTGCTTTTTATAGTATGACAATTTTAGCTGGAAATCTAATTAGTAATAGCATGCAAGATGCGATTAAGTTAGGAAATGTGAGAAAGCTAGAGAGGGAAAGTAAAGAATTACAAGTAGAGAAACAAGTACAACCAACTATGAATGACTTTTCTTTTTATAGAGAGATACAAAAATAAAAAAGATAGCTGAAGACAAATTGTTTTCAGCTATCTTTTTTCGTTTAAAGTGGAGGTAAATCAATCTTACCTTCTTCAAATAATTCTTTTATCATATGCTTCGTATAACCAGCGGCTTGACCAAATGTGATTTTTGCTGGCATTGGTGCTTCGTTAGCATCTACAACTACATCAATAATACACGGTTTATTTTGTTTTACTGCATTTTCGAAAGCGGGAAGGAGTTCATCTAAATTCTCAACACGGTATCCAATACCTCCACACGCCTCTGCATATTTTGCAAAATCAGGGTTCGTTAAATCTGTTTCGAATTCGATATTACCCATAACTTCTTGCTCGAATTTAATCATCGCAATTTTATTATTGTTTAATACGACGACAACGATTGGCAATTTATATTTTACAGCTGTTACGAAGTCATTCATCGTCATTCCAAATCCGCCATCACCACAAACTGCAAATACTTGTTTATCCGGGAATGCAATTTTTCCAGCAAGAGCACCAGGTAAACCGCAACCAAGTGTTGCGAGCCAGCTAGAAATGACAAATTGCTGGTTTGTCATACGGAAGTGTCTTGCGGTCCATACTGTTACATTTCCGACATCGACTGATAGAATTGCGTCATCCTGTGCTACTTGCTGCAGAGCATGCATAACGCGTTGTGGTTTAATTGGAATGGAAGAGTCTTCTTCTTGATCGTGTAATTTTTCTTCCCACTTTTTCATCATTTCTTGGTGATGTTCTAAGAAGGAATGGTCTGTGTGTTCTTCAACATTTTCAATTAACCATCGTAATGTTTTATCAGCATCACCAGCTAAACCAATATCTGTCGCATAACGTTTCCCGATTTGGGCAGGATCTGTATCGATATGAATTGTTTTTGCTTTTTCAGGTAAGAAGCCGGTGAACGGATAAGAAGTACCGACCATAATTAAAGTATCTGCATGCTTCATTGCTTCATAAGAAGGTTTCGTTCCAATTAATCCTAATCCACCAATACAAAGAGGGTGTTCATCAGGAATAATTCCTTTAGCTGGTAATGTAAGTACGATTGGAGCACCAATATGTTCTGCCAATGCAAGTAAAGATTCTCTCGCATGTTTTGTTCCTTTTCCAGCTAAAATCACAGGCCTTTTCGCTTCATTTATTGCGAGTTTCGCTGCATCTAAATCGTTTTTTTGTGGAAACAACTCAGGCAAAGTAAAAGAAGTATTTGTAACACGGGCACCATTTTTTACTTCGAATTTAGGGACATCATCTGGAATTGTAAGAACGGATACACCTTTTTTCGTATAAGCCATTCGAATTGCTTGATTCACTACGGCAGGTAGTTGCTCTGCTGACATAATACGCTGGTTATAAACCGCAACATCATCAAACATTCTTTCTAAATTTACTTCTTGGAAAAAGTCCGTTCCAAGTAAATCGGTTTCTACTTGACCTGAAATTGCTAGAACAGGGGCTTTATCGAGTTTCGCATCATATAAACCATTTAATAAATGAATAGCACCAGGTCCTGCAATTGCCATACAAACGCCAAGTTTTCCTGTTAATTTCGCATAGGCAGCCGCTGCTAATGCACCAGCTTCTTCATGGCGAACTTGAATGAATTTAATTTTATCTTGTTTTTTTCTTAAAGCTTCAATGATAGAATTAATGGAATCTCCAGGCATGCCGTATATGTGTTCTATTCCCCAGTCAATTAATAAATCAACTAATGCTTCACCGGCTGTTTTCCCAAACATAATTGTTCCTCCTTATAATAGGTAGATAACATTATGTTTTGGAAAAATAGGAAAAATATACAAATAAGAAAATTTATCTGGTTATTTGTAATCCAAGAATCAGTGTGGGAGGAACAAAAGTTTCACTTTAGCAACTTTAATGATGACCAGCGAATAAAGTGAACACTGTTATTAGTAAAAAACCACTAGTTGCCCACATTAGAAATGTAAGGAAAGAGAGCTGTTTCTTAGCTTTCCAAAGCATTTCATGAATTGTGACATATCCAAGTGAACCAATAGCACTTCCCATAATGAGGCCTTGCAGGTGAAGAGCTTTTCCTTCCATCAAAATGCCAAAAACTGTGCCAGTACCGAGAATAAGAGAAAGTAATAAAGTTGTTAATAAAAAGGAAATATATTTATGTTTTGTAAAAAGAAATGGAATAATTAAAGCTAATCCTTCTGGAATATGGTGAACGACGATTGCTATTAAAAAGGGAATGGCAGAGTCATTATGATTTATAAAAGCTGTACCTAACGCAAATCCACTCGGTATATTATGAATAAATATAGCGAAAGAGAGAAAAAGAAAGGTTTGCCATGCTTGTTGATCTTTTTTATGTATCATTGGATGGTGACAATAGTTATCTAATAAGCCCATAACTAAAATACCGATAGCTATACCAAGTATAGGTCCAATCATTTCATAGCTTGAAAATGTTTCAGGAATAATTTCAAGTGACAATAACCCAAACAAAATACCGCCACATAATGCGTATAAACGATGCATCTTTTCTTCAATGAGTTGGCGTGTTGCTACTCCAACAGCACCGCCTAATAGCAATCCACCGAACGAAAAAAATGTTACAATCATTGGGATCCATAAACGTTCCATAGTATCACACTCCGATTCTATTCCCTTATTTTTAGCTTACGAAAAGAAAAGTTAGATTAGTCCAAGTAATTGTGTTTGAGTATAGAGAAAAAAGTAGTGATTCGTTATAATCTATATATTAAACTTAAGTGAGGAAATGAAAAGGGGAATTGGTTATGCAACAAATTAAAAAAATAGGAAACTCATTTTGGTATATGACACCTGTTTCTGAAACAGATAGACCTATATTAGGAATGGTTGTTGGAAAAGAAAAAACGTTAATGATCGATGCAGGGAATTCAGAAGAACATGCGCAATTATTTTTAGAAATGTTAAAAGAACAAAATGTATCAAATCCTGATTTTGTAGCACTAACGCATTGGCATTGGGATCATATTTTTGGATTATCTGTATTACGGAATGCATTAACTATTTCGCACGCTGAAACGAAAAAAGAAATGCAGACAATAGTATCTTATGAATGGACAGATGAAGCGTTGGATGCACGCGTAAAAGAGGGTACTGAAATTGAATTTTGTGCGGATTGCATCAAGAAAGAGTTTGAAAAAAAAGCGAGAAATATTAACATTATTCCTCCGGCCTTAACGTTCCAGGATCAAATGGAATTAGATCTTGGTGAGGTGACATGCGTGTTAAAACATGTGGGCGGAGATCATGCATATGATTCAGTTGTTATGTACATAAAAGAAGAAAAGATATTGTTTTTAGGGGACTGTATATATGCAGATATTTTTTCCTCGAAGTGGAACTATACGACGAAAAGAACGTTTGCATTAATAGATGAATTAGAAAAATTTGATGCTGAGACATATATTCTTTCTCATGGGGAAGCGATAAATCGAGAGGAGTTTTTACAAGAGATTCGCATGTTAAAAGCAGTAGGAACTTATACAGAAGCTCATAAGGGCGATGAAGAGAAGATAAAGGCAGCGTACAAACAAGAACTAGATAGAGAATTAAATGAAGATGAGTTAGAAACAATAACGTATTTTGTCAATGGTTATGAAATGAATAATCTGTAAGACACTACATTAATCAAATATAATTAAATTGCACAAAAAGAGTATTGAAATTTAATTCAATACTCTTTTAAATATTAAGTCCCAAGCAATTTCTAAATTTTTTGGCTGGCTCATCATCTGGATTTATACCACTTTCAAAACTGGTAGTGAAAGGTAACCACTGCCAATCTTCGCATCCTACAAAAGCTACTCTTGACCAATTCTCAATGAATTCAATGAAATTATTCGCAATCTTATACCCATGTCCTTCTCCATCGTCGTGGCTTAGGTAAATTATTGGAGCATCTATATCATCTTTCATATCAAATGCTAAATAATCTCCATTTCCCACTTCACAAAATGCTAATTTGTTGTGCCAAACTACATCATATTCATCATCTAAATTTGAAAAAAACTCGTCAACCAAGTCTTTACGTTCTTTTTCGAATTTAGAAAGACTTTCTAAACTCCAGTGGGGTGTTCCGCAAAAAATATCAGTAAATTCATTTGGTAGCTCTACATCGTCAGGTAAAAACCAGCGTAAGCTAAAATTTCCTGAGAACTCTAAAAGTACTTTTTTGAAGCTATTTGGTAGTTTAATATCCAGTTTTTCTTCTACTTGGATTATTTGTTCAAGGGAAGATGGTTCATCTATACAAACTTCTTGAACTTCACCACCTATGTATTTAATTCTAGAAGTTATAATTTCTATTCGTTCTTTTAGTAACTCATAATCCATCTTATCACCTCATGTTATATTAATTAAAGTATATCATTCTTAATAAATTTTTTTCGTGTTATTGAGGTTTCAAGTAGTAGCTTTTTTAGCTAATTTAGTAATATATTCAAAGAAAACATCGTGTTTTACATCGTAAACGACATTTACAGGTCGTCCATTAGTAGTTTCCTCTGTACGTCCTTGGCTTGGTCCGTATGTATGAACGATACTATTAATCGTTTCAGTTTTTGCAAGGTTAGTGTTTCCGACAAGCGCGGTAGTTAGTACATCCCATAAATAGTAGGTAGAGTTCGTTGAGAAGTGAACGAGAGGGGGAACCATTGCATAGCATTGACCAAGGAAATCCATACCAATATACTTTCGTTCTTTTGCCCACTGTTCACGTATGTTTATAGTTAACGGAACTTGGTTTGTACTTTCTAGTGTCACTAAGTCGATTTTAATTTGTGCATCCCATACACGAGCCACTGCTTCAGGGTCCCAAAACGAATTCCACTCAGCTGTTCCATCATGCTCTGGTTCATGTACATTGCCTGCTGTAAGAAATGTACCACCCATCCAAACGAGACGTTCAATTTTATCTTCGATGATGGGAGTTTCATATAATGCACGAGCAAGGTCAGTTAGGGGCCCGGTAAATAATAAAGTTGTTTTTCCTTCCGTTTGTAGAAGTGTTTCTATTAAATGGTGATGTGCAGGCTTTGCCACCACGGGTGTTACAACTTTTCCAGACTCATTTAAAATTGGTAAAGCATCTACATAAAATGCATGCATCCGCCAGTCTTTCGGAAACGGGTTTTGCCCGCGAGAGTTTGAAGCGGCTACGGCAATATTACCTTTGCCGAAACGATCGATAATTTTACGACTGGCAGACATTGCGGGTTCTAAATAGCAGTCTGCTGGGATAACAGATACACCGGCAAGTTCAACGTTTTCCATTTGAAGTAATAAAAATAATGAAATTAAATCATCTACGCCGCCATCATGATTGAAGTACACTTTTTTCTTCATTGTAATCTCCATCCTATATGATTTAGTTAGAAATTAAATATGAATTGAGGAGAAGTCATCAATAATTTCCACCACTTCAATTTCTCCATTAATCAGTAGCTCAGGAAGCTCATTTCTAATATTTCCTTTCCAATACTCTCTAGCTTGTTCGATTTTTTGAGAAAAAGGAATACCATCTTCTTTCGGTAAAAGATTCCCGTCACCTTCAAAAGAACTTCCGATTACTCGTAGTTTAACAATCTGCAAAACTTCTCGATTGTAAGAATCAAATAGCGCTCTCCATTTCAAAGCATCCTCATAGCTTTTAGCAGCGTATAAACAAGATAATCTGGAAGGGTATTCAGGGAATTCTTGTAGTCTAACCATTTCTACAATTGTTTCTCTAACTGCTCTAATTGTTTGATCCATATAACTCATAACTACTTTAGCATTTTCATTATTTATATGTAATTCGTCATTTTTATAGTGATTATTTAAAATTTGTATGCCATCTTCACCATTAGCATTTAATTGTTCTCTTTCAAAAAAGAAGTGATATAGAGTATTGTGTTGATTTTTGTTAAAAGGAATCATTTGTCCGATATGCATTTTTTTCCTTGTTACGATGTGATATGCGTAAAATTCAGCTTCAGTCATGGTTATCCTCCTAGTAATAATGTAATGCAATGTTAAATTTAGTAATTCAGCATTGAAATATATAAAACCTTTATAAGTAAAAGTGAGAATTTGAGTTGAAAGTAAAGAAAATACATGAAAACGTTTTAAATTTGTTCACAAAATGTTCACTTACGAAGGGGGGGGCAATGTCGATATAATGACAAAGACTCAAAGAGAGAGGATGATGAAATTTGCCAACAACAAGAAAGGAAAACCTCCAATTTGGCATGATGATGTGCCTTGGAATGGTTATCGTAATGACGTTTTACAATTTACTAATGAATGAAACAGGAGGATCAATTTATATTAAAGAGATTGCATTAGAACTATTAATTGGCTTTATTATTGCGCTATTAATTGAAATATTTATAGTTGGACCTTGTGCGAAAAAAATTGTATTCATGTTGCCATTTGATAAATCTAAGAAAATAAATATTATCGTTGCAATGGCGACAACTATGGTAATTGGAATGGTGTTCTTTATGTCATTTTTCGGTATGGCTATGATGCATTTACATGGTGGACTAAAAGGAGATTCATTTGTTTCAATTTATTTTTCGATTTTTATTAAAAATTTCATAATGGCATATCCATTACAATTAATTATTATGGGACCGCTTGTACGTTTCTTATTTGCAAAGTTTGTTATGAAAAAGAAATCTTTTAATGTAGCGTAATTTAAATTTATAAAACTTTATATATGAATAATTAACATAAACACATCTCGCATTTTTGAGGTGTGTTTTTTGTTCATTCCAAGTTATTTTCATAGTGATGTGACATTTGTCCTTTTGCGATTATAGGATGATGGTTTTTAATTAAGTCAGAAATAAAGGATGAGGAGATGATTTTTTGAAAGGTATTATATTTGCTGTTTTTGCGGGGATATTTATAACACTTCAAGGAACCTTTAATGCGAAACTTAGTTCACATATCGGTATATGGTCGACGAGTATTATAACCCATTTAATTGGATTCATTATTGCAACAACTGTATTTTTGTTAAAGAAAGAAGAGAAAGTAACAGATTTAAAGAGTGTGAAAAAAGTATATTTAGCAGCGGGTGCATTTGGTGGATTCATTATTTGTGCAGAAACGATGGCGATATATTCACTAGGAGTTACATTGACAGCTGGCACACTAATGGTTGCTCAATTGTTAACGGCAACAGTTATTGAAATGAAAGGACTGTTTCATATAAAAAAGATACAGATGGAGAGATATCATATTGTGGGAACAATAGTAATGATTATAGGTATTGTTGTATTTAATATGTAAATGAAAGGAGAAATGAATATGGAGGATAAATCAGCTTTAATTAAGCATTATTTGAGAACCAATAAAACGCTCGAGATTTTTTCAGAAATAGATACAGCTTATTTTCAATTAAATCACTTTGAAAAAGGCGAGCTTATTTGCAATATAGATGACGAAATGGATCGTTTATATTTTGTTGTTAAAGGTAAAGTAAAAGTTTACACGATTACACCTGAAGGGAAGAAACTAATCCTTCGCTTTATCAATCCATTGGCCATTGTTGGTGATATTGAATTAATTCAAAATAGCAAAGCACATAATGTCGTTGAGGCTTGTTCAGATGTTGTAGCAATCTCTATTTCTAATACGGTTATTAGAAACAAGTTATTACATGATCCTATATTTATGAAGTTCTTGCTTGAAAACATTGCCAACACGTTAAAAATATCGACTCGTTTTACTGCTCTTAATTTACTTTATCCTGTAGAAGTACGTGTAGCTAGTTATTTGCTTTCAATTTCAACAGATAGTAACGGGAATATGTATAAAGGGGATTTGGATGCAACTTCAGTAACGAGTATTGCAGATTTTATAGGGGTAAGTTATAGGCACGTAATTCGGGTATTACAAAGATTTTATAATGAAAAACTAATTGAAAAGAGTAATGGAGTTATTGTAATTAAAGATTTTTCTAGAATGAAGGAAGTCGCTAAAGATAATATATATGAGCAATGAAAGGGAGAGGAAGATTTTGATTGGATTTAGTTTAGCTATATTAGCAGGAATATTAATTAGCGTACAATCTGTTTTTAATGCAAAAGTAAATGAAAATGTAGGACAGTGGTTAACAACTACATGTGTCCTTGGAATAGGTCTCATTAGTTCTATTCTATTTTATATCATTACAGAAAACAGTATTAACATTAAAGTGTATACTACAAATTATTTGTTTTATGTAAGTGGACTGTTTGGTATCGGGTTAATTATTTGTATAATGGGTGCAATAAAGAGCTTAGGCCCAGCATATACGGTGCTAATTAGTCTTATTACTCAATTGGTCGTTGCGTTATGCATTGATACATTCGGATTATTTGGAATGGAGAGTGTTCCATTACAAGTAAATAAATTAGTTGGTATAGGTTTATTAATTGTGGGAGTAGGAATTTTTAAAAATCTATTTTTGAATAAGAAAGCTATTCATATAAATGAGGATAGTGTCTAAAGAATATAAAGGGGAAAAGTGTAAATGGTCAGAACTTATACATTTAGATAGTAATAAGTGAGCGATGAGGAGAGAGGATAAATGAATCAGTTAATGTTGCAAGATGGTATACACTATTTGAAAATCAATGGGATTATGCATTGGTGTAAAGTTGCAGGGACAGCTCATAATACAGTCCCTCTTATTATAGTACATGGTGGTCCAGGTGGTAATCGTTATGTATTCGAAAGAGCGCTTGGTTTGAAGTTAGAAGGAAATATGACTGTAGTTTATTACGAACAAAGAGGTTGCGGACGAAGTGAGGCACCACAAGATGACAGTGAGTACTCAATCAATACTCTAGTCGAAGATTTAGAGGAATTAAGAAAGCAATTACATGTAGAGAAGATAAATTTGTTAGGATATTCTTTTGGTGGACAACTTTGTTTAGAGTATGCTTTGAAATATTCGAAAAATGTTGAAAAAATGGTATTACAAGCACCATCGTTAGATGATTTAAATGATATGTATACTGTGCAGATAGAAGGTTTTCTACAAGTAACGAAAGGGGAAATGAAAGAACAAATATTGAAAATAAGTAAGTCGAAAATTGCGCTAAAAGAAAAATATAATCAAGTTTGGAGTATAGTTGATACAGAAAATGTAGATCGACTATTGTTTAAAAATGAAGAATTTGCAAAGCTAAATCGGAGTCTTTGGGAGGAAAGTCAGTTAAGTAATACAGGGAAGATGAGCAAAGTTATTTTTGGAACAAAAGCATCTTTACCGCTTATTGAGCGTATTAAAGGTTTAGAAATTGATACGTGTGTCATAGTTGGAGCGCATGACTATAACACGGGTGTAGGAATGAGTTATAGAATAACGAGACAATTGAAAAATGGTAAACTTGTTATATTTGAAAATAGTGGACATTTCCCAGATATCGAGGAGATGGATAAAGTATGTGAAACGATTATTGAGTTTTTGGAATAAAAGGGGGATATTAAGGTCGAACCGAATTAATAGAGTTGAATTGGCTGTTGGGATATTAAATCATGTAATATGCTAATTGTTTACTTGTAATTGAGGAAGAATCAATTAGTGTATTTGGAAAATAAGTAAAAAAGATCTCGTAAGGTGGAGGTCTTTTTTACTTATTATTTAATATTTTGAACTTATATGAACTGAAGTAGAAGAGTATGATAAGCACTTTCAGGGAACGAGAATATAACCGAAAATAAAATATTACTAAACATATATAACTAATGAATACAATGTCTTTTTCAGTTATTAAGTTGTAAATCATTTTATGATAAAATCTTTTACATAATTTAATAAAGGGGTAGTATTCAATGGGTTATTTCTCAAATGGTTTATTAGTTTTGTTTGTGCTAATCGTATGCAGTTGTATATTTTTTGGTTAATAATATAATGAGAGTCTTATATAAAAAGAAGTTATCTTAAGTGAGATAACTTCTTTTTATTTTATATTGAGAAGGAATTCTATCTTTCTTATTGAAGTTTGTTCTAGTTATTTTTACATCGATCAGATTTGTGTAAAAGGAATTTTATGAAATATAAACAAGCCAGAGAATAGGGAGTATTTACATGGAAAATAGTATACGCTACACAAGTGAACATCCTACAGATTTTAATGGATTATTATCCTTATACGAATCTTTAGGATGGAATTCTCTTAAATTAACGGTTAACGAGTTAGAACGAATGTGTAAGCAAAGTTGGTATGCAATTTATGTTTTTGATGATAAGAGGTTGGTAGGGATGGGGCGTGTCATATCAGATGGAGTCATAACAGGCATTATTTGTGGAGTTGGTGTATTGCCAAAATATCAGTCTAGTGGCATCGGAAAAGAAATAGTGAAACGATTAATCCAGCACTGTGAACAAAACAAGGTTATTCCACAACTTATGTGTGTAGAAAAGTTGCAATCTTACTATGAATCTATAGGGTTTGAAGCATTCTCTATTGGGATGACAAAACATATTATAAGATAGAGGTGCTTTATCCCGCTATTTGCCGGGTAGTAAAACCCCCACTGATTAAAGTTTCACTTTATATTTTCAGTTTACTCGTACATATTTTCAAACTTCAACATAAAGGAGAATGGCTGTATGGAGATTGCTAAAGGGATAGAAATGTTACAACTTGAATTTCAAGAATTTGTTATTCATCCAATTCTTTTATGGAATGATGAAATGGCAGTATTAATAGATACGGGTTTCCCAGGACAAATTGAAGATATACAAGTAGAGATGGAAAAGGTTGGGGTATCATTTGATAAGTTAAAAGTCGTGATTTTGACGCATCAGGATATTGATCATATAGGTAGTCTTCCGGAGTTGTTGCAGCGCTGTCGAAGTAATATTAAAGTTTATGCGCACGAACTAGATAAGCCATATATCGAGGGGGATTTACCTTTATTGAAGGACGGAAATATAGAGAACCGACCAAAAGGAAAAGTGAGTGACACTGTGATTGACGGGCAAGAACTTCCGTATTGCGGTGGAATACTAATTCTCCATACTCCAGGGCATACTCCGGGGCATATTAGTTTATATTTGAAACAAAGTAAAATTCTTGTCGCTGGAGACTCGATGTATAGTGTGAATGGAGTGTTAGGAGGAGTTCATGCCCCAACAACTTTAAATATTATGGAAGCACGGCAGTCTTTGAAGAAGTATTTAAATCTAGATATTGAATCTGTAGTTTGTTACCATGGGGGATTAAGTAAGGAGAATATAAATGTTCAACTTCAAAATTTGTAAAAGGTAAAGATAATAATTTTTTAATAATGGATGCTAAAGTGTAGTCTAATTGTTGGTATATAAATAAAACACTTAAATGATAAAAAAGCATGTTTGAAAAAATTCAAACATGCTCTTTTATTAAAGCAAATTAGTTTAATATGAATGACCTAATCCGTTCCAATAAAAAGAAACGATTTCTTGTGCTAATTCATCTATATTTGCAAGAATAGGATTGTGATTTTCATCTTTAAAATTCCCAATAGATAATAAAGATACGAAAGCATGAGCCGCAAATTTAGCGTTTCCTTTCGGAATTTCTCCGATGTGCATCGCATTATCGAGTGCTTTTTCTAGTACTTCATACATATTATCTTCAGCATTTTTTAATTGTTTCAATTGTTCTTCAGATAACGACAGTTTTGCATCTTTCATAAAATTTTTCATATCAATATCCATCGTTGCGTGTAAGTAAACTTTAGCGAAGTCTAATAATCTTTCTTCTAAAGTTTTGTTTGTAGAGAGTATTTGAGACATATTCTCACGTATACGTACCATCATTTCGATCATAGTAGCGGTAAATAAATCGGCTTTTGTTGAATAGTAATAGTAGACAGTTGCTTTCGTAACACCACAAACTTTTGCGACCTCATCCATAGAAACGACTTGATAATTTTGTGTAAGAAATAAGCGGGTTGCTACTTCTAAAATGGTTTCTTTTGTAGATTTTGTATTTTTATTTTGACGCGGCCTTCCGAGAGGACGTTGTTTTTGTTCCAAATACATTCGCTCCTGACATTTATGATTGAGATAATTATAACATAATTTTCAATCATTCTTGATTAATTAACCGACCAGTATATATAATTAATAATGGAGGAAAAAAGGAAGGTGGGTTTTTATGAAAAAGCACCCGTTACATATGTTAGGGAGGCTTGTAGCAGGGAGAAATACGCAGTGGATCACTTTATCGGTGTGGGTTCTTATTACATTATTACTTTCATTTACGTTACCACAAGTAAACAGTACGAAAGAACCGAATCCGAAAAATTTACCTGAAACAGCTATGTCACAGCAAGCGGAAGCGCTTATGAAAAAAGAGTTTCCGAATAATGCAGGGAATCCATTGTTAGTAGTATGGTATAGAGATGGTGGATTACAGTCACAGGATTATAAACTCATACAAGATGTTTATAAAGAGTTAAAATCTAGTCCTTTAAAAGAACAATCAACGTTACCACCATTTGATACAATCCCAGAGCAAGTATTATTAAAAAGTGCGTCAAAAGATGGTACATCATTTGTTACACCGGTATTTTTTAATAAATCTGCTGGTACGGATATATTAAAAGGAAATCTTGAAGAGTTTAGAAAAATAGTGAATAGTAAGGTGGATGAAGATCCATTTAAACAAAAAATAAGTGAATCTGGTTTACATGTTCGATTATCAGGACCTGTAGGTATTCAAACGGATGCAGTTAGTTTATTTAGTCAAGCAGATGTGAAATTGTTAGTGGCTACTGTACTACTAGTGTTAGTTTTGTTAATTTTACTGTATCGTTCACCAATTTTAGCGATTTTACCTATACTTGTTGTTGGCTTTGCATACGGTATTATTAGTCCTACACTCGGTTTTTTAGCTGATCACGGATGGATTAAAGTAGATGCCCAAGCGATATCAATTATGACAGTATTATTGTTTGGCGCTGGAACGGACTATTGTCTATTTTTAATTTCGAGATATAGAGAGTACTTGTTAGAAGAAGAAAGTAAGTATAAAGCATTGCAACTTGCGATTAAAGCTTCTGGCGGTGCAATTATAATGAGTGCGTTAACTGTCGTACTTGGATTAGGAACATTATTACTTGCTCATTATGGTGCCTTTCATCGATTTGCAGTACCATTTAGTGTTGCTGTATTTATAATGGGAATCGCGGCTTTAACAATTTTACCAGCACTATTATTAATTTTCGGTAGAATTGCATTTTTCCCGTTTATACCGAGAACAACTTCAATGAATGAGGAGTTTGCAAGAAAGAAAAAGAGGGCTGTAAAAGTTAAAAAATCAAAAGGCTCCTTTAGTAAAAAACTTGGAGATATTGTAGTACGAAGACCATGGACAATAATTATGCTAACTGTATTTGTATTAGGTGGATTGGCTTCATTCGTACCACGTATTCAATACACATATGACTTATTAGAGTCGTTTCCAAAGGATATGCCTTCTCGTGAAGGGTTTACGTTAATTAGTGATCATTTCTCAGCTGGTGAACTAGCACCAATAAAAGTTGTTGTTGATACGAAAGGCAAAGAGCTTCCTATTAAACAAGAACTAGAGAAATTTTCTTTCGTAAATACAGTGAAAGAGCCAAAAGAGGGAAAAGAAAATAAGCAAATACAAATGTATGAAGTTTCTTTAGCGGAAAATCCATACTCAATTGAAGCGTTAGATCAAATTCCTAAATTGAAAAACAGTGTAGAAAAAGTATTAAAAGATGCTGGGATTAGTAATGCTGAAGAGCAATTGTGGATTGGTGGAGAAACAGCTTCATTATATGATACAAAGCAAATTACGGAACGTGATGAATCAGTAATTATTCCAGTAATGATTAGCATTATCGCTTTACTATTACTTGTCTATTTACGATCGGTTGTTGCGACGATTTATTTAATTGTAACTGTTGTCCTATCATTCTTCTCAGCGTTAGGAGCAGGATGGATATTACTTCATTACGGTATGGGAGCGCCGGCCATTCAAGGTGCGATACCGTTGTACGCATTCGTATTTTTAGTTGCTTTAGGTGAAGATTATAATATCTTTATGGTTTCAGAAATATGGAAAAACAGAAAGACACAAAATCACTTGGATGCAGTAAAAAATGGTGTAATACAAACAGGTAGTGTTATTACATCGGCAGGTTTAATTTTAGCAGGAACTTTTGCTGTGTTAGGTACACTTCCAATTCAAGTATTAGTTCAATTTGGTATTGTAACTGCAATTGGCGTATTACTAGATACGTTTATCGTAAGACCGTTACTTGTACCCGCGATTACAGTAGTTTTAGGTCGATTTGCTTTTTGGCCAGGTAAACTTTCAAGAAAGAGTGAAGAAATACAAAAGGTGGATGCATAGTGAAAAAAGCCAAGGATATTTCCCTTGGCTTTTTTCAATGTAGTTAATTAATTTTTTGAAGTCAAATCATCAGCTGCAGCGTGATCAGCATCTTCAATTGTTGTTTCGGGCATTCCGTATAAGCCGTTCATTGCTTGTTCTTCAATAGTAAGGTTTGCAGTATTATTATTTTGAATAGATGTAGTATTTTCAGTAACATTTTCTTTTTTATTCATATTTTTGTCATTCATGTATGTATCCTCCAAATTTCATTTGATTTATCTATAGTATGTGGATGGATTTCCAGAAATATGTGAATTGATTCTTACATATGTTATATAATTAAATAAATAATTAGGGTCAAATGTATAAACTGTTAGGAGTGAACAATTATGGTGAAAGCAAGGGAATTAGCCTTCTAAAATAAAAAGAAAATTTTAGGAGGCTATTAGAATGAAGTTTCATGTAATTGATAGAGAAGATTCGAATAGAGAGCAGCATTTTGAGCATTATTTAAAGTTGAAATGTACATTTAGTATGACTGTGAATGTTGATATCACGATGTTATTAGGGGAAGTATATCAAAAGGGAATAAAATTTTATCCCGTTTTTATATATTTAATTTCTAGAGTAGTAAATAATCATAAAAAATTTCGAACATGTTTTAACGATGAAGGAGTTGTAGGCTATTGGGAGGAAATGATACCGAGTTATACAATCTTTCATAAAGATGATAAGTCTTTTTCAAGTATATGGACGGATTATTCAAGTGATTTCCGCACTTTTTATAATAATTATGAAGACGATATGAGATGCTATGCTAGTGTTCATGGTCTTTTCACGAAAGAAAATATTCCGCCTAATGTATTTCCGATTTCTAGCATACCTTGGACTAGTTTTACTGGATTTAATCTTAATATTAATAATGATGAAAATTTTCTATTGCCAATTATAACTTGTGGGAAATATTTTAACGATGGAAACAAGGTTATGCTACCAGTTTCATTACAAGTACATCATTCGGTTTGTGATGGATATGATGCGAGTCAATTTATAGAAGATTTACAGCAGTTAAGTAATACTTGCAACGAGTGGCTTAAGTAATATCTAATTTTTAATTATATAAAGTGAAACTTTAATCAGTGGGGTGTCAGCCCCCGCTGATTATTAGCCCGACCCCCACCTAACTTCTTTGCTTTCGCTGAATTTTGAGGTGGGGGTCCTACTGCCCGGCAAATAGCGGGATAAAATTGAAAATGAATAAAAGAAGAGAACATGTTTATATTACATGGTCTCTTTTTATTATTCATTAATATTAAGTAATCGTGGAAAATATAGGGTGATTTGTAGTTTAATAGTAAAGAGGGTGATTAGTGTTAATTTTCTTTGTTTTTAAAAAAATAAGGATATAAATGTTTTAATAGGGGGTAATAAAGTGAATTGATAATTATGCCATTCACAAAAATGGTTGGTTTGTAATAATGAAGGGGAAAACGAAAATGACGAAAATATCTATAGAAAAAGCTACAATTTTAGATGCTGAGAAATTAACAGAAATAATGAAAAGAACATTTGATGCAGAAGCAAAACAATGGCTATACGGCCAAGATGATGTCATTGATTATAACATTCAACCGCCAGGATATTCTTCAGTTGAAATGATGGAATATTCCATTGAAGAATTGGATTCTTTCAAAGTTGTAATGGATAAAGAAATAATCGGAGGGATAATAGTTACGATTTCTGGTAAGTCGTACGGTCGAATTGATCGTATTTTTGTAGATCCTGTTTATCAAGGAAAAGGAATTGGATCACATGTTATGAAATTAATAGAAAAGGAATATCCGAACATAAAGATTTGGGATCTCGAAACATCTAGTAGACAAATTAACAATCATCACTTTTATAAAAAGATGGGTTACCAAATGATTTTTGAATCGGAAGATGAGTATTGTTACGTGAAAAGAATAAAAACAAGCTCAAACAAAGCGAGTGTAGTTACAAATAAAGATATGAAAAATAGTCAATACGAAAACTGTAATTTAGCAAATACAGAGTATTATCAAGTGAATTTAAAAAACAGTTCATTTGTTGGTAGCAATATAATGAATATGAATATGAGTAATTGTAATGTAAGTCAATCCAAGTTTAGAAATATAAATTTTAGAAGGTCATCATATGCAGATTTAAATCTTTCTGGCAGTAAATTTAATTTGGTGACTTTAGGTGGAGTGCAATTTAAAAATACAAGTCTCGGAGATGAGAAGGAACCTATTGTATTCGATAAATGTGATTTGGAAGGTAGCACTATAAGTAATAGTAATCTGAAAAATATTGAAATAGAAAATTGTGATATAGTCGGCATGAAACTAAATGGTATTCTGATTGAAAATTTTCTTGATTTATATAACAAGGTGAAAAGTTAACTAAATCCATATAGTCGTTAATATTTTTGGAAATTAAGTATTATATCGAAATAATTATGTAAAAATGACATAAAGAAATACGGGCGAGAAGGTCATTCGTGAACGTTTCTAGAATACACACAAATATATTGTTATTTATATGGAGGAGAGAAAGATGGGAATCAACGTTAGAGCAGTAGAAATACAAGATGCTAGAGCAATTCATCGTATATGTATACAGGATGACGTTTTACCGTATATGGTTTTCTTACCTAGCATGCGTGTAGAAGCTATGGAAAATAGAATTCGAAATTTAGCACCAAATCAATTTGAATTTGTTGCAGAATATGATGGAGAAGTTGTTGGGTTTGTAGGTTTAACACAAAGTCCGGGCCGAAGATCTCATTCAGGCGATTTATTCATTGGAGTAGACAGTGAATATCATAATAAAGGAATTGGGAGAGCACTTCTTACGAAGATGCTTGATCTGGCTGATAATTGGTTAATGTTAGAGAGAGTAGAACTAGGTGTGTTAGAAACGAATCCAAAAGCAAAAGCTTTATATGAAAAATTTGGATTTGTAGAAGAGGGAGTAAAGATAGGGAATTTGAAAGCTCATGGAAAGTTTATTAATGAAATTATGATGAGTCGTTTTAGACCGAATGGTTTAATTGTACATAATGAATAGTTAAAAGCATGACAGTATACTGTCATGCTTTTTTATTAGAACTTGGCTGCAATAAAAATAATACTAAACCAATAAAAATAACGGTAATTCCTAGTCCTTGTTGTAAAGAAATGGTCTCATGTAATATAAAGTACGCTAGTATACAAGTGCCAATTGTTTCACCTAAAATACTCATTGAAATTACAGTAGCACTCATCCATTTTAATAACCAATTAAAAATGGTTTGTCCTAAAATTGTAGCAATGAAAGCTAATCCAATAAAGCACAACCAAGTTTGTGTAGAGTAATGGATGAAAGATTCTTGTTGCGTGAAAGCAAATATGCCAAGAAAGCCAGCGCTACTTCCATAACTAATTACTGAATAGGGTATAAGTGACAAATCTTTACGAACGTGTTGGCTAATGAAAAAATAAGCAGTAATGATACCGGCAGCAATAAATGCTAAAATATCTCCATATAAAGCTTCTCCACTAATTTGGAAATCTTGCCAGCCAATGATGATACTACCTGAAATAGCGATGAGGCAACCAATAACTGCTCCTTTCGTAAATCTCTCCTTAAATAAAAAATAACCACCAATCATTGAGAACAAAGGTTGTAACGTTACGATAACTGTAGAGCTTGCTACAGAAGTATATTGTAATGATTCAAACCATAGTACATAATGTGCAGCTAAAAATAGCCCAGATACGAATCCAAGTGCCCATTGTTTTTTCGTTAAAGTTTTTAGCTCATTTCGACTATTTTTATTAAATAGTAATAACGGTAACAGAATTAGTGTGGCAAAGAATAATCGGTAAAAAGCAATGATTGTCGCAGGAGCATCTGCCAATTTTACAAAAATTGCTGAAGTTGATAAGGCGAATACACCAAAAAATAAGATGCAATATGAAAGAATAGTTGATTTCAAAGTTTGTCCCTCCGATAGAATGTTTATTATAATAAACTTAATACGATATAATGTACAAAAGTAAGTATATAAGTCCCGGAGATAATAGGGAAGGGTTATTTGCCTTTGTTTAGTATGTCAGCACAAAGACAACGAAACATGCATTATGATGGACGAAAGGAAGTTTTACTATGATACATGATAGGCTTGGACAAACAGTATTAAGTTATCGTAAGAAAAATAATATGACAATTCGTGATTTCGCTGATTATGCGGGGATTAGTACATCACTAATTAGCCAAATTGAAAGAGGACATGCTAATCCTTCTTTAAATGTTTTGGAATTAATTGCAAAAGCATTAAATGTACCGCTGTTTACACTTTTTATTAACGATATTGATACAGATTCGCTCATTTCTAAGAAAAAAGATCGAAAAAAAGTATATCGGGAAAACAATGATCACATTGTATATGATGTATTAACACCTGATTTTATGAAAGCACGTATTGAAATGTTAATGATGGATTTAAATAAACAAGCAAATACAACAGAAAGCCATTATTCCCATGAAGATAAGGAAGAGATTGCTGTTATTATGAAAGGGGAAGTGTATGTGGAATTGGAGGGAAAAGAATATTTTTTAGAAGAAGGCGATGTTGTACGTATTCCACCGAATGTGAAGCATCGATTTTTGAATAAAAGTGATGAATCGAATCACATTTTATTTGTCCTGACACCATCTTTAGGATGAAAATATAGTGATTTTTATTAGGAGAGGAAAAAATGGAAAACAATGGAAAACAAAAGTATTTTAAAAGGCGGTCTTTCAATTATTTCTCAATGTAAAAAAGAAACAAATGATATTTGGCATGCACATTTTGGAGCAGCTGCAATTGCTAGTTATTTTTTTATGAAAGATAATAATATTGATGAAGAAACAGCTCGTAATATGTATTCGCAAACAAGGATGATGCTGAACAAGAAAAAAATTGGTGAGATGATTGATGATAAAAAAGAAATAGATTTTAAAATTGCGGAAAATATGATTATAAAATCTTTAGAACAAACGATTGATGAGCTTCATTGGGTGGGGCATAACGTCATTTATGCGTCATTAAGTTTATTAGCTATGAAAGAGCTACAAAAATGGGGTGATAATCAAGCAATTGAAGGGATTACTACTCTTATTTTATCATTTCGAAAAACAATTCCGGGTAGATCGTGGATTGGTTATACGACGAAAGAAGTAAAACAATTAAGTTTTGAAGAGGAGATACAAAGTGAATTGAGTAATCCAACACAAGTATCTCAGTTCATTTTAAATGAGTTATCGAAATTTAATAGTATTTATCGAGCGGAATCACATCATGATTTAATTGGGCATTTGCTTACATACTCCCACGCAATTAATATAATGTACGATTTAGGACATATAGATATATTTCAACGAGGGATACGTCCGCTGTTAAAACTAGTATACGTACTAAGAGCTAGCCAAAAGCTCAAGCTGAATACGGAAATAACTTTACACTCACCTATAGATCGATTACCTTTAATTCAATCTAAACGTGCAAATATTTTACCAACTGAAAATATATTTTGGATAAAAGACTATAGTGAATTCGATTGGGATTTTGGTCATGTATTTAAATTCTCATATAGTTATTTTAATCATATACAGAGAGCTCCAAATTATAAAGATATCACATTAGAAAAATTCCGTTATGTTATTAATTCTTAATGAATGTTAATGATCTGTAAAAGGATGTTTAATCTAGTTTCTTTTTTTGTTAGTAGTATATTATTTTTTCAAATATGTAAGATTTTACATGCGTATTTTACTTTTACTAATTATGTAAGTAGGCTATACTGAAATACATACATTTTATTTTTGGAGAGATGTAAAACGACATGGAACTAGCGAAATTGGAAAAAGTAATTGAAATAAAAAAAGAAGAACTTTTATATTTAGTATCGGATTATGGAATTCAACATGAAAAAGTATTGGCATTGAGTCAAGAACTAGATAAATTAATCAATTACTTTATGTTTTTAAAATAAAGAGAACTATGACGGGGTTTGTAAATGTTATAGTTCTTTTTTATTAGGTAATTAGACAATATATTCAAATATATTGTCTAATTTCTTACAGAATGCGCAACTTGCTAGTCGAATATAAGGACTTTTGGTTATAATAAAAAGGAATTATTAATTGTATCGGTTAGGAGCGCAGCACATATGAAAACAGTTGTTGTTATCGGTGGAGGTATAACGGGACTTTCTACTATGTTTTATTTAGAAAAATTAAAAAAGGATTATAATATCGCTTTAAATTTAATTCTTATTGAGAAAGAAGAGTATTTAGGTGGTAAAATCCATAGTGTGGAAGAAAAGGATTTCATTATGGAGTCAGGAGCGGATTCAATCGTTGCTCGTAATGAATATGTTATGCCACTTGTAAAAGATTTAAATTTAGAAGATGAAATGGTATATAATGAAACGGGTATTTCTTACATATATTCTGAAAACATGTTACATCCGATTCCTTCTGATACTATATTTGGGATACCGATGAGCGCCCGGTCGTTGTTTAGCAGTACGCTAGTCTCAACGAAGGGGAAAATCGTAGCTTTAAAAGATTTTATAACGAAAAATAAAGAGTTTACGAAAGATACATCACTTGCTCTATTTTTAGAAAGTTTCTTAGGGAAAGAGTTAGTGGAAAGACAAATTGCTCCCGTGCTTTCAGGTGTATATTCTGGTAAATTGAATGAGCTTACAATGGCATCTACATTACCATATTTACTGGATTATAAAAATAAGTATGGAAGTATTATTAAAGGTTTTGAAGAGAATAAAACACAATTTCAATCAGCAGGAAATAAAAAATTCGTATCATTTAAAGGTGGACTATCTACGATAATTAATCGCTTAGAAGAAGTGCTGACTGAAACTGTCGTAAAAAAAGGTGCTATAACGACGGCTGTAAGTAAACAAGAAGATCGATATGAGATTTCTTTTGCAAATCATGAAACAATACAAGCTGATTATGTTGTTTTAGCAGCTCCACATGATATAGCACAAACTTTATTACAGTCTAATGAGTTAAATGAGCAGTTTAATACATTTAAAAACTCATCTCTTATTAGTATTTATTTAGGATTTGACATACTAGATGAACAACTACCAGCTGACGGTACGGGGTTTATTGTAACGGAAAACAGTGATTTACATTGTGATGCTTGTACATGGACAAGTCGAAAGTGGAAACATACATCGGGTAAACAAAAATTATTAGTTAGAATGTTTTATAAGAGTACCAATCCTGTATATGAAACAATCAAGGATTACAATGAAGAAGAATTAGTACGAGTAGCTTTATATGATATTGAAAAGAGTCTCGGAATTAAAGGTGAACCAGAAGTAGTTGAAGTTACAAATTGGAAAGATTTAATGCCGAAATATCATTTAGAACATAATCAAGCGGTTCAAGCATTGCAAGAAAAAATGACAAATCTTTATCCAAATGTATATTTAGCTGGTGCCTCATATTACGGTGTTGGAATTGGTGCGTGTATTGGAAATGGAAAGAATATTGCCAATGAAATAATGGCTACATTAAATAAATAATACTGTAGAATAAATAAAAACTGTTCCTTCAGCAAAATGAAGGAACAGTTTTTATTTATTTTATTTGAATGGAAATTTTATTGTTTTTTACATTGTTTTCTTTTATTGTTAATGTTATTTCTCCAGATTCTTTAAATGAATACGGTGATAGTTGATAAATATCTTTTATATCATGTTTTTCTTGTAATTTACTTATCGGTATTAATACGATATTTGGCTTCCATGTTTCTTGTTTTCCTGAAGGATATTCTATAAGTATTACCGGATTTTTTAACTGCATTTTTTTCCAAGAGACGAAATATAGTTGAACTTCAGTATCTTTTTTTAATAATTCTTCGGAGAAATAACCGAATTCGCCTACATTACCGAAAACAGTGTAGTTTTGATTTTTTAATTTAACATCTAAATAACTAGGTTGATATGTTACTGCATGATAAGTTCCATATGAAAGTGAGAGTATGGCAGCGATTAAAATACCGATTGAAAATGTCTTAAAGCTATTGCCTTTAAAGTTAGTCATCATGAAAGAGTTTGGTGTGAATTTTTTTGCGAATAAAAAAATAAGTAATATGAGTAAGAGGGATAAGCCGATGAATATATACATAGGAAATTTACACCTCCACAATAAAATAATATATTAACTATATTTTACCATAAATGTATGGGGTAGGGTGGTTGTTTGGAAGGAGAAAATGAAGAAACAATTTTTTTTACAGTTCTTGATAATTTGAAATTCGATTTATGGAAATTATAGCGTCATGTTTGAGTAGTAATCAGAAGGTATCCAATTCGTGTATATAGAATAAAGAGGGAATGCGTCATTAGAAATGTTTGATTTATGGAACAATAAGGACTTTAGTAATTATAAATATTTTTTCTGATATAATGAATGAGTAGAGAGAAAGGAGTGATCCTATGGCATTTCCTATATTAGAAACAGAACGCTTACGTTTAGTTGAAATAGAACAATCTTATTGTCAAAAAATATATGAAATCTTTTCATTGGATGAAGTAACGTGTTATTACGGTATGAATTCTTTTACGGAGTTTGGACAAGCTTCACGTATGATCGAATCTTTTTCGAAAAATTACTTTGAGAAAAAGGCAATACGATGGGGAATTGTGTTAAAAGAAACGAACGTTTTAATAGGAACAATTGGACTAAACAATTTACAATTATGGAGTAAACGATCTGAGATTGGATATGACCTGCATCCTCGTTATTGGGGAAATGGTTATGCGTCAGAAGCGGCTCGAGAAATTATTGATTATGGGTTTAAAGATTTGGGTTTGTTTAGAATTGGAGCTATTACATATCCTGAAAATGTTACTTCTTGTAGAATGTTATCTAAAATCGGCTTTCAAAAGGAAGGTCTATTGCGCGGATATATTCATCAAGGAAATAAGCAACACGATGCATTATTGTATTCTATAGTGCGAACTGATATTGAAGACATAAATTTATAATAAAAAAAACCCTCTTAATTAAAAGAGGTTTTTTTTATTATAAATTAACCTAATTTAGGCAATAAACGTTCTCCGCTTTTCATGCTACTTTTACATAAAGGGCATTTAGGCTCTTCTTCAAATGAAAAGTTCTTTCTCATCCATCCTAAACAATCCTCTGATTCACATTCCCAAACAGGGGTTTGTTCTGGTGGTACTTCTGCTACATCGTTCTTTCGATTGCGATACATGTAACCACTCCTTTTATGTAAAAAATTTTAGTTATATATTAAAAAGGTTGTTAACCTTGCTGGTAACAACCTTTTTATTGTTTGAATTATAGCTTTACAACGTTTTTAGCTTGAGGTCCGCGGTTACCTTCTTCAACTTCGAAGCTAACTTCTTGACCTTCGTCAAGAGACTTGAAGCCGTCGCCAGTGATAGCTGAGAAGTGAACGAATACGTCGTTACCGTCTGCAACTTCGATGAAACCGAAACCTTTTTCGCTGTTAAACCATTTTACTTTACCTGTTAATGTCATGGTAATGCCTCCTAAAAGTAGAAAAATTACAATATGATCGGCCTTATTTGAATGAAAATAAAAGTTCACATATTATCAAAAACCCATAAGGAGTACAAAATGTCCCTGATTGATACTTGATAATATGCAAAGAAAATATAGTGTTAAATTGACCTTAATTACTATCTTACAACAAATGGTGGGAAATAGCAAGTGCTGGTAATACCACTGAGTAATCTGGGTGATAATAGTAAAGGCACAAAGGCACCTCTTTTATTTATATATTATTCCTAATTTGGATTTATTCCAAACAAAAATCATTTATATGAAAAAATAAGTTTAAATAAAAGGCTAAATATTATTTTAATATTGCTGATGAGTACCATAATTAGGAGGATAGAATATTGCAAAATAAACAATTTAAAATAATTGAAGCAGCAAAAGAAGGTAGAAGAAAAGTTCATCCTGTTTTTGCTGTCATACTCGCGATTATATTTTTAACTTTAGGTGAATTATTTATGTTGTTTATGCTGATTTTACCGAAAGCAGAAACAACTTTTATGAAGGCGATTTATAGCGACATTGAGATGATATTAACGTTTGGCGGCGCAATATTTTTTGTGTTTTTATGGATTAGATTTGTAGAGAAAAGATCATTTTCATCCGTTGGTTTTTGGGGGAATCAATGGATAAGAAAATATTTGAGAGGTGCATTAATAGGATTTGTTTTCATTTCAATACCAGTAATTTTACTCCTATTAGCAGGAGTTGTAACATTACAAATACAAAAAATTACAGTAACCGCTATATTGGGTATTGTAGGTTCTTTAGTCGCATTTTTAATACAAGGGGCAACAGAAGAAATTATTGTACGAGGTTGGTTATTCCCGGTTCTTTCTGTTAGAAGTCGTATATGGGTTGGGATTGTTGTGACGTCTTTCTTATTTGGTTTTCTTCATTTACTTAATCCAGGTATTACAATTCTTTCAATATCGAATATAATATTAGTTGGTGTATTTGCAGCTTTTTACGTTTTAAAAGACAGTAGTCTGTGGGGGATTTGCGCATGGCATTCCATTTGGAATTGGGCACAATATAACGTCTACGGTTTTGCAGTTAGCGGGATGACCATATATTCAACGCCGTTATTTAAACCTGCAACAAATGGCCCCGTATTCCTTCATGGAGGCACGTTCGGAATTGAAGGTAGTATTATTACAACAATCATGCTCACTATCGCTTCAATTGTTTTATGGAGAAAGTTATGGGGAAGAAAAGCGAAACAACGAAATTTTAGTTAATGAAAGAGGGGGAAACTATGGGGATAATAGCATTTGAGGGAGCAAGCGCTGTTGGTAAAAGTACCACGTGCCGTGAATTAGAAAAGAATTATGGTGCTTATATAATACCTGAAGTGAATTCTTTATTTGAAAGGCCAAAAAATGAACATAGAACATGGTATTTTGAAAAACAAGTTGAGCGCTGGAATATAGCTGTTCAGAAGTCAGAGCAATATGAATTAGTAATACTCGATGGGGATATATATCAACCACTTAGTTATAATTGGTGCTTTCATTTTGATATATTTAATCAGCCATTATCTTTAATAGAAAATTTTTATAAAGAAAAGATGATAAATAGGGAAATTGGTTTTCCGGATCAATATTTTTATTTATATACGAACGATGAAGAACTTAGAAAGCGGAAAGTATCTGATGAGACGAAAAGAAGAAGAAACTTTGAAAAACATTTACATATATCAAAATCGTTTCAGCGTTATTATGAAAATTTAAATACTGTTACAGATGGGTATTGTAAATTAATTGAGGCGAAAAGTGTAAGAAATAATGAATTAGAAATAGTGAGAAACTCAAAAAATTTGAACGTGTGTGAAGAAAGACGTTTTGATGTTTTGAGGTTAGATGCTATTACGAAGTGGTTAAAAGAAAATCGTGCATAAAGTAAAAACAACGAGTGTTGTAGAACGCGCTCGTTGTTTTTTTGTTTCTTTATAAATATAAAGGAAAAATTTGTAGAATATTTTTATTATTTAACAGAATAATCTTTCAATTTTAAAGAAAAAGAAATACAATATGAGGAAGTATATATAAATAATATGATAGGGGATGCGATATTTTGAATGAAGTAACAGTTTTTATATAAGAAATAATTAGGTAGTCAGAACAGAGATATTTGGGAGGAAACAAGCGAGATGAAAACATTTTTGAAAATAATAGGTGTTATAGCTGGTATGGCGGTAATCGGAGTAGGTTTAACATATGGTATGCTGCATTATTTAAATAATAGTAAACCAGCTGCGAAAAAGGCATCACCAGCTGCTCCAGCAGTAGAAGTATTAGCTGATAGTAACGTAAAAGCAGAAGATGCAAAGATTTTAGAAAATGGCAATTATTCATTGCCAAATAGTGGTTTTAATAAAAATTTTAAATGGACAGATGAGAACATACAGACAGCATTACATGAAATGGCACATCAAAAGCGAGAGCTGATCAAAAGTGGGGTTATATTTTTATTACACAAGAGCGGATTGAAAGCTTAATTGATATTGTAAAGAGTAATGATCTTGTGCAGGGAAGTACATATGTAGAAATTTTAGAACGATGGAAACAAGGAAAATATGAAAAGGTTGATGGGGATCACAATAAGATTTGGAAATTACAAAGTGGGAATTTAGGAGAAGGAAAAGGAGTAATGTCGGAAGCTGAGCAAAAAGAATTAATTAATCAAGTGTTTATGAACAAAGGTACATATTCAGGTAGTAAATTAATTGCAGGTGGGGGACAGACTAATAAATAGTATACTAATTAATGAAAGAGAGTAATTGCTTATTAGGCAATTACTCTTTTTATATGTACGTCTTAATATTTTAGTCTCGTTCAAGTAAGGAAAGAAACGACTGTAACACCGGGGAAATCCATCTAGATTTATGATAGATTACATGACTTTGAATAACTGTTGGAGTTTCGATAGGCTGAAAACATAGTTGTTCTTTTTGACAACTTTCTTGTACAACGATATAAGGAAGAATTGAAATGCCTAACTCACACATAACGGATTGTTTAATGACTTCAACATTGGAAGTTTCAAATGTTTTATCTGGAATATTCCCGCTTTGACGTAAAAAACGATCTACCATTGGCCTATAGCCGCAGCTTTGTTCTGTAAAAATGAACTGGGTGTCCTGTAATAACTGGAATGGATTTGTATGCGCAGAGGAATAAGCTGGTAAAATCCATCCAAATGTTTCATTACTAAAAGTACGCGTAATAAAATCATTATGTTCTATACTTTCTCCAATTATGAAGACAACGTCTGTTTCTCCTTCACGTAATTTTTGTAATGCTTGTTCATTTGTGTTCGTTTCAAGCATGATATTTACTTTCTGATTTTTCTGTTTGTAAGTACGTAATAATTGTGGTAATCGATATACCGCTAATGATTCATTAGATGTAATACTTAATGTACCTTCTAAATAATCTGTGTTTTGGGGGATTTCTTGCGCTTTTTCATATATTGAAAGTAATTCTAATGCATAAGGATGAAATTGATGACCTGCTTTTGTAAGTAGCACTTTTTTCCCTAACCGATCGAAAAGTGGAATATGTAAATCGTTCTCTAAAGCTTTCATATGTGCTGTAACAGTAGATTGCGCATAACCTAGCGCATGAGCAGCTTTAGAAAAATTACCATACTTCACAATGGCGCAAAATGTTTTAACATGTCTCATTTCCATAAGCGATCCCTCTTTTATTATCATGATTTGTGAATGATTATATCATGTATTTTAATTTTCCAAATGATTAAATTCTGTATAAAATGAAATTGTAGAAATATTCATTTAGGTGATATTGGAGGAGAAAAGATGAACAAAAAGGGCTATCATGTAGCTGTTGTTGGGGCTACAGGTGCGGTAGGGCAAAAAATTATTGAACTGTTAGAGAATGAAATAAAGTTTAATATAGTTGAAGTTACATTGCTTTCGTCAAAACGATCCGCTGGTAAGAAAGTAAGATTCAAAGGACGAGAGATAATTATACAAGAGGCAAAAACAACTAGCTTTGAAGGTGTAGATATTGCCTTTTTTAGCGCTGGGGGAGAAGTATCTAGACAATTTGTAACTCATGCAGTTTCTAGTGGTGCGATTGTAATTGATAACACAAGTGAGTACCGAATGGCGCAAGATGTACCGCTCGTTGTTCCGGAAGTAAATGCGCACACTTTAAAACAGCATAAAGGTATCATTGCAGTTCCAAATTGTTCAGCATTACAGATGGTAACAGCACTTCAGCCGATTCGAAAATCATTCGGTTTAGAAAGAATTATCGTTTCAACATATCAAGCTGTATCGGGTTCTGGCATTCATGCGATTCATGAATTACAAGAGCAGGCTAAGTCTATGCTTGCTGGTGAAGAAGTGAAAAGTAATATATTACCGGCGAAAAAAGATAAAAAACATTACCCAATAGCGTTTAATGTACTGCCTCAAGTAGATATATTTACAGACAATGATTTTACTTTTGAAGAAGTAAAAATGATTCAAGAAACGAAGAAAATATTAGAAGATGAAAACCTGAAAATGGCAGCTACTTGTGTACGTGTTCCAGTTGTATCAGGGCATTCAGAATCGGTTTATATAGAACTGGAAAAAGAAGCAACCGTTGCGGAAATCAAGGAAGTACTAATGGATGCACCAGGTGTTATTTTGCAGGATAACCCTAGTGAACAGCTGTATCCAATGCCATTATATGCAGAAGGGAAAATAGATACATTTGTCGGAAGAATACGTAAAGATCCTGATACGCCAAACGGATTCCACCTCTGGATTGTTTCCGATAATTTATTAAAAGGTGCGGCTTGGAATTCAGTTCAAATCGCAGAGACTTTAGTGGAAAAGGGGATACTTTAATATAGTTTAAAAAACTGGAAAATCGTTAATGATTTCCCAGTTTTTATTTCATAATGGTTTTCTATATTTCGACCAACTTTACTTTAAATTAGTTGTTATTGAATTTTTATAAATATCTACTTTATGTGCAGTGAAGCGTAAGGTTTTGGATTCTGCATGAATTGTAAGATTAATAATAATCGATAACGGCATTTCGACCGTTTTCACAATATCTTCTATAGCAATATACTCATTTTTTGCTTCCTTATAATAAACAACAGAACGAATTACGGCCTCGTCACCTTCAATATCAATTTCACACATCATAGGGAATTTTTCACCATTATGTAAGAATAATTCGCCTAGTACGATTGAACCGTTTAATTCTTCTGTAAAATTAGTAGTTGCCGCTGGTTTTACCCATGTTTCGTCATGTTCTTCGTTTTCCTCTTCATCTATTGCCCATTCCCAAATGGGGTTTTGTTTTAGGTCCTCAATAGTTAATTTATCAATTGGTTTGCAACTACTCATACATAAATTCTCCTTTTATTTTGATAAATAAGTTTTTTGATTTCATGAATTAGATGATTGCTTATAAGTGGGTTTAACAAAGTATTTTGCTCATTTGATATCCAAACTACTTTATTTTGAAATAAAGCTATTACAGCAATATTAACAAAACTTTAATTGTCTAGTAAATAATTATTAGTGGAGATATTAAAATGGAATGGTGTTAAAGAAAGATAGTAAAAAACATCAAGGATGAATGAAATCCATTTGGTACGATATGGATATATCCAATGTGAGGGGGAGTTTGATGTATCAAGTAAAGGGGTATTTTTCATCATTAAAAGGAAGTTATTATGAGATTGGAAAGCAACAAGGGGAATTCGTGAAACAAAATCCGTATCTCATCCCGCAATTTATACACGAAGCAAATGTAATATCTAATAACCATTGGACAGAATCGAGAAATATACTAAACAAACATTGTCCAGGCATAAATGAAGAAATTGAGGGGTTTTGTGAAGTGTTAAAAATTCCTTCAAAAAATATGATGTATTACTATCAAACACTATTGAAAGCAGGTTGTAGTCATTGTGCAGTATTACCTAAAAAGACAGATTCAAAACACACATATGTATTAAGAAATTATGATTTGTCACCAGTAATAGATGATATGCGTTTTTGCTCGACGCATGTTGAAGGTGTGTATGCACATAGTGGTTTTTCTACTCAATATTTTGGTCGAACAGAAGGGGTTAACGAACATGGATTATCTGTTACATTTTCAGCATGTGGTCAACCAGTAGGAAACATTGCAGGTTTAAGAAAGCCAATGGTAAATGGTTTACAATGTTTTGCGGTAATTCGATTGTTGTTGGAGAAATGTAAAAATGTGCAGGAAGCTAAGTCACTAATAGAAGAAATACCAATTGCTAGTAATATTAATTTAATAATAGCTGATCCTTTAAGTGCAGCATATATTGAAATATTTGACGGTCATAAATCGACAATAACGATTGATGGTGAAAAACAAGCTTTTATTGTATCAACAAACCATGCAGTTAGTTCATCAATTCAGAAATTAAATAATAGGAAATTAGAACAATCAACAAAGAGATATTACCTTTTACATGAGCATTTAAATAGATATGAACAAGTAAGCATAGAGTCTTTAAAAAAGTTAGTAGAAGAAGAATATCCTGCTGGACTTACTGTGCATAACTATGAAGAATGGTTTGGAACTTTACATTCTGTATTATTCGATTTACATGATTGTACAATGAAGATTTGTTTCGGATCACCACTTTTAAACGACTGGTATTCATTGAAAGTTGGAGGAAGTATGCCGTTTTCTGAGGTGAACGTGAACTTTAAAAATAAAACTTATACTGACTTTTGGAAGGAAGATAAGAATGAATTGATACCTAAAAGATAAATGGGGTAAGATGGTGATGTAAAGAGTGCATTTATACTGGAGGGATTATCAATACTAAAGGTTATGTTACCATTTGTTCTTATCTTTTTTCTTGTCATTGCGATGTATATTGCTTATCAAAAGAGAAAAAAGTCTGGGATAAAAGGATTGAAAAGTGCGGTAACTTCTATTTGCTTCTTTTCACTTGCAATCTTAAATATGTTTGCATATTGGTTTCATTTTGGCGGTGCTTTTACTTGGTTATTTTCAATTGTATTATTGCTAGTTGGTGCATATTTTACAAAATATATTCCAATATCTAAAAGGGTACATTAAAGTTTATAGGAGTTAAATATAATGTTTACTTTGTTTTGAAAAGAGATTATTCTACTAAATTGTTGTGAAACGGTTTCATAGGATAATCTCTTTTGTTTAGTTTTGGAAAGAACGTACTGTGATTTTTAGTTGCTCAATAAATTTTCGAGTTGCAGCACACATATATTTATCTTTTCTATAAATTAGCCCTATTTCAATTATTGGAGTAGGGTTTTCTATTTTAATAGCTTGAATGTTTTTATTTTGTAAAAAGTCTATATATGGTTTGGGTAACACTGTAATTCCCATTCCTTTGGAAACCATTTGGATTAAAGATTCCATCGTACTAATTTCTAAAATTGGCCTTGGTTTAAAGTTTAACTTTTGACAATGAGATGTAATTAGTTCGGTTAAAAAGAAATTTTTAGGTAAAAGAATTAAAGGGTAGTTCTGTAATTCAGCAATAGATACATGATTACGTTCAGCTAATCGATGACCAGTGGGCACGACCAATGTAAGATCGCTTTTGTATAGAGGGATGGAGATAATCTCTTTATCTTGCACCGGGAGAAATGTAATTCCAATATCTAGTTCGTTTTGTAATAATTTTTCACGAATATCTCCTGTACGAAGCCCTAATACAGAAAGCTCTATATTAGGATATAAATTATTAAAATTTAAAATAGCTGGTGGTAGTAAATAATTTACGACGGTTAACAAAGCCCCTATTGTTAAGGAACCTTGCTGTAATCCGTTTAGGTCTTGAATAGCTGAACGAGCTTGTTCGACTTCATGAAAAATGGTTTTACTATGTGATAATAAAATCTTCCCTGCTTCAGTTAATGATATTTTTTTACCAATTCGATCGAAAAGTGGCATTCCTACTTCATGCTCTAATGCACGTATTTGTTGACTTAGAGAAGGCTGTGAAATATTTAATTTTTCAGCTGCTTTTGTGAAATGTAATTCTTTTGAAACAGCTAAAAAGTATTCAAGTTGTCGTAATTCGATTGGAATCACCTCAAGTATAATAATAGGTTATACCTATCATTATTATATAAATAATTGAATTGAACAATGATTTTAGAGGTTTTATAATCATCTTTATATAACAGAGAGGTTTGTAAAAATTAATCGAGAGAAAATACATGTAACACCTGTAAAGGAGGAAATAGAATGGCTAATGAATATCAATTATTATCTTTAAATATAGGATTACCAAAAGAGGTTACATACGGCGGAAAAGTAATTCATACAGGCATAAATAAGAAACAAGTAAAGGAACCGGTATATTTATCCTTTGTAAAATTTAATGGGGATGGACAAGCTGACTTAGTTCATCATGGAGGAGTAGATAAAGCAGTTTGTGTTTATACTGGTGATCACTATCCATATTGGAAAAAAGAATTGAATCAAGATTTTGTATATGGGGCTTTCGGAGAAAATATAACAGTTAGTGGTATGCGCGAAGAGGATGTTTGTATTGGTGATACGTTTGAGCTAGGACAGGCAATCGTACAGGTAACACAGCCAAGGCAACCTTGTTTTAAATTAGCAAAAAAATATAATATTCCAAAGTTACCACTATATTTTCAAGAAACAGGATATACAGGATTTTATTTTCGTGTATTAAAAGAAGGATGGGTATCATCAGTCGATACCTTAAAAAAACTACAGTCTGATCCAAAAGGTGTTTCAGTAGCGTTTGCTAATCGTATCATGCATAAGGAAAAACAAAATATTGAAGGGGTAAAAAGGATATTAGAAGTAAATGCACTTTCATGTAGTTGGAGAAAGTCTTTTGAAAAGCGTATAAGTGGAGAAGAAATTAATACGAAGGAAAGACTTGAAGGGATAAAAGAATAAAAATATTTTATTATAAATAGTGTATTTCTATTAGTAAAAGCTAATTAGAAAGCGCTATTTTTATATAATAAACTAATTAATATCCAGAAATCTTAATATTGTTTTATTCGACTTATTTTCAAATAGTCAAAACATAAAATTAATTAGACTTTTTTTTTATGTTTTATGATAGTATATTGATTGGTAAGACCTCTATTTTTAAGAGTAGGTCATATAAGTATATCTAATTTAATGGAATTTAATATTTGGAGGTACAACATGGGGAATGTTGAAAAATTGGCAAGTCTTCTAATAGAAGAACCGAAAAGAGAGCAGTTATTTCCTTTATTTGAAGAAGTGTTTGGAATTACAACTCAAACATTGAATGATTTTTCGGATAAAGGATATTGGGATGATACATATAAAGCTTTATCGTTTTTACAAGAAGATAAAGTGATTGCAAATGTTGCGGCATTTTCACTCCCATTATTAATTAATGGTGAAAAAATAAATGCAGCGGGTATTCAATCAGTAATGACACACCCTAATTTCCGTAGACAAGGGCTAATGACACAATTAATGGGTAAAATGATAGAAGAAATCGATAAGAAATGTGACTGTGCATTATTGTTTACGGAAAAACCTGAACTATATACAGCATTTGGATTTAAAGTTGTGCAGGAATATTTGATGACTATACCATATGATAAAAATATTAATAATAACGATTCACTACTTAAAAAGTTAGATTACTATAATATAGAGAATAGACAGTTAATACATGAAACTATTGATAGTAGCCAAAGGCTTTCAAATAGTTTTTCAACTTTAAACTTCCATCCTTCATTTTATTTGAATATGTATGATTCGGAATGGAATGAGAAATTGTATTATTCAGAGAAACTAGATGCTTTAATCGTTTATGAAGTAGACAATGAAAAGTTGAAATTATTTGGAGTATTTGCGCCAGTACTTCCGGTTTTAGATGAATTATGTGGAGAAATCAATGAAAGGTTTACTGAAATCGAATTTTATTTTTCTCCGGATCAATTAGGGGTTGAGGATGTACAGTTTACAGAATTACAGTCTAGCAAGTATTTAATGGTGCGAAGTGATAAAGAGTTAGATTTTAAAGGTTATAAATTCCCAGTATTAGCGGAGTTTTAAATGTCTATATAAATGCTTTATTATGGAGGAACTATGAATATATCGTATATACCAGAACGTATTGAGCAACTCACTATAATGAATGTACCTGAGTACTATAAGATTAATGATAATCATGCGTTTATTGTCCGTTCGAAAGCAGAAACCGATTTTTGGCTTAAAACACATTATGGTTTTGAAGTAATGAATGGTCATGTATTTTATAATGAGATGATGACAGACTTTCAAGCTGAAGTTCAGTTACGTATGAATCCAAATTCAAAATTCGATCAAGCAGGTCTTTTTGTTATGATTTCGGAGAACTGTTGGCTAAAAACATCTTTGGAATATATCCCTGAAGGGCCATCTCACTTAGGTGCTGTCGTAACGAATAATGGATATTCTGACTGGTCAACGCAAGATTATCCAACTGAAGCAGCTAAGCAACAACTTTGTTTTCGAATTATTCGAAAACGCGGTGATTATACAATATATGTGAAAAAGAGCCATCAATGGGAACAAATAAGAATCGCTCATTTGATGGAGGATATAGGGAATGAGCCTATTAAAATAGGTTTTTACACGTGTAGTCCTTCTAAAAATAAGGGATTTGAGACTGAGTTTTTACATTTTACAATTGAAGAAATATAGATGAAAAACCGTATTCTTTTCATTAAGAATGCGGTTTTTGTATTTATATAATATAAAGCATATGTATTGACCAGAAAGTCATTAATACTTATCATTTAATAATGTTAAATATTAATTTACATAATATAATAGAAGTAATGAAGAAATTACAAAATATATCGCTTAAATAAGGAGGGATATCAATTATTCAGTGGTAATTTCGTGGGAAAAGGAGATTATGTATGAAATCATTTCGTAAGTTATTACAGTATTTAAAACCATACATGTTCTTCGCTATTATTGGGCCGCTATTTATGGTACTTGAGGTTGCGATGGACTTAATTCAACCGACTATTATGCAACATATCATTGATGTTGGGATTGCAAATCGGGATTTAAATTATGTAATAAAAATGGGGTTTCTTATGATAGGAGCAGCAGCACTCGGTTTAGTTGGAGGGCTTGGGTGTATGATGTATTCTACAAAAGCAGCTGTTAATTTCGCTACAGACATACGAAAAGATGTGTTTGCGAAAATAGAAACATTTTCTAGTAATAATCGGGACTCATTTGGAACAGGTAAATTATTAACGATCGTGACAAATGATATCACTTCCATTCAATCGGCAATGACGATGACATTACGTGTTCTCGTTCGTGGTCCACTGTTATTTATCGGAAGTATAATTATTGTTTTTGTAACAGCGCGAGAGTTATTTCCAATATTACTTGTAGTTGTTCCGATTTTATTACTTGCGATTATTTTAATTGCAAGTAAAGCAAGTGGTACATTTAAAAAGGTGCAAGAGGCATTAGACAAAGTGAATACAAAGCTACAAGAAAATTTATCTGGTGTGCGTGTTATAAAAGCGTATGTAAGACAAAAATACGAAATCGCTCAATTTGGAAATGTAAATACAAATTTAACGAAGATAAATATTCGAGCTGTGCAACTTATTTCTTTAATGATGCCAATCATTATGCTAGTTGTAAGTGGCGGGATTGTCGCAACATTATGGATTGGTGGAGAAAAAGTATTCGATGGAACGCTTCAAGTAGGAGCGATTTTGGCATTTATTAATTACTTGAATATCATTTTAATGTCACTTATGTCGATTAGCATGGTATTTATTCAAATTGCGCGAGCTTTTCCATCTGCGGATCGTGTACAGCAAGTGTTAAATACCGGGGTTGATATTATAAGCAAAGCGAATGCGATTGAACCTGAGAAAATCGAGGGGAATATCGAATTTAAAAATGTTAGTTATAGCTATACGAAAAATAATGAATACGTTTTAAAAGATATTTCGTTTAGCATACAAAAAGGTGAAAAAGTAGGGGTTATTGGATCAACTGGAAGTGGTAAATCTACCTTAGCGAAACTGTTACCACGTCTATATGATGTGGATCAAGGTGAAATATGTATAGATGGAATAGATGTTAAAACATATGATTTGCAAAAACTCCGTGCTTCAATAGGGTTTGTACCTCAGAAGGCATTGTTGTTCTCAGGTAGTATAGAAGAGAATTTACGTTATGGTAAAGAAGATGCAACACATGATGAGCTGGAAGTAGCAGCTGCATCAGCTTGTGCGACTGAGTTTATCAATAAGCTGGAAGAATCTTATCAATATAATTTAACACAAGGTGCGACAAATCTATCAGGTGGACAAAAACAACGTGTATCAATTGCAAGGGCACTTGTGAGAAAACCACCGATTCTCATATTAGATGATTCTACGTCAGCAGTTGATGCGAAATCAGAGGCTACTATTCAAACAGCTTTAAAAACAAAATATAAAGGCACAACGACTTTATTAATTGCGTCCAAAATTTCTTCCATAATGGATGCGGATAAAATACTTGTATTAGATAATGGTGAATTAGTTGGCAATGGTACACATGAACAATTGTTAGAACAAAGTGAGGTTTATCAGGAAATTTATCTTTCCCAAGGTGGTAATTTGCATAAAGAAGGTGGGGAAGAACATGCGTAATTTTCAAGGGCAATTTGCTAATAAAGGTGGACGAAACACGCCAAAGATGGGGAAAGCTAAAAATGCTCAAGGAACTGTAATGCGGATATGGAACTATATGGGCTACCAAAAAGCTGCTCTTATGTTTGTTATATTTCTAGTCGTTGTTACTACTTTACTTGGATTATTAGGTCCCTATTTTATGGGGGTCATTATAGATCAATATATTGTACCGAAAGATTTAAGTGGTACAGCAAGAATGTGTATGTTACTTATCGCGATTTACGGTGTAACTGTACTTTTAACATGGTTACAAACATTTGTCATGATTAACGTTGCATTAAAAACAATTCAAAAAATACGACAAGATATTTTTGAGAAAATCCAAACGCTTTCTTTACGGTTCTTTGATGTGCGTTCCCAAGGTGATTTAATGAGCCGTGTGACAAATGATATAGATAATTTGAATCAAGCTTTGACACAAAGTGTTGTACAAATTATTTCATCAGCGTTAACTTTTATAGGTGTAACGATTGCGATGTTCGCTTTAAATTGGATTTTAGCAATTGTAACTTTAATTACAGTACCTATTATGTTTTACGTTACAAAAAAACTAGTTGCATATAGTGGTAAAAACTTTGCGAAGCGTCAAAAAGATTTAGGTGAATTAAATGGATTTATTGAGGAAGCAATTACAGGTGCGGATGTTACAACGTTGTATGGAAAAGAAAAAGAAACTGTACAAAAGTTCAATAAAATTAATGAACGGCTAAGAGTTTCAGCTACGAAGGCTGATACATTTTCAGCTTTTATTTTTCCAAGTATGAACTTTATTAATAACTTAGGTATGGGGCTTGTCATTGGGACTGGATCAGTTATGGTCTTAAACGGAATGACAACAGTAGGAGTTATTGCGGCTTTTATTAATTATTCTCGTCAATTCTCAAGACCGCTAAGTCAATTTGCGACTTTAATGAATACAATTCAAGCGGCAGTTGCTGGTGGAGAACGTGTTTTTGAGATTATGGATGAGGTACCAGAAATTCAAAATAAAAAAGACGCATTTGTTGTACAAAATTTACAAGGGCATGTTGCACTTGAGAATGTTTCATTTGGCTACGCAGAAAATAAAACAATTTTAAAAGAAGTGAGTCTTAAAGCGCAGCCAGGAGAGACAATTGCTTTAGTTGGTCCGACTGGATCAGGGAAAACAACAATCATTAATTTGTTAACTCGCTTTTACGATATACAGCAAGGACAAATTCATATTGATGGAAAAGATATAAAAGATTATGATATTAATTCTTTACGAAGTAAAATTGGAGTAGTTTTACAGGATACGTATTTATTTGCTGGTTCAATTATGGATAATATCCGTTATGGACGCTTAGATGCTACTGATGAAGAAGTTATCACTGCAGCTAAGGCAGCATCTGCACATTCTTTTATTAAGCATTTGCCAAATCAATATGAAACAGAAATTGCTTCAGAAGGATCGAATTTAAGTCAAGGACAAAAACAACTTCTTGCGATTGCACGAGCAATTTTAGCAGATGCAGATATATTAATTCTCGATGAAGCGACATCTAATATTGACACAAGAACAGAATTACAAATACAAGCAGGACTAAATAATTTAATGAGAGGTCGCACAAGTTTTGTGATCGCTCACCGACTTAAAACAATTGAAAAAGCAGATCAAATCCTTGTTATAAAGGATGGGGGAATTTTAGAAAGAGGGGATCATGAATCTCTCATGGAAGATAAAGGGTTTTATTTTGATTTGTATACGAGCCAGTTTAAAATATAGTAAAAGCATTGATATGTTGCGGTTTCTCTTGAGAGGAGAAACCGTATTTTTATATTTGTAAATATTACTATTCAAATGGTCTTTCACTATATATTTTAAAAGCATCCCCTGTATGCTAGGAAAAACATGTGAATAACGATTTAATGTTATGAACATATCTTTATAACTGAAGTGTTCACTTATAGTCTTTGGATGTATACCTTGTTTCAAAAGTAGCGTAGCATGTGTATAACGTAAATCATAAAATCGAACCTTACAAATTGGAATTTAAATAAAAAGAACGCTGTTAAAAGCGCTCTGAGACAAACCATATATTTAGAGAGGAATCAAGATAATATATGGATATTGTGTGAGAATGTTGTAGGTTTTAATGAAAAATAAAGCACACATATAAGTGTGCTTTTATGAACGCTTTAGATTTGTATGACTATATAGTCATACAATAAAATATGCTTGTTTAATATAAATGTGTGTCAAATCTATAAAAAGATATTGTGTATAAGGAACAATAAATGTTAATTAGCCAAGTCTTTTGTTTTTATCCTGCTATTTGCCGGGTAGTAAGACCCCCACCTCAAAATTCAGCAGAAGCAAAGAAGTTAGGCGGGGGCTGGACTGCCCGTAAAGTCCGATTGGTGAGGGCTGATTAAAGTTTCACTTTATTAACGAATTTGCGCAACTGTTAACGCTGCAGAACGAATATCTACTGTACCTATTACTTCAACGGGGACAATTTGAATTAAATCACCAGGGTTTAAGTTAATTAGAATGACACCACTTGATACATCGACTTCACCAGTTCCGATAATATTAGAACGGACTGCGGTTCCGGATCCTGCAATAACATTAGTCGATGAATTTAATGTCAAGAAAAAGCGTGCTGCTTCCGGGGCTAATGGAACGTTATCAAGGCTAATCGTTAATGTATAGCTAATTTGATAAATACCAGCTACCTGAATTTTAATACCAGTTCCAGTACTAATTGTATCATTGATTACAGGGACAGTAATATTAGGATTTGGGCCTGTACTAGGTAATAGTAGTGGTGTAAATAATGTTGCAAATTGAGGTGAAGTAGCATTGAAGGCAAAACCTAGGGCAGGTAGTGTACTAGGTACTTGTGCTTCACAATTAAAATTAGCGAATTTACGAATGGATGAGCGCATATTTTCACTCCTTTCTTGTATTTAGATTTCGTGAGTATTAACTTCACATTTTGGACAAGCATAATACAATATATGAAAATTTATAGTAGATAGTGCACAAGCATTACTATTACGGATAAAGCTATGAATAATAATAAATACTATATGGAAAAAGCAGTTAGCTAACTGCTTAGTAGGTTCTCCAAGAGCAAATAGGCGCAAAATTATTGCACTCTCAAAAAGATCACTACAGATAAGTGCTCTTTTTGAGAGTGAGTATAAATTTCTATCATTCTATCTAGTATTTGCACTGTATTATGTAGTTGCTACTAAAATTGATGTGAATTTTTAAAATTAGAGGTTTCTTTTAATGAAACCTCTAAAAAGACAACTAAATTTACGTTATAGTAAATTCAATTGCGATAGGAGTGCCTCCATCTAGGACTGCTCCTCCTACAATAGTAGCAGCTGTAGTAGTCACACCAGTAATAGTATCACCTGTTTGAATAACACCATTAATATAAAGTGTTAAAAAGGCATAAGAAGCAGGGAATGTTGTTACAGCACCAGTGTCATCAGTGAAGTCTGTGTTAGCAAAAGTTAAATCTGCTCCAGCAGCAGTTCCTGTTGCGGCTGTACTGACAAATCGTCTTCCAGCTATAAAAGGTTTAACGATAGGCATTTATATTCACCCCTTTTTGAGAATTAACTTAGACAAGTTTTTTGAAAGTTTTGTCCTGTATCGTATATTATGCTGTGCTTCTACTAAGAGATACGGCTTGTATACTAGTAAATAAGTATAATTATTATGCATTTTTATAAGTTAGGTTCTTATAAGTAATTAAGTGGTTAAGGTTGGATTTTGTATATGGTATGTTTATGTTAAAAAAGAGAGCTCTTTTAGAAAGAGCTCTTAATCAAATTATTATCTTAGTGTTGGAGGGAAACTGGCGGCCTCAGTGACAGATGGTAGAAATAATTTACGTGGTATTGTAATAAATTCAAGCGCAATTTGCTTTGGATAAAAAAGTATTTGAGTTAAATCTAGAGCATGTATTAATAGTATCATGAAGCTTGTAAGAATGATAAAACTACCCCAAAAGAAACTTTTTGAAGTGTTGCGGAAATCTTTTATTAAAGAAAAGAATGAAAAAAATGCGGTAACAATGAGAATAAAAAATTTATACTTATCAGCCATTGTGATCCTCCTAAAGAACAGTAATTTATATTATATCGTATTTTTCAATATTATTATAAAAAGATTTTAAAGTGAATAATAAGAAAAAAATAAAGCCATAACTTAAAATCTTAGTTTAGGTTCTATTGTTTGAATTCTTTGTTTTAGAAGGTATAAAATCTGAAATTGAAAATTTTCCAAATGAACTACCATTTTTTATTTCTGATCCAACATCAAGTGCTTAATGAAATGGTATGAAAGATTATAGGCTAGTGATACGAGATTAAATAAGAGGAATTTCCGTGCAGCAAGAGTTCTAGCTCAGATTTCTACTAGAGAAAAGTATGTAGTTGGAGTTGGTACGTTAATAAAAAACGGATGGATGTCGAAACTAAATATTCATGACATTAAGGACAAAGATCAGGAAATATAATTTGGTATTCTGGGAATAACCGGAGATCCGTAGTTAAGGTTGCATAGTATTTGTATTTTTTTTCTAATTTTTCAATTGTTGTTAAGTGATGAGAACCTAATCCGCGTCGTACACTATGTTGAGAAAGAGTCGGCCCGATTTGTAATTTTCGTTTTTTCATTGCATCGTTCCATGGACTATAAAAAAATTTAAAAATAAAAGCAGGTTCCATGTAAATGCTATAAGGATAATGCGAACCATGTCTCCCGACTCTATAGTTCCCGTGCGAATTATTGTGAATTAATCTACCGTTAAGATATAGTTGGTTTGGATTAGGTTGAATTATTATGCCGTGATAACGTTGTTTAACAAGCGGAGAGCTATATCTTGGATTAGTGTAGCCATGAGTCGGTTCATCAATCATCATAATCATTCTTATTGAAAACATATTGCCGCCCATAGTGTTAAGTGATTTGAAAAATTGTTCTTTATTATAACAGCACAGGAATTCTGTCGTATTCAATACCATTTTCCAGCCTGTAATTTCTCTTTCAATTTCCATAACTTCTTGATCAACTAAATAAGCATCAAATTCGAATGATTTTGAGTTTCGTATTTCCCAATTAGGAGCGAATGTTTTACAGATTTCAACTGAACGATCAGTGGATCCACGGTTAATAAGAATGCCATGATCAAATAGCTTTGTATGGTGCATTAACCACCACGGAAGTAAATATTCTTCATTGTAAAAATGAGAAATTAAAGTAGTCTTAATCAAAATCACCTCCGTATTTAACCTGCTTCTTATTTAATATGATATGGAAGGAAACCTATTGTTAGAAGGTTTCCTCTTAAAAGTTTTAAACCACATAGGGTATGTGGATGGATTAGTATGTAAAGTAGTCTGAATGATAAAGAGTGGTATTAAAAAGTACAAAATCTAAAATGAGCATCGAATTAGTGTATAACGATTGAAACGGCACTGAAAACTAATAAAACAGCCATAATGATGTTAAATAATTGATTATGTTTTAATAAAAGTTTTTGGAACATGGAACCAAAAAGGCTCCAACTAAATGTACTCAGTAAACCGACTATACCTAGAAATAATGAGAAAAGTAGAAAACTTGAATATGAATTGTAGTAAGGGAGTATAAAAGTAGAGACTACTGTGAGTCCGAATAATATTCCTTTAGGGTTAATAAATTGAAGGAAAATACCCACTGTAAATAAGTTTTTATTATTTTTTTCATTGTGACCGGCACCGCCTTTACTAGTAATTATTTTAAAGGCTAAATATAGCATATACGCGATACCTAAAATTTTTAAAGGAAATTCAATTATAGGGATAATATTAATTAATACAATATTAAAGAAACTGCATAAAGAAGTGAGGATGAAAAAACCGAATGCTACTCCAAAACAAAAGTTTATGCTTCTCTTTAATCCGTGTTGATTTGCGTATGTCATAGCTAAGAAATTGTTAGGACCAGGTGTGAAGCTACTTATAAATACAAATAACAAAAAAGAAAATATAGGCATTTCAAAACCTCCTAATTTTTTGTATGTTATAATGACCAAAAAGAACAGTATAACGTGTGCTTTTTATTATACATAACGGTCGTTATATTGTATACAGTGTAGGAGTGTTTTTTATGGAAGAAATTCAACTTATTCTGGCAAAAAATTTAAAATCAATACGTGAAAAAGAAAAATTAAGTTTAGAAAAGGTCTCTCAATTAACAGGTGTAAGTAAAACAATGATTGGACAGATAGAAAGAGGAGATTCAAGCCCGACACTAACAACAATATGGAAAATTGCTAATGGTTTGAAAGTATCATTTACCTCTTTAATTAATAATCCACAGCCTGATACGAAAGTAGTTTTACGAAATGATGTTCAAGTATTGTCTGAAGACAATGGGAGATATAAGGTGTATCCCTCATTTCCTTTCCAAGATAATAGGAATTTTGAAATCTATATGGTTGAAATTGATACAGAAGGGAAATTAAGTTCAGAAGCGCATAAAGAAGGAACAGAAGAGTTTATAACGGTATTTGAAGGGAAATTGACAATTGACATAAACGATTGTCAATATACGTTAAATAATGGAGACTCAATTCGCTTTAAGGCGGATAGACCGCATACTTATACTAATTCAGGAAGAACATTAACGCGGTTAAGTATGACTATTTATTATCCAGCTTTATAAGCTGGCAATAATATAAAGAGTAAATGTGTATTGTTAAAACCATCTATAAGAGATGGTTTTATTTTTTGAATATAAAAAAAGACACTCAATTGAGTGTCAATATAGTATTGCTCTCGCGTATAGGATTGGAGATGTTCCTCAAATACATATTGAGATGGTCTGTAAAGAAGAAACGATCTTCATCTTTAATGTAACACCGACATAGGGGAAGTGTAAATTGATAATATATATACGGAAAATTTAGTATAGATGTTTTCTACTATGGATATAGTACAATTTATTTTTATTACGTAATCACTATCGTAATATTTATCAATTGAGTATTTAGATTGTTTATTATAAAAAGAATGAATCATTTTTTAATCAATTCGTATAATTGTAAGAGAGGCACCTGTTGATCCACCTCCAACTAAATTCACGACAGATAATATACCAAATAATTGTAGTGAAATTGTATTACCAGCATTTAAATTAGTAATTAAATTATTACTATAATTTGAAGTTGATAAAGCGGGAGAAAAAATAGAGCCAGGAATTGGCGTAGAAGCGTTTAATAGTAGTCTAGTTCCAGCAAGTAGAGCGGTTGTCGTATTAACTTGATAGGTTAAATGATATCTTCCAGTTACAGGAATTGTAAATACGTCATTTGAAGCGTTAACTGTAAAATTACCAAGACTTTGGTTATTTGAAAGTGGAATGTTTGTTCCTCCTAATATGACTGAAACAGGACCACCTGATGTATTATTAGCGAACATAGAGTTTGTTGTAACGATAGACCCAGTACTACCGGTAGGCCCAGTACTTCCGGTAGGCCCAGTACTTCCAGTAGGCCCCGTAGGTCCAGTAAGCCTGTAAGGGAAAATAATGTCAAGGGCCATTGACATTATTTCTTTTTTTCTAATTTCATTATTATCTTGAATATAAATCACCTCATCTTTTTAAATAAGAATGTAATAGATTTAGTACTTTTTAAATAGAATGATTAATTTATTATATTAATTAAAGCGGTTATAGCAACGGTAAAATGTTTAATATATGTAATAATTCTTTGGGAAGAAAAAAGAGAATAGTTATAAAGTTATTCTTTAATGATAGGGTCATAATGATGTGTATGAATTAAAAAACATGTGGAATGAGGTATTAAATTGAAACGCAATGACAATTTATCATTGAATAAGGGGATGATAGGCCCAGAAAATATTGGACCTACATTTCCGATTCTTCCACCAATTTATATTCCAACAGGAGCAACAGGGCCGACCGGAATAACAGGAGCAACCGGAATAACGGGACCGACCGGAATAACAGGAGCAACCGGAGAAACGGGACCGACCGGAATAACAGGAGCAACCGGAGTAACCGGAGCAATAGGAATAACGGGCCCGACGGGAGCAACAGGAGAAACGGGACCGACCGGAATAACAGGAGCAACCGGAGAAACGGGACCGACCGGAATAACAGGAGCAACCGGAGAAACGGGCCCGACCGGAATAACAGGAGCAACAGGACCGACCGGAATAACAGGAGCAACCGGAATAACGGGCCCGACGGGAGCAACCGGGATAACAGGAGCAACCGGAATAACAGGCCCAACCGGAATAACGGGCCCGACCGGAGAAACAGGTCCAACTGGAGAAACGGGCCCGACTGGAATAACGGGCCCAACTGGAGTAACCGGGCTAACCGGAGAAACGGGACCAATTGGAATAACGGGCCCAACCGGAGCAACAGGTCCTACCGGGGGTATTGGCCCTATAACAACAACCAATTTGTTATATTATACTTTTGCAGATGGAGAGAAACTTATATATACAGATGCCGATGGGATACCTCAATATGGTACAACGAATATATTATCGCCTAGTGAAGTTTCATATATTAATTTATTTATTAATGGAATAATGCAACCACAGCCATTATATGAGGTGAGTACTGGTAAATTAACTTTATTGGATACTCAACCTCCATCGCAAGGATCTTCAATTATATTACAATTTATCATTATTAATTAAAAGGACAGATCCTTAATGAAAAGGAATCTGTCTTTTTTTGTTTTATATTTAAATAGTTAAAATTAAGTGAAGGTACATTCAATTTCTAGCTGTCATAAATGGTTGAATGATAGGGATTTTAACTTCAATCCTTTTCACAGTGTATTGGAATAAAATATAAAATGAATTTTTCAATATATTATATGAGAGTTCTCTATAATACAAACGGCTTCATGTTTAAAAAGAGAACACAATCTTAGTAAAGAAATAATGTATATTTATATAAAAAAATGGCACTGTTAATTGTTGAGTATATTCAAATTAATATGTGTATTTAAACCTAAGAGATAAACGTGGAAAAATAAAATAAACCCGTAAGTTTAGGTATTTAATCTAAGCAGTCAATTATTAAAAACATATAATTAATATGTGAGTCATGAACATAATTAAATAGCGTTTGTAAGTTTAATTATATTTCATGTTTCCTATTTTAAGTCAATATATAACATATTTTTTTACAACTTTATGATCCTTATAATAGGAAAAACTCAAATATAAAACAAGTAAGGAGGACATAAATGACAAACAATAATTGTTTTGGTCATAACCACTGCAATAATCCGATTGTTTTCACTCCAGATTGCTGTAACAATCCACAAACAGTTCCAATTACCAGTGAGCAATTAGGTAGATTAATTACTTTACTAAACTCTTTAATAGCGGCTATTGCAGCGTTTTTTGCAAATCCAAGTGATGCAAACAGATTAGCTTTACTCAATTTGTTTACTCAACTATTGAACTTACTAAATGAATTAGCACCTTCTCCAGAAGGGAATTTCTTAAAACAATTAATTCAAAGTATTATTAATTTACTACAATCTCCTAACCCAAATCTAAGTCAATTACTTTCTTTATTACAACAATTCTACAGTGCTCTTGCACCATTCTTCTTCTCTTTAATTATTGACCCTGCAAGTTTACAACTTTTATTAAACTTATTAACTCAATTAATTGGTGCTACTCCAGGAGGCGGAGCAACAGGTCCAACAGGTCCAACAGGTCCAGGAGGTGGAGCGACAGGTCCAACAGGTCCAACAGGTCCAGGAGGCGGAGCGACAGGTCCAACAGGTTTAACAGGAGCAACAGGAGCAACAGGCCCAACAGGAGCGACAGGTCCAGCAGGTACTGGTGGAGCAACAGGTTTAACAGGAGCAACAGGCCCAACGGGAGCGACAGGTCCAACAGGTCCAACAGGTTTAACAGGAGCAACAGGCTTAACAGGAGCGACAGGTCCAACAGGAGCAACAGGCCCAACGGGAGCAACAGGTTTAACAGGAGCAACAGGCTTAACAGGAGCAACGGGTGCAACTGGTGGCGGAGCTATTATTCCATTTGCTTCCGGTACAACACCAGCTGCGTTAGTTAATGCGTTAATAGCTAATACAGGAACTCTTCTTGGATTTGGATTTAGTCAGCCTGGTGTAGCTTTAACAGGTGGAACAAGTATCACATTAGCATTAGGTGTAGGTGATTATGCATTTGTAGCACCACGCGCAGGGGTTATTACGTCATTAGCAGGTTTCTTTAGTGCAACAGCTGCATTAGCTCCATTATCACCTGTTCAAGTGCAAATACAAATATTAACTGCACCTGCAGCAAGCAATACGTTTACAGTACAAGGCGCACCTCTATTATTAACACCAGCATTTGCCGCAATAGCGATTGGTTCTACAGCATCAGGAATCATACCTGAAGCTATTCCAGTAGCAGCTGGGGATAAAATACTGTTATATGTTTCATTAACAGCAGCAAGTCCGATAGCTGCAGTTGCTGGATTTGTAAGTGCAGGTATTAATATCGTTTAATTTGTTACAATGTTTAGTAGGAAATTAAACAGGGGTTTGTATATAGTCCTTCCTAATAAATTTAGGAAGGACTATATTTTTTGAGGAAATAAGTAATAAATCAATTGAATAATTACTCTTTATTAAGTTCGTATAAAAAAGTATAATTTACCCTTTCTCATTTAAGGCATAAGTTATGTAACTTTAAAAATTTCCGATCAGCAAAAAAAGATGAATTCTTTTAAAAAAGAATTCATCCATAAAATAAACTATTTATTTTTATTGCAGTTACATCCTTTTTTCTTTACATAGCCTTGCTCGGCTAAGTCTCTTTGCGATTGGGAATTGGAAGATTGAGAATTGGAAGATTGAGAGGATGCTGAAGAGCTACTATTTTTATTATAAGAGTAGTTTTTTCGATAGTTATAATTACTCATAGTACTATCACCTCCAATTTAATATATAAATATTATATGTATGTACACTATCAATTGTTACTATTATTAATAGGAAGAGAACATATATTAATAGGAAGAGAACATACAATAAAAAAATCTCCTCGGTATTTTCCTAGGAGATAAATGATGATTCTTTTAAAAATTTACAAATTAATAGCCCCAGTAAAGAGGAAAGTAATAAGAATCTTGGGGATACGGATTATGT
>NZ_WEIJ01000007.1:0-159482 GCF_009183795.1 Bacillus sp. B1-WWTP-T-0.5-Post-4
AGATTTCCCATAGCGTAAGCTAGTAAGATCCCTGAAAGATGATCAGGTTGATAGGTTCGAGGTGGAAGCATGGTGACATGTGGAGCTGACGAATACTAATAGATCGAGGACTTAACCATATAATATGTAGCAAATGTTATCTAGTTTTGAAAGAATATAAAAAACTTATTGACTTTCGAGGTCAAATGAGTTAAAATGATTCTTGTCTTAAATGAATACAGTCTGGTAATGATGGCAGAGAGGTCACACCCGTTCCCATACCGAACACGGAAGTTAAGCTCTCTAGCGCCGATGGTAGTTGGGACCTTGTCCCTGTGAGAGTAGGACGTTGCCAGGCAAAATGGAGGATTAGCTCAGCTGGGAGAGCACCTGCCTTACAAGCAGGGGGTCGGCGGTTCGATCCCGTCATCCTCCACCATATATGTCGGAGGGGTAGCGAAGTGGCTAAACGCGGCGGACTGTAAATCCGCTCCTTCGGGTTCGGCAGTTCGAATCTGCCCCCCTCCACCATTCTTAATTAATGGGCTATAGCCAAGCGGTAAGGCAACGGACTTTGACTCCGTCATGCGCTGGTTCGAATCCAGCTAGCCCAGCCATTAAGAGCCATTAGCTCAGTTGGTAGAGCATCTGACTTTTAATCAGAGGGTCGAAGGTTCGAGTCCTTCATGGCTCACCATTTTAATGAAATATGCGGGTGTGGCGGAATTGGCAGACGCACTAGACTTAGGATCTAGCGCCTTTGGCGTGGGGGTTCGACTCCCTTCACCCGCACTTTTAATAAAATAACTCATACATGTCTTGCGGAAGTAGTTCAGTGGTAGAATACAACCTTGCCAAGGTTGGGGTCGCGGGTTCGAATCCCGTCTTCCGCTCCAATTTTCAATATGACATGCCGGGGTGGCGGAACAGGCAGACGCACAGGACTTAAAATCCTGCGGTGGGTGACCACCGTGCGGGTTCGACCCCCGCCCTCGGCACCATATGCGCCCGTAGCTCAATTGGATAGAGCGTTTGACTACGGATCAAGAGGTTAGGGGTTCGACTCCTCTCGGGCGCGCTTTTATTAACGGGAAGTGGCTCAGCTTGGTAGAGCACCTGGTTTGGGACCAGGGGGTCGCAGGTTCAAATCCTGTCTTCCCGATATTCCCAAAAAACATGGGGCCTTAGCTCAGCTGGGAGAGCGCCTGCCTTGCACGCAGGAGGTCAGCGGTTCGATCCCGCTAGGCTCCACTTTATTTAATATATGTCTCGGAGGTATACCCAAGTTCGGCTGAAGGGATCGGTCTTGAAAACCGACAGGCGGTGAGAATCGCGCGGGGGTTCGAATCCCTCTACCTCCTCCATTTTTTCTTTAATGGTTTAGACATATAATAATAAAATATTTATTTTTTTCCTTCATGGAGGTATACCCAAGTTCGGCTGAAGGGATCGGTCTTGAAAACCGACAGGCGGCGAGAGTCGCGCGGGGGTTCGAATCCCTCTACCTCCTCCATTTTTTAAAACTTTATATTGTCGCGGGGTGGAGCAGCACGGTAGCTCGTCGGGCTCATAACCCGAAGGTCGCAGGTTCAAATCCTGTCCCCGCAACCAAATGGTCCCGTGGTGTAGTGGTTAACATGCCTGCCTGTCACGCAGGAGATCGCCGGTTCGACCCCGGTCGGGACCGCCATTTATGTTGGCTCGGTAGCTCAGTCGGTAGAGCAGAGGACTGAAAATCCTCGTGTCGGCGGTTCGATTCCGTCCCGAGCCACCATTTTTTTATGCCGGCTTAGCTCAATTGGTAGAGCAACTGACTTGTAATCAGTAGGTTGGGGGTTCAAGTCCTCTAGCCGGCATCATTTAGGGGCATAGTTTAAAGGTAGAACTGAGGTCTCCAAAACCTCCAGTGTGGGTTCGATTCCTACTGCCCCTGTAAAGTATATGGGCCTATAGCTCAGCTGGTTAGAGCGCACGCCTGATAAGCGTGAGGTCGATGGTTCGAGTCCATTTAGGCCCACCATATATTATTCCGCAGTAGCTCAGTGGTAGAGCTATCGGCTGTTAACCGATCGGTCGTAGGTTCGAGTCCTACCTGCGGAGCCATGGCCCGTTGGTCAAGTGGTTAAGACACCGCCCTTTCACGGCGGTAACACGGGTTCGAATCCCGTACGGGTCATACAAAAAAGAGTCAGCATTATGCTGACTCTTTTTTATTTTGTTAATCCTTTTTATTACGTTACTTTCCAGAAATAAATAAAGGAATTTTGGAAAAGCTATGGTATGTATAAAAAGGAGGAAATCATAATGACACGAGTTAGAGACTTAATGAGTACCCATATTGTACATTGTACACCGCTAGACAATGTATATGAGGCAGCTGTTAAAATGAAGGAAGAATCAGTTGGATTAATTCCTGTTGTTGAAAATGAGCAAGTTGTTGGGCTTGTTACTGATCGTGATTTAGTCGTTCGAGGGATTGCTGAAAAACATCCTGGATCTAATAAAATTACAAATGTAATGACAACAAATATTATCTCAGTTTCTCCAAATGATTCTATTGAAAAAGCTACAGAGCTAATGGCACAGCATCAAATTAGACGATTACCAGTAGTTGATAGTGGTCAACTTATTGGCATGTTAGCACTAGGAGATTTAGCTATAAGGGAATCAGCAGATGATCAAGCTGGATTTGCCTTGAGCGAAATCTCAGAGCATACAGAGTAAATTGAAACTTTAATTAACCGAGAGTCTAATGGTCACTCATAAAGAGCTAAATTATATATAAAGTTCAGATACATTATTCTAGCATATATGGATTAAACTAATATGTTAGCGTGATGTATCTGAGACATTATATAATAAGGATACGGTTAATAATTTCGACAGTTTTTTTTAATTTGTTATTCTTCATTTTTAATAAGAGAAAAGATGATATACTGATAGATATAAGTATTATGAGGGATTTTGAATATAACAATATTAATTTTTAGTGGTGCGATAATAAATTAATATTTCCTACATAGATGAAAAGGGAAGGGGAATTATATGAAGGCTGTACAGGGCGATCCAAATTGGAATTTGGTTACAGATACATATATAGAACCAAATAATTTCGCTGAATTATTTTCTTTGCTTGTACCTTGTCACCCAAAAGGTGAGGGGAAAGAACGAACTATATTAGTATGGAAAGAAAAAGAATTTTATAAAGAAGAAAATTTAGCGGCATTTATCGTATATGGCATGAATAAAGCAAAGAAATTACCGCAGTTTCATAAAGATGAAATTCCAACTTTAGTGCGTATTCTTCGCTTATGCCAAGAGATTGGTTGGTATGAAGAGGCAAATGATTTTATGATAGCGCAAGGATTAGCTGAGTTTGTTCATACTTCATTGGAATATGAAACATGGGATCTTTTGACACAATCAGTTGCTTTAAATTATTTAATTATTAAATATCGTATAGGTGAATTGATAGATAGGGATATTGAAATTTGGGATAGAGTTAAATTTAATGAGAAGTGTATAACCGATTGTAAACATTTATTATCTCATAAAGAAGTATTGGAATTTACATTCTTTTATATGTGCAAGAGAGCGAAATCATTATCAAAAGAGCAATTAAATAGTGATATGATGAGTTTAGCAATGTATTGTAATACTTTTGTATATGATTTGTATACACATGATTTATTACGGAAATATCGTAAGTGTACAGATTTCCTATCATATTATGGACCTAGTCAGGCAGTTTTAGCATGTCAAAGAGCTGTATTATCTCAAATTTCCGATCGCTTAGACCCATTAAAGACAACGCATGTAGATGATTATTTATATGTGATGAAAGAAATGATGGAGCATATGACGATAGGAGTAATGGATCGATACGGTCATTTTATTGGAAAGCTACTATCTTATGTGCCATTTTTCGAAATGATACAAGTTCCACAGCATGCATATTATTGTGAAGAATTACTGTATATTTGTAAGGGCATTGAATATAAAGAAGAAATACTACGCAATTATATATTTATACAATTACATGATTGTTTACCATCATTCTTTAGGCTATTTCTTAAAAATAAGCGTTACGCAACGATTCATGATATTCTTTTCTATTGGTGCGATGACGAACAAAGAATGAGCTTAGAGAAAAAATATAATCTGAGCTTTATTTATGAAAAATATGCTTGTGGATAAACAATATTTCCGATATGAAAAATTAATATAAATTAAAAAGGATCTCCAGTTTATGTGAGATCCTTTTTTGTTAGTAAAACAAGGAGAAAGTGATTAAGACAAGAAACAACATTCCATATAGGAGAAGTTGTTCAGTATAACTTCCTTGTATACCAAAAAAAGTATTGGCTTTCTTATACAAATTCAATATGTATTTTATTGGAGTATCTTTGAAAGATTGGTACACAGTGTCTCCTCTTTCTAAGCTTCTTGTTCTTGTTTTTGTTTATAAGGGACATTAATATATCTAGCTACAAATAATAAAACAGCCATAAAGAATACTGGAAATACAGTAGATAAATAAAAGCCATTACTAATTATATTTGTTATGAGAGCACTCAAAAGAAAAATAGCATTATAAATATGGGCAATTTTTTGTTTTAGTTGCACTTGAAATGATTCCATCATAATTTCTAATGCAACAAAAGCAATAATAATAGATAAAAATACAATGTTTGTATTGTAAATGATTAAACAGCAGATTAAACCTAAAAAGGCTACGTATTCAATTATAAGAGGTATATTGCGTGGCATACAATTTACCTAACTAAATATGGCAGTGGATTTACTGCATTTGTTTTTTCAAAATTCCATTCTCCATTATGTAATTCAAAATGAAGATGTTGCCCGTATGAATGACCTGTGTTTCCCATATGACCTATTAATTGTCCAGTTTGTACTTGATCACCAGCTTGTACAGTGCGATCCTTCATATGAGCATAAACAGTTGTATATAATTTCCCATTGATTTGATGCGCAATGAAAACAACATTGCCATAGCTAGCTGAATAATAAGATTTCACAACTTTACCTGCAGCAGCAGCTTGGATAGAGACGTTTCCTGGAGCGGCAATATCTATACCATAATGCATTTGTTCCCAGCGTATATCAAAGGTTGAGCTAATTCTTCCTTGAGCAGGGAATTTGAAAGCAGCTGGAATTGATGAAGGTTGATCTGTTTTAGCTTGTGGTTGATTTTGTACTACATAGTGTTTTGCTACATATCCGTATCCTGTGCCAAAACGAATTTTATACCAAGTTCCTACAGTTTCTACTACTTGTACTTGTGTACCGTTTTGTAATGAACCGAGTAGAGCGCTACTTGTACTAGCGTTGCTACGTACATTTAGATTAGGTGTTGCAACAGTATATTTTGTATTATTTTGAACGGTGATTCCTTTTACTAAGGGTTGTGAACCATTAGAGATGAATGCTTTTTGTACGTAACCTGTTTGGCCATTATGCGATATTTTATACCATTCGCCTTGATCTTCTTGAACGGTAATAAACTTGCCATTTGGTAATACATCTAAAATGGAAGATTCTAAATTAGGTTCAGAGCGAACGTTTAATGCATTAGCATTAACGATGTATTGATCATTAGAATGAAGTTTGCTTTTTAGTAAAATAGCATCTTTTTGTACATAACCTACTTTATTATGAACAGATACTTTATACCACTCATTAGTTGTTTCAAGGATGTTCACTTTTGTATTAAAGCGAATTGTATCAATTGATGTGCTTTTTACGTTATCTTCTGTATGTAATGCTACTTGATCGACTTTGACATACCCAGTTTTAATATTAGATAATTGTTCAGCGTTTGCTTTTTGTACATTTGTTTCACCCATAGAAGGAAGTAAAGAAGCAATCGCTACAGTAGTTGCTGTTAAAGCAGCAGCTTTCATATTCATGGAATAGAGACCTCCTCTAGTTGTATAGTTGTAATTTTATTATAGTATAAAGATATAATATAGTGGGTGTATTCACATAAATGTAATATGAAATCAATATAAAAATAAATTTTTTGAGGATAATGATTCCTTTTTATACAATTAATTGGGGTTTTATTTTCTAAAATAGAATGTATGTATTGTATAACTTTGATATTTTGTTAATAATTAAGAAAATTAAAAAAGTTGATGATGTCTTATTAGGGTGTTATACTGACAGTGATAATTTTATAGTTTGCTAGGAGAGCTGGTGTTGCCAGCTGAGAGTAGGCCGTAAGCCTTTGATCCTTTTTATTACCTGATCTAGATTATGCTAGCGTAGGGAAGCAATTCGGACACTAACAATGAGTCCCCGTTTCTTTGCGTATAGAAACGGGGCTTTTTTATTTGAAAATTTCATATTGAAACCACTAGGGGTGCTTGATTTGCTGAGAGAGGAATAATCCTTAACCCTTACAACACCTGATCTAGGTAATACTAGCGAAGGGAAGTGGAACATCGAATAAATGTATAACTTTATTTGCTGTAACCACTTCTTATATATAGAAGTGGTTTTTTATTTAGATACATATATTGAAAGGGGATAGAGAAATGAAATTTTGCGATAGATTATTAGAAACTGTGCAACCGGTTTGGGAGATGAGTCATAATCATCCGTTTGTAGTGGGTATGGGAGATGGCACGTTAGAAAAAGATAAATTCCAGTATTATATTATTCAAGATTATTTATATCTGCTAGATTATGCAAAGTTATATGCGATTGGAGTTGTAAAAGCAACGAATCCACAAGTAATGGGAAAGTTCGCTGAACAAATTGATGGAATATTAAATGGCGAAATGACAATCCATAAACAATATGCAAAAAGACTTGGAATTTCTATAGAGGAGATAGAGTCTGCGAAACCATCTGCTAAAAATTTAGCTTATACAAATTACATGATGTCTGTATCTCAAAATGGCACACTTGCGGAATTAATAGCAGCGCTTCTTCCATGTATGTGGAGCTATTGGGAAATTGGAAAGCGTTTAAATGATATTCCTGGAGCAAGAGATCATGAGTTTTTTGGTGAGTGGATTCAAGGATATAGTTCGGAAGAATACGGTAATCTTTGTATTTGGTTAATAGATTTATTAAATAAAATGGCAGTTGGAAAGTCTGAGACAGAACTAGAAAGATTAGAGGAGATTTTCTTATATTCCAGTCGATTTGAATATTTATTCTGGGATATGTCCTATCGTAAGGAGATGTGGGGATTTGAGGAGCAAGAACATACTACAGTTTCATAATGTTTCTTTTCATTACGATGAGAAACCAATCATCCATGAATTAAATGCTTCTATACATGAGAAAGAGTTTGTCAGTATTATCGGACCGAGTGGATGTGGGAAAAGTACTTTATTTCGCCTTATTACAGGTCTAGAAAAGGTAAGTACTGGACAGATAGAACTGACAGAAACAAAGCACCATCCTGTAGGATATATGCCGCAAAAAGATATGCTTTTGCCGTGGAGAACAATTATTGAGAATGCTGCCCTGCCGCTAGAGTGCCAAGGTGTACAGAAGAAAGAAGCACAAGTAAAGGCAAAGGAACTGTTACATAAATTTGGTTTGCAAGGGTATGAGAAAAAATATCCGAAAGATTTATCTGGTGGTATGAGACAACGTGTATCTTTTATTCGAACTTTATTAACAGGCGGGGAAATATTGCTGTTAGATGAACCATTTAGTGCGTTGGATGCTTTAACGAAGACCTCTTTGCAAGAATGGTTGTTTGAACAATGGCAAGAGTGGGAAAAAACAATTTTATTCATTACTCATGATGTTGAAGAAGCGTTATTTCTTTCAAACCGAGTTTTAGTAGTGGAACAGCAGCCGATAACGACTTTGACTGAGCGGACTGTACCGCTTGATCATAACAGAACACGAAAAGATTTATATAAACCGGAAGTATTAGCGCTGAAAGATGAGCTTCTTAGTATGTTACAAAGGCAGGTACTTGTGTGATGAACCGATTGAAAGAATTAGTTCCTGCTATTACACTTTCTAGTATTTTACTAGCTGTGTGGGAAATAGGAGCAAGAATTGTAGATGAGATGTACATTTTACCGTCACCTTCTGCGATTGTAATGAAGATATGGAAACTAAAAGACATATTATTTACAGTTCATTTACCTGCAACGTTATACGTCGTTTTAATAGGTGTTGTTATCTCTATCGTATTAGGTGTAGGGCTAGCGATGTTAATGAATGCGAGTACATGGATGGAGAGAGCATTTTATCCATTATTAGTTGCTTCACAAACGATTCCGATTACTGCGCTTGCTCCGCTATTTGTTTTATGGTTTGGATACACAATTTGGAGTAAGGTTGTTGTCACAGTTTTAATTACGTTTTTCCCAATTGCGGTCAATACGTATGATGGACTGCGTAGTACGAAAAAAGAATGGGAGGAGCTCTTAGTTACATATGGAGCAACAAAAAGAGATATTTTTCTTAAATTAAAGTTGCCGTCTGCTCTTCCTTATTTTTTCTCAGCTTTAAAAATTGCAGTTCCGCTTAGTGTTATCGGAGCAGCAATTGGAGAATGGCTCGGTGCACAAGCTGGGCTTGGATATTTCAGTAAGAGAATGATGACGCAGTTAGATGGAGCTGGCGTATTTGCACCTATTGTATTGTTATCATTATTAGCTATTTTCTTCGTCGTAATTATTTCCATATTAGAAAAGAAATTCATTAGTTGGAGGAAGTATTCATGAAATTTTTAAAGCGCATCTTTGTGTTTACATTATTAATTGCAATAATTGCAGGATGTTCGAGTAATTCAGCATCAGACAAAAGTAAAAAAGAGAAAGAAATAACAGTCATGTTAGATTGGTATCCAAATGCGGTACATAGCTTTATCTATGCAGCAATTGAAAAAGGATACTTTAAAGAAGAAGGTGTAAAGGTAAATATTAAATTCCCTTCTAATCCGACTGATCCATTAACGCTGGCAGCAGCAGGGAAGGTGACAGTTGGCTTGTATTATCAGCCAGATGTTGTTATGGCGAGAGCGAATGAGCAAATTCCAGTGAAATCAATTGGAGCTGTCGTACGTTCACCATTAAATCATGTTGTATCACTGAAATCAGCGGGCATTCAATCACCGAAAGATTTAGAAGGAAAAACAGTAGGATACTCTGGAACACCTTTAAGTGAGATGTATTTAAAAACGATGGTAAAAGAAGCTGGTGGTAATCCTGATACAGTGAAAGTAGTTGATGTTGGCTTTGATTTAGTACCAGCATTAATTACGAAGAAAGTAGATGCGGTGACAGGGGCATATATTAACCATGAAGTACCTGTTATGCGTCATGAAGGCCATGAACCAGCGTACTTTAATCCAGCTGATTACGGAGTACCAAACTACCATGAGCTTGTGTTTGTAACAGGTGATAAAACGTTGAAAAAAGATAAAGAAGCGTTGCAAGCTTTCTTACGTGGTACGAAAAAAGGCTATGATTTCATGAAGAAAAACCCAGATGAAGCATTGAATATTTTATTAAATCATCAAGAAAAAGAAAACTTCCCACTTGTGCCAGAAGTTGAAAAGGAAAGTATGAAAATTTTATTAGAGAAGATGGAAACGAAAGATGAGCCATTTTTATCAGATTCAAAAGAATCTTGGGAGAAACAAAATAAGTGGCTGAAGGACAAAGGAATGACGAAAGAAACCGTCCCAGCCGATGAACTATTCGAAAATATTTTAAAGTAGGCGAATGAATATGAAAAATGAGCTCCACGTAATCTCAAATGGCCATATGCCATTCGAAGAGTTAGTGAATGTAGCGATGCAAATTGAGAGTGAGATTGATTATTTGCATATTCGTGAGCGTGAGAAGAGTACGAAGGAATTATATGAAGGTGTGGAAAGTCTATTAATGGAGGGCTTTCCGGCTTCTAAAATTGTCATAAACGATCGAATTGATATTGCAATTTTATTAAATATTCCTCGTGTTCAACTAGGATATCGAAGTACAGATGTAAAGTCAGTGAAAGAAAAGTTTTCGTATTTGCATGTCGGTTATTCTGTGCATTCGCTAGATGAAGCAATAGTAGCTTTTAAAAATGGAGCGGATTCACTCGTTTATGGCCATGTATTTCCGACAGATTGTAAAAAAGGTGTGCCAGCGAGAGGGCTTGAAGAAATTTCAGACATTGCAAGGTGTTTATCTATACCGATTACAGCAATTGGAGGAATTACCCCAGAAAACACAGTGGATGTTCTTACTAACGGTGTAAGCGGTATAGCAGTTATGTCTGGAATTGTAAGTAGTAGTAACCCGTATAGCAAAGCGAAATCTTATAAGGAATCAATAAGAAAGTGGGCGGAAAAACATGTGTGAGAAGTATGATGTAGCGATTATTGGTGGTGGTGTAATTGGTAGTTCAATTGCACATTTTCTAGCAGAAAGAGGACATAAAGTAGCGATTGTGGAGAAGCAAAGTATTGCATCGGAAGCTTCAAAAGCAGCTGCTGGTTTACTTGGTGTTCAGGCAGAATGGGATGCGTATGATCCGCTATTTGAACTTGCTAGAGAAAGCCGAGCTATATTTCCACAACTTGCAGCAGTTTTACGTGAAAAGACGGGTGTTGATATTGGATATGAAGAAAAAGGAATTTATCGTATTGCTCAAAATGAAGATGAGAAGGAAAGAATTCTTCACATTATGGATTGGCAGCAGAAAACAGGTGAAGATTCTTATTTTCTAACGGGAGACCATGTGCGGGAAAAAGAGCCATATCTATCCGAATCTATTATAGGAGCAGTATATTATCCGAAAGACGGTCATGTTATTGCACCAGAGCTTACGAAAGCATTCGCACATTCTGCAGCGATTTCCGGTGCTGATATATATGAACAGACAGAAGTATTTGATATCCGTATTGAAAATAATAAAGTGACTGGAGTTATTACAAGTGAAGGTATTGTCACATGTGAGAAAGTCGTTATTGCAGGAGGTTCATGGAGCACGAAGTTACTCAGTTATTTTCACCGCGATTGGGGTACATATCCAGTTAAAGGAGAAGTGGTTGCGGTAAGAAGTAGAAAACAACTTTTAAAAGCACCTATTTTTCAAGAAAGATTTTACATTACTCCAAAGCGCGGTGGACGTTACGTAATTGGGGCAACAATGAAGCCACATACGTTCAATAAAACTGTGCAGCCAGAAAGTATAACTTCTATATTAGAGCGTGCTTATACAATATTGCCAGCTTTAAAAGAAGCAGAATGGGAAAGCACGTGGGCAGGATTAAGACCACAATCGAATCATGAAGCTCCTTATATGGGAGAGCATGAAGAAATAAAAGGTTTATATGCTTGCACGGGCCATTATCGAAACGGTATTTTATTAAGTCCTATTTCTGGCCAATATATGGCTGATTTAATAGAAGGAAAGCAAGAGAATCATTTGCTAGATTCATTGCTTTCTAGAAGAGTTTAGAAAGGGGATGGAAGTTTGAATTTAAAAATTAATGGTAACCAAATTGAAGTGCCAGCGAGTGTAAAAACAGTAGCTGAGCTACTTACACATTTAGAGCTAGATAACAGAATTGTTGTAGTAGAGCGTAATAAAGATATTTTACAAAAAGATGATCATACAGATACATCTGTTTTTGATGGAGACCAAATTGAGATTGTAACTTTCGTAGGAGGCGGTTGATTATGTTAAACATTGGACCATTTTCATTTCATTCTAGACTTTTATTAGGAACAGGTAAATTCCCTGATTTTGACGTACAGCAAAAGGCAATTGACGTTTCTGAAGCTGAAATTTTAACGTTTGCAGTACGTCGTATGGATATCTTTGATGCAAAGCAACCTAATTTATTAGAGAAACTTGATGTGAAAAAATATACGTTATTACCAAATACAGCAGGAGCAAAAAACGCTGAAGAGGCTGTTCGTATTGCAAAATTAGCAAAAGCTTCTGGGCTTTGTGACATGATAAAGGTAGAAGTTATTGGTGATGATAGAACGTTATTACCTGATCCGGTAGAAACATTAAAGGCATCTGAAATGTTACTGGAAGAAGGATTTATCGTACTTCCGTATACATCTGATGATGTTGTATTAGCACGTAAATTACAAGAGCTTGGCGTGCATGCGATTATGCCAGGATCATCTCCAATCGGATCAGGACTTGGTATTGTAAATCCATTAAATTTGAGCTTCATTATTGAACAAGCGACAGTACCAGTTATCGTTGATGCCGGTATTGGTAGCCCAGCTGATGCGGCATTTGCAATGGAATTAGGAGCAGATGGCGTGTTATTAAATACAGCTGTATCAGGAGCAAAAGATCCTATTAAAATGGCACAAGCAATGAAATTAAGTATTGAAGCAGGCCGTTTAGGATTTGAAGCAGGTCGCATTGCACGTAAGCGTTGTGCAACTGCAAGTAGTCCTTTAGAAGGAATGAGCGTAGTTGAATAATCGATATTCTCGCCAAGAACTATTTTCTCCAATTGGAGAAGAAGGACAGCAAAAGATAAGAGAAAAGCATGTGCTTATTATCGGTGCAGGTGCATTAGGTAGTGCAAATGCAGAGATGTTTGTAAGAGCAGGTGTTGGCAAGATAACAATTGTTGACCGTGATTATGTAGATTGGAGTAATTTACAAAGACAACAATTGTATGCAGAGAGCGACGTAAAGAATAATCTTCCAAAAGCTATAGCGGCTAAAAAACGTTTAGAAGAGATTAATAGTGATGTAACAATAGAAGCTCTCGTTCAAGATGTAACAGCTGAAGAGCTAGAAGAACTTGTTATAAATGTTGATGTAATTATTGATGCGACTGATAATTTCGAAACGCGCTTTATTGTAAATGATATATCACAAAAATATTCTATTCCATGGATTTACGGTGCATGTGTAGGTAGTTACGGTCTTTCTTACACAATCCTTCCTAGTAAAACACCATGTTTATCATGTTTATTACAGTCGATTCCGCTTGGCGGGGCAACATGTGATACAGCGGGTATTATATCACCTGCTGTATCTCTTGTCGTTTCTCATCAAGTAACAGAAGCTCTTAAACTGTTAGTAGAAGATTACGAATCACTTCGAGATGGGCTTGTATCGTTTGATATGTGGAAGAATGAGTATTCATGTATGAATGTGCAAAAACTTCGCCAGCATAATTGTCCTTCATGCGGAGAGAATGCATTATATCCGTATTTAAATAAAGAAAACACATCAAAAACAGCAGTTTTATGCGGGCGAAATACAGTTCAAATTAGACCACCTCATAAAGATGAAATGAATTTTGAACAATATAAAGAGTTGTTGGAAGGTCGTGTAAATGATTTAAATATAAATCCATATTTACTATCATTTTCTGTTGAAGACAAGAGGTTAGTAGCCTTTAAAGATGGCCGTGTGCTCGTACATGGAACGAAAGATATAAGCGAAGCAAAAACGATTTATCATCGCTATTTTGGATAGAAAAGGATGAGTGGGATGAAAGTGAATAAAGCTTTAACAATTGCAGGGTCTGATAGCGGCGGCGGTGCTGGAATTCAGGCAGATTTAAAAACATTCCAAGAGCTTGGTGTATACGGAATGACGGCTATTACGGCAATTACTGCTCAAAACACGCTTGGCGTTCAAGGGGTATATCCTGTTCCATTAGAAGGTATTACAGAACAGCTGAATTCAATTGGTACGGATGTAACACCAGATGCAGTGAAACTAGGAATGTTATTTAGTAGTGAAATAATTCAAATTGTTGCAGAACAAATTAAAAAGTTTGGCTGGAATAATATTGTGCTAGATCCCGTTATGATTGCAAAAGGCGGTGCATCATTATTACAGCAAGAAGCAGTTCAAGCATTAAAAGAATATTTATTACCAGTAGCAACTGTTATAACACCGAATGTCCCAGAAGCAGAAGTGTTAACTGGGATGGAGATTCATAATGTTGAAGATAGTAAGGAAGCTGCAAAAATATTGCATGAATTAGGTGCTAAATATGTGCTTATGAAGGGCGGACATGCAGAATATCAAGGGAATGAAGTAATTGATTTCCTCTTTGATGGAGAAAAATTTATTGAGTTTAGAAGCGAGCGAATTCCTTCAAAGCAAACGCATGGAAGTGGGTGTACATTTGCTTCAGCGGTTACAGCAGGACTTGCGAAAGGATACTCAATTGAAGATGCTGTTCAAGAAGCAAAACGATTTATTAGTATAGCAATTGAAGAGCCATTGAATATTGGTAGTGGTCATGGACCGACGAATCATTTTGCGTATAAAGTGAATAGAACGCGTGTATAGATAAGTGAAAAGCCAGTTTTATAACTGGCTTTTTTTCTGTTTACTTTTTCAAAATACAGGAGTAATATATCAGCCAGAATACATTTTTTTGTAAACGCTGAGTCCAATTATATGGAGCGGAGGAACCAATTTGTGCAGTGTCACTAGGGGTGAATCTTTCAAGTTTGAAAGTAGGGCTACTCTCAAAGTCCGAATCCGACAGCTAACTTCGTAAGCGTCTTGAGAGAGGACGGTGCCATGATGGATACATCACTTCATCGATCTGATTAGTATAGGGGAATATCAATCTATGTTTGATTTCTTTTATACTAAGGAGGATGAGGTACATGGAACTAACACTTATTTGTGTTGGAGAAGAAAGTAAGGTAAATAGTTTAAGAGATTTAGTATCATTTCAACATGAGTTAATTATTTTTACAGCAAATGAAGAGATAGCGGCTGAAGTTAGGAATTGTGGGTTTGATTGGACTTATAGCTGCAGTAAGGAGCAGGACTTTACTAGTATTTGTGAGTGTATTAAGAAGGTGATTCTACTAGGGGATGAGCTTCCAATCGTTAGTTTTTTCACAGAACACATTCGCTTTTCTTTTCAAGCACCTATTACTGTTGTTACAAGGAATAAACGATATCCAGCGAGGCTCTATGAAACAATTGGAGCTAAGTTTGTCGTGTTTACAAATTGTGATAATATTTCTTTTTTATTTTTTGAATAGGGCGGGGGAAGAAATGATGAAGGTACTATTACTTGGAGATATAGCAAATCGTTGGGCAGTATCGGTAGAGCGAGTTCAAGAATTGGTTCAGATCGATCCCCTTTTTCCAGGGCCGTATATTATATTACCATCAAAAGATGCTTTGTATTTAGAGGTAGATATTACCGAGTATGAGCAGCTACATGCAGAATTGACACAAGTTTATATTCGCGGGAGAAATTTACGTGCATTTTTACGAGGAGAATAAAGGTTGAATAAAAAAGAGCGAATGCTGAGTGCAACAAGCTATGCACTTCATGTCATTCGCTCTTTTTATTTCATATTTAAAAGGTCATTTTTAAGAAAAGAGAAGAGAAATAAAGAAAATAGATGAAATAATAGTAATAATCTTCAATGTAAGCGTTTAAATGAATGTAAATATTATTATTTTCAGTAATTTACTCCTTTACAAGTGAAATATAGAGGAGTATATTTACTCTCATAAATCATTCATAAAATTTCCAAAAAAACCTAAAATCGCTGAGTTCCAGAAATGGAGCGGGGGAACCAATTTTGTGCATCGTCACTTGGGGTGAATCTTTCAGTTTTGAAAGTAGGGCTACTCTTTAGGCCCGAATCCGACAGCTAACCTCGTAAGCGTTTAGAGAGGAGGTTTACTTTTTGTTGTTCATTTTTTGAACACTGAGTAGAGCTCAGTGTTCTTTTTTAATATTTAAATGGTAAATTTTAACAAAAATCAAAGCGAGGGATAGCTATGTTAGATGTTGTAATGGTCGGGATTTTTATTTTATTAGTTGCATCAATGGCAAGTCTTGCAAGTTGGTCAGATAAAGTTGTGAAAGAAGGAAAGCAATCATGATGATTGTCTTATCGGTTATTGTCGCAGCAATTACAGTGTATTTAGTGTATGCATTATTAAATCCAGAGAAGTTTTAATTAGGGGGAATCATTCATTATGATTTGGGTTGCAGTCATTATTACAATGCTCTTGTTTATTTTAGTAGCAAAGCCAACGGGGGTTTATTTAGAAAAAGCTTTTCAAGGTAGCAAAACGCTAGATAAAGTATTTGGGCCTTTTGAAAAACTTATTTTTAAAATTACGGGTGTAAAAGAATACAATCAAACGTGGAAACAGTACGCATTATCATTAGTTTTACTCAACGGATTTATGATTGTTGTTGTATATTTCATTTTCAGATTACAAGGTGTGCTGCCGCTAAATCCAGCGCATATTGAAGGGATGGAGCCTACGCTCGCTTTTAATACAGCGATTAGTTTTATGGCTGATACAAATTTACAGCATTATAGCGGTGAAAATGGTTTATCCTATTTATCACAATTAATCGGGATTACATTTTTAATGTTTGCGGCACCAGCAACGACATTAGCGCTCGTTATGGCTTTTATAAGAGGACTTGCTGGAAAAGAACTTGGTAACTTTTTCGTTGATTTTACGAGAGCGTTAACGAGAGTGTTTCTTCCTATTGCATTTATTGCGGCACTAGTTTTTGTCGCACTTGGCGTACCGCAAACGTTAGATGGGGCGGTTACAGCACAAACGATTGATGGGGCAAAGCAAAGTATATTACGTGGACCTGTTGCATCATTTGTTTCCATAAAGGAACTTGGAAATAACGGCGGTGGATTTTTCGGAGCGAACTCTACGCATCCTTTTGAAAATCCAGGACAAATGAGTAATATTTTGCAAATGATGCTTATGATGTTATTACCAACAGCACTTCCATTTACGTACGGACGAATGGTAGGAAATAAAAAACAAGGTCGCATCCTTTTCGTATCACTTTTTATGGTGTTTTTACTAGGATTTATAACGATTACGACATCTGAACTAAATGGGAATCCGGCATTAAATGGAATGGGTATCGAACATGTACAAGGAAGTACAGAAGGGAAAGAAGTACGATTTGGAACAGTATTTTCTTCACTATACGCAACGGTAACGACAGCTGCTGAAACAGGCGCTGTTAATACGATGCATGATACGTTAACACCAATTGGCGGTTTAGTTCCGCTTGTAAATATGATGTTAAATACTGTGTATGGCGGCGTTGGAGCAGGTTTTGTAAACATTATTATGTATGCAATTATCGCGGTGTTTATATCTGGGTTAATGGTTGGACGGACACCAGAGTTTTTAGGTAAAAAGATTGAAGGTAAGGAAATGAAATTAATCGCGGTCACGATTTTATTTCATCCATTGCTCATTTTAGGATTTTCGGCATTAGCTCTTTCAACAAATTTAGGGACGGATGCTATTTCTCATTCCGGTTTCCACGGTTTGACGCAAGTGGTATATGAATATACATCGTCAGCTGCGAATAACGGATCTGGATTTGAAGGATTAGGAGATAATACACCGTTTTGGAATATTACGACTGGTTTAGTTATGTTTTTAGGACGTTACTTCAGTTTAATTACGATGCTAGCTGTGGCAGCTTCATTGAAAGAAAAAACGGTAGTGCCAGAAACAGTCGGAACGTTCCGTACAGATAATAGTTTATTTGGTGGCATCTTCATCGGAACAATTGTAATTGTCGGTGCATTAACATTCTTCCCAATGTTAGTACTCGGTCCAATTGCAGAATTTCTTACATTGAAGTAATGGAGGGTAAATGATGAGACCGGTAGTAGTAAAAGAAAAACAATTAAATGAGTCCCAAATACATGCTGTAGAAGATGAAGTTAGACAAGCGAAAACGATGGATCGTGATATCGTAACACATGCGATGAAGCAATCCGTTGCGAAATTGAATCCGAAGGTCATGATAAAGAATCCGATTATGTTCGTTGTGGAAATTGGATTTATCATTACGTTCATTTTATCTTTTCTTCCAAGCAGTTCTAGTAGTATACCAGGATGGTTTAATATAACAGTTTCTCTCATTCTATTATTTACAGTTTTATTTGCGAATTTTGCAGAAGCATTAGCAGAAGGTCGTGGTAAAGCGCAAGCCGATTCTTTAAAGCAGTCGAAGAAAGATGTGTTTGCAAATGTAGTAAAAGAAAATGGAGACATTGTCCAAGTTTCAGCAACTGATCTTAGAAAAGGTGACGTTGTTATCGTAAAACAAGGAGAAATGATTCCAAGTGATGGCGAAGTAATCAAAGGATTAGCATCTGTAGATGAATCTGCAATTACAGGTGAATCAGCTCCTGTTATAAAAGAAGCAGGCGGTGATTTTTGTTCCGTAACAGGTGGAACGATGGTCGTAAGTGATGAAATTACAATTGTCATTACGAGTAATCCTGGTGAATCATTTATCGATAAAATGATTTCTTTAGTAGAAGGAGCTGCTCGTCAAAAAACGCCGAATGAGATTGCTTTAAATACAGTATTAACGAGCTTAACTCTTATTTTCTTGATCGTCGTTGTGACGTTGCCGATTTTTACAAATTATTTAGGTTTTCAAATTGATACTGCTGTACTTGTAGCGTTGTTAGTATGTTTAATTCCAACGACAATTGGTGGTTTGCTATCAGCGATTGGTATTGCTGGGATGGACCGGGTAACAAAATTTAACGTGTTAGCGATGTCAGGGAAAGCAGTAGAAGCTGCTGGCGATATTAATACAATTATTTTAGATAAAACAGGTACAATTACTTTTGGGAACCGAATGGCTCATACATTATTACCTGTAGGAAATGAAACGATTGAGCAAGTTGGAAAGTGGGCCGCTATTAGTTCTGTTTTAGATGAAACACCAGAAGGTCGATCTGTTATCGAGTATGTGCAGGGAAAATCTATATCATATAATAGAGAACTTGCAGAACAAGGTGAGTTTGTTCCGTTTAAAGCAGAAACGAGAATGAGTGGTGTTGATTTACAAGACGGAACGAAAGTGAGAAAAGGTGCTGTAGGTGCCGTTATTGAATGGGTTGAGTCACAAGGCGGAACAATTCCGAAAGATGTAAATCAAAAAGCTGACTTAATTTCAAAAGAGGGCGGAACACCACTTGTAGTTGCAGTAGATAATCGTATTTATGGCTTAATTTATTTAAAGGATACAGTAAAACCGGGTATGCGTAATCGTTTTGAACAGTTGCGCCAAATGGGGATTAAAACGGTTATGTGTACAGGTGATAATCCGTTAACAGCAGCAACGATTGCAAAAGAAGCTGGAGTAGATGAATTCGTTGCCGAGTGTAAACCGGAAGATAAAATTGCTGTTATTAAAGCAGAGCAAGATAAAGGGAAACTTGTAGCGATGACAGGTGATGGTACAAATGATGCTCCAGCATTAGCACAGGCGGACGTTGGATTAGCGATGAACAGTGGTACGACAGCAGCGAAAGAAGCGGCGAACATGATTGATCTAGACTCAAATCCAACGAAAATTATTGAGGTTGTAGGAATCGGTAAGCAATTGTTAATGACGCGAGGTGCTTTAACGACGTTTAGTATTGCGAATGATATAGCGAAATATTTTGCAATCATTCCAGCAATGTTTACACTTGCGATTCCGCAAATGGAAGCATTAAACATTATGAAACTAACATCACCACTGTCAGCAATTTTATCAGCATTAATATTTAACGCTGTTATTATTCCATTACTCATTCCGTTAGCGATGAAAGGTATTGCATATAAACCGATGAGTTCTAATGCATTGCTTAGCCGAAACTTACTTATTTATGGGCTTGGCGGAGTTATCGTTCCGTTCATTGGAATTAAGGTAATTGATATGATTGTCGGCTTGTTTATATAAGGAAGAGGGGAAAAAGATGGAGAAGAAACAAAGTATACTATCACCAATTATCCGTATTACTTTTACATTTCTAGTGTTGTGTGGACTTGTATACCCACTTATTGTTACTGGTATTGCACAAGCAGTAATGAAGGATAACGCGGATGGAAGTCTAATATATAATGATAAAAATGAAGTGATTGGTTCTAAATTAATTGGTCAAAACTTCACGGATCCACGTTATTTTCAAGGGCGTGTTTCTAGTATTGAATATAAGGCTGAAGCATCTGGTTCAAATAACTATGCACCATCTAATCCAGATTTAGCAAAGCGAGTAGAGAAAAGTATTGCGGACTGGAAGGAAAAAAATCCAGCTGTTCCGGTTACAGAAATACCAATAGATTTAGTGACAAATTCAGGTTCAGGGCTTGATCCTGATATTAGTCCAAAGGCGGCCTCGGTGCAGGTGGATCGCATCTCGAAATTAACGAATATTCCGAAAGAAAAACTTAATCAATTGATTAAAGATCAAACAGAAGGTGCTGCGCTTGGTTTATTTGGAGAGACCCGCGTAAACGTCTTAAAGCTAAATTTGGCGTTACAGAAATTAATGAAATAGTAACAGTGCTACCTCAATCTAATGGATTGAGGTAGCGTTGTTTCGAATGAAAGGTAGTGTTTATTTTGTATGCAGATGATTATGAACCGAAGTTTCAAAGGCGAACGCCAGAGGAATATTTAGAATATATTCGGCAACAAAATCGGGGAAAGTTAAAGTTATATGTAGGAGCAGCTCCAGGCGTAGGAAAAAGTTATAAAATGCTCTTTGATGCAAGGGAAATGAAAAAAGATGGAATTGATATTGTAATTGGTTTAATTGAAACGCATGGAAGAAAAGAGACGGAAGAAGCAATTGCTGATTTAGAAAAAGTTCCTTTGAAAGAAATACAGTATAAAGGAAAGGTATTTTATGAGCTTGATGTGGAAGGAATAAAAAAACGCGCGCCGCAAGTAGTTGTAGTGGATGAACTTGCGCATAGTAATGTTCCTGGTTCTAAACATAAGAAACGTTATATGGATGTGCAGGAATTGTTAGAGGCTGGTATATCGGTATTATCAGCTTTTAATATTCAACATTTAGAAAGTGTTCATGATATTGTAGCTCAAATTACGAATGTAAAAGTAAGAGAACGAATTCCAGATTTTATTTTACAAAAAGCAAATGAAATTCAGCTCGTTGATGCAACGCCCGAGGTATTAAGGAAGAGACTAATAGACGGAAAGATATATAAAGAAGAAAAAATTCAGCAAAGCTTACAAAACTTCTTTACACTTAATAATTTAGGAGCACTTAGGGAATTATCACTTCGAGAAGTTGCGGATGATATGGACGAGAAAATTAGCCAAACAGTAATAGAACCGATTGGCGTAAAAGAAAAAATTCTCGTTTGTGTACAATACAGTTCAACAGCGGAGAAATTAATACGACGGGGATGGCGCATGGCTGATCGGTTAAATGCTGAATTGTACGTATTAAACGTTGAGAGGGAAAATATAGATTCTATTTCAGCTGGAAAAAAGCAGACGATCGAAGAGTGGAAGGCGCTCACGAATCAATTTGATGCAAGTTTTGTATTAGAAGAAGCAAAGGGAAGGAAGCCAGCGGATGTTATTATTGAAGTCGCGAAAAGATTGCAAGTAACACAAATTTTACTTGGACAATCGGCTAGAACAAGGTGGGAAGAAATACGAAAAGGCTCTATTGTAAATGAAATTATGAGACAAACAAAGTATATTGATATTCATATTGTTGCGGATCAAAGAGGATAAATAGAGCCGACCTTTTTTGGGGGCTCTATTTTGCTTTTTGTACAGAATGAAAACTTAGCATTTTCATTGTATATAAGATTACAAGTAAAAACATAATTGCGCCTAGGAAGAAAATCCAAAAGTAATTTTGGTTAAATAAAAGAAATCCACCTATAAGTGGCCCTGTGCCCATACCAAGATAGCGGATGAAGTTGTACATACCGATAGCTGTTGCGCGTTCTTGTACGAATTCTTCTGTTAATAAAGTAGTGTGAGTTGGCATAGAAAGTCCCATACTAAAACCGTACAAAGATGTAACGATAATGATGAATGGGATATTGATGTTATATGTGAAAGAGAATAAAACGACACATATAATATTGAAGAAACTCGTAATAAATAAAGCTTGCTTTGTTGTGAGGCGTTTTTGCAAAAATTTGTAGCAAAAACTTCCTAGCATGATAGAAAGAGACATTGGTACAAACATAAGACCAATTTTATTTACAGTTAAATGAAATGAATTTGTTAAAATACTCGGTAAAAAAACGAGAAAGCAAAAGTAAATACAAAATTGAATGAAGCCAATAAGAGTAATAGAAAATCCAGTTTTATTTTTTAAGATAAGAGAGTAATTCTTTTGTGCTTTAGATTGTTTAATTATATTTGGCTTTGTTTCTGGGAGTAGTGAAATGTTTATAATTAATAAGATAATGCCAAGTGTAGATAAAAAGAGAAATACAGATAAGTGACCATGTATACTGCCAAGATAACCACCTATGAGAGGAGCCATTGCAGGTGCGAGGGCAAGTAACATTTGGTATAGGCTCATCGCTTCTCCGCGTTCTTTTCCTTCAAATAAATCGCCGATAATCGTTGCTGAAACTACAGGTATAGCCGCTATTCCTATAGCTTGAACAGCTCTAAAAAAGAGAAATAAATAAATGTTTGTCGAAAAAGCACATCCGATTGAACCAATTGTACTAATGACTAAACTAGGAATAAGGACAGATTTTCTTCCTTTTGTATCAATTAAAGGTCCATATACGAGCTGCATAATTGCAAGAACGAATGTGAAAAGTGAAACGGTTATATTTACAAGATAAAGAGAAGTGTGAAAAGAATTTTGAATCATCGGTAAGATAGGTGTGTAAATATTTTGCGCGAAGGAACCGAGTAAGGCACTAATACAGACAACATATAAAATAAAAGTTAGTTTAGAGTTTTTCATCATGTTAACCTCCTTGTGATTTAGTTTCCTCGGAAACTAAATTTATTTTAACATGATTTTCTTACTTGTAAAGATGAAAAAATGGTTTTAAAATGGTATATAGTTAAATTGTTTCTTTGGAAACTGAGGAGGCGAACGGATTGAAGCATGCAACGAAGCAAATGGAAATACTTTCGGACATTCGTACACTTTTGCATAAAAAAGAAGAACATTTAAAACGACAAAATGAGAAGTTTCTTCGTGAGACAGGCGTAAGTAGTATGTCTTTATCTGAGTTACATGTAATCGAATGTATCGGAAAAAATGGTTTGATGAATGTAACGGCAATTACGACAGAAATGGGCATGACGAAGGGAGCAATCTCTAAAATTTGTACAAAGTTGTTTCAAAAGCAATTCGTTGAGAAGATGCAAATGTTAGATAATCAAAAAGAAATCTTCTTCAGCTTAACGGAGAGTGGGAATGAAATATATAAAGCTCATGAAAAATTGCATAAGCAAGCTGAAGAAAAGTGGTTGTTACTTTTAGATGGATATACGAAAGAAGAGCAAGACTTTATTCAAAGGTTTATAAAGGATGTCTCCGGTCATTTGGAAATATAATTGGAAGAAAAAACTCCTTTTTCTCAAGGCTTTTAAATATAATTTCTGAAAGAACTCATATATAATAGAAAAAGATACTTAACATGGTGAATAATTAAAGAGTCAATATATATAGAGGAGAGAGTAACATGCTTGAAAATACGGGGTTAGTATTAGAAGGCGGCGGTATGCGTGGTGTATACACGGGCGGGATATTAGAATACTTTATGGAACAAGATTTATATTTTCCATATGTAATCGGTGTATCAGCTGGTGCTTGTCATGCAGCGTCGTATCTTTCCAGACAAAGAAATAGAAATAAAACGGTCAATATTGATTATGCATCACATCCGAAATATTTATCGTATAAAAATTTATGGAGAAAACGTCAGCTATTTGATATGGATTTCATTTTTCATGAAATTCCAGAAAAGCATGTGCCGTTTGATTTTGAAACATACTTTAATAGCCCAGAACGTTTCCTTGTAGGAACGACGGATTGTGAAACAGGACAGTCTGTTTATTTTGAAAAAGAAGGAACGAATGATGATGCACTAAATTTATTACAAGCGTCTAGTTCATTGCCTTTCATTGCACCAGTAGTAAATTATCGTGGTAAGCAACTGTTAGATGGCGGGATTTCTGATCCAATTCCAGTTCGTAAAGCACAGGAAGATGGATTTAAAAAATCAGTCGTAATTTTAACGAGAAATCATGGTTACGCAAAGAAAAAATCAAGATTTGGGTGGATTGCTGCGAAAGCTTATAAAAAATATCCGAACCTTGTGAACACGATGCTAAATCGTTATGAAGTGTATAATGAAACACTTCACTATATTGAAAAAGAAGAACAAGCTGGGAATTTATTTGTTATTCGTCCAGAAGTACCGCTTCAAGTAGATCGTATGGAAAAAGATACAGCAAAACTACAAAATCTATATGAGCAAGGCTATGAAGATGCAAAGAGACAGTTTGCAGATTTGCAGGCGTTCTTGCAAAAATAAATATTAGGCTGCGGAGAAGAATTTCTCTGTAGCCTTTTTATATTGCTTTTAAAAAAGGAAAATAGAGCATCGAATTTCGATGCTCTCTACTTTTTATGTATAAAAAAATCCCTCTTTATGAGGGATTTTAATGTGGTAAGAATATCAATTGATAAGCAAACAAAATTCCAAATACATACACAAGTGGGTGAACAGCACGGAATTTACCTTTTGCCACTTTCATAAGTGGGTATGAAATAAATCCAAGTGCGATACCTGTTGCGATACTTGATGTAAGTGGCATGCTTAAGATTACTAAAAATGCTGGGAATGCTTCATCAAATGCGTCCCAATCGATGTGGCGAACTGAGCCCATCATAAGACTACCAACGATAATTAATGATGGAGCAGTAATAGCTGATACACCAGAAACAGCACTTACTAATGGTCCGAAGAATGCTGCTAATGCGAATAGAACAGCTACTGTAACAGTTGTTAAACCAGTACGACCACCAGCTGCAACACCAGCAGATGATTCAATGTAAGCTGTTGATGGTGTCGTTCCGAACATAGAACCAATAGTTGCTGAGAATGAGTCAGATAGAAGAGCTCGTCCTGCTTTTGGAAGCTTTCCGTCTTTCATAAATCCACCTTGTTGTGCAACGCCAAGTAATGTACCTGTTGTATCGAATAGTGTAACAAGGAAGAATGAGAATACAACGCCGTATAATCCGTAGTTAATTACGTCAGATACAGCTGTAATTGGATTTGAAACGATAATTCCTTCTGGTAAACCAGGCATTGATGTAACACCGTTTGAGAATGATAATTGTCCCGTGAAAAAAGCGATAATACCAGTTAATAGCATCCCGATAAATAGTGCGCCATTTACATTTAAAGACATAAGGACAATTGTAATTCCAAGTCCAGCTAATGCTAGTAGTACTGGAGCAGAGTGAAGATCACCAAGTCCAACTAAGTTTGCATCATTTTTTGTAACGATACCTGTTAAACGTAAACCGATAAAGGCGATAAATAGCCCGATACCAGCAGTAATTGCATGTTTTAAGTTTTCAGGAATTGCTTCCATTAATTTTGTACGGAAAGATGTAAATGATAGCAAAATTAAAATCATACCTGCTACGAATACAGCAGAGAATGCAATTGCGAAAGTCATGCCTTCATGCGCTTTTACAACAGAGTAAGAGAAGTAAGCATTTAATCCCATACCTGGCGCGATTGCGATTGGTAAGTTTGTAAAGATTGCCATAAATAATGTTCCGACAACAGCAGCAATAATTGTTGCTGTAAATGCTTGTTCAAATGGAACACCTGCATCTCCAAGGATAACAGGGTTTACGACAATGATATATGCCATTGTTAAGAAGGTAATAATACCTGCCATAATTTCAGTTTTAATAGAAGTTTTATGTTTTGAAAGGTTAAACATATAAACATCCTTTCTGTTTACGAATAATTTTCACAACAGTTATATATAATATTCGTTTTTTATCTATTTTGCAATAGTTTTGCATAAAAAGTTTATAACAATTCATATTTTGTGTCTTAAATTCGAATATTAATCGTAAAACGATGTGTGAATTTCAGCTTTTTATTGTGCACATGCTAAGGAAAAGGAGTTGAAAGAAGCTATGCCACAGCAAAAAAACTTTATAACAATGCCTGCGCAACATCAAAATAAGCAGCCAGGTATTGAATCATTAATGAGCCCCCTTCCGCAGTTTGAAGATGCAAACTATAAAGGAAGTGAAAAGTTAAAAGGGAAGAATGTGTTAATTACGGGAGGGGATAGCGGAATTGGACGAGCAGTTTCCATCGCTTTTGCAAAAGAGGGAGCAAATGTTGCGATTGCTTATTTAGATGAGGAAGAAGATGCAAATGAGACGAAACAACGTGTTGAAAAAGAAGGTGTAAAGTGTGTATTGTTGCCGGGGGATTTGAGTAATGAACAGCATTGTAAAGATATTGTGGAAGAGACCGCCCGGCAGTTAGGTAGTTTAAATATTTTAGTGAATAACGTTGCACAGCAATATCCGCAGCAAGGGCTAGAGTATATTACAGCAGAACAGCTAGAAAAAACATTTCGTATTAATATTTTTTCTTATTTTCACGTTACGAAAGCAGCCCTTTCTCATTTGAAGAAAGGGGATGTCATTATAAATACGGCATCTATCGTTGCATATGAAGGAAATGAAACGTTAATTGATTATTCCGCAACGAAAGGAGCAATCGTAGCTTTTACAAGATCACTTTCTCAATCGTTAGTGCAAAAAGGGATTCGGGTAAATGGTGTTGCACCAGGCCCGATTTGGACACCGCTTATTCCATCGAGCTTTGATGAGAAGAAAGTCTCTCAGTTTGGGAGCAATGTTCCGATGCAAAGACCTGGTCAACCATATGAATTAGCGCCGGCATACGTATACTTGGCATCTGGTGATTCATCCTATGTTACTGGGCAAATGATACATGTAAATGGGGGCGTTATTGTAAATGGATAGTTTTCATTTATAAGAGCAAAGTAATGTTAATTCCACTTATTATAGGGAGCGCTAGGGGGGATATAGCTGAAAAAGTTATGTTTCATCATACTATTATTTTTCATCCTACCGGTTAGTGCTTTTGCTAATACAGATCATTTAATATTAGTAAATCTTACGACGAACCAGTTGTCTTTTTTTGAAAATGGAAATTACACAAAAACATTTCCAGTAACGACTGGAAGAGATCGTACACCTACGCCTGAAGGTAATTTTTGTATTATAACTAAATTTAAAAATAAAGAATACCATCGAAAAAAAATACCTGGGGGTGCACCGAATAACCCTCTTGGTACGAGGTGGCTTGGACTAGATAAGAATGAATATGCAATTCACGGGACGAACCGGGAATGGACGATTGGAAGTAGGGAATCAAATGGCTGCATTCGTATGCATGACAGGGATATACAATGGTTATATGACCGAGTACAATTACAAACAAAAGTAATCATTTCTCGTTTTCATACGAGCCCCGAATATGAAGCGAATAAGCTTGGTTATCGCGTTGTGAGCTGGAATGGTCGAAAAATAGAAGAAGAACAAATTGGAGTACTTACGCTAGTAGACCGCGCGGATATATATTGGCAAGAACCAAATGGACAGTTAACGAAAGTGAAAACGGTATTGCCAAATGAAAGATATCCAGTGTACTCAAAACGAAAAGATGGAATATATTATATAGGAAACAATTCGTATATTATAGATGAAACAGGAGAGAAAGTTCGTTACGAGCAAATTCCTTCTTCGATTTTAAGTAATATATATAAACGGAAATACAATGTTCCGTAATGGCTACCGTATTATAGACGGTAGCTTATTTATACTTGGAGTTTAACTGCAACTATTGTATTTTGCTGAATATAATACAGTACAGATAGGGGGCGGTTATATTATGAAAAGTGAATTTGCGTTTAAAGTTTTCTTAGTAACGACCTGTTTATTTATCGTGTATTTATATGCGTTTCTCGTCTTTTCTTTTTATGTTCCATATGTTGATTTAATATTGTTCTTCGGATTTATTTGGGCGTTTGTGAAAGCGAGGGAAGGAGAGAAGAGTATATATCGGCGCATTACCCTATGCGGGACGGCCGTTCTCGTTATTTTGTACTTTTTTATTATGCATGATTTTTGGAGAGGAATGTAAAAAAAGCATACGATTAATCGTATGCTTTTATATCTGTTAATGATGGAAGAGAGGCAATTGCACCGTAATTTGTACATGTGATAGCGCCTACTTTATTGGCAAAGGAGATAAATGCTGTTAAGTCTTTGAAATGATACGAAAGTGTATGTTCACTTTGGGCAATCTGATATAACATTGCTCCAACGAAAGCATCACCAGCACCAGTTGTATCGACTTGTTGAATGGAAATAGAAGAGACAATAGTTTGACCTTCATTTGTCGCAAGAAGGGTACCGTCTTTTCCAAGTGTAATAGCTACTACTTTTGCGCCATAATTTAATAATTTGAGTGCAGCTTGTTGTAAATCACTCTCTTTAGAGAGCATAGTAGCTTCCTCTTGACTTACTTTTACGAAGTGTGCATGTTTTATAAAGGTTAGACAATCTTGAGAGAATTGTTCTGTATTTGTAATGAGTGCACTTCGATAATTTGGATCAAAAGAAATAAAATGGCCTTTATCTTTCGCATATTGTAACAACTGAAAATACGTTTCTTTTAATGGGCTTGATAGTAAAGCTGTCGCTGAACCGAAATGTATTAAATCATTCGTTTGTATTTTTGATAAATCAATGCTATTGAATTGATATTCACCATCTGCACCACGCATAAAAGTAAAATCACGTTCGCCATCTTGATCGATGGATACGAATGCAAGTGTTGTTTGTTTATCTTTTATGAGCATGGATGTATCGACTTGCGCACGCTGTAAAGTTTGTTCAAGAAACTCACCAAATGGGTCGTTTCCTACTTGCCCCATAAATGTAGCGTGTCCACCTAATTTTGTAATCGCAGCAGCAACGTTAGCGGGTGCTCCACCAGCTTTTTTTTCGAAATCTGAACCGTTTACTAAAGAAACGTTAGTATTTCGGCACACAAAATCAATTAATAGTTCACCTATACAAAAGACATTTCTCATACAATCCCTCTTTTCAGCTTATATTGTGTGATGGTAAAGCTTAGTTTTGCATCTGAAAAGATTGCGATATGATGTTTCATGTCTTTTCGGGGAAAAACTCGGGACGTAAAGACTGTTGAACCATCGTATAAGAAAATTTCCACGATGCTTTTATCTACAAATATTTGTAGTTCTATCGTATCTTGAATATTGATTTTTTTACAGCGTTCAAATCCATATTCTCCGCCAAATTGATGGTAGAAGTTGCCCCTGTCTATAGAAATAGTACCTTGTTCCCGATTAAATGTAATGGGGAAACATTCCTCCTCATTGTGGAAGAGAGAAAGACCAAAACGCTTTGCATCTTCTGTTTTAAGTGTAACAATTAATTCATAGGAGTCTTCATCATCAAGCGTTGATAATACATTTAATCCAGCTGTTATATCTCCTGAAATGTCTTTTTTTGTTGTTCGTAGTTTTGTTAATTCTGAAACTGGTTTTTGTTTTAAGATGTTATCTTCTAATGTTAATTCACGTGGAAGTGTTAGGCAATGAGCCCACATATAATCATCAGAAGGATATGTGATTTCACTTGATCCTGCCCAAGCAAACAATAGGCGACGACTAGTAGAGTCTTCTAAAGTTTGAGGGGCATAAAAATCGAATCCTTTATCAGCTTCGTAATAGGAATCAACATGGAAATATAAATTTTTAATATCGAAATAGCCTATAGCATAAACGACATTGTATACATTGTGAAAGTTTTCTCCGTCTTTTTCAATTCCTTGCGGTGAAAAGAGAAGTACATCTTTCCCTGATAATTGGAAGTAATCGGGGCATTCCCACATAAATCCGAATTCTTTTAAGTTTGTTGTAATTTCGCCTTGGAAATGCCAATTGTATAGGTCTTGTGATTTGTATAGTAATAGAGTTCCTGTTTTATTTTCACGTTGGGCACCGAGTAACATATAGTACATATCATTATGTTTCCAGACTTTTGGATCACGTACATGTTTTGTATATCCGTCAGGAATTATATCAATAACAGGATTATTACTATATTTCGTCATCGTATATTGTGAATCCATTGTTGCCATACATTGTTTTGCATCACGGGAATCATCAGGCTTTTTTATATTCCCTGTATAAAGTAGATGAAGAAGGCCATCTTTCACGATAGCACTACCAGAATATGCACCGTGTGATTCATAGCTTTCAGTAGGGATGATGGCTACAGGCATACGCTCCCAGTTAATAAGGTCTTTTGACCTCACATGCCCCCAATGCTTCATTCCATGAATGGGACCAAATGGATACCACTGATAAAAAACGTGATATTCATCATTGTAGTATGATACACCGTTAGGATCATTCATTAATCCAAATGGTGGGTGGATATGATAAATTGGTTTCCATGAATCTTGGTTTGCAATTTCATATAAAGAATGTAATTCGTCTTTATTAGATTGCAGTATTGTTTTATATTTTGACATAGGTTTTCACCCCGTTATTATTTACTTTCTTTATATAAAATGAATGTGGCAACAAAAGCAGTGATAACTGCAATAGCGAAACCAATTATATAGTGAATCATGTTCATCATGCCAAGAGGTGCAACAATTGTAAGCATCGGAATACCTGTTAAACCGTATGCATTAGCCGCTACTTGCATCCAAACAACGTAAGCGCCTCCAATTGCGCCGCCAATAGCTGCTGCAATAAATGGTTTACCAAGTTTTAAATTGACACCAAAGATAGCTGGTTCTGTAATTCCTAAAAATGCTGAAGCTGCTGCTGGAATTGCAATTTCTTTTGTTTTTTTGTTTTTTGTTTTGAAATAGACAGCTAAAGTAGCGCCGCCCTGTGCAACGTTCGCCATTGACCAAATAGGGAGTAAGAAATTGACACCGATATCTTTATTTGCGAGTAAGCCCGCTTCAATAGCGTGGAAGCTATGATGTAAGCCAGTAAGAACGATTGTTGAATACAATCCACCGAATATAAGTCCAGCTACTGGTCCTGCAAATTGATAAATTGTATTTAAAAGGTACGTAATGCCGTCACCGATTTTATATCCAATTGGTCCGATAATAATAAGTGATAAAAAGCCAGTTATAATAATTGTTAAGAATGGTGTAACTAATAAATCTAAAGAGTTCGGAACACGTTTTCGAAGTTCTTTTTCAATTGTACTCATAACATATACACATAATAAAATAGGTAAAACAGTACCTTGATAGCCAATCATATCAATATCCATACCAAGGAAATGTAAAACAGTGGGTTTTGCATTTGAAAGAGTCCAAGGATTTGTTAAGTTTGGGTGAGTTAATATACCACCAACAACTGCACCTAAGAAAATGTTTCCACCAAATTCTTTAGCGGCACTAACTCCAATTAAAATAGGTAAAATGATGAAAGCTGCACTTGAGAACATATCAAGTAATTGGATAAGTGAGTGATCTCCAGGAACTAATTTAAACGCTTTCAACATTCCGAGTAGACCCATAAGTAAACCGCTTGCGACGATAGCTGGAATAATTGGAACAAAAATATTAGATAGTGTCTTTGCTAGGCGGGCGATAGGATTCATTTTTTTCTTAGGTATATCGTTTGATGTTGTAGAATCTAGTTCGGCTATTCCAATTAGTTTTGAGAATTCATCATATACTTTGTTTACTATGCCAGTTCCAAAAATAATTTGATATTGCTCGGTCGTTGCAAAAGCACCTTTTACTCCATCGATGTTTTCGATTTCTGCAGCGTTTATTTTCGTATCATCCTTTAATATAAGACGAAGGCGAGTCGCGCAATGTGTGGCACGAACAATGTTTTCCTTTCCACCAATATTCTGTATTACTTGAGTTGCAATTTGTTTCATATCCATAAAAATTCCCCCTTACTATAAATTTTCTTTTGTGGAACCGGTTCCGCAAAAAGTTAAAATAAAAAACAGGGAAATGATGTTGAAAATCCTGTTTTTAAAATGTGGAACCGGTTTTAATTTTATTATAGAGCGCCTTTATATTTTGTCAACGCTTTCTTGGATTTTTAATGTATAACGAGAGTGTAATATTTTTGGTATAGTTTTGTTTTCAACAAGCTGTGAAAGAGAAGTGGCAGCAAGCTTTCCAGCATACTCATAGTCAAACGCAATTGTCGTTAAACTAGGGTGTACCATTTCTGAAATATCATATCCACCGAATCCTGTTACAGAAATATCACCTGGTACAGAAAGAGAGTGGGAGTGAATGACTTTCATTGCGCCAAGAGCGATGTTATCTGTAGCACATACGATAAGAGTTGGGCGATTATTATCTAAAATATGTTGTACTTGTTTCATGGCATCTTCTATGCGGAAAGTTGTTTCGTAATATGAAACGTTGCAAGTCGGTTCTAAATTTTCAATTGCTTTTTGAAAACCATTTTTTCGATTTATTCCAACAGAAATATCATCTTTTTCTATCCCTAAATAGGCAATATGTCGATGGCCTTGCGATAAAACGTATGCCCCTAACTCATAAGCTGCATCATAATCATCGTGAACGAGGCAATATTGATCTTTATATTCTTGCCCGACGAATAAAATAGGGATGTTTGAATTAGCCATAATTTTTTGATGTTCATTCGTTAATGTTTTTGTTAATAAAATAATGCCAGCTACCTTTTGTTTTATAAAGTTTTCAATTGCTTGTATTTCAGTTCCGGTTGTTTGATTTGCATTTGCTACAAGCATTTGATAGTTATTTTCCTGTAATGTTTTATCGATCCCGATAAGTGTTTTCATTGTAGCGAAGGAGTCTAATCGGGGGATGATGACACCAATTAAATTTGTTGTTTTTGCTTTTAAACTTTGAGCAAATGTATTGGGAGAGAAATTTGTTTCTTGAATAATACCTTCGATTTTAAGTTTTGTTTTATCACTTACATATCCGCCGTTTAAGTAACGAGAGACTGTGCTTTTTGCAACTCCAGCCAATTTGGCGATATCTGCAATTGTTTTAGCCATAGTATTTCACCTTCGCATTCATAAAAATGTTAACTTTATTATAGGGAGAATTAGAGATGACGTAAACAAGAAGAGAGAAAGAAAAAACCACCTCACGTATATGAGGTGGAATAATTGTTAATATCTAGGCTTAAATGTATGACAACAAGTCTCTACACTCGTTGCTACAGAACTTTCTAGCGTTTCGTTTGTTAAAACAGCAGCTGTATATGAATCATTTTCAGTTTGACCAGTTTCATCTGCATCAGGCTGAACGATGATCGCACTTGCTTGACAAAAGTTACCTTGTCCCCAAAAAGAACAGTTGGAAACAGAACATCTTACTTCTGGCATAAAACCCCCTCCTTATACATTAGTGTGGGATTTTACGCCCATTTCATGTGTAGAAGGAGTTTCCTTTTCTCGTTACTTTTTCGTTTGCTCAAGCCATTCTTTTAATTTGTCTTTCGGCTGTTCACCGCTAATACGGCTCACTTCTTTGCCATCTTTAAAATGAATGATTGTTGGTGTACCTTGAATTTTATATTCATCCCAAGGAGCATCTAATTTTTCAATATCCATAACTTTCATATCAACGTTTAAGTCTTTAGCCATTGGCACTAGGACAGGAGATAATTTTTGGCAATGAACGCAAGATGTTTGATAAAAGTATACTGTTTCTTCTTTTTTCTCTTTTAAGTTCTTTTGAAGATCTGAAAGAGAAATTTTATTTGTGTAGTAGTCAGGACCGTTTGTCTTACTTTCAGTAGGATTATCAATCTTTTGACTAGTAGCATTTTTTTCTTCCATTTGTGTTACAGCGAAAATTGCCACGAACAAGGCGATAATAATACCACCAAATATAAGCATTTTTTTCATTCTTTCATCTCCTTATTTGTTTTTGATGACAATAAAGCTACAAACAGCGATTGTAATAAAGCCGATAAGTGCTAAAAACGGGATTGTCACAAAGCCGAACCAGTTTATGTATTCTCCCGTACATGGTACACGTCCACAAGCTGCCCCAGCAGCTGAAAATGCTGCGACTTTTTGAATTGCATAGTGATATAAAGAAATACAAGCACCAATACTTGCAATTGGTAAAGAATAACTTGCAATGCGATAATCTTTCTTTGCTACAGCGATACCAAGCCATAAAACGAATGGATACATAAAAATACGTTGATACCAACAAAGAACACAAGGCTCAAATTTCATGATTTCGGAAAAGTACAGACTTCCTAGTGTAGCGATAAAAGAAGCTCCCCATGCGGTAAGTAAAGCATATTCTTGCTTTTTTTCTCGTCCCATATTTTATACCTCTCTTATAATAGTTACATACTAAATTATAGTATGAAGTGGTATGGAAAAGAAAGAAAAAATATGTTTATCAATAAAAGTTTTATAAGGAGAAACTTTTATTGATATAAACATTTTAAAAAAGCGCCATTCTCCGGAAGAGAATAGCGCTATATTTTACATTTGAATTTGTTCTACTTCTTCTACATGCGACTTTTGGGATGCATGGTCAATATATTGAAATAGGAGCTGCAATTGTTTATCAACTTCTGGTAGTTCCTTGCTGTATTGATAAGCGTGTAAAAAATGCTCAATACGCTTAGAAAATAATTGATCGTTCGTTTGAACCATGAGAACGAGTAATTTATCCCAATTACAGCAATACGTGTAATAGAGAGCTTTATCATAGTCGTTATATGTTTGCACTGTGTACCCTCCTTACCGAGAGTTATATATAGTGTGTGATAAGTAAGGAGAAATACACTTGAAAGAATTTGTTAAGAAAAAAAGTGAATGAAAAGAAAAAACGAGGAGTTTCCTCGTTTTTTAAGCTTTTGGCATTGGCGTAGGTGTTGGTTTGCCATAGCCTTCTTTATATTTATTATCGATATAGTTACGAATTTCTAGCGTTGATTTTCCTTTTTGTTTCATGGAAGCAGATTCAACTGCGATTTCTAGGCAATTGACGCAAGTCGTTGCGTGGGAATCCCAAACAACTTCACCATTCTTTTTAATTTCACGGATAAAGCAGTTTTTATTATTTTTATGTCCTACACTTTCGCCGCAACCACAATAGCATGGAATCCAATCTAATAGCTCTGCATTTTGTCCAGCGACGGTGTAGATATCTTTCATTTGTGGATCAAGCTTATCTAGGAAGGTCGGAAGTGTGTCGACTCCTTTTGTTTTCTCTTGAATGTCAGCTTGCTGAGTGTGCGATGCGTGGTCATGTTCTTCTTTTTTTGATTCAGAAGATTTTTGGTCATTTGTACCAGTACTTCCGCATCCAGCAAGAATTAAGCTTAGTACTGCAAGTAAAGAAAATACATACTTTTTCATTCGCTTGTCCCCTTTACAAATGTATTAATCAAATTGTATCAGAGATTACGGTGTATCGGTTGAAGATTTTTTTGACTGATTTTTGAAGCGCCACCTTAGCGAATGAACTAGAAATAAAATTGGGATATAAGCGTATACAATATACAATCCCGCTTGAGATAGTACAGTATTTAATGCGTTGATACTTTCCCGATTTTTAAAAAATAAAGAAGCTGTAAAAACGATGAAAATAAAAAATGGTAGTGTAAATTTAAATGAAATATGAAAGGAACGCTTCATCGTTTGACATGATGACCAAATAGTTAAACAAAGATTCGGCAAAATTATTAAAAACCAAACAAAAATAATAATATATTCGAACCGTTGAATAAAAGGAACTTTAATTATTTTTAACATCGTTAAAGTAGGCCAAATAGTGTGATTTAATTGTCCTTCACTATAATACATAAATGATACAATAGCTAAAACTACATAAATTAGAGTGCTAAAAACAATCCCTGCGTGAGCCCATCTTTTTAAAGATTTTCCTTTTTCAATAAAGGGATAGAAGATAAGAATTGTTTCAAATCCGAGAAATTCTAATGCAGATTGTTTTGCTGACACAAGTATGTCGAAAGGGGAATGCGTAAAAATAGGTAAAATATTACGAAAATGTGCATACTTCATCGGATAGACTAAAAAGAATACAACGAACATAGGAAGAACAATACCCCAAAAACATATCCCTGTCACAGAACGGAAGCCACCTTTTATAATGTAGTAAGTGACCAATAAAAACATTAGGGTAAGTTTCCATAACTTAATGGTAGGAAAGATCCAAACTTGTATTACTTCCATATATGTACGAAGAACAGTAAGGCAAAATAATAAGCAATAGAGAGTGAAAATTACAGAAAATATAGAGCCAATCCATTTTCCAAAGGTTGTTGTATGAATGCTAATTAAATCTCCGTCTTTTTCAAGCATTTTTAACATACAAAACAGTACAATATGAGTTGCAATACCTGCAATAATAAGAGAAATCCAAGCATCATAACCTGCATTTTTCAAAATTACACGTTGATATCCGAGAATTCCTATTCCGATTTGGAGAGAATGCAATAAAATAAATGCAAAATATGGAGAGACAGTTTTTGTTTTATTCATTGTATTCATTGCTCATTTCACCTCACTATTCCCCGATTCCAGATTGTACAATATTAAGATCTAAATTTATATCCACCGCTACATTTTGATACATATTTCGAATTTGTTTTATATTCCATTTTCTCGTATGGCTTCTAATTTCATCTCGTATTCCTAAAGGATCAATTTTCTTTTCTTGAAATTGTTTTATTAAATCTTCACAGTCTTTTTCAACATTTCTTTCAATTTGTTTTTTTATATAGTTGATATTTGTTTTTTTTCTTAGATCAATCCAATTTGGAGAGTTTTTAATTAATCCATTTAATTTTAAATGGATTTTTACTTTTGGTATGTCGCCAGTTTGATCTATATCATACTTATTTTCCCCAGCTAAGTTTTGTATAACAACCATACCTTTATGTTTATCCTTTGTTATCGCTGCTTCGTAACGTCCATTTTTCGTAGGGTTAATAAGTAATTTTGCTAAAACAGAATGTCTTTTATCCGTATACATAACGACTTTATCGCCTTTTAAAAAAGCAAGTCCTTTGACAGCGACGGAATGATTATCGTCCATTTTAAGATAAGGGACATAGGCATCACATACAGAAGAGTAGTAATTATATAAAAAAATGTCTAATGCGGTTTGTGGAATGTTCTCATTTCGGATATTTTGTTCAAGTAAATCAGCAATGTATAAAGATCCATTTTTTTTTCCGTAATTTAAAAGTTCCTCAGCTGATCCATCTACAATTGCTAGTTGTACATCGCGCCCGATATTTGGGTCACGTTGTAAGTTAGTAATAATCTCTCCCATTCCGCGTTCTCCTAGAGCCTTTCCAAATAGGACGACACGCATTTGACCTACAACGACATTGTGAGGTGATTTTGCATTTAATCGTGAAGCGATTGTCTCAAGTGAACGGGCAGATGTTGATTGAGTTTCTGGTTTAGACTTTACACCATGTGTGTACTCTGGGAAGAGAATAGTTCCTTGGAATCTTTTGTTTTTTGTGATGTCAAATCCAGCGACATGAATAATACGCTGCGTATCCACTATATACGTTTGTGTACAGCCAGTTTGTAACATGAAGAAGATAATGATAATAAGGTGCAATAAAATTTTCTTCATTCATTCTCACCATCACGTTTTTGCTTCGATTTGTTTGGATTGTAGCGCCATTTTGATTTTGGTCTAAGAAAAGAAGGTCTTTGTGCCGTTTGACTAAATGGTAATCGAAGAAAACCTTCTGCTGTACCTAAACCACGAAATGGATATAAAGGTAACAAATAAGGTGATCCAAGCGATTTTAATTTAATTAAATGAGCTAAAATAAATACAAATCCGACAGCGAGGCCTAATCCTCCGAATGCACCGGCTAAAAGAATAAGCGGAAAGCGTAACAACCGGATAGTAGAAGACATCTTTACTGTTGGTGTTGTGAAAGATGCAAGAGCGGATAAAGCAACTGCAATTAATAAAATTGTACTTGTCAAAGCTGCCTCCACGGATGCTTGGCCAATTACAATCCCCCCAACAATCCCGATCGTTTGTCCGACTTTTGTCGGTAAACGCGCTCCCGCTTCACGAAGCAATTCAATTGTAATTTCTAAAAAGAGTGCTTCTAGAATAGGAGGGAAAGGTACGTTAGCTCTCGAGAAAATAATAGGACCTAGTAAATCGGCAGGGATCATTTGATAATGATATGTTAAAGCCGCTGTATAAATAGCGGAGGAAAAAAGAGAAAATATAGCTCCGAAAAAACGAATAATACGAAAGAACGATCCAATCATCCACGGTAAATAATAATCTTCTGGTGAAATGAAAAAATCCAGTAACGTTGTTGGTCCTGATAAAGCATATGGAGAGCCATCTGTTAAGATTAAAACTTCCCCATTAATTAATGCAAATACAGCTCGATCTAATCGTTCTGTAGGTAATAGAACAGGAAAAGGTGAATTGCTATTATCACTAATAAATTGCTCAATCATAGTTGAATCAAATGGGACATCAAAGTCAATGTCTTCTAGCCGTTGAATTGCGGTGTTGACAAATTGTTCATTTGTAATTCCTTCTATATAAGCAACTGCTACTGTCGTTTTTGATATAGATCCGACGGTAACTTCTTTAAAAATGAGTTGCTCCGTTACGATATTTCGGCGTAATAAGTGGATATTTGTATCAAGGTTTTCAACGAAACCGATTTTAGGCCCGATTACGCTATACTCATTTTCTGTATCGTTATATAATCGTTTTCCTAAAACAGTACTTTCGGCACGAATTAAAGCATATTGATCAGGATTCGAATTGTTTTTTAAGCGTATTAAAATATATCCACCTAATAATTTTTCACGAATATCATCAATAGAAGGGGAGGTAATGATGTCTTCAATAGAGATGATATTACATAAATCAGAGATGTTTTGAATTTGTTCCGATTCCTTTTTTATAGGAGTTAAAATGAATTGTTTAATAATAAGTGCTTCCACGACAGATTTATAATAAAACAAGCACAACGTTTCATCTTTAAGTATGTTATAGGAGACAAAATCGCTTGATTCTTTCATGGTTTGTATAAATTCTGGAATAGAACAAAGTGTTTTTGTATTAGTCTTTTTTGATTTCTTAGATGATAAACCGAACATTTCCTCACCCCTAACTTACATCATTTACTTGTGTTAGTTTTTGGGAAAGACGGGAATTTATACTTGAAAATTGAAAGTTCATAAAGAAAAGGAAGAGTATTGAAAATCTCTTCCTTTTTGGTATATTAATTTGTTTTCTTTTCCTTAATCGACTTCACTAATTTCATCATTTCCGCTCGTATATCTTCTCTTTTTACATTTAATTTTTCGGCAATTTGTTTAATGTCCATTCCATCTTTTTTCATCTTTAATACATCATCAAGAGGAGTATTGCTTTTTTGAGAGATGATTGTTAACACAGTAAGATGACGCAATTTGATGTTATATTCTTTCATTTTTTGCTTTAGCTGATCCGGTGTGGATTTTTGCATAGTTGCTAACTGTTGTAGCAGTGCTTGCTTTGTTTCTTTATTCATATGATGCTTTTTCAGCTTACTTGGATCTATACCGAAATGCTCGGCTGTTTTCTCCCAAGATTTATTTTGCTTATAGTAAGCTAAAACATCTTTTATTTCTTTATTACTAATTCTTGCAATATGAGCAGCTTTCCAAATTTCATGTTTGTTATAGCCGAGTTTTTCTAGCGATTGCATTTCTTCTTCTGAAATTGGGTTATGGTGATGCAGTGTTACTTCTTTTGGCGTGGCAGCGGATATAGGGAAGGTGGATATCCCGCATAATAATGCTGCCATAGTCATACAAACAGCGATTTTTTTGTACATGTAAACTCCTCCTAGATGGATAATGTAGAAAACTGTACACATATCATTTCCATAAAATGTGAAATACTTGTGAACAAGTTAAGTTTTTTTATTCACAGCATGGAATGACGTTTTTAGAAGTTTTCCAACATAAAACATTGATTAATAGTAAAAAACTAAGGTATAATCGAAATTGAAAATCAATATCAATACTAATGATAAGCTTATACATATAGATAAAAATAAGGGAGAGATAAATATGACTACATATACTTCCATCGCTAATGTGATTAAAGAAAGACGCTCTGTTCGTACATTTACAGACAAAGCAGTAGAAAAAGATTTATTAATTGAACTATTAAACGATGCAACATGGGCACCAAATCATAAGCACCGTGAACCATGGAATTGTAAACTATACATCGGAGAAGGCCGCAAGAAATTAGTAGATGCGGTATTAAACTCTTTCACAGAAGAAGAAAGAGCGAAACGCGGTAAAATTTTATCAGATCGTTTCTTAAGCACGCCTGCACAAATCGTTGTATATATGAATGAAGATCCACGTCAAATTCAGCGTGACGAAGATTACGCTGCAACATGTGCATTTATGCAAAACTTCCAACTTCTTGCTTGGGAACGTGGACTAGGTTGTGTTTGGAAATCAGGCGGATTAAACTACAATCCATTATTTATAGAAGGAATCGGTTTAACAAGAGGCCAACGTATCGTTGGAATTCTTCATATCGGCTATTTCGATAAAGCACCAGAAGGAAAAGCTCGTACTCCGATTACGGAGAAGATGGAGATTATTGAGGGTTAATAGATAAGACATTCTCGTTTTTGCGGGGGTGTCTTTTTATTATGCAATCAATCCTCATGAAAGCTTGTTTTTCATCATACACTTTCTTAAGGGAAAGTGTAAGGAGGGAAAATAATGAGAGCAAGTGACGATAAAGCACTGCAATATGCGATTGCGGAAATTACGGAAATTGCGACTGGATTTGGGCTTGATTTTTATCCGATGCGTTATGAAATATGTCCAGCGGAAATTATTTATACATTTGGTGCATATGGGATGCCGACAAGGTTTTCACATTGGAGTTTTGGAAAACAATTTTTCAGAATGAAATTACAATACGATTTAGGACTTAGTAAAATATACGAACTCGTTATTAACTCTGATCCATGTTATGCCTTTTTATTAGATACGAACTCGTTAATTCAAAATAAATTAATTGTAGCGCACGTTTTAGCGCACTGTGATTTCTTTAAAAATAATATTCGTTTTTCAAATACGAAGCGAGATATGGTAGAAAGTATGTCAGCGACAGCTGAACGGGTGAAAGCATATGAGCATAAGTACGGAAAAGAAGAAGTAGAAACATTTTTAGATGCCGTACTTGCCATTCAAGAGCACATTGACCCGTCGCTCATGCGTCCCAAACTTGCGTGGAGTATTGATGATTTAGAAGAAGTAGAAAAGAAAAAGGTATCACAATACGATGATCTATGGAATTTAGATGATCGAAACAAAAAGAGAGAACGATCCAATATACGCAAAAAGAAGAAGATCCCACCGCAACCAGAGAAAGACTTGCTCCTCTTTATTGAAGAATATAGCCGTGAGCTAGAAGATTGGCAGCGTGATATATTAACGATGATGCGTGAAGAAATGTTATATTTCTGGCCGCAGCTTGAAACGAAGATTATGAACGAAGGCTGGGCGTCCTATTGGCATCAACGCATACTTCGTGAAATGGACTTAACATCTGATGAAGCAATTGAATTTGCGAAATTAAATGCGGGTGTTGTACAGCCATCAAAAACAAGCATTAATCCATACTACCTCGGTATTAAAATGTTTGAAGATATTGAAGAACGGTACAACAATCCAACAGAAGAAATGAAACGACGAGGCGTAAAACCAGGATCTGGCCGTGATAAAATGTTTGAAGTACGCGAAATTGAATGGGACGTATCGTTCCTAAGAAACTACTTAAATAAAGATCTTGTTATGCGAGAAGATATGTACTTATTCCAGCGCCAAGGAAAAGAATATAAAGTAATAGATAAAGAATGGGAGAATGTGCGTGATCAACTCGTAAATATGCGGACAAATGGTGGGTTCCCGTACTTAGTAGTAGAAGATGGAGACTACTTAAAGAACGGAGAATTATACATTAAACATAGTTACGAAGGAATCGAGCTCGATTTAAAATACTTAGAAAAAGTATTACCATATCTTCATCAGCTATGGGGAAGAACGGTGCATATGGAGTCCATTGTGGAGAGTAAGGGCGTTGTGTTTTCTTATGATGGGAAGATGGTGCATCGGAAGTATGTGTGAGGGGAAGAACGGACATAGGATACTGTGTCCGTTCTTTTTATTTGGAACCAAGTTAAATATGCTATTCTTGAAAAAAGGGAGTTACATAGAGAAATGGAGTGATTTAAATGAGCAAAGTAGGGGTATATAAGGTTGATATTACACCGCCTGTAGGTATTGATTTTGTCGGATATCATAGAGAGACAGGAATAAATAATATTGAAGAGCGTATTTATGGGACAGTTTTTGTATTTGAAAAAGATGAACTGAAAACTGTGTTTATAAGTATTGATAATATTGGGATGTTAGTAGAAGATACGAATATGATTCGTGAGCGAGTAGCAAGTAGGCTTCATGTGCCATTTGAGCGAATAACGGTTGTTTATACTCATACGCATTCCGGTCCAGAGACAGTCGGTGATGATCCGCTAGTGCAGTCGTATAAAATGATTTTAGTAAATAATGTAGTACATGGTGCTGTTACTGCGAATAACAATTTGAAGCTATGTGAAGTTGGCTGGGGTGTTACGACAGGTGATATTGGGGTAAATCGAAGAGAGAGAACATCTGATGGAAGAGCGAAGATGGGAACAAATATAGATGGTGTTGTAGATAAGCGAATTGGTATGTTAGCAATAAGAGATGCTGAAACGAAGGAGTTATCTGGGATTTTAGTATTTTGTACTGCGCATCCGAATGTTTTAAAAGGAAATAGTGATGAATTATCAGCGGATTATCCTGGAATGACGAGAGAGATTTTAGAGCAGATAGTGAACTGCCCTGTTATTATCGTTCAAGGTGCCGCTGGAAATGTGAATGCGAAGTACCGCGGTTCAAGTGAAGCGTTAAAACAAATGGCCTATTTACTTAGTGGACATGTATTAATGATGTTGCCAACAGTTACATATAGCTCAATTGTAAATTTAAGGACAGTTTCGAGTATGATGCAAATGAAGTTGAAGGATATTCCTGAAATTGATGAGATACGAAGCATGGCTCGATTAGCCGAGAAGCAGTGGGGCGTGAATACGGATGAATGGCTTGCTATCGTTTTAGAGAAATATGAGCAAGGTATTCGGCGGTTAAGTATTGATTTAGAAGTGCAGTTGTTTCAAGTTAATGATGGTATGTTTTCAGGTTTACCGATGGAACCTTTTTCGGAAACGGCATTAGAAGTGAAAGAGAATCTTCAAAATGAATTAGCTTTCTTTGGTGGATATACGAATGGATATATTGGTTATTTACCAACGAAGGAAGAATTCTCATATGGTGGGTATGAAGTGGAATTAAGCCCTGTTGTGTATGGACCGGTTACGAATTTATTGATACCACCGGAGGAGAATACTGCGGAGTTGGTTGTGAAGAGAGTTATGGAATTATATAACGCGTAAAAAATATATTCAGTAGAATAAAATTTAAAGAAATTAATGATTTTTAATACATCTGTAGAAAATGAATCCATTTTGAAAAATATGAATCAAAATGGATTCGTTTTTTGTTTACCAGACAGGTCGTATATTTGATGATAATTTCTCTGTATTTTCTTTAGTAACGAATGTTGTTAAATCTTCTTTTAGCATTTGCATTCGTTCTGTGCCTATGTTTTCAATCCATCGCTGTTCTATTTCAGCTACTATTTCTTCTTTTGCTTTCATTACTGACAAACCACGTTCGGTTAAAACGATGATTTTACCTCTTTTATCAGTAGGATGTGTTTTGCGTGTAACGTAGCCATTACTCTCAAGAGAATCCACCATTTTACTTACAGCTTGTTTGGAAATCCCCAAATACTCAGCTAGCTCTATACCAGTTGCCCCATTAGGAAGGATGCGTTTGAACATAAAACCATGTGCTGGCCTAATATCTTCAAATCCTAATTCACTTAATTTGTCATGTAGCTCAGTGATTAATGTGCTAAATGATAATGATAAAAGCGATGTAAGATCTAACTCGTTGAATGTTTGGTCCATGTATATAACCTCCGCGCTTGTAGTCAATTAAGTTGACTATATGTAATACCTATTGTACTATACATAATATAGTCAATCAAATTGACTATATTATGTCGGTAGAACAAATAATGATTTATATAATATAGAATCAATGGAGGTTTCACATGGTTAATATCGTGAAAATTAGAGGGAGTGTATTTGCACCGTATGCATCGCTGGAACCTATTAAGGACCCTGCAACAGGAAGAGTGTTTGAATATGCTGGAGATGCACGTGAGTTTACACCACAAGCTGTGAACACAAAGCGTTCAAGGTTAGAACAAGAAGTGAATATTGATTTTTATAAAAGAGAAATTTTCACATATGCAGATGCTTGTATCGTCACCGTGAAGATTACAAATTCAGATGGCTCAATTGAGTATCAAAAGGGAGAAACAAGTACAGAAAACATTGTATGTACAAATATTGTATGGAGTGAAGATGAAGTTTCATTTGAAATGAGAGCAAGTGCAAGTAATCCTTTAAACGCAGCAGCACCTGCAGCTGATTATTTTTTGACTATACGAGCTAATGAAAGTGGTACTGTGAATATTGAAGGTGTACATGATGGTTTCCCTTGCTATGAATTTTATAAACAAGTAGATTTTGGTTCGTTTGAATTGATATACAAACATGATTTCAGAAAAACGGATGATACCCCAGCAGCACTAGCTGGAGAGATGGAATATAGCTTTAAAACGACAGTCTAAACATAAATATAGCGCTATTTTTTAGAAGGAAATAGAAAAGTAAAATAGAAATCTATTGGTTTTAGGATTGAAATTATGGTCTGTTTTATTTAATAAGCATTCAGCATCTAAAATAAAATTATAGAGGTGTTTCTTATGACTAATATCGTGAAAATTAGAGCCAGTGTATTTATTCCAATGTCTTGGACTGAGGCTAAGAAGGATATGGAAACAGGAAAAGTAATTCAATTCGAAGGTGATTCACGTGAATTCACACCGTATGCGGTAAATGCGATGCGCTCTAGAGTTGAGCAAGAGGTAGTAGTTGATTTCTATAAAGAAGAAGTGTTTTCATATGCGAACACGGGTATTACGACCGAGAAGATTACAAGTCCAGATGGTTCTGTGAGTAAAAGAACAGGGAAAGCAAGTACAGAAAATATTGTGTGCACTGATATCACATGGAATTCTGAAGGTGTGCAATTCAAAATGAGTGCGAGTGCAAGTAATCCATTAAATGTATACGCACCTCCTGTGGATTATGTATTAAATGTATGTGTGAAACAAGATGGTAGTATTGATATTCAAGGGGAGCATGATGGATTCCCTTGTTTTGAATTTTATAAGCAAGTAGATTTCGGTTCATTTGAAAAAATATATACACATGATTTTAGAGAAACTGGTGATACAGCGGCAGCCCTAGGCGGGAACATGGAGTATAGTTTTACAAAGAGATTATAGGAAGTATGACAATAGAACGATGGATTGATTCATTCGTAAAGAACTTGGAAATATCTAAGTTCTTTTTTTGTTTCAAATTTGTGAAAGAAAGACATATTGATTGAAATTAAATTTTTCATACTCTATCATATACCCATACAGGTATAGGTTTTTCTGTGTGATGCATGAGAAAATTAAATAATATGGAGGTTCGAAATATGTCTAGAAAAATTGTTGTAGTAGGCGGAGTTGCTGGCGGGGCATCAGTAGCTGCAAGGCTTCGTCGTTTAAGTGAGGAAGATGAAATTATTATGGTTGAACGCGGTGAATACATTTCGTTCGCAAACTGTGGATTGCCATATTATATTGGCGGTGTCATTACAGAAAGACAAAAGTTATTAGTACAAACTGTTGAAAGGATGTCAAAACGTTTTAATTTAGATATACGTGTATTGAGTGAAGTTGTAAAGATTAATAAAGAAGAGAAAACAATTACGATAAAGAATGTAACTACAAATGAAACATATAACGAGGAATATGATGTTTTGATTCTTTCACCAGGGGCGAAACCAATTGTTCCACCTATTCCGGGCATTGAAGAAGCGAAGGCGTTGTTTACGTTACGAAATGTACCTGATACAGATCGTATAAAAGCGTATATTGATGAGAAGAAACCACGTCATGCGACGGTTATTGGTGGAGGATTTATTGGAGTGGAAATGGTTGAGAATTTAAGAGAACGCGGGATTGAGGTTACTCTTGTAGAGATGGCAAATCAAGTGATGCCACCAATTGATTACGAAATGGCGGCATATGTACATGAGCATATGAAGGTGCACAATGTTGAGCTTGTTTTTGAAGATGGTGTAGATGCGTTAGAAGAGAATGGGACTGTTGTACGTTTAAAAAGTGGCTCAGTTATAAAAACAGATATGATTATTTTAGCAATTGGTGTACAACCAGAGAGTAGTTTAGCGAAAGATGCAGGATTAGCATTGGGAGTTAGAGGAACGATAAAGGTAAATGAGAAATTTCAAACATCTGACCCATATGTATATGCAATTGGTGATGCGATTGAAGTGAAAGATTTTGTTACAGAAACAGAAACGATGATTCCTTTAGCGTGGCCCGCTAATCGTCAAGGTCGCATGTTAGCAGATATTATTCATGGCCATACAGATTCTTTATATAAAGGTACAATGGGAACTTCTGTGGCTAAAGTTTTTGATTTAACAGTTGCTTCGACTGGGGTAAATGAGAAAATATTAAAACGATTAAATATACCCTATGAGGTAGTACATGTACAGGCAAATTCGCATGCAGGATACTATCCGAATGCTACGCCAGTACTAATAAAATTAATCTTTAATAAAGAAAGCGGAAAAATTTACGGAGCACAGGCTTTAGGGCGTGACGGGGTAGATAAGCGTATAGATGTTATCGCGACGGCAATGAAGGCAAACTTAACTGTAATCGATTTACCGGATTTAGAATTATCATATGCCCCGCCGTATTCTTCTGCAAAAGATCCAGTAAACATGGTGGGGTATGCCGCAAGTAATATAGTAGATGGTTTTGTGGAAACGGTACAATGGCATGAAATAGATCACATTGTTGACAATGGTGGATATCTTATAGATGTTCGGGAGCCCAATGAACTAAAACAAGGAATGATTAAAGGCTCTATTAATATTCCGTTAGATGAATTACGTGATCGATTGGATGAAGTGCCAATGGACAAAGAAATATATATCAATTGTCAACTTGGTATGAGAGGGTATGTTGCAGCGCGCATGTTAATGGAAAAAGGATATAAGGTAAAGAATGTAGATGGTGGTTTTAAATTGTATGGGCCAGTACTGCCAGAACGTGTTGTATATTGATATTTTTCATCTGCTACTTCAAGATTTAGTGGAAGATAAAAACTTATAGATTAAGGTTTTATTTTTTGTTTTGCGAACATATAAGGTGAAAATTTAAAATAGGGGTTTACAAAATACCCTATAGGGTATAATATATTGTCATAGGTTATAAATAGTGACATAATGGTAATGAGGTGATTATAGGATGGAATATAATCAAGATATGAAAAATAGATTGAAACGTATTGAAGGTCAAGTTCGTGGTGTGCTTCGTATGATGGAAGAAGGAAAGGATTGCCGAGAAGTTATTACACAGTTAACGGCATCTCGTTCTGCCCTTGATCGTACAATTGGGCTCGTTGTTGGAACGAATTTAGAGCAATGTTTGCGTGAACAGTTTGAAAGTGGTAATGGTTCAAATGAAGAGTTAATTAAAGAAGCTGTTCAATTACTTGTAAAAAGCCGATAATCTGTCAAACATAATTGTTGACAGATTTTCAAAAACATTTTAATATACCCCTACAGGTATATGTATATGAATTGTGGAGGAATCGATTATGAGTATAAAAGTGGATATGAGTTTAGATTGTAAAGGGTTGGCTTGTCCGATGCCGATTGTGAAAACGAAGAAGGCGATAGAAGGATTAGCACCAGGGCAAGTGATTGAAGTTAAGGCAACAGATAAAGGATCTACGGTAGATATAAAAAGTTGGGCGGATAAAGTAGGACATCAATATATAGGGACGAAACACGAGGGTGATGTATTGGTGCATTATGTTAGGAAAGCAAACGAGCATGAAGTGAATGAAGTTGTGAAATATCCTCATACAATTACGAATGCAGAATTACAGTCTATATTGTCTCATGGAGAAGAGAGCATTGTATTAGATGTTCGCGAAGCAGCGGAATTTGCTTTTGGCCATATTCCATCCGCCATTTCGATGCCATTAGGTGAATTAGACAGCGCAGTATTAGATAAGACGAAGCAAATTTATGTTGTTTGTCGAACTGGTAACCGTAGTGATGTAGCTTGCCACATGTTGAAAGAGAAAGGTTATGCAAATGTGAAAAATGTCATTCCAGGCATGTTAGAGTGGCAAGGGAATATAGAGAAATAAATTTTTTTGAATAAAAATATACCTACGGGGGTAATAAGATGAATGTTAAACCGTTACAAGCAAAAGATGTTGCAGAGAAAGTTTTATTCGGAGAGTTATTCATTTTAGATGTTCGTAATGAGGCGGATTATGAAGATTGGAAAATTGAAGGGAAACAAGTTTCTTCTATTAATAGACCTTATTTTGACTTGTTAGATGGTGTAGATCATATTGTAAGTGAATTACCTAAAGATAAAGATGTTTTAGTAGTATGTGCAAAAGAAGGGTCTTCTATATTTGTGGCAGAGCAATTAACAGAGGCTGGATTAGAAAATATTTATTATTTAGCTGGTGGCATGAAAGCTTGGAGTGAATATGTGAAGCCGTTAAAAGTAGGGGATGTACAGGGCGGAGGAAGTATATATCAATTTAATCGTCTTGGAAAAGGCTGTTTATCTTATATGGTCGTTTCAAACGGTGAAGCAGCAGTTATTGATGCGGTAAGGACAGTCGAGGCATATGAAGAGTTTGCGAAAGAGCATGCTGTTACGATTACGAATGTAATGGATACACATTTACATGCAGACCATATTTCTGGTGGGCGTAAGTTAGCGGAAAAGGTAGGTGGTACGTATTGGTTACCGCCAAAAGATGCCGAGGAAGTCGTTTTCTCATATGAACCACTTGTAGAAGGATCTGTTATTACGGTGGGGGGTACAAAAATTGAAATTGACGCGTTATACTCACCAGGGCATACGATTGGAAGTACGTCATTCATTGTAGATGATTCTTATTTATTATCAGGCGATATTTTATTTGTAGATTCAATCGGGCGTCCAGATCTTGCTGGTAAGGCTGAAGATTGGGTAAGTGATTTACGTAATACTTTGTATAGCCGATATAAAGAGCTATCTCAAAATTTAGTTGTGTTACCGGCTCATTATTCAAAAATAAGTGAAATGAACGAAAGTGGTATTGTTAGTGCAAAATTAAAAGATTTATTTGAGCATAATGCAGGATTAAATATTGAGGATGAGGGAGAGTTCCGTAAAGTTGTAACAGAAAACTTACCACCTCAGCCAAATGCATATGAAGAAATTCGTCAAACCAATATGGGTAAAATTCACCCAAGTGTGGATAAAGAGCGTGAAATGGAGATTGGTCCAAATCGTTGTGCAGTGCACGAATAATGAAATAAATAAAAAATGGAGGAATTGATGATGAATATAAAACAAGTGTTAGATGCGAAAGGTTTAGCATGTCCAATGCCGATTGTAAGAACAAAGAGAGCAATGGATGCTCTACAAACTGGAGAAGTGTTAGAAATACATGTAACGGATAAAGGGTCAGTTAAGGATATTCCAGCGTGGGCAAATAAATGTGGTCATGACATCGTAAAGCTTGAAGAAGAAGGCGATGTGCTGAAGTTTTGGATTAGGAAGGCGTAGTGAAGCAATAGTTTTGTAAATATAGAGAGGTTGGTTATATGAACACAATATTAAGTACACTTTTCATTGTACTTGCTGCATGGTTTGTTATTTCACGATTTTTACCAGTGAAAGGTGTTCAAAATATAAATGGCAAAGAATTGAAAAGTATAGTGGGGAAAAAGGGAAAGTATTTTATTGATGTCCGTACAGTAGGTGAATATAGAGGGAATCATATGAAAGGCTTTCAAAATATCCCCCTAAATGATCTAGCAAGTAAGGCGAATCAATTAGATAAGAATAAGGAAGTAATCATTATTTGCCAAAGTGGAATGAGAAGTAAGCAAGCAGCAAAGGTATTGAAAAAACTAGGGTTTCAGCAAGTAATAAACGTTTCAGGTGGTATGAATGGTTTGTGAGGAGGAAATTTAAAATGAAAGAAATGACTACAAAAGAATTAGAAGAAAAATTGTTGCGTAAAGAAGCGGTAAATATTGTGGATGTACGTGAAGTAGAAGAAGTAGCTGAAGGGAAAATTCCAGAAGCATGTAATATTCCACTAGGACTATTAGAGTTTCGTATGAATGAATTAAATAAAAATCAGGAATATATTATCGTTTGTCGTTCAGGCGGGAGAAGTGCAAGAGCTGTTCAATTTTTAGAAAGTTACGGTTTTCAAGTAATCAATGTGGTAGGTGGTATGTTAGCCTGGGAAGGAAAAGTAGAATAGGGAGAAACAATTTTTACAAATGAAAATACCCCTATAGGTAATTGGAGGGAGAACAATATGGAACAACAGAAGAAAACAACAATCGTTTTATTTAGCGGAGATTACGATAAAGCAATGGCTGCTTATATTATTGCAAATGGTGCAGCGGCGTATGATCAAGAGGTAACTATTTTTCATACTTTCTGGGGATTAAATGCTTTAAGGAAAGATGAATATGTGAATGTAAAGAAAACATTTATAGAAAAAGTATTTGGAAGAATGATGCCACGCGGTGCTGATAAGATGGGGTTATCCAAAATGAATTTTGCTGGTATGGGACCAAAGATGATTAAAGGCATTATGAAAAAACATAATGCAATGCCTTTGCCAGATTTAATTGATTTGGCAAAAGAACAGGGGATTAAACTTGTAGCTTGTCAAATGACAGTAGATTTATTAGGGTTAAAAGAGGAAGAGATTATGGAAGGCGTAGAGTTTGCAGGTGTAGGGGCATATTTAGCAGATGCTTCGGATGGGAATGTAAACTTATTCATTTAATCACCTTCTTTTTAGAAGGAGGGGGATGTAAGGTGAGTGGAGTATTATTACTTTTTATAATTGGGTTTATAGGATCGTTTATATCAGGAATGGTTGGAATTGGCGGTGCAATTATTAATTATCCGATGATCTTATATATTCCGGTATTGTTAGGATTTACTGGCTATACGTCACATGAAGTGAGCGGTATTACAGCAGTACAAGTATTCTTTGCAACTTTTGCAGGTGCCTGGGCATATCGGAAAAGTACTGATATGAATAAAATGTTAGTTGTGTATATGGGAGCTAGTATATTAATAGGAAGTTTTATAGGAAGTTTTAGTGCAAATCTATTAGATGAACACGCTGTAAATGTTGTTTATACAGTATTGGCGACCATTGCAGCTATGATGATGTTTGTACCGAAGAAAAATAATAGTGGAGCAGTTAAGTATAATAAATGGTTAGCAAGTGTGTTAGCGTTTATTGTAGGAGGTGTTTCGGGCATTATTGGAGCTGGAGGTGCGTTTCTTTTAGTTCCTATTATGCTAGTTGTTTTAAAATTACCATTGCGCATGACGATAGCAACATCTATCGCTATTACGTTTATTTCCTCAGTAGGGATTACGACTGGAAAAGTGATTACTGGACAAGTAGTTATCATTCCAGCTCTAATTATTGCGGTTGCAAGTATATTTGCTGCGCCACTTGGAGCGCGAGTCGGGAAGAGGATAAATCAAAAAGTACTACAATATATGTTATCGATTTTAATTGTCGGCACTGCTGTTAAGATGTGGATTGATATGATATCGAAATAAAAGGATGGGCTGCTTGCAGCCCATCCTTTTATTTATGCCCAAATAACTTTCATTAAGTTTTTATATTCGTCATTCGCTAATTTATATAGCATTCTCGTATGTTCAAAGACAAGTGCTGGATTAAAGTTTGGTTCTGAGAATGCAAGAGATGTTGAAATATCAATTGCATTTTGCTTATTTAATGTGAATTTTGCAAAGCGATAAGATGTATTTAATTCATTGATGACATGTAAAATATCATTTGTTGATGTTGCATCAGGTACGTGAGCAACATTGAAGCAGTATATATCCACCGTAGGATGTTCGTTTTGGAAAGCAGCGATAAGTTGAATCTTTGCGCCAGCTTCAGTCTCTAATCCTACTGAAAAATGAACAGAGCCATCATTTTCATCTATATTTTCTTCCATGTATATATCGTTGGATTTTAAGTAGTCTTTAAAATCTGAGATGTTATGTTTTACTGCAGCTTTCATATGTATAAGCCCCCTGATAATTGGAATAGATTGCTACTATTTATTATAATTTAAAAATATTAAAAAAGATAGTTAGAAAGTTCTGATTTTTAATTCTGAAGAAATAAAAAGAAGCCGTACTCTACCTCCATAGAGTACGGCTTCTTTACTATTCATTGTCGTTAGACGATGTTTTTGTATCTTCACTGCTATTTTTGTTCTTATTTTTCACTTCATTGTTACTTGATTCGCGTTCACTTGAATTTTCAGACTTAGATTCTTTTGTCTTTTTCGAATCAGAGTCTGAGTCAGACTTTGTATATGCAGGTAGCCCAAGATGAGTACGAAGTTCATTTGTAACATTAGCTAATTCTTTTTTATCTGGATTGTAGTAGTAAGTTCGACCACCACCAGCAGATTTGCTACAAGTATCGTCACCTTTTGCCATATAGCAATCATCACCTTGGATTTGTAATTTCTCAATTTCCGAATCCGATCCATATTTATAGAATGAAAGCATATCATCAAATGTTAAGTTTGTAACGAATTGGCCGTTAATATCATCAATGATGTTGCCAACTTTTGTTACAGAACCAACACTTGTTAGTTTCTTTAAAATAGCCTCGATAACGAGTTGTTGACGTTGTCCACGCATTGCATCACTATCGATGTGTCTTGTTCTAGCAAGAGCAAGAGCTTCTTCGCCATTTAGCTTTTGAACACCTTTTTCTAGGTGAATAGCCTCAGCATTATCATTGCTATCTTGCTCAGTAAATTCAACTGGTACATCAACTTCAACACCGCCCAAGTCATCGACGATTTTTATAAATGATTTAAAGTTGAATTTTACAAAATAATCGACAGGAACATTCATTAATTTTTCAACTGCATCAATGCTTGCTTGTGGTCCACCATTTTTTCCGTTTTTAGCAGAACCGAATGCATGAGCGTGTGTAATTTTATCTTTTTTCTTTTCTATTGGAATATAAGTATATGTGTCACGTGGGATACTTAATAGTTTAACAGTTTTGCTATCTTTATTAAATGTTGCAAGTAAAAGCGCGTCTGTTCTTATAGCTTCACCATATTCTTTTCCACGGACATCGCTTTCATCAACACCCATTATTAAAACAGAGACATTGTTTGTAATAGGTTTTACAGCCTTATCACGTAAATCAGATTTATCACCGCGTGCTAAATCGTGTGCGGCATTTCGAACAGCAGAAGATGCTTTATTTACTAAAAACCAAGTATAACCGCCGCCTATTAATAAAACGAATAGTATAGCGCTTATAATAATTTTTATTTTTTTCTTATTTTTTTTCGGTTTATTGCGTGTATTTTCTTGCAAAGATGGGTTTTGCTCCATTTCCTGTACTCCTTCATTTGGATTGAAATACGACACTCATATCCACTTATTATAATGAAATTTAGCGAAAAAAAACATTACAAAACATTTACATTTCGTAAAAATTCAATATATTTATAAAAAGTCAGATTTTCTATATTATATTTTTGAGATGTAGAATAAGTATAAGTTGTTTTAGTAGAAATGAAAATATGTATTGTGAGAAAGTGATAGAGAAGTAAGATTTGTTGAAATATAGCCAAGAAGAAACGAGTAGGTTTACTAAGTTTTTCTATATAATAAAGAAGAACTTTACGGATAAAGGAGAGAGCATAATGAATCATACATCATTCCGAGCAATCGTTGTGAACGAAAAGGAAAATCATCAGTTTGTAAGAAAAGTTGTTGAGAGAGAAGTAAGTAGTTTACCTGAAGGAGACGTATTCATACAAGTTCATTATTCTTCATTAAATTATAAAGATGCTCTTTCAGCTACTGGTAATAAGGGTGTTACGAGAACATATCCTCATACGCCAGGAATTGATGCTGCAGGAGTAGTTGTGAGTAGTGAAGATGCTACCATTAAAGCAGGAGATCAAGTTATTGTAACGGGATATGACTTAGGTATGAATACCTCTGGTGGTTTCGGAGAATATATTCGCGTGCCATCATCTTGGATCGTGCCTTTACCGGAAGGAATGTCATTAAAGGAAAGTATGATGTATGGGACAGCAGGTTTTACTGCGGCTTTGTCGGTATATAAGCTTATTGGGGCAGGAATCAAGCCTAGTATGGGAGATGTTTTAGTAACGGGTGCTACAGGCGGCGTAGGCAGTGTAGCTGTTAGTATATTAAGTAAGTTAGGGTTTAACGTAGTAGGAGCGACAGGAAAAATGGAAGAGAAAGATATGCTACTACGTCTAGGAGCGAAAAAAGTGATTCATCGCGCGGAATTGAATGATGAATCAGGAAGACCGATGTTAAAAGGGATATACGCCGGAGTTATTGATACTGTAGGTGGACGTATGTTAGAAACAGCTTTAAAAACAGTAAAGTATGGTGGTTGTGTAACGACATGCGGTAATGTGGCAGGCCAGGAACTACAAACAACAGTATATCCATTTATTTTACGAGGCCTAAGCCTTTTAGGGGTAGATTCCGTGCAATGTCCAGTGGATGTGAGAAGAGATGTGTGGACGCTTTTAGCGAATGAATGGGGAAATAAAGAGTTACTATCTTATACAGAAGAATGTACATTAGAAGAATTAGAGGAGAAGTTTACACTTATATTGCAAGGAAAGTTAAAAGGAAGAACAGTTGTTAAAATATAATAAGAAAGAGACGCTTACGTTAGCGTCTCTTTCTTATTATAATGATTGTTTTAAATTGATTTTTCCTTGTTCACCTAAAACACCGTCAGCGATATTTACAGCGTGATCGCCAATGCGCTCTAAGTTACTTACCATATCGACGAAGATGATACTTGCATCACCTGAACAGCTGCGTTCGTTTAGACGTAATACGTGACGTTTACGAAGAACACGTTCCATTTGGTCGATTTTGCGTTCTTTTGCAATAACAGTTTGAGCTAGTTCAGTATCGAAGTTTGTTAAAGCTTCAACTGAGTCTTGTAGTGTTGAAATTGTTAATTCCAGCATTTCATTTAATTCAGCTAATGCTTCGTCTGATAGTGAAACACGGTTTGAAATTTGGAAATCTACAAGTTCTACAAGGTTTTCTACATGATCACCGACACGTTCAATATCTCCAACAACACCTGCTAAAACGGAATGTTTTTCAGAATCCGTAGGCGAAAGCGGCTTTTCTGATAGTAAAACTAAATACTCGGTAATTTTTTTATCTAAATTGTTAATAGCTCCTTCTAATTGAGTAGCCATGTCAGCGTGTTTTTTGTCTTGTGTATTTAAAAATTGATTTGCTTCTTTTAATCCATGTAATGAGAACTCAGCCATACGGATAATCTCTTTTTGAGCTTCAGTTAAAGCGATGGCTGGAGATTGTTCAATAAAGATTGGATTTAAATGTTGTGGTTTGAAGTCAATCGCTGCATCTTCACCACGAATAATTTTTGTTACAATCCATGCTAACACTGCAATGAACGGGAATTGAATGATTGTATTTGTTACGTTAAATGTTCCGTGTGCAAATGCAATAGTCATTTCTGGATTCAAGTTTAATGATGTTTGGAAATATTGAATTAAGCTTGTAAATGGTACTAATAAAATCGTAAATATAATTGTACCGACGATATTAAAGATAACGTGAACTAATGCTGCACGTCTTGCGGCAATAGAAGTACCGATTGCTGCTAATACAGCTGTAATTGTTGTACCGATGTTATCACCGAATAATACAGGAAGGGCAGCTTGTAAATCGATTGCACCTTGACCGAATAGTTCTTGTAAAATACCGATAGTTGCACTTGAACTTTGTACAATTAACGTAAAAACTGTACCGACAACAATACCTAAAATTGGATTATCACTCATGCTAACTGTTAATTCTTGGAACGATTCTAAAGAGCGAAGAGGCTTCATACCTGTGCTCATTAACTCTAAACCGAAGAATAACATACCAAAACCGAATATAACTTGACCTAAAGAATGTACTTTTTTATTTTTAAAGAAGAATAATAAGATAGCTCCAACTGCCATAATTGGGAGAGCGTATTCTCCGATTTTAATTCCGATAATAAATGCAGTAACTGTCGTACCGATGTTTGCACCCATAATAACACCGATTGCTTGTCTTAATGTCATAAATCCGGCACTTACAAGTCCGACTGTTAAAGCGGTTGTTCCTGAACTGGATTGGATTAATACAGTAACTAACATACCTGCTAGTACACCCATAAGTGGGTTTGTTGTAAAACGATCTAGAATATCGCGAAGACGATCTCCAGCTGCTTGTTGCAGTCCATCGCCCATGTATTTAATCCCGAATAAGAAAATACCTAATCCACCAATGAACTGGAAGATCATATCTTGAACATTATATTCCACGCATTCCACTCCTTAAATTTCATGTACGATGTAATTATTAACTGAACCTTGAGTCACTGTAAACGGTTTGCTAGTAAAATTTACACTAAATTTACAAAGGGAATAAAAGTTTACAATCCCTTAAAGAAACAACTGAATTTCATTGGTTTTTACCTTGTATAAATCTTAATCTTGTAAAGAAATCACACTTTTTAGAATAATATTGTTCAGTCGAATATCGAGGAAAGTATCTGCGAGTTCATCGTATATTTTTTGATGAAAGTTAAGAAAATATGTAGGGAAATGCATGTAGTTTATAACAGTAACTTGAGGGGAAACAATTCTTTTAACACGATAAAAAAAGCCACTGAATTATCCAGCAGCTTTTTCCGTGTTTTTATCGCCATGCTTTTGTTTTCTTATGCTTGTAATGTAAATGAAGAGAAAAGCAATAAGTAATAGAGAGGAATAACGATATACAGTTGCATAGTTTGTAAAATGAGCAATAAATCCAAATATAATCGCTCCAGCGCCGATTCCAAGGTCAAATGCGGAGAAGAATGTAGCCGTTGCTACGCCGCGTCGATGCGGTGCTACGCGGTCAATCATCCATGCTTGTAGTGCAGGTTGGATCGCTCCAAAACCACTTCCGTAACATGCTGCAGCAATAATTAAGCTCGGAATTGTCGTCGTATACGACAATAAAATAATACCTGTAAATGTTATAATAACTCCCGGAATGATGACGAATGTATGGCCTTTCGCATCATATAGCTTTCCAGAGAATGGACGAGTCACAGCGATTGCTAGTGCGTTACATAAAAAGAAGAGACTAATATCAGCTATGCCGACTTCTGTAGCAAATAGTGTGATAAAACTTCCGATTCCTCCGTACATTAATGTAATACATAATATTAATAATGAAGGAAGTAAAGCTTTACGCTCAATAAATCCATCGAGAAAAGTACTAGATGATTGTTGTGGAGGCTGTTTCGTTTTTTGGATTTGAAGTAGTTTCGTTAATATTAATGAAACAATTGTGCACGATAATGCACATAAAAAAAGAATTGTGAAGTTATATGTTTGCATAAGCCATAGTCCGATAAGTGGACCGAGGGCCATTGCAATTGTTCCAGAAAGGCCAAAATATCCCATGCCTTCTCCGCGGCGAGCTGAGGGAATTAAATCAGAAACGACAGTTCCATATGTAGTCGTTGTAATACCGAAACCAGCTCCGTGCAAAATACGAACAGCAAGCAAGAGAAAAATAGTTGAGGCGAAAAGGTAACTGCCCATAGCGAGTAAACAGATAGCAGTACCGATCATTAAAATGATTTTTTTATTGAATTTTTGCAAGGCGTTCCCAGTTAGCGGTCTAACAAAAAGTGCCGCAACGGTAAACATGCCGACAACAAATCCGATATTGGAACTTGTGCCACCAATTTCTTTCACATAAACAGGTAAGGTTGGAATTAACATTTGAAACCCTAAAAACATACATAAGTTTGCAAAAATTAAAGCAACAAACTCTTTTGTCCATAACGGTTCTCGTTTTACGAGTATTGCTTCTCCCATATATTCATCCCCTATATAAAATTTTCTCTTTTCTTTCGAGTATATGTATTGGCCAATGCAACAGTCAAGGAAGGTGTCTTGAAAATGGATAACAATTTTTAAGGTGAAAAACTGACAAATTTGTGTAAAAGCTACACAACTATGAAAAAAAGATGTAAAGTATAGATGTATAGACTTGTAGGTGTTAAGAATGATAGAAATTGTTTTTTCTTTAAAGAAAGCGGATTCAAAAGAGTAGTGAACAAGAAGGGGGATATATACTTTTTCACTACATATATTTGAAAAGGTTTACAATATGATGAAGAAAGAGGCGTGTACATATGAGACGATTAGGTATTTCTATTTATCCAGAACATTCAACAGTAGAGAAAGATAAGGAGTATTTAACATTAGCAAGTAAATATGGATTTACACGTGTGTTCACATGTTTATTATCTGTGGATGGAGAAAAAGAGAAAATTATTGAAGAATTTAAAGAAACGATTTCTCATGCGAATGCATTAGGGTTCCAAGTATTAGTGGATATTAGTCCATCTGTTTTTGAACAATTAGGTATTTCGTATAATGATTTATCATTTTTCCATGAATTAGGTGCGTACGGTATTCGTTTAGATGTTGGTTTCTCAGGATTAGAAGAATCAATTATGACTTATAATCCGTATGGTTTGAAAATTGAGATTAATATGAGCAATGGTACGAAGTATGTAGATAACATTATGAGTCATAGACCAAATCGTGAAAATTTAATTGGTTGTCATAATTTTTATCCGCATCGTTATTCAGGGTTATCATACGATCATTTCATTAAATGCTCGAAACAATTTAAAGATTACGGTATGAGAACGGCTGCTTTTATTTCATCATTTGATGCAACATACGGACCTTGGCCAGTAACAGAAGGGTTATGTACATTAGAGCAGCATCGTGAATTACCGATGACAACACAGGCGAAACATTTATTCGCGACGGAATTAATTGATGATGTTATTATTGCAAACGCATATGCGTCAGAAGAAGAATTACAAGCACTAGGTGCATTAAATAAAGAGAAACAAACATTTGATATAGAAATATATGATACAACGACAGAACTAGAAAGAATTATCGTATTAAACGAACCACATTTTTATCGCGGAGATGTATCTGAATATATGATTCGTTCTACACAAAGTCGTGTGAAATATAAAAAAGAAGAGTTTAAACCTCATAATACGCGTGAAATTAAGCGTGGGGATTTATTAATTGATAATGAACAATATGGTCAGTATAAAGGCGAATTACAAATTGCATTAAAAGATATGGTGAATACAGGAAAAACAAATGTAGTTGGTCGAATTGTAGAAGAAGAGATTTTCTTACTAGACTATTTACAAGCATGGGATAAATTCGGATTTACATTAAAGAAATAGAGAGAATATAAAGGGGAAAAACTACTGATTTCAGCAGCTTTTCCCCCTTTATATATAAAGAGCGAGAGGAAGAGCTATGACAAAGGTGCATCAGCGATTAATTTCTATTTTAGAAGAATTTTTAGAAGAGAAATCGATGTTAAATCGAGCTTTTTTAGCAGGCCGTTTACATGTATCAACGAAGACGATTCAAAAAGATATAAAATTATTAAATGATATATTGGAAGAAAACGGAGCGAAAATCGAATCGCAAAGAGGGACTGGGTACGAATTAGAAATTATACAAAAGAAGAAATTTGAAGACTTTTGTGTGAGTCTATTTCAAAAACAGACGGAAAAGATCCCAACTTCTTATGAAGAAAGAATAGCGTACATTCTGCAGCGTGTTTTAATGACAGAGGGATATGTGAAGCTTTCAGAATTAGCGGAAGAGATGTATGTGAGCAAATCAACGGTCAATTTAATTATGAAAGATGTTACAGATACATGTGGTCGCTATAAATTACAAATTGAGAAGAGACCGTATTATGGTATACGTATTGTTGGAGAGGAATTTAATATTCGTTCTTGTTTATCACAATATGGTTTACCGCGTTATGACCATACTCCGTTTCATGAGCAATTTGAGCAGACGGAGACATATTTATCGCTACCGCATATATCACTCATTCGCTCAATTATATTAAAGTATATTGAAGGCGGAACAATATATTTATCTGATATAGAAATTGATAATTTAGTCATTCATATTGCAATCGCATTAAAGCGTTGTCAAAGTCAACATTATATGAAAGGACTGCATGCGGAGCAATCAGAACTTATAATAAAGAAAGAATATACAATTGCGAAGCAAATTTTAGGAGATTTAGAGAAAGAGTTAAAATTTTTATTTCCAGAAGAAGAAGTATTATATGTGACGATGCATTTATTAAGTACTGCTGTTACAACGAGAGATCGCTATGAAAATGTAGAAGAGCTATTAGGAAAAGATATATATGCATTTATGCAACATATTCTTTTTAAAGTAGCGGAAGAACGGAATCTTATTTTTTATTATGATGAAGAATTATTATTTGGATTTGGTATTCACTTAAAAACGTTATTAAATCGTTTGAAGTATAAGTTAAATACGAGAAATCCTCTTTTGGCAGAAGTGAAAAAGAATTATCCGTATGCTTTTGAAATTGCGGTTCTCGTTGGAGATATCATTGGTGAATATACGGGTGAATCGATCCCTGAAAGTGAAATTGGTTATATAGCAATTCACTTCGGCGGAGCGATGAGCCGTTTGCAGGAGCAGAATCAAAAGAAAAGATGCTTATTAGTTTGTGCGACTGGTCAAGGAAGTGCACAACTATTAAAATATAAAATTTTATCACAGTTCCGAGATAAATTAGAGATTGTAGGTATTACAGGCTATTATCAATTGAAAGTAGAAGATCTTTATAAAGAAAAAATAGATTGTATTATTAGTACGATTCATATACCGAGTGGCTTGCCTGTTCCAGTTATAAAAGTGAATTCAATATTTGATGATAAAGAGATTAAATCGATTGGTCAGCGGTTGTTTACGCATGTGAATACTAGTGTGCAGCCTTATATTAAGGAAGATTTAATCTTTTTAAATTATAGTGCTTCTACGAAAGAGGATGTTATTCAGTTTTTATGTGAGAAAGCTGCTGAGAAACGCTATGTACCAGAAAACTTTTATGCTTCTGTTATGGAAAGAGAAAATACGTCTCCGACAGCGGTTGGGAATTCAGTTGCAATACCGCATCCGATGCAGTTATTAAGTGAGGAAACTTTTTTGATGTTTTGCACACTTGAAAAGGCTGTTGATTGGGGAGATAAAAAAGTACAAGTAATTATTTTATTTAGTGTAAAGCGCAATAATAATGAAGATTTGCAAAGGCTATATGATTTTTTATATGATATTATGTCTAGTCAAACTACGATAGAGAAACTTACTCAGACCGAGGTAATTGAAGATTTTCAAGAGATTTTATTATCATTTTGAAAAAGTATATAAAAACTTCCGTTACATAACGGAAGTTTTTTATGTTTAATTGTATGCGTTTTCATAATAAGATGGAAATATAGAAAACATATAGCTTGGGGGAATTTAAAATGGCTGATATGCAAACTCCATTTGCGTTAATTTTACATGGTGGCAATGCGAGAAGTGCGGCGCTTGAAGCAATTGCTTTTGCAAGACAAGGAGATTTCGGGAATGCCGGTGAAAAGATGAAACTTGCTAGTGAGGAAATTTCAGCAGCGCATCGTATTCAAACGGATTTAATTCAAGAAGAGGCAAGAGGAAATCATGCAGAAATTAGTTTACTGTTGGTGCACGCACAAGATCATTTAATGAATGCAATTACAGTGAAAGAACTGGCTGAAGAATTTATTGCTCTTCATAAACGAGTAGAAGAGAAAGTGACCGTATAAGATGTACATTTTATTATGTTGTGCAGCAGGTATGTCAACGAGTATGGTCGTAAGAAAAATGCAAGAAGAGGCAAAGAAACAGGGGAAGAATTATAAAATTAAGGCAGTTGATTCAGAACTAGTGAAGCTTGAAATTAAGGAAGCCGATGTCGTTTTAATTGGACCACAGGTGAAATATTTATTCCCAGCTGTAGAGTTTCTTGCAAATTCATACAATATACCAGTTGCGATTATAGACCAACGAGATTATGGCATGTGTGATGGTTTGAAGGTGCTTAAGCAAGCAGAACAATTAGTTTTAGCATAATTATATCTTTTTAAATATAAACATTATAATGTTATAAAGTTTATTTCATTCTTTTATAGTAGAGAGAAAGAGGAGGGCTATTGATGAATGGGTTTATGAGTTTTATGGAACAAAAGATTATGCCAACAACGCAAAAGATTGCAGGACAACGACATTTATTAGCAATTCGAAACGGGGTTATTTCTACATTGCCGTTAACGATCGTCGGATCATTTTTCGTTATCTTTTTAAATTTACCAATTGATGCATATATGGAATGGATTGCACCGTTTCGCCATATTTTAGATATTCCATTCCGATTTACAGTAGGACTAATGGCATTATACGCGGCGTTTGGTGTAGGGGCTTCGCTCGCGAACTTTTATCAGCTCAATCAGTTAAGTGCAGGGTTATTATCTGTACTCGCCTTTTTACTAGCATCAGTGGAACCAATTCAAATTACGAAAGCGGTACCAGGTGTTATTGATGCAGGTAGATATATTTCAGTAGGAACATTAAGTGCAACGTCTTTATTTGGCGCAATTGTTACAGCATTAATTGCAGTAGAAATTTATCATTTTATGATTAAGCATAATATCTCGATTAAATTACCAGATAGTGTACCACCCGCAGTTTCAAATTCGTTTGCAGCATTAATTCCAACGCTAGCAGTTATTCTTTTATTCTGGGGTATTCGCTACGGTTTGAAATTTGATGTGAATACAACGATCACATATTTAATCGCACCATTAAAATCAGTATTAGTAGGAAATAATTTATTCGGTGGTTTATTAACAGTATTCTTAATCGTGTTTTTCTGGTCATTCGGTATACATGGACCAGCGATTTTAGGACCAATTATTCGTCCGATGTGGGATTCAGCAATTCTTGAAAATATGGAAGTATTCACGGCTACAGGAAATGCACATCAGTTACCAAACTTATTTACAGAGCAATTCATTCAATGGTTCGTATGGATTGGCGGATCAGGTTCAACGTTAGCTTTAGTAATTATGTTTATGTTCTCTAAATCTAAGTTCCTAAAAGAGTTAGGTAGATTATCATTCGTACCAGGTTTATTCAATATTAACGAACCAATTATTTTCGGCGCACCAATTGTAATGAACCCAATCTTAATTATTCCGTTCGTTATTACACCGTTAGTGACAACGACAGTATCATATTTCGCAGTTGTTTCAGGTATGATTCCACTTATGATGGCGAAACTGCCATTTACGATGTTAGCACCAATTGCAGCGGTGATTAGTACGGACTGGACAATTATGGCTGGTGTACTTGTACTTGTTAACTTTGTTATCTCGTTCGTTATTTACTATCCATTCTTCAAAATGTATGAGAAACAACAATTAGCAGGAGAGGAGAAAACAGAATGCTCGGAGCAATTATCATCTTAATTACATTCGTGGTCGGACAGTGTATTGCCCATTATTCGAAATGGGTACAAAGTAAATCTTTATTAGTGTTACTACTAGTATCAGTTTTATTTATCGGTTGTTCAATGGGTGCATATGTAATGTTAGGATTGCAATCACCGTACGTAATTATTGTACCGACAATTTTATGTGCAACGTGTTTATCTGCAAAATATAGATTTACGAGCATGGCATTAATACAACGTGTGAAGGAGATGCAAAAGCATGGAGCGTAAATTAGGAATTTCACTTTATCCAGAACATTCAACGAAAGAAAAAGATATGGCTTATATTTCCGCAGCGGCACGACACGGTTTCTCAAGAATATTTACTTGTTTGTTATCTGTGAATCGTCCGAAAGAAGAAATTGTAGCTGAATTTAAAGAGATTATTAATCACGCAAAAGATAACAATATGGAAGTTATTTTAGATGTAGCTCCGGCTGTGTTTGATCAGCTTGGTATTAGTTATAGCGATTTATCATTCTTCGCGGAGTTAGGCGCAGACGGTATTCGTTTAGATGTAGGCTTCGACGGGTTAACTGAAGCGAAAATGACGAATAATCCGTACGGTTTAAAAATCGAGTTAAATGTAAGTAACGATATTGCGTACTTAGAAAATATTCTTTCGCATCAAGCGAATAAATCAGCTTTAATTGGTTGTCATAATTTTTATCCGCAGAAATTCACTGGTCTTCCGTACGATTATTTCATTCGCTGTAGTGAACGCTTTAAAAAGCATGGTATTCGCAGTGCAGCATTTATTACATCACATGTCGCAAACATCGGTCCATGGGATATTAACGATGGATTATGTACATTAGAAGAGCATCGTAATTTACCAATTGAAGTACAAGCGAAGCATTTATGGGCAACAGGGTTAATTGATGATGTCATTATCGGAAATGCTTATGCGAGTGAGGAAGAGTTAGAGAAACTAGGAAACTTAAATCGCTACATGTTACAGCTAAAAGTGCACTTTGTAGACGAAGCGACTGAAGTAGAGAAGAGAGCTACGCTGCAAGAATTACACGTAAGGCGCGGCGACATAACAGAGTATATGGTACGTTCTACAGAAGTGCGTAAAAAATATAAAGACTATGACTTCCCAGTGCGTGAAAGCGTGCTACAGGAAAGAGGGCAAGTTGTAATTGGTAATAACTCATTCGGAAAGTATAAAGGTGAACTGCAAATCATCTTGAAAGAAATGCCGATAGATGAACGGAAAAATATTGTCGGTACAATTGCAGAAGAGGAGTTATTCTTACTAGATTATGTAGGAGCTTGGACGCAGTTTACTTGTGTGGAATAGGGAAGAGAAGGAGAGGATGCTGTGGCATCCTCTTTTTTCTGTTGAAATAGTAATCTATCGTATATAGAATGCAAAGAGATAGACTTAATTTGGACGGGAGAGAAGGAGATGGAAGAGTATATAGATGATTTATTAAGGCGGATGGATGATGAGGAAACAAAGATTTGGCATCGTGCGTATGATGAAGCAAAAGCGTTAAATGACTTATTAACTTTTCCTTATTTACAGCAGAAGGTAATCAAAGCAAAAAAGGTATCTATGAAGAAAGACATTTATTATTTAATGACGAAACTCGCTATTAATACGAAAGAGATCAGTATTGCTGATTATCTTATAGATTGTTTGGAATGTGAACAAAACCCGACTTTGTTAAGTGAACTGCTTAGTAATATTTATACATTGCCAGAAGTAAGTGATACAAATAAAATTATTCCGTATATTTACCATAAAAACGATAGTGTTCGTTTTTGGGCAGTTTCTTCCTTAAAGTTATGTAAATCATTAGAAGCGGAAAGTGCTTTACTAAAGTTGCTGGATACTCAAGAAAATAAAGATGAGATTACAAATATTTGTTATACATTGTTTGAGATTGGAACAAATCAATCGATTCTGCCGTTAACAAAGCTTTTATATAGTAATAGTGCCTATGTTCGTTCAACTGTTATTGAGGTGTTAGCAAAAATAGGGGGATCGGACTTACAAATAGTTTATATTGAAGCTTTACAGGATAGAAATGTGATGGTGAAATATGAAGCTGTTCGAGCTATTTATACGTATGGCGACGAAATGGCAATGAGACCAATTTGCGAACGTGTGAATAAAATTGTTGCTAGAAGACGTAAAAATGAAGTAGATCCTACGGATGAAGCAGAGATTATCATTGCTCTTCGTTTCTTACATAAGTTTGCTAATCATGAAGAAGTTTTAAGGATATTTGATAAAGTATATAAAAAACGAGGGAACTTATTTATATCAGAGAGGGAATGGCTTCGAGACAATATTGCTTACTTTCAAGAGAAAGAAAGAATGTAATAATTATAGAAAAGGAGTCAGTCTCAACGATAAGACTGACTCCTTTTTTTACTAACTAGTTTAATACTTTAACTGTAACTGTTTTACGTCCCCAGCTACTTGATGAACCTTTATCTGGCATTAAAACGTCGATTTTATTACCTTTAATAGCTCCACCAGTATCACCAGCGATTGCTACTCCGTAACCTTCAACCCATACTTTTGAACCTAATGGAATGACACTTGGATCAACTGCAATTAGTTTCATGTTTGGATTAGCTGTTAAGTTGTGGCCTAAAGCTGATTTTACTTGGTCGCCTGCTTTATAACCATTTTCAAGTGGATCTGCTGTGTAAGCTGTTGCTACAACACGTAACTCACGAGAAGATGATGGTGCACTTGTTTCAGTTTCTTTTGCAACAGGTTGTTGTGTAGCTGGTTTTTGAGCTTTAGCCGCTTTTTGAGCCTTAGCCGCTTCACGAGCTTCAGCTGCTTCTTGAGCCTTAGCTGCTTCACGAGCTTCAGCTGCCTCTTGAGCTTTAGCCGCTTCACGAGCTTTAGCTGCTTCTTGAGCCTTAGCCGCTGCTTGAGCTTCAGCATCTGCTTGAGCTTTAGCCGCTTCACGAGCTTTAGCAGCCTCTTGAGCTTTAACTTCTGCTTGAGCTTCAGCATCTGCCTGAGCTTTAGCCGCTTCTTGAGCCTTAGCCGCTTCACGAGCTTTAGCCGCTTCTTGAGCTTTAACTTCTGCTTGGGCTTCAGCTGCTTCGCGAGCTTTAGTTGCTTCCACTGCTTTAGCTTTTGCTTGAGTTTCAGCTACTTCCTGAGCTTTAGCAGCTTCACGAACTTTAGCTGTATCTTGAACTGTAGTTGTTTTTTCAACTTTAGCTACTGGTTGAACTTTAACTGGTGCTTTACCTGTTAAGTAAGGAACATGAACATAAGCTGTTTTTCCGTTATATTCAAATTGAATCCAATCATTTTGTACTTGGTGTGTTGTTTCAATTACATCATCTTTTTTCAACTTACCAAGAATCTCTGAGTCTGTGTTTGCCCCAGCACGTACGTTTAATACGTTTGCTGTTACGTAGTAAGTGTCTTTTGTATAGTCAGCGCTTATGAAAGCTTCTTTACCGCTATTCAATTGAACTTTTGACCAACCATTTTCTGTATGTAAAACATTTACTTTATATCCATCTAATAATTTTCCTACAACTTTTGATTCAGTAGTTGGGTTTTCTCGTACGTTTAGTACGTCAGTCGTTACGATTGTTTCTGCTTTAGCAGATGTTGTGAAAATCCCAAGACCAAAAACCGCTGCTGTTGCTATACCCATAAATTTTTTCATAATAGCCTCCATTGCATTTGTTTTCGTTGACCTCATTATAGCAACCATTATTTTCTTATTTGCGAAAAACATAAAATTACAAAGCTTTCGTAACGGGGCATTAATATTCTGTAACAATTCCATAAATATCCTGATAGCGCTTCCTTGTTGTTTTTTGGCGTATTAGGGCATATGAAACACAAAATGAGTAGTATTTCAATTACTGTAACGTTAATAATGTTACGGTAATATTTCTTGATGATATCTATAGTGTTACAAAAATAGCTTATTTTACTGTTTGAATGGGAATTTAGTTATGAAACGATAATCTTTTTAGGCGTGAAAATATATAAATGAGGTGAAATTTAATAAAATATCGATATAATTGTTACAAAATCAGTCGAAGTATGGAAAAAATTACGCCTTGATTTTCGTCTGTTACATAGTATTTTTGCAATAATAGAATTAGATAATAGCCTTAGTACCTATAAATAATGAAGAGTATTAGAATGATAGTTGTAACGTGAAACATATATAATAGAAGAAACTCAATTTAGTAGATAAATAAAAAACGCAGGAGTGTAAACTCCTACGTTTTTGTTTATTCATATCGTAAACATTCAATTGGATCCAGTTTGGCAGCTTTGTTAGCTGGCAGTAAACCGAATAGTATACCAATTAACATAGATAGGGCAACGGAGATAAGTCCTAGTTTTAGTGAAACGACAAGTGGCCATCCTGCAAACATTGCGACAATCCATGCGAAGAAGATTCCAAGCATAAATCCGACAAAACCACCTAGTGCTGTTAAAATACAAGCTTCGATTAAGAATTGCATTAATACTTTACCACGTGTTGCACCTAATGCTTTACGGATACCAATTTCACGTGTACGCTCTGTTACAGATACTAGCATAATATTCATTACACCAATACCACCTACAAGTAAGGAAATAGCAGCAATACCACCGAATACGCTTTTTAATATACCTGTGAAGCTATCGATTTCTTTTAAGAATTCTTGTGGATCTGGTACTTCAAATTTACCTGAATGCTCTGGTTTTTTTGCTTCATTTAATGATTTTACAACTGCTTCTTGAACAGTTTCCTTATCTTGACCAGGAGCAATTTTCACAGTTACAGAGTCGTAGTTGTTTTTCCCGAATAGTACAGGCCAGTTTTCTGCTGAAATGACACCTTCTTTAAATGTCATGCCACCCATCATAGCCTTTACTGAATATACGCCAACTATTTTGTATGGTGTACCTTTTATATCTACATATAAGTTTGGTTCCCATGAAGAATATAATTTATCAAAAGCATCTGTATTTAATGCAATTGTATGTTCAGGTCTGTCTAAATCAGCTGCTGTTAAAAATTTGCCGTGCTCAAGTTTGAATTTAGATGTATCTTCAAAATAATCACCTTTTGCACCGGTAATATCAAGATCTAATTCTTTTTTTCCTGCATATACTTTTTCTTTTCCTCTTACATCTGGATAAATATCTTGCACACCAGAAATTTTGGATATACTTTCATACATGCTTGAGGAAATTTTGCCGTCCATATCTGAGTAATCTTCTGTCTTATAATTTACAGAAAACTGATCTTTTTTTTCATTCCCGATTTGTTCGCGGAACTTTGCATTTGTTCCATCCCCAATCGAGATAATGGTAATGATGGCACTAACCCCAATAATAATACCTAACATCGTTAAGATAGAACGCATTTTATGAGCAAAGATAGAGGAAAGGGCCATGCGTATATTTTCACTCGTATTCAAAATTAACCTCTCCAATCTTGGACGATATTTCCGTCACGAATTACAATTTGACGTGCTGCAGCTTCCCCGATTTCACGGTCATGGGTAATCATAATGATTGTTGAGCCTTGTTTATTTAATTCGTAAAAGAGGTCCATAATTTGTGTACTTGTTTTCGTATCAAGTGCTCCCGTCGGTTCATCGGCTAAAATGAATTTCGGGTTATTTACGATTGCGCGGGCAACGGCGACACGTTGCTTTTGACCACCGGATAATTCGTTCGGTAAGTGAGTAGCGCGATCAGCTAAACCGACTTTTGTTAAAGCAGCTAATGAGCGCTCGCGTCTTTCTTTTTTATCGACTCCAGCGTAAATAAGAGGTAGTTCTACATTTTGAAGCGCTGTAAGTCTCGGTAATAACATGAAGTTTTGGAATACGAATCCGATCTCTTTATTACGTACGTGTGCAAGTTCTGTTTCAGTCATGTTTGAAATATTTTGACCGGCTAGTTCGTACGTACCTGTCGTCGGTTTATCTAAGCAACCGATAATGTTCATTAATGTTGATTTACCAGAACCAGAAGGTCCCATAATTGAAGTGAATTCTCCTTGGTTCAGTGTTACGTCAATTCCGTGTAATATTTGAACGGACTCTGCACCATTTTGGAAGGATTTCGTGATGCCTTTTAAGTTAATCACTGGGCGACAACCTCCATACCATCTTTTAAGTCTTTTTCAGGTTTAGAGATAATTTCCTCTCCTTTTTTCACTCCAGAAACTTTTGCTTCGCTATCAGTCTCGAATTCAACAGTAACTGCTTGTTCTTTCGCCTTACCGTCTTTTACAACGAAGACAACATTTTTGTCACCTTTTTTCACGATACTGCTTTTCGGAACAATTGTACCAGTTGCTTCGCCAGATTTACTTGTTACGTAAACGTGGAAGCCGTTTTGTAATTCGTCACTATTATCTAATGTGACAGTGAATTGATAGTTAGAAACAGTTTTATTTTCATCCATGCTCTTTAATGGTGTAGAACCGATTTCTGTTACTTTTCCTGTCCAAGTCTTACCAGCGACAGTTTTTGATGAAACAGTTACTTCTTGCCCAACTTTCATACTAGCAAGCTCATATTCAGAAAGTTGACCTTTTACCTTAAATTGACCAGCGTGACGAAGAGTAATTCCGCTCATACCTGTTTTTTCGTCAGCAGTTTTTACGATATCATCAATTACGCCATCAGCAGGACTTGTTACAGAAAGAGTGTTTACTTTCTCTTTTGCTGTTTTAATCATTTCATCAGCTTTTTCAACTTCAAACTTTTTCATTTCAAGTTGTGATTCTAATTGCCCAACTTCAGCTTCTGATGCTTTTAATGCTTCAGCAGGAAGGCCTGCATTTTTATCTTTTTGTAATTTTTGTTTCGCCGCATCAATTTGTTTTTGGAACAACGTTACTTCTTTTTGTGCGATTTTCTTTTGCATTTCTGCTTCTGTTACACCTTGTTTAGCAGTCGGGTCATTGTATTTAAATAGAAGCTGCCCCTTTTTCACTTCATCGCCTTTTTTCACAGCTAATTCATATGTTCCTTTTGTTGGATCGAATGAAATAGTTTCAATTCCATTTGGAATAACTTCGCCACCAAATTTTTGCGCGTTTTGGATTTGTTTTTCAGTTACTTTATATCCGCTATATGCCATTGCTACATCTGAACCGCCCCCAGCAAATGCAAAGTATGATCCAGCTGCAATTCCGATTGCTACTACACTAGTAATTAACACTTTATTTTTCTTTTTCATCTATTTATCACCTTTTCGTTCGTTTTAGTATCTACATTAAGTATAGAAGAGGTGAAGAATCTGACAAATCGTTTTAGCTTACAATAACCTTACAGTTTTGTAAGGTATGAATATGTAAATGTAAGGTAGAGGTTGTCCTAGTGTAAGCAAATGAATTGACTCGTCGTTTCTTTCTTACAATAATATTGTATGGAGGAAAGGAGGAAGGAAGATGGAAGCTTATTTTAGTGCACACCCATTAAAACCATTTATTCCATACTCAAGGCAACATGCCCTTATATTATTTATTATGTTGGTGGGGATATTTTTTCTGTATCAATACCAAGATGTATTACGTCAAAGTGAGTGGAATATAACGGTTCGATATGCAATTGCATTTTTATTTATAGGTAGTGAAATTGGGCTTCATATGTGGGAGTGGAAAGCGGGGATTTTTGAGCTAGCTACTTCATTACCGTTTGAATTATGTACGATTAGTTTATTATTAGCGTCGATTATGATCGTAACGAAAAGTTACCGCATATATGAGATTGTATTTTTCACGGGAATTATTGGTGCATCACAAGCTATTTTAACGCCAAACTTGCAGTATGCTTTTCCGCATTTTCGTTTCATTGAATATTTTATCGCGCATATATTGCTCATTTGGGCACCACTCTTTATGACTTGGGTGGAAGGCTATAGACCGACCTTGCAATCTATTAAGCGTACGATGATATTTTTAAACATATTGATTCCGCTTGTTTCGTTTGTGAATTATAAAACAGGCGGTAATTATATGTTTTTAGCTCATAAGCCAGAAACAGCTTCACTACTCGATATGTTAGGACCGCATCCTTACTATATTATTTCATTAGAACTCGCAGCACTTATTGGGTGTTTTATTTTGTATATGGCGTTTGCAAAAAGAGAAAGGCATGCGCATAAAGAATCACTAGGATCATAACCTAGTGATTTTTTATGTTTGAATATTTACAATTCAGAAAATTAAGAATAAAATTAGAGAGTAAAATATAAAGAGAGAGAAGGGAAAACGTGGTCAAAAAAGTTTTTCTGAATGGGATGGAAGTGACAATTCAATTTATTATTTCGATTTTGGGGATTATTATGTTAGGGGCTCTGCCGAAATTGTTTTATGGATTTAAGCTGGATGTATCAAAGTACATACAGAGTTTAAAAGAAGTGTTTGTGAACTTAATGGATATTTCCAATTTGCAATATGTGAAAGGTAAATTTTTATTTCCGCAGCTGTTCGTCCATTATAAAGAAACGATTATTATTTTTTTAGCTGCTTTTTTTATTTCATTATTTGTAGCATTTTGTATTGTTTATGTAATTATGAGTAGTTCACCGCGTATACAACATCGAATTAAATCATTTCTTATCTTCCTAGAATCTATTCCAGATATCCTTCTTATTTTAGTATCACAAATTTTAGTTATATGGTTTTTTAAACAAACAGGTTTTTTACCTTTTCAAATTGCTTCAATTGGAGGCGAGTCAATTAGAGGATTGCCGATACTTTGTTTGAGCATCCCGACTACGATTATGTTTGTAAAAATGGTCGTGCTTCGTTTTGAAAATGAACTAGAAAAAGATTATGTACTATTTGCTAAGGCGAAAGGGCTGGGGCGCTTTCATATTTTAAATCGTCATATTTTACGAAATGTGTTGCTTAGTACATTATTCTTTGCGAAAACGAATATCTTTTTTATGTTATCTAATTTATATATTATAGAATGGATTTTTAATACGGGTGGTATTTTTATGTTTTTGAAATCGTATTTTGGTATTAGAGTTGAGGTTTTCATCGTTAGTGTGCTTCTTATATATATTCCGATTTTTATTTTATTTAAATTGTTTCATTATCTCATTCCGGCTGCGATGAAGGAGAGATTATAATATGTGGACGTATATAAAACGTGATAAAAGATTTTGGATAAGCATTGGGTTTCTTCTCCTATTAGTTCTTTTGAGCATCGGAAATACGTTATGGAATGATGGACATATTAGACAAGTTACATTGCAATATGATGCGGATGAAAATCCACACGTGCCACCGTTTCCACCTTCATTACAATTTTTACTCGGGACAGACCGGAAAGGGTATGACCTGTTACATTTAGTCATTGAGGGCGCGAAGTGGACGATTGGTATATCTATTTTAATTGCGGCACTTAGAATGGTAATAGGTGTGTTTTTCGGTGTCGTACTCGGAACGTATATAAAAAGAGGATTTTCAAAAATTGAGGCTTTCTTTGATAGTTTTACAGTTATTCCGACAGTTATGATTGCGTATTTTTTTCTTCAATCTGCAAATGCATTTGGAAGCGGAGAGGAGACAACAACCTTTTTTGAAAGGGCTTCGTTTCAAGTGGTATTACTTGTAATGCTTGTAATGCCAGTTATTGCACTGTATGTTGCGAAGGAAGTTCGTAAATTGCGAACGGAGGAATTTGTTGATGCCGCACGCATATTAGGTGGATCGAGAAGACATATTGTTATAAAGCATCTTTTCCCGCACCTTTATATGACGTTTATACTTGTATTTTTTCAGCAGTTTACGCAGACTCTTACTATTTTACTGCACTTAGGGTTACTAGAAATATTCTTTGGCGGAACGGTTAAGTTTTTAGGACCGATAGAAGAAATAGAATCTTACACACATGAATGGTCAGGGCTAATTGGAGTCTATTTTAGATCTTTAACAGTGCATCCATGGATTCCTCTCGTCCCAATTACATTTTTTGGACTTACTATTTTTTCAGGAAATATGATTGTAAAAAGTATCGAAGAGGCGATGATGAAAGTAAGGTTAGGAGGAGAGATAAAGAAGGAAGTTGTAGAAGAGGAACAATCTGCTGTACAGTCAAAGGAAGAGTTGTTTACGTTTAAACATACGATGTGAAGAGAAAAAGAAGCAAGCATGGATTTCATGCTTGCTTCTTTTTACTTTGCAGAAACTTCACCTTCAGCTTCTGTTTGCGGAATAAAGTATCCGATTATACCACCGATTATTGCTGGAACGATCCAGCCGATTCCTAAGTTATAAAAAGGAATTGTGTGTACGATATTAGCGATAAAACTTGGTATCATTCCCACATTATCAAGTGCATGAATACAGCTAATAATGAATGCTGCGATCATTGCTCCGATGTAGACAGAAGGTTTACGTTTCGTATATTTATCTATAAATGATACGAAAATTAAAATAATTGTAATTGGGTACAAAATAATTAATACAGGTAGTGTGATTTTAATTAATAAGCTTAATCCTAAGTTTGAAATAACGAAACTAAAGATACAAACGTATAGTACGAGCTTTTTGTAAGAAACATTTGTTAATACTGTTGCGAAATAGTTGGCGAATGCACTTACAACACCAATTGCTGTTGTTAAACAAGCGAAGATAATGGCGATACTTAATAAAATATTACCGCTTGTCCCAAAGAATTGGTACATAACAGTTGCTAATAGTTGACCACCGTTCTCGAATTGTCCCAAGTTTCCGTTTGAAGCTCCGATATAACCGAGTAAGAAGTAAACAATTGTTAAGAATAGAGCAGCGATACTTCCGCAAATGATTGTATATTTCGCGATAGATTTCTTCTCTTGTATACCGTTTTGACGAATTGCATTTACAACAATTGTTGATAGTACGAGAGCGCCAATTGCATCTAACGTTAAAAATCCTTCAAGAAATCCTTTGAAAAACGGGATGTCTTTATAGTCACCGATAGGCTCTGCAAACGTTCCTGGTGAAAGAATCGCTTTTGTTGCCATAATTGCAATAATTACAAGTAAAATTGGCGTTAATATTTTACCGATATGATCTACTAGCTTGGATGGATTTAATGATAAGAAGTAAACGACTGTAAAGAAAATCGCACTAAAAACTAACATAGAATACCATTGATCTGGGAAAAGTGGTGCAATCCCAATTTCATAAGATACAGATCCAGTTCGTGGAATAACAAATAGTGGGCCGATTGAAAGATAAATAATGATAGCGAATACTGCTGCGAATTTTGGATGAACACGGCTCGCTAAAGTGTTAAAACTACCACCAGCAAGGGCAACAGCAACGATAGCAAGTAAAGATAAACCGACGTCTGTAATAATAAACCCTGTAATGGAAACCCACATATTTTCTCCGGAAGAAAGACCAAGAAGGGGCGGGAAAATCATATTACCAGCACCGAAGAAAACTGCGAATAGTAATAAACTAATCGAAAGTATTTGCGCTGGTTTCAAAGTTGTACGCATATAAAGAAAATCCTCCTAATGAGTATTTTTGTCGAAAATTCAAATAATTTGTCGAGTAACTGTTATTATTTTAAAGGTCTGATGACTAGAAAGCAATAGGGAATTTTGAAAAAATTAAAAAATAATGCATTAAATCGAATAAATATACTATTTGTATGTTTAATAGGGAGGATTTAACTTTTAACGTAAAAAAACACATATCGCTAGGATATGTGTATTAAAAATATATTTTTCTATCGCGTTCTTCTTTTAAAATTTCAACGGCTTCTCGGAAGCGTTGTGAATGGACAATTTCTCGTTCGCGTAAAAAGCGTAGGCTGTCATTTATGTCGGGATCGTCAGATTGGTTGATAAGCCATTGATATGTGGCACGCGCTTTTTCTTCAGCCGCAATATCTTCGTATAGGTCGGCAATTGGATCACCTTTAGCTTGTATATAGGTTGCAGTAAATGGAACACCAGCTGCGTTATGGTAATGAAGTGCGCTGTCATGATCGACGTAATGAGGGTCGAGACCAGCTGCCTTCATCTGTTCAGGAGTCGCATCTTTTGTCAGCTTATAAACCATCGTAGCAATCATTTCAAGATGCGCAAATTCTTCTGTACCAATATCGGTAAGGAGGCCAATGACTTTATCCGGAATTGTATAACGCTGATTTAAGTAACGTAGTGCAGCAGCTAATTCTCCATCTGCACCACCGTATTGCTCAATTAATAATTTTGCAAGTGCTGGATTACAAGTTCCTACTTTAACAGGGTATTGTAATTTTTTTTCATAAATCCACATAGTTTCTCTCCTTTATATTTGCCATGGCCAAGGACCTTTACTCCATTCCCAAGGGGCATTAGAATAACTGTTCCCAAACTGTTGGAGTGGTCCGTATTTTTCTTCCATCTTTTGTTTTAATACTCTTCGTTTATAGGAGAAATCATTAAATTGATTAATAGCAGCGGTGTCATCTGGATGTGTATCTAAATAAAGAGTGAGTTCAACTAGTACAAAGTCTAGTTCTTGAAGCTCCAGTAACAGCTGATAATATTCTTCTGGTAGCGATTGAGTCACGTCAGTAGTCACCGCCCTTTTTTATAAGGATTTTCATAATAGTCATAAAAAACTGGCCATAAAGTCCCTTTTTGTAGCGCTTCTTTTGGTGTGAATTGTGGTAAGTTTGGCGGTTGAAAACCTAAAAATAAATTAGGAGGAGTAGAATAATATTTCTTTCCAATAGGAGGACAAGGATCGAGAGGACTATGATAGGGCACGAATGATCGCATATATTTATTCATGGATAAACCTCCTTAAATGTTCATTACTACGTATTGTATTCAGACATAATAGGCCTTTATGACACATATAAAAAAGTAATAGGTACGGGGGGAATGAATGTGGAGAATGTGAAACAATTCATTGTATTGGAAGTGAAAAACTTAAAGGAAACTTTGTATTTTTATGAAGGGATTTTAGGAATCAAGCCTAGTTTAGAAAGACCCCAATTAGATGTAACAGGGGTTTGGTATGATGCTGATTCAATGAGAGTTAGTTTTGTAATGAATCGTAGTTTGGGTCGGCGTGAGAAGAGTGTTACGGATTCGGTTGATGTACTAATGTTTTCAATTTCTAACATAGAGAGCTTAAAGAAGAGGTTAGTGTTTTATAAAATTGCATATACAGAAAACAAAAGTGAGAAGAGTATTGTAGTACAAGACCCAGATGGATATAAAATTCAAGTGATAGAGAAGGACGAATAAACGGAGGGGATTTAGTGGAGAGGAATTATGAAGAAAGTGCATTGTTTGAGCATCAATTTTGGCTAAAGGTGCTTACTGATCATTCGCAATTTTTACTTGATGCATTAGCTCCGAAGGAAAAAGAGGATATAAAAAAGGCCACTTATTTTGTTGAAACATTTACGAATCTGTTAAATAAAGTTCGTAATGTGAATCTCATTGCGTTTTCAAAAGAGGCAGAACGAGCCGCGAAGGAAATACGAACGTTTAAATTAAGTATTATACAGAAACAACTCGAGGGAAAAATCACTATTCATTTTACGCCAACTTTCATCAATCATATGGTAAACGAAGTAGAAGAGTATATAACAGTGTTAGAATTTTTAACGAAAGGAGAAGTTCCGCCTGTTTTTCATGAATTACATTATCATCTCGTTTGGTTAACGGATGCGGCTGGCCATGCAGGGTCTATTTCTGGTGGATTAGATCTTGTTGAAAAAAGATTAAAAGAGAAAAGCGAAGAATTTACGAAGCACTTTGAACAATTTTACTTAAAGGCAGTTGAAATGACGGGGTATTTACGGACAGAGCTTCATCATTTTCCTGCATTAAAGAAGTTTACAAAAGATGTTTCACTTGAGTTAAAATTATTTTCGCATTTTCTCCATGAGGTTGAAGAGCTGGAGTTATCGAATGAAATATTAAGTGCATTATCTGCTAGAATGGCGGATCATATGGCAAGAGAAGAATGTTATTACTTATTAAAATTAGCACAATCGTCTGGACTTGAGATGCCAAAATGTAATCCGCTTTAAAGAAAAAAGAGGTCAATCTTATTTGGCCTCTTTTTCTGTTTTATTGTCTCTTTTTATTTTTGCTTGTTCAATACTTGCCTGTAATGTCTCCATAATATTGATGATGTTTGGAGTTGGAGAGATTGTTTCGGTTTTTTCCTGTTGTTCAATTTTGTTTTCGATTAGTTCGGTAAGGGCTTCTTTATATTCATCTGTATACATCTCTTGTTCAAAAGGATTTGTAAGATGGTGGATTAAATTGATTGCTGCTGTGAGTTCTTGTTTTTGAATCGGATAATTTTCGTTACTTGGTAAGTTAGGTGTATTTGTTATATCGCGAATTTCATTAGGGTAGTGAACAGTTTGTAATATAAGCCCATCTTCAAAGTTACGGATAATAGCTAAATGTTGTTTTTTTCTAATGGAAATATGGATAAGACCAAGTTTATTCGTACGTTCAAGTGCTTCTTTTAATAATAAATATGATTTTTCATGTCCTGAGGTAGGGCCTATAAAATAAGAACGATCGTAGAGAACAGAATCAATTTCGTTATTTTGGATAAAAGATATAATACGAATAGATCTTGGTTCGTGAGCTTTTTGCAACTCAGCTAATTCTTTTTCATCCATAATAATGTACTTATGAGGTGCGTATTCATAGGCTTTTACAATATCTTTATCATCAATTTCTTCATCCGTACAATCAGGAGCAAATTTTTTATATTTAATAGGTGTTAAGCATTCTTTATGAAGACTTAAAAATTTTATATCGTTTTCTTCTACGGCACTGTATAGTTTGATTCCTATATTTAATAGTCCAAGTGAAAGGGCACCTTTCCATACGGTATGCAAATGAAGCCTCTCCTTTCATTCAAAAATGATTATGTATATTATGAGATAGTAAGAAATTTCCTATACGTTTTTTGTTTTTACGGAATGTTAAGCAGGAGGATGTGGGATATAAAATATATTGACAAGCCCTCCAAAATATTTTAATGTGATTGTATAAAATTGTGTATATAAAGGGGAGTAACTTATTACAGTAAAGTCGTCATTACAGGGAGAAACCCTCGGCTTTATTGGCAACGTTTCGTTGTTAGTGAGACCTTTACCAGCAATGGTAAAGGCCCCTTATTGTCTTTTTTAGGACCCTTACCATGTTTGGTAGGGGCCTTTTTGTATACAAAGAGAGGAGATATAAAAATGAAAAAACTTATTAGTAGATTAAGAGTTGTATTTCATGTTCGCCGATTTGTTCCATTCCTATTTGACTTTTTCACTTCAAAAGAGGTTTCAATAAAGAAGAAAATTTTATCTATTGCGTTTTTAGTTGGTTATGTTGCGATGCCGCTCGATTTAATTCCAGACTTCTTACCGTTTATCGGTATTTTAGATGATATTGGAATTGTATTATTTATTTTGAACCGAATTGTAAAAATGGCGCCAGTTCAATTACAAGAAAAGCATAACGTAGACGTAGGATAGGAGTTAAAATATGGAGCAAATGATTTTAGATATAATCGAGTTTTTAAAGCAATTTTCTTATTTTGGAGTTGTGTTAGCATTAACGTTTGAATTTATTCCAGCAGAAGTAGTTTTGCCCATGGTTGGTTATTGGGTGTACGAGGGAGATATGAATTTTTGGCTTGCTGTATTAGCCGGAACCCTCGGCGGAACGACAGGACCTTTAACGTTATATGCACTCGGTTATTACGGTGGTCGTCCTCTATTAATAAAATACGGGAAATACTTCTTCATTAAAGAAGAACAAATTCAAAAAGCAGATGATTTCTTTGAGAAATATGGACCGGTTGTAGCATTTGTTGGACGCTTTGTGCCAGGAGTTCGAACGCTTATTTCTGTTCCATGTGGTATGGCGAAAATGAACATATGGAAATTTAGCATATATACATTTGTAGCAATGTTCCCGTTAACGACTTTGTATGTTTATTTTGGAATGAAATTAGGTCCACATTGGGAAAAGGCAGCGGACGTTGTTGGACAATATATGCTACCAATATTAGGAGGCGTTATTCTTATCGTTGCTAGTATCTTTGTCTATAAATATATGAAGAAAAGAAATAAAACGGAATCTATTTAGTCATTTGAATATTTTTTGAAAATAGATGAATAGTACAGGCAAAAGACTCTGAGGGACATACACATATAGGGAATATAAAAGAGAGAGGGGAAACAACTATGTCTTGTGAGTGCTCAGGGTCAGCATTAACTTGTTGTCCAGATAAAAATTATGTGCAAGATAAAGTGTGTAGTCCGTGGTCTGCTACTGTAGTTGCAACAGCAATTGATAATGTTCTCTATACAAATAATATTAACCAAAACGTAATTGGTACTGGCTTTGTTAAATATGATGTTGGACCAGGCCCAATTACTGTAGAGGTACTTGATTCTGCTGGGGGTACAATTGATACACAAACATTAAACCCAGGAACGAGTATTGCTTTTACGTATCGCCGCTTTGATAGTATACAAGTTGTGTTACCTGCAACACCTGCTGGAACGTATCAGGGAGAATTTTGTATTACAACACGTTATCCACTTTCATAGCAGAATAGGAGAGGATCGAAATGGGAATGAGAAGTTCCAGTTTGTCTTGTTGTTCTAATAAAACACTTGTGCAAGACCAAGTATGTACAGACTGGTCTATTACAGGTGCTGGTACTCAAATTGTATATACAAATAATATCACGCAAGAAGTATATGGTTCAGGTTACGTGAAGTATGATGTAGGTGCCAACCCGATTACAGTTGATTTTTTAGTAGGTGCAACAGTGGTTGATACAATTACTGTACAACCACAAAGTAGTGGTACTTTCACTGTCCGATATTTTACTACTGTCCGAATTACTACGACAGGAACGACTGTTAATCAAGGAGAGTTTTGTATTACAGTACGTTATCCAATCTCATAAAAAGCATACCGTGAACGGTATGCTTTTTATATTAAGGAAATAATGAAATTGGTATTCTATAAGCAACATGTAAATTCGCAACAGTACTTGCCTTCTAAATATAGTGAAGGATTACTTGTTATATTGATAATATTGATCGACTGTAGGTCTTTTCCTGTGTACGATATTGTATTACCAGGAAACACAGTGAAAATATTGGTTACTGTTCCAACGATTTGAATTGTAATTGCTTCGTTGCTGCTAGTACTATTGTAAACCGAGACAGTACCTGATATAAGTAGTATCCCATCACTTTGCCATAGTATCATTGATTGTGATGCATCTTTGGCAGAGGAGATGGTGTTATTAGTTATGAGGAAATTCCCTGCAAATTCATTTGTTACTCGCTCGCAATTTGGATTTGGAGGAGGGGGCGATGGACAAGGGTCTGGACAAATAATAGATAAAGGAGCGAAACAGCCGCTATTTTTTTATTCTTCAATACAACCCCTCCTTTTAAGTTGTCTTTTATTACTATTAAATGTAAAAGCATGGCCGATGTGTTAAAAAAAGAAGGAAATATTAAAAATTAAGATTGTCTAATAGGCTTAAACCTTAACTCATCATTAGTGTTATAGAAAAGATTATATGTGAATAGTCATAGGAAAAGAATGATCAGACTCTTTTAGACAAAAGGTGGTTGTATACAATAGTACGAGTAATGTTGGACTTAATTTCTAATTAACTGTATATTTACAAAAATCTAATAAAGTTCATTTGTTATTTAAACGACATTAACATGTATTAGATAAAATAGCCCTTGTAATGAATCAATTATTATGAGGAGGATTCACGTGGACAGAAATGCTTTAAGAAAAGTAAAAGGCCTTATTGGATTATTAATGGTTTTTGTATTAGCATTCGTATCATTTCCGTGGAGTACATCAGTCAAGGCGGAAGAGAAAAAGCAAGAAAGGGCATCAAGTGAGAAGAAGATAGTTTTTCCAGTTGTAAGTGATGTGCATATTAAAAACAGTGGAACAGATGATACATTTCGCTGGAAAAGAGCGATTGAACAATTTAATACACTAGCACCAAAGCAAGATGCATTTGTTATTGTAGGTGATTTCACGGATACAGGGTCAGTGCAGCAATATGATCGTTTCATGCAAGTGTATAATGAAAATGCAAATAAAGATGCCGTGAGAATGAATTCTCTTGGTAACCATGATTATTGGAACGGTTTATCTGTAGAGGGCGCACAGAAGCGTTTCTTAGAAAAAACAGGTATGGAATCAATTTATTATCATAAAGTGGTAAAAGGTTATCACTTCCTTGTTATGTCTCCCGAGAATGGAACAACTCATGGCTATTATTCGGACAAGCAAATTAATTGGTTAAAAGAAGAAATGGTAAAAGCACAAAAAGATGATCCAGAAAAACCGATTTTTGTATTTTTACATCAGCACATTAAAGATACAGTATACGGTAGCCAAGAATGGGGAACGCAAGATAGCGCAAAAATTAATGCAGTATTAAAAGAATACCCACAAGTTATTACGTTTTCAGGTCATTCACATTATCCGTTAGATGATCCGAGATCGATACATCAAAAAGACTTTACATCAGTTGGTACATCTTCAGTAAGTTATATGGAAGTTGAAGGTGGTAAAGTACAAGGGAATATCCCGCCAGGAGCTAGTACGTTAAGCCAAGGTTTATTAGTAGAAGTAGATGAAGAAGAAGTGAAGATTAATCGCCGTGATTTCCATACAAATTCTTGGACAGGCGAGCCTTGGAAAATTAAATTACCAGCAAAGAAAGAAACATTTACACATGTAGAAGATCGTGATAAAGAAAAGCCTTACTTTGCTAAGGATGCAAAGCTTGCTGTATCAAATGTAACAGCAAATGCAGCAACAGTAACATTCCCACAAGCGTTGGACAACCTTCTTGTTCATTCTTACCGTGTACAAGCTAGAGATAAGCAAACGGGAGAAATAAAGAATAAATTGTTAGCATTCTCAGAGTTTTATCGTGATCCAGTGCCGAAAGATCTTACGTTTACGCTTGCAGGGTTAGATGGCGGGAAAACATATACACTTGAAGTCGTTGCAATTGATTCGTTTGGTAATGAAAGTGCGCAACCGTTAACGGCAGAAATTACTACGAAAAAAGATGATATTGATCCGAATGTAAAAGTGCCAAAGGCTGATGTTTTTGATGTGAATTTTGCAGATGGTACATTTAAAGACAATTCACCATTTGGAACAAAAGGTGATGTGAAGGGCAATGTGACTATTGAATATGATAAAGCATTGAAAAAGAATGTTATGAAGTTAAACGGACAATCTAATACATTTGGATACCTTCCATTTTCAGCAGCACAAAAAGAGAAAGTAGCAAATACATTTACGTTAGAAACGGTATTTTCAATGAATCAAATCCGTGGACAAGGTATTTTGCAAAATACAGAGAGCGGTGGAATTGGATTTGAGTCTACAGGAAGCGGCTATGTTGAATTATGGGCTCACATTGGCGGCAGTTATAAACGTGTTGGAGTTCAATTAGAAGCAAACAAAACATATCACTTAACAGGAACGTATAACGGAAGTGAAGTAGCTATTTATGTCGATGGTAAAAAAGTAAATAGCCAACCAGCTACAGGAAAAGTGTATCATCCAAATGTACCATTTGCACTTGGAGCTGATCCTGATAGTAACGGCAATGGTGGTATTCCGTTAAACGGTAAAATCGCGCTTGCGAAATTATATAGTAAAGCGTTAAGTTCTTCAGAAGTATTAGCAGCGTACAATGAGTTTTCTAACCGTACGAAGTTAGAGCAAGTAAATGCGTTATTTGAAGAACTTGGAAAAGTAAAAGAAGTGTTAGCTGGTACGTATGAGTTTGGTGATAAGCCAGGTCAATATTCAAAGGAAGCATTTCAAGAACTAGAGAAAAGCTATAATAATGCAAAACAAGTGTTTGAAAATATAGGGAGTACGGGAGAGCAAATCGTTCAAACATATAACGAATTAAAAACAGCTAATGTAACATTTGTACAATCTAAAGTAGTAGAACAACCGAAAACACCGAAAGAAAAATTACAAATCAATATTGAATCTGCAAAAGTAGTAGTGAAAAAAGCGCAAGATGCAAATGTAACGGACGGTTCAGTGAAAGCACTGAGTCAAAAAATTACAGTGGCCGAAGCTGTAGTGAAAGATGTAAAAGTAAAAGATGCACAGGTAGAAACGATGAATCGTACATTAGAGTATACGATTTCACTTGTTGAAAAAAGCATAAACAAATAAGAGAGAAGAAAAGAAGCTTATCATGATAGGCTTCTTTTTTGTTATACTAAAATTAGTATAGAATGAAGGAGCGAATAATTTGGAACAGAAAAAGCTAAAAAGAATTCTTGAATATGTATGGATCGCGGTTGTGCTCCTTGTAGGATATTATTTCTTAAAAGAAAAAAGTATATGGGTTTTATTTTTAATGACGTTTTTATTAGCGGGTTTAGGCACGTTATTTATTAATTTCTTCTTTGATAGTTTAAATGCATGGAAGAAGAAAAAGAAGGGAACGAAGTAAAGGAGGGAATATATGCAAAAGTGGAAGCTCATATATCAGGTGATTATTTTCCTATTACTTGTAGGTATTGGAATTGTTAAATACGCAACGCCAATAGGAAATTGGGCATGGTTTACAGCTTGCATCGGCATATTTTTCATTTTACAGTCGTTAACGAAAAAATATAATAGTACAGAAAAATAGCTCGCCGCTAAAACGGCGAGCTATTTTGTTATGCTTTTTTCTTTTCATCATTCGTTTTTTCGGTAGCTAAATGACTATGTTTCCTAGAGTAGAAGAAATAGAAGCATAAGCCGACTATAAGCCAAACTGCAAAGCTAATCCATGTTGTTTTAGACAAATTGATCATTAAATATAAGCAGCAAAGAATCGCGACAACTGGTAGTACAGGTACGAAAGGTGTGCGGAATCCGCGTTTTAAGTTAGGGTGTGTTTTTCGTAAAATAAGTACTGCGCAGCAAACGAATGTAAAGGCTGTTAATGTACCGATGTTTACTAAATTCGCTAGCAAATGTAAATCTAAAAGTCCTGCTAATAAAGCAGCAACAACGCCAGTAATCCACGTATTTAATAAAGGGATTTTTACTCTTTTATTTACACGTGCTAACGCTTTTGGAAGTAGACCGTCACGGCTCATCGCATACGAAACGCGAACTTGTCCATACATAACGACTAAGAGAACGGTTGTCATTCCAGTCATCGCTCCGACAGCGAGTAGTCCTGCAATTGTATCCTCACCAACGAAATGCAATGCAAATGCAACTGGATCAGAAACGTCTAATTGCGTATAAGGAACCATACCTGTTAAAACGAAAGATACAATCATATATAAAACAGTACAAATAAGAAGAGAACCGATAATACCAATTGGTAAGTCACGCTGCGGTTTTTTCGTTTCTTCTGCAGCGGTTGCGATTGCATCAAAACCTAAAAAGGCGAAGAACACAGTGGCAGCCCCAGTAATAATACCGTCGTATCCGAATGGGATGAACGGTGTCCAATTTTCAGGTTTTACATATTTTGCACCTGCTACGATAAAGGCGATAATAACGGCTAACTTAATAAGAACCATAATATTATTAATGCGTGCACTTTCACGTATACCAAAACTTAAAAGGCCAGTAATAAGAAGTAAAATACAGACAGCAGGTAAATCGATGAGACCACCTTTTCCTACGCCGGGGGCCGAGGCGATTATGGCGGGCAGGTGTATATTGAACCCTTGTAGTAATGATTGCAAATAACCAGACCAACCGACAGCTACTGCTGCAACGGCAAGTAAATATTCGAGCATTAAACACCATCCGACGATGAAGGCGACGACTTCTCCGACTGTCATGTATGCGTAAGTATACACACTTCCTGAGACAGGAATAGAAGAAGCAAATTCAGCGTAACAAAAGGCTACACAAGCACAAGTAAATGCAGCAATAAGGAATGATAGCATAATACCAGGACCAGAATGTTTTGCTGCAACAATACCTGTTAATACAAAGATCCCTGTCCCAATTACGGCGCCGATTCCTAAAAATGTTAAATCGAGTGCAGTTAATGTTCTAGCTAGCTGCTTTGGTGATTCAGTACTAAGCGCTTTTTTTCGTAATAATGACTTCACTTTGGACTCTCCCCCCGTTTTTTCATTTCCATAACTGCGACTATAGTATGAGCCCATTAAAAAAGAGTAAGTAAGGAAGTGGAGGTGCAGTTATGGTATGTAGTTTTTTAAAATTGCTGGATTAATCTTAATATAATTCAGAATATTTTGTCAAATAAAAATATGACAAATAAAATGCGGATCAATAGGGGAAACTACTTGCAGAAATGGACGGGGTTTAACGACCCACTGATTAAAGTTAAAGTAGGAGCAGATGCTATGTTATTTTATTTTGAACTTGTCGTCATTTTACTTTGTACGAAATTAGCTGGTGACATTAGTGTAAGACTTGGTCAGCCTTCTGTACTTGGTAAGTTAATTGTCGGTATTATTATCGGTCCGGCTGTACTCGGTATTATTAATAGTTCTGAACTGATTGATGAACTGAGTGAGATTGGTGTTTTGCTACTTATGTTTATGGCGGGACTTGAAACAGATTTAGAAGAGTTAAATCGGAATTTGAAATCGTCATTTGCAGTAGCGGCTGGTGGAATTATTTTTCCTTTCATCGGTGGTTATGTAACAGGGTTACTGTTTGGATTAATACACTCCCATGCCATTTTTTTAGGGTTATTACTTTGCGCAACATCGGTTAGTATTACGGTGCAGACGCTACGTGATCTAGGAAAAATGAATACGAGAGAAAGTACAACAATTTTAGGTGCTGCCGTATTTGATGATGTCATTGTCGTTATTTTATTGGCATTTGTAATGAGTTTTTTAGGAACACAAGATGTGAATATAACACTTGTCATTGTAAAGAAAATTATTTTCTTTGTAAGTATTGTTTTTATTGCTTGGAAAGTCGTTCCTTGGATTATGAAAATGCTTGTCCCGCTTCGTGTAACAGAAGCGTTAATTAGCGCGGCTCTTATTATTTGTTTCTCTTTTTCTTATTACAGTGAAATGATGGGAATTGCAGGCATTATTGGAGCATTTGCAGCAGGAATTGCTATTTCTCAAACAGAGTATAAGCATGAAGTGGAACATAAAATTGAACCGATTGCTTATGCAATATTTGTTCCAGTATTCTTCGTAAGTATCGGAATGGAAATTACATTTCAAGGCATTGGAAGTCAGCTTTGGTTCATTATTATTATGACTCTCGTTGCGATTTTCACAAAGTTAATCGGATCCGGCTTAGGCGCAAGACTGACAGGATTTAATCGCCAATCTTCTATTAGTATTGGTGCGGGGATGGTATCACGTGGTGAAGTAGCGCTTATCATCGCAGCAAATGGACTTACGGCGAATTTATTAGCGAAAGAAAATTTCACAGCGATTGTTATTGTTGTTATATTGACGACGATTATTACACCGCCACTTTTGAAGAAATATTTTGTATAGACAGGAAGGGCTTATCTGATGTAGGTAAGCTCTTTTTTTATTCCCAAAAGCAATGATCATATAGCATGAAGGGTTTGTAATTATGGTAAAATCTATGTATGTGATATGACAAGGAGAGGGAAGTGTGAAGATTACGAAGGAGAAGGTTATCGGTGTAATCGTACTTATTGCAGTATGTATACCATTTACTGCATGGAAAGAATCAAAAGTGAAAGATTTTCCGGTTTCTATTTTTTCGGAAGAAGCAGATGGTGAGTACGGTCAGAAGCTGAAATATACTGCTTTTTTACCTGATGTTGCGATTTGGATGAACGGTTGGGAAAAGAAGTGGACAGAGGGGGAAAGAACTGTTTATCAAAAAGGGAATCGCATTGTAAATGTGTTTCATCCTCCTGGCGATGATGGTTATTACCTTCTTGAAGCAAGAGAAAATAAGTGAACGCAACCGTAAGAAGTGGAGGTTAAATAGTGAAAGCTTCAACATTACTATTTAAAATTGAAAGTAATATGGATCAATTTTCACCAGCTGAGAAGAAGGTTGCCATGTACATAATGGATAATGCAGAGATTGTACCGAATTTAACGACGAAAGAAGTGTCAACGAATGCAGGCGCAAGTGAAGCGAGTGTCGTTCGCTTTTGTAAATCGATTGGAATCGGAAGTTTTAAAGCATTTAAGATAGCACTCGTTCGTGAATTAACGATTGCTGATTATAATATTAACGATTTTTCAGTGATGAATACAGAAGATGGACCGTATGATTTATTTAATAAAGTTACTTATGTGAATAAAGCTGCAATTGAGGCGAGTGTTACTGCAATAGATAAGAGGGAACTTGAGAAAGCAGCGGATCGTATTGTCAATGCGGGCAAAATTATATTTTACGGAGTAGGCGGATCAGCTACGCCAGCAATGGACGGGGCTTATAAATTTACGCGGCTTGGATTTACAGCGATGATGCTATCTGATTTTCATATGATGTTGCCACTTGTGACGAATTTAAAAGAAGGCGATATATTTGTTGCGATTTCAACATCTGGTCGAACGAAAGATGTGCTTGAAATGGCGCAGTATGCAAAGAGACAAGGTGCAACTGTTATTGGAATTACGAAATTAGATCAATCATCACCCCTATATAAAGAAGCGGATATTCGCCTTTGTATGCCAGATGTAGAACAAGATCATCGTATTGCGAGTATTGCTTCGAGAATGACACAATTGAATATGATCGATGCTTTATATGTTATTACTTTCAATCGAATTGGTAATAAAGTATTGGATCAATTTATGGAGACGCGAGAAGAAGCGTTGCGGTTACGGAAGTTAAAGTAGAAGAAAAGATGAGGAGACTCATCTTTTTTATTATCTTTGACACAAATATGTCATGTTGTGAAATTTTATTTCATAAAATAAGAAAGGATTATTGATTTTTAGTTTCTTAAAGTTATAATAAAAGTGTGAAATATAATTTCAAAGAGGGTGGCAATATGTTAGAAAATTTATCGACAGAACATCGTAATGAGAAAACAATGAATCTAGATGAAATGAGCATAAAAGAAGTGTTGCAAAGTATGAATGAAGAAGATCGAACTGTTGCGTTAGCAGTTGAAAAAGAGATAGAACAAATTGAAAAGGTTGTACAGACTGTTATTAAATCTTTTGAAGAAGAGGGACGCTTAATTTACATTGGTGCTGGTACAAGTGGTCGTTTAGGTATTCTAGATGCAGTGGAATGTCCGCCGACATTTGGCACGGATGATAAAATGGTGCAAGGGTTTATAGCAGGTGGATTGAAAGCGTTTACTAAAGCGGTGGAAGGTGCCGAAGATCGCGAAGAGTTAGCGGAAGAAGATTTAAAAAGTATTGGATTAAATGAGAAAGATACAGTGATTGGAATTGCTGCAAGTGGCAGAACTCCTTACGTAATTGGCGGCTTGAAATACGCACAGAGCGTAGGAGCGAGTACAGCGAGTATTTCTTGTAATAAAAATGCTGAAATAAGTAAATATGCAAAGTTAAATGTGGAAGTAGAGACAGGTGCAGAAATATTAACAGGATCAACGCGTTTAAAAGCTGGTACAGCACAAAAATTAGTGCTGAATATGATTTCAACAGCTTCGATGATTGGTGTAGGAAAAGTATATAAAAACTTAATGGTAGATGTTCAATCCACAAATGAAAAGTTAGTAGAACGGTCAAAACGAATTATTGTGGAAGCAACAGGCGCTAGTTATGAAGTAGCGACAGAGTATTATGAAAAGGCAGAACGTAACGTAAAAGCTGCAATTGTTATGGTGTTGTTGCAGTGTGAATATGGGGAAGCACTGGAGAAACTAAAATACGCTAAAGGGTTTGTGAAGAAAGCACTATAAAATAATAGGGAGGGGGATTCTATTATGAAGAAAGAAGAGAGAATGGCCAAGGAAATTTCGGAGCAACTTGGAGGAATAAAAAATATTCGTAGTATTGCTCATTGTATGACGAGACTGCGATTAACGCTTCATGATGAAAGTAAAGTAAACATGGACCTTTTGAAAAAAGTTGAAGGCGTTATGGGTGTTATAGAAGATGAGACGCTTCAAGTTGTCGTTGGTCCGGGAACAGTAAATAAAGTGGCAGCTGAAATGGAAGGTTTGACAGGACTACGAATTGGTGAGGTAGCAGATCATCACCTTGAAGATATTGGGCAAGAGATGAAGTCAGAGATTAAGAAGAAAAATAATACACCGGTGAAAAACTTTTTACGAAAAATAGGAAGTATTTTCATCCCATTAATTCCAGGTCTTGTTGCGTCAGGAATTATAAACGGGGTTGCTAACTTTGCGAAAAACGCTGGTGCTGATCCAAATGCAACGTGGTTACAAATGTTACTACTCATTGGCGGCGGTATCTTTACATTCTTAGGAATTTTAGTTGGTTGGAATACAGCGAAAGAGTTCGGCGGGACACCGGTTCTTGGGGCAATTGCTGGTATTTTAATTTTCAATCCGGCGATGGCAAACGTAAAATTGTTTGGTGAAGCATTAGTGCCCGGAAGGGGCGGATTGTTTGCAGTTATTTTTGCAGCATGGCTTATGGTTGTAGTGGAAAGACAAGTTCGAAAAGCAGTGCCGAATGCAGTTGATATAATCGTGACGCCACTCATTACTGTATTAGTTGTAAGTATCGTAACGATGTTAGCCATTCAGCCATTAGCAGGTTTCTTATCAGATGGTATTACGAGCGGAATTAATGCTATTTTAAATATTGGTGGAGCATTTGCTGGCGCAGTACTTGCGGGAACATTTTTACCTCTCGTTATGGTCGGATTACATCACGGTTTAACACCAATTCATATGGAATTTATTAATCAAACACACGTAACACCTTTATTACCAGTACTCGCAATGGCTGGTGCTGGCCAAGTGGGCGCAGCAATTGCGATTTATGTGAAAACAAAAAACAAGCGACTTCGAAATGTAATTAAAGGTGGATTGCCAGTTGGCTTTTTAGGAATTGGTGAGCCGTTATTATACGGGGTGACATTACCACTGGGGAAACCGTTTATTACTGCTTGTTTAGGAGCGGCTGTCGGTGGTGCATTCCAAGCAGTTATGCAAACAGCTTCTCTTGGAATTGGCGTATCAGGGCTATCTTTAATTCCATTAATTGCTGACAATAAATATTTACTATATTTCTTAGGTTTAGTAATTGCATATGCTTTCGGATTTATCTTTACGTACTTCTTCGGATTTAAAGAAGAAATGGCAGAAAACATATAGAGAAAGGGATTCCTTTCTCTTTTTCTATTAATAGAAAGGGAGATTTATATGATCGGAGTTTCCATTTATCTTTCAAAAGAACGAGTAGAGAAACAAGAAGAGTGGCTAAAAGTAGCGAAGGAAAATGGGTTTACATCTATTTTTACATCACTGCACATTCCAGAAGATGATCCAAATACGTATAAAGAGTTAATTCAAATATTAGGGAAACAAGCTCTTGCACATGAAATGGAGTTAATGGTTGATGTTTCTCCAAAATCGTTACACCATTTAGGGCTAACATATGAAAATGTGGAAGAACTATTGGACTGGGGCATTACCGGTTTAAGAATGGATTACGGCATTGCGCCAAAAGAAATTGCAAGCGTATCTCATAGGATGAAAGTAGCTTTAAATGCGAGTACGATTACAAATTCATTTTGGAAAGAATTACTTGCAGAACATATAAGAGTAGAGAATGTAGAAGTATGGCATAATTTTTACCCACGTCCAGAGACAGGACTAGCAAAGTCCTTCTTACAAAAGCAAAATCAATATTTACAGAAGTGTGGAATAAAGACGATGGCATTTATTCCAGGAGATGCGGAAAAACGAGGTCCGTTATATGAAGGGTTACCAACGTTAGAAAAACATCGCAATATGCGCCCGCTTGAAGCGTACTTAGAACTTGTCCAAGATTGTGGTGTTGATAAAGTATTGATTGGAGATATAAGCGCAAGTTTGGAAAGTATACAAGAAATAGCTAGTGCAAGTAGAGGGATTATTCCATTGCGTTACAAATCATTTATAACTGATAAAGAAGTATTAAAAGTGGTAGAGCAAGTGCATACAAATAGACTAGATCCAGCTCGTGATGTTATTCGATCTGTAGAATCAAGGGAAGGAAATAGAGTGGTGTTACAGCCGATGCATACAATTGTAAGAAAGAAAGGCAGTATTACAATTGATAATGAATTGTACGGTAGATATGCAGGGGAGATGCAAGTTGCCACACATGATTTACTTGTAGATGAGAAAGTGAATGTTGTTGGAATGGTTGTGGAAGAGGACGTTTCTTTACTGCCTTATATTGGCGCTGGAAAAATGTTTCAACTTTTTTTATGCGATAGAATAAAAGCTTGAATTAGCGCTATTTTGTAAGAAAACATTATCTGTAAAACGGATAATGTTTTTTGTTTTCTTTAAAAAAGTATTTGACGAATGAAATAAAATACCGTATTGTTTTGACTTGTAAATAAAAGTTCACCATAACAAAACAAAAAGGAGAGTTCAAAATGAATCAATATATTGGGAATTTAATTATTCGTATCGTGTTAGGAGTTACGTTTTTTGCACACGGTTTAGCAAAGTTTCAATCAGGTATCGATAATGTAGCAGGATGGTTTACAAGCATCGGTTTACCAGGTGGCCTTGCATACGGCGTAGCAACTGTAGAATTAGTTGGTGGTATATTATTAATTATCGGTTTAGGTGTACGATATGTAGGATTGTTATTCGCTCTTATTTTAGCTGGAGCTATCGTAAAGGTAAATGGAGCAGCAGGTTTATTAGGAGATGGAAAGAATCCAGGATATGAATTAGATCTTGCATTATTATCAATGGGTGCGTATTTATTCGTAGTAAAAGCAGAAGGATATGTAGATCGTTTCTTAAAAGAGAAAGTAATGAAAACGAAGTAAATTTTATTTATAAATTGTTGACTTGAATAATTATTGTAACTATAATGATCACAACTAATGAATTACGAATGAAACAATTTAAATATTTTTTTACACAAGATGTAACTACATCGGTTACGTCTTGTGTAAAAATAAATAAACGGGAGGAAGTAATATGCCTAAATCAAATTTAGAAATTATTCAAAGCACGTATGAAGGATCAGCTTCTTCGAATGCAAAGCATTTAGCAGAAGCCTTCTCTGAAAAAGTGGAATGGACAGAGGCAGAAGGTTTCCCGTATGGCGGAACATATAAAGGCGTAGAAGCTATAATGGAAAATGTATTTAGCCGTTTAGGATCAGAATGGGATGATTATAAAGCAAGTGTAAATACATATCATGAAGTAAACGGAAAAGATATAATTATTGCTGAAGGTATGTATTCTGGAGTTTATAAAGAAACAGGAAAATCATTTGAAGCAGAATTTGTTCATGTATGGCAACTTGAGAACGGAAAAATCGTGAAGTTTAAGCAATATGTAGATAGTCATATTGTTAGGGAAGCGATGAAGAGATAATGCTTTTTAAATGGATCGTAGGTATATGCATTACAATTATAGTAATTTTCTCGTCTATAGTTGGCGGAAAGAAATTGCTTGCATATGTGGAAAAAGAAAATAAAAATATTCAAATCGAGCGAGCGACAAACGAAAAAGAGAAAAAAGCTGCAGAAGAAGCCCCGCAAATTAGTGAAGGTGAAATTATTTCTACTATGCATAAAATGGTGCACCAAAAGGTAAAATCCTCTGAAAAATGGGGATTTGTAGAGATGACAAAAAAGGAAATTTCTAATGTAAAAAGGGATATTGAAAATAGTACAGGTTTTCAATATAAAATGAAGTTATTTTCTATTATAAATAGATGGGAAAAAGGAGATTTTTCTCAAACTGTTGAGGAGCATAACTTTTTATGGAGCCTTCAAGGTGGAGATACTGGTAAGGCGACGGAACGTTTATCGCCAGAAGAGGAAAAGCAGTATATAAAAGAAATGAAGAGTAAATAAAAACATCGCCAATCCAGATGACGATGTTTTTTCATTAAGAATGTTTTCGCATTAAAGGTCTAACAGGTTGAACGGCAACAGTTTTGAAATGAGAAAATAAATAACATCCTGTTACAACGACAATTGTCCCTAAAATTTGTATCCACGTTAATTCTTCTTCGAGGAATATGAATGCTAAAATGGCTGTGAAAATTGGATTGAAGTTTAGAAAAATACCTGATGTAGTTGCGCCTAATTTTTGTACACCAATATTCCAAAATACCATACAAAGAACTGTCGAAATAAGCCCAGTATATAAAAGTGATGTGATGAAAGAAGTATTTATATTTGAAACAGTGAAGCTACCTATGTTAAACGGTAGTAATAAAATAACGCCGAAAATACCAGAGTACAACGTTGCCATAAGTGGTGTAGTTGTTTTTGTTGCCCATTTACTACAAACAGAATAGATTCCCCAAATACAAACTGCTGCAATCATCCATAAATCGCCGCTATTAAAATGTAGTGAAAATAAAAGCGAGAAATCACCTTTTAATAGGACGAGGATAACCCCGAAGAATGAAAGAATCATGGATAGGATTTGAAGTGTATTTACTTTTTCTTTTAGAAATAATACTGAAAATAATGCGATTGAAATTGCATTCAATGTAGAGATAAGACCTACATTCGTAGCGGATGTTTTTTCTAATGCTAAAAATTGAAAGATGTTAAAAAGAGCGACTCCTGAAATTCCCATCAATATTAACGGAAGTATTGCGGTACGTGGTGGAAGGATTTTCTTTTCTTTAAACCATACCATTGGTAATAAACAAACAATCGCAATCATCCACCTTAAATTTGTCAGTGTCATCGGTGATGCATGATTGACGAGTGATTTTCCAACGACGAAATTTCCTCCCCATAATAAGCTCGTTAGTAATAGTAAAAAGACGTAAAAATAAGGCATGCTAAAATCCCCTTTTTTGTAATCAATACGAATTGTAAATAATTTTAGCATTTTTCTTTATTGTGTAATATATTCTTTTGTATAATGGTGAAAACTCGATAAAAACTTTAGTTTAAAATGGTATTTGCAGAAAAATATTCAGTTTTATATAAATTATAAGTTGTTTTTTCGAATAATCATCGGTAAGAAAAAAGGGGGAATTGTAATGGAGTCGTCTGTTATTAAAGTGTTGGATGATTTGGATGTACAAATTTTAGATATATTGCAGAAGGAGTCACAAGTAAGTAATGCAGAGTTGGCACGTCGCGTTAATTTATCACCAGCTGCGATGCATGCAAGAATAAAAAGGTTAGATGGGGAAGGTTTCATCGATAAGCAAGTTGCGATTTTAAATCAAGAAAAGCTTGGGTTTGATTTATTATGCTTTATTTTTATGAGTACGAATATTCATCAATTTGACAAGTTGGAAGTGTTGGAGAAAGAATTAGAATCGATGCCGGAAGTGTTAGAATGTCACTGTTTAACAGGGGAGTACGATTATTTATTAAAGGTTGCAAATCGTGATCGTAAAGAACTAGAGCAGTTTATTAGAAAGTTGAATAAGCTTGGTATTACAAGGATACAGACAAGTTTAGCACTTCGTGAAATTAAATATTCGACGGTATTGCCGATACGAAATGAGGAACCGAGCATCGATTAGATTGCTTGGTTTTTTGTTTGTATAAATTGATTGACGAGGAGAAAAGAGAGATGTATTATTATATAAAATTATGAATTAAAATTCATTTCGAGTTATAAATATTAATATTGAGGGGCAAGGGGATGGAATATGAAAATCTGTAATGCGGTGACGAGTGATGTGAAAGAAATTTATAGTCTTATTGAGGTTTATGCAAAAGAGGGAGTTGTTTTACCACGTTCTCTTTTGTCTCTTTATCAATATTTGCAATGTTTATATGTTATGAAAGAAGACGAGAGAATTGTTGGAGTTGCTGGCTTGCATGTATTAGGAGAAGATCTTGCAGAAATACGATCGTTAGTAGTTTCGCATACATATGCAGGGAAAGGGATAGGGCGTATGCTTGTAAATCATGTAATGGAGGAAGCTACGAAAATAAATGTAAGAAGAGTAATTTCCTTAACATATGAAACAGTATTTTTTCAAAAGTGTGGATTTGATTTTATAAATAAAGAAGCGTTGCCAGAGAAAGTATGGATTGATTGTAGACATTGTCCAAAGGTGGATTATTGTGATGAAGTGGCGATGGTGCGGTATGTTGGATGAAAATTTTATAGAGAAAAAGTTCCCACTATTATTTACATATATAGTGGGAACATATATTTCCATAAGAAATGGACAGGTTATTAAGAATTTGAATTCTTTTGTCTCACGGCAAAATTATAAAGTGGATCTTTAAGTTCATAGTTATACGTTAAACCGTCGACAATTCCTACAACTTTATCATTATCATAAAGGTCGAGCATAAATTGTGCCATTTGTTTTGCAGTGTGGAATTTTGGTACAACATTATCATATTGGAATTCATCAATATCAAATGAACGTTTCGCAAATTCTGTTTCAGTTGCAGCAGGAGCTAAAACTTTTGCTTGCAGTTTTGCGCCTTGTTCTTTCAGTTCGTGAGACAGCCCTTCTGTAAATGCACTTACATAGAATTTCGTAGCGCAATACGTAACAGCATCAGCAACAATCGTGTATCCGCCGCCCGATGAAACGTTAATAAGCTGTGTTCCATCAACCATTGAATAATCTCGAACGAAAAGAGAAGAGAGTATTGTTAGTGCTTCTATATTGACATGCAACATCGTCTCGATTTTATTTAAATTTTGTTCAGCAATTGAGGCGAAATTACCAAAACCTGCGTTGTTAATCCACGTTTCAATTTGAAAAGATTGTAGGCTTTCATAAAGTTTATAAACATCTTCAGTAACAGATAAATCAGTTCTTCGAATGACAACATCCAATTCTGGATGCATTTCGTTAATTTTCAATTTTAATTCGTTTAATTCTTCTTGTCTTCGAGCTACAAGTACTAAATTTTTTCCGCGAGATGCAAATGCTAAAGCTGCTTCATAACCAATTCCGGAACTTGCGCCAGTAATAACCGTGTATTTCATATAAAATCCCCCTAAATTCAAATTCATTTATGGTTAGATTGTATTTGTTAGAGTATACTCTAAGTCAAATGTTTTTTATAAATTTGATACGGTTATAAAATATATGAGGGTAAGCATGTGAAGGGAGTTTTAGTATGTACACAATTAGCGAGGTAGCAAAATTATTAGGAGTGAGCACACATACACTACGTTATTATGAAAAGGAAAATATATTAATTGCAAATCGTGATACAAATGGAAATCGACTTTACGAAGAGTCACATATAAAGTGGTTGCAGTTTGTAATGAAATTAAAACAAACGCAAATGCCAATAGCGAAAATAAGAGAATACGCTAGATTATATACAGAAGGGGAGCATACAACAGAAGCTCGTTTACAGCTCCTAGAAGATCATAGGAAATCTATTCAGATTCAAAGAGAAAACTTAGAAGTTACAGAGAAGATGCTTGAGAATAAAATTAGTGCATACAAAGGCTCATTGGAAAATAAATAGATGTTGTTATGTGATGAAAGATGGATTTGATCTATGAGTATTTCATCATAGTGTGCGGATAAATAAAAAAGAGCAGCTAGCAAAATCTAACTGCTCCATTCAAGGGATCTCTCCAAGGGGGAGTGGAGAAAATATTATGTTACTAGCAGTATTGACAGATTATTAAGAAATATACAAATCAGATGAAAGAAATTTTAAATAAACTTTCGGCATTGACAGTTTTTAAAATGTTCATGTACAATATATATATGAATGACATTCAGTCATTTTTATGTGACAGGATGCAGTTAGCTTAGAAATGGAACAAATACAATGGTAAATGAGGATGATAGTTGTTTTTATATAGTATTGATGAAAGAGTATATTTTTTTAAAATAAAAATGACTGATAGTCAGTCATAAGAGGTGAGAGGTATGAAAAATAGAGCATGGTTATATGTCATATTAACATGTATCTTTGAAATTTTTTGGGTGTTTGGTTTTAATACGGCTAATACTTGGTGGCATTGGATTATTATTTTAGGAGTTATCGCTGTTGATTTTCACTTCCTTTCTAAAGCGTGTGAACATCTTGCAACAGGGACTGTATATGCTGTTTTCGCCGGAGCTGGTACGGTAGGTACTTTCTTAATGGATGTATTTCTTTTCGGCGGAAGTTTCAGTGTAGGGAAGTTATTTTTTATCGTGATGGTTGTAGCTGGCGTTATCGGTTTAAAGCTAGCTGATAATAAAGAAGAAACTGTGGAAGGAGCTGCTTAAAAATGGGTTGGTTTTTCGTATTTTGTGCTGCAATTAGTGAAATAGTCGGTGTGATAGGACTTAAAATGTATAGTAAAGATAAGACATTAGCCAATGGTGCGATTTATATCGGTGGGTTTGCTACATCCTTCGCATTTTTGTATACTTCCTTCTTATTTTTACAAGTAAGTGTCGCGTATGCGGTTTGGATTGGTATCGGAACAGCAGGTGCAGTTTTGTTAAACATGTTCTTGTTTGGTGAGTCGAAAAGTAAAGCGCGTATCATTAGTGTGTTTCTTATTGTATGTGGAGTGACAGGATTAAAGGCACTTTCTTAAAGATATATTGCATTTTTATCTCCTAATTGTTTATTAGGAGATTTTATTATAAAAAAATGAGTTCCTCTTAGAGTTCACTATCATTGACAGTACAATCGATTATCTTATAAAATGAGTGACAGTCATTCAATATGCGTGTGAAAGGGTTTAGATGATGAATAAAAAAGAGAAAATTGTCTATGCAGCTATTGAAGTGTTTCAGGAAAAGGGCGTCGAAAAAACGAAGATTTCTGATATCGTGAAATTAGCTGGCATTGCGCAAGGAACTTTCTATTTATATTTTCCTTCTAAGCTATCTGTTATGCCTGTAATAGCAGAAGTGATGGTTGAAAAGATGATACTTGCAGTGAAAGAAAAAGTACAAAAAGATGTACCTTTTTCAAATAAAGTGGCACAAGTAATCGATGCGGTGTTTCACTTTATAGAGGAATACCGTGAAATACAAGCTTTAATGTATGCAGGTCTTGCATCTACTGAACATATAAAAGAGTGGGAAGCTGTGTATGAGCCTCTTTATATGTGGTTAAGCGAATTTTTAAGTGAGGCGAAAGAAGCCGGTGAAATTCGTGATTCGGTTCACGCAGAGCGAACAGCGAAGTTATTTATCGCTCTTGTTGAATCAGCAGCGGAACAAGTTTATTTATATGATCATAAAGATGATGAGCAAGTGGATTTGCAAAAGGCAGAAGTACTAGATTTTTTAACACATGCACTACATATAAAGAAGTAGTAAGATGAACCTGTCTGAAAAGGTAGGTTCATTTTTGAGGAAAACTGAATGATAGTCATTCACCTAATACTTATGTATGTGTAGAAGGATAGAGTGAAATTCTAATGAGTGGAGGCATCCTCACTCATTACTAGCCCACAAAGAGCAGGATAAAGAAAAAGCTTCTTGGGTATTATTTTTTGAGAGGAACTTATGGGAAGAGGTGTTAAAAAGTGAAGAAACCGATAAAAGAACAAAAGATGGTATTGGTTATTCTTTTGAGTAATATATTTATCGCTTTTTTAGGGATTGGATTAATCATTCCGGTTATGCCGTCCTTTATGAATGATATGCATTTAACAGGGAAGACGATGGGATATCTCGTTGCAGTGTTTGCAATGGCACAGCTCATTACTTCACCTATTACAGGCCGGTGGGTTGATCTTTACGGTAGGAAGAAAATGATAATCATTGGATTATTTATTTTTGGTGTTTCAGAGCTTCTTTTTGGATTAGGAAAAGATGTGTGGATGCTTTATGTAGCAAGGGTATTAGGCGGAATTAGTGCTGCTTTTATTATGCCTGGTGTTACGGCATATGTTGCGGATATTACATCTATTCAGGAACGTCCAAAGGCGATGGGATACTTATCTGCGGCTATTAGTACTGGATTCATTATAGGGCCTGGAATCGGCGGATTTATTGCAGAATACGGCATACGTGTGCCGTTTTTCGTTGCAGCAGCAATTGCCTTTATAGCATGTGTGATTTCAATCTTTATTTTAAAAGAACCGTTAACGAAAGAAGAACTTGCAGAGATTTCTTCTAATACGAAAGAATCAAGTTTTATTGGTGATTTAAAGAAATCATTACATCCAATGTATGCAATTGCATTTATTATCGTATTTGTACTTGCATTTGGTTTATCGGCGTATGAAACTGTGTTTAGCTTATTTTCTGATCATAAATTTGGTTTCTCGCCGAAAGATATTGCGGCAATTATTACAATCAGTTCAATCTTTGGGGTAGTTGTGCAAGTATTTATGTTCGGAAAATTAGTTGATATGTTCGGTGAAAAAGTGTTAATTCAAATCTGTTTAATTGTAGGTGCAGTATTAGCGTTCGTTTCAACTGTCGTCTTTAATTATTGGATTGTACTTCTCGTTACTTGCTTCATTTTCTTAGCATTTGATTTACTTCGTCCAGCTTTAACGACGTTTTTATCAAAAGCAGCTGGAAAAGAGCAAGGATTCGTCGCTGGTATGAACTCGACTTATACGAGTTTAGGAAATATCGCAGGACCAGCGATGGGCGGAATATTATTTGATATGAATATTCATTATCCATATGCATTTTCAGGAGTTGTTTTAATAGTTGGTCTCGGCATTACATTTATGTGGAGAGAGAAAAAGCTGGCTGAGAGTTTTGCGAAGTAATAAAACCCCTTACGACGGTAAGGGGTTTTTGTTTTATAAACTTAATCCAAACCGTTTTAATTCAATAAAAATCCCTTCTAATTGCTTTCCTTTATCCGTTAATGTGTACTCTACACGAGGCGGAACTTCTGGATATACTTTTCTCGTTATAATGCCTTGAGATTCTAATTCCTTTAGTCGAAGCGATAATGTTTTTGGACTAATCCCATCCATTGATTTTTGTAAATCACTAAAGCGTAATGTTCCTTCGATAAGAAGATCACGAATGATTAAAAACGTCCATTTTGTACGAATTATATCAAGCGTTTTAGCGATAGGACAAGGTATTCCAGGTAAACCTTTCGTTAATTCAATTGGATTTATGTCGTTCATGGAACTAGCCTCATCGCCATCAACCTAAGAAATGCAAATACCCCAAAAACGAAAAAATGAGTATTTTATTACAAGTTAGTACAAAATTTCGTTCTGGGGGTACTATAAAATTTCAGCTATATAACGATGTGGCGGGACCAAAAAAATGCGTTTTAGTCTTTAAACACGCTCAGTTTTTCAAATAGATCTCCCAGGATATTGATAAACATTTCTTTTTCCTCATCGCTGTAGTTTTCCATTACCGCAGAGATTTTACTGAAATGACCGGGTAGAAATTGTTTCAGTTGTTCTTTTCCCTCTTTTGTCAGTTCAATGCTGATTTTTCGTTTATCCTTATTTTGATGCGTGCGGCTAACAAAACCGTCCCTCACCAGCCCGTCCAGCAAACCAGTAATCGTTGCTTTCGTGACGTTTGATTGCTTTGCAAGTTCTGTCGGACTTAACGAGTGGTCTTTTGCGTCGAAGAGTAGCATCAGGATTTTGAATTTTCCTTCAGACAGCCCTCTGCCTGCAAAGTAACGCTCCATCACATGATTCATTTTTTTTGATATATCAAATAGAGATAAAAACAATTCAAGAGAACTAGCATCTATATTGGAATATGTCTCGGTATGTTCTGTTAAATATTTATATTTAGGTAAATGTTTTAATTCCATTAAAATAAGCTCCCGTTCGTTAGTTATGACACGATTATAAAGGAGTTAATATCATAATACAACCTGACTTAAAGATGATTGACAATTTTTCTGAGGATGTAGTAAAGTAATATAGTTAGGCGCCTAACTATATTTAAAGAACTAAAAGGGGTTATTTATATGAAACATATTTTGATAGCTGGTGGGGGAATTGGCGGATTGTCAGCGTCTATTTCCCTTAGTAAAGTAGGATTTTCTGTTACCTTGTGCGAAGCGGCTTTAGAAAATCGCAAAACCGGTGCGGGGATTCTCATGCCGCAAAACGCACTGGCTGTCTTGAAAGAATTGGACGTATTCGAAGAGTGTTGTGAACATGGCTTTCAAACAAAATGGCTTAAAACATTTGATGCACAGGGGGATCTGCAGTTTCAAGTCAGTGAATCCTTTTTAGACGACACACTTCCAGGGCGCAATAATATCCCGCGAAAAACATTAAGTGATATTCTCATCAAGCATGCTGATGCAGCGGGTGTAGACATCAAGTGGGGGAAAAAGGTTGTTGCTTATGAAGAAACAGCTGAATCGGTCTCTGCCATATTTGAAGACGGAGAAAAGATAAAGGCTGATATTTTAGTAGGTTTTGACGGCATTCATTCAACTGTAAGGAATATGATGTTGCAAAAGGAAATAGAAAAAGAGCATCTCGGTATGGGGGCGTGGCGATTTTATTTCGAGCTTCCTGATTACAAATTCGAGGACTCGTCATTGATGTATATAAGCGAAGAAACGCAAATCGGCGTCGTACCATTAGCCGAACGCGCCGGCTATGTCTTTGTGCTCCAGCCTTGCGCCAGCGATTACTGGGATGAGGAAGATACCCGGTTTAATAGAGTCAAAGAGATTCTCTTAGGCTTTCCGGGACTTGATTTTATTACAAAGCATATGTCAAAAGATTACCCTGTTATTTTTAACAAATTGGAACAAGTCGCAGTGCAAGAGCCATGGTACAAAGGCCGCGTCGTCATTGGAGGGGACGCCGCCCACGTCGGAGCTCCGACTCTTGCGCAAGGAGGAGCCATGGCTATTGAGGATGCAATCGTTCTCGCCGAAGAGCTCAAAAACAATAATGACATTGAAGCTGCATTTCAGGCATACTTCGAAAGAAGAGCACCAAGAGCGCTCAAAGTCCAGAATCTATCCTCAGAAATCGTCCGCCGTAGGCTGAAAGGCCAGACGGGAATAGAAGAGCTGATTTGGGAGTGCCACGAGGTGTTAAGGAAAGATTATTAAAATCGAAAATTCAAATAAAAGAATTAGGTAAGAGAGAGGAAGACAATTTAATATGGGGAATCAACAAACAACAGTAGAAAACTCTAACATCAGAGCTCTGCCGATTATTACGTCATTTCTTATTGCTGGATTTATCGGCTTGTTTAGTGAAACTGCCTTAAATATGGCGTTAAAAGATTTAATTACAGGTTTTGGTATTCTAGAGACAACAGCACAGTGGCTGACAACCGGCTACTTATTAACATTAGGAATTCTTGTGCCAATTTCAGGTTTAATTCTTCAATGGTTTACAACAAGACAGCTTTTTATCGCATCTCTTGTATTCTCCATTATCGGAACATTAATCGGAGCTATTGCACCAACATTTAGCGTACTAATGATTGCCCGTATTGTACAAGCAGTAGGAACAGCTTTACTTCTACCACTTATGTTTAACACCATTCTTGTTATTATTCCACCACATAAGCGTGGAAGAGCTATGGGAATTATCGGGCTTGTCATTATGTTCGCTCCAGCTGTTGGACCAACCGTCTCAGGGTTGATTCTAAAAACGTTAACGTGGCACTGGATTTTTTGGATTTCACTCCCATTATTGATTATCGCATTAGTATTTGGTATATTCTTCATGCAAAACGTAACAAAACTAACAAAGCCAAGAATCGATATTTTCTCAATCATTCTTTCAACAATTGGTTTTGGCGGTATCGTATTTGGTTTCAGTAGCGCTGGAGAAAGTGGAGGCTGGGGAAGCTTACACGTTATTCTTTCTCTTGTTATTGGAGTCGTTGGATTAATTGCATTTTCCCTTCGTCAAATGAAGATGGATGAGCCAATGTTAGACCTTAAGGCTTTTAAATATCCAATGTTCGTTATTGGACTTCTCTTAATTTTAGTATGCATGATGGTGCTGCTTTGTACGATGATGATTTTACCATTATACTTACAAACATCATTAGCGTTATCAACGTTTGCAGCGGGTCTTATGCTTCTACCGGGAGGAATTATTAACGGAATTCTTTCGCCTGTTATGGGGGGATTATTTGACCGTTTTGGTCCTAAATGGTTAGTTATTCCTGGACTTGTCATTGTAGCATGTGCACTGTATGGTTTCTCAACCTTAACATTGGAAACATCTACAGGATTTATTGTTGCACTACACATTGCACTTATGGTTGGAATTTCAATGATTATGATGCCAGCTCAAACAAACGGATTAAATCAGCTGCCACCTGAACTATACCCTCATGGAACAGCGATTATGAACACCTTACAACAAGTTGCTGGTGCTATTGGAACAGCTGTTGGAATTTCAATTCTTTCCTCAGGTTCAAGAAGCTTCCTTCAGACAGTATCTGATAAAGAAAATCCATTAAACCAAGTTCTGGCCTTTACAAACGGTGTTCAAAATACCTTTATCTTTGCTATCATTGTAGTAATTGTTGGATTAATAATCTCGTTCTTTATCAAAAGAGTCAATGTTAAACAGCGAGCATAATAATAAAAAAGTACTGGCATTACCAGTACTTTTTTCAGGCTATGGAGAAAGTCTTCTCCACAGTCTGTTTTTGTGTCTGAGCTTCTTTTTATGTGTCAACACTGATAAAAAGAGGGAAAAGAGAGATTTCTTATGGTGGGTTCTTTAATCTACTTCTGGTAATACAGAAAACATTTCTCTTAATTCTGGATGAACTCTATTCTTCCTTAAAAATTCTCCTTCATTATGAAATTTTTTGTCGCTACCTTAGTTACTTTCTTGCGAAACCAGTTTTAACTGCTCGTACATAATCATTCCAAGCGTGAATAGATATATCAGTATCCGGATGCATCATTTCGAACCCATGATAAGCCCCAGGATATAAATGGAACTCGACATCAACACCAGCTTCTGCAAGTTTGGTTACATAGGTTAATGTTTCACTACGGAATGGGTCCAATTGACCAACACATGTGTAGGTACGTGGCAAATTACGATAATCTTCTGCTCGAGCAGCGGCTGCATAAGCAGGAATATGATCCGTTCCATGTAATTCTCCTAAATACATTTTCCAGCCAGCTTCATTTGATTTTTGATTCCAAACAAATCCTTCTTTAATTTCATTGGCAGAAGGTGTGTTATTACGATCATCAATCATTGGATAAAGCGGCATTTGGAAACAAATAGAAGGATATTGGCGATCACGGGCTAATAATGTTAATGCAGCTGTTAGTCCACCACCAGCGCTTACTCCTGCAACACCAATTCGGTTTGAATCAATGTTTAATGTCTCCGCGTTGTCAGCAATCCATTTTAATGCTGCATAACAATCTTCAATTGGAGCTGGATAAGGATGTTCGGGAGCTAAACGGTAATCTACAGAAACGACCATACAGTTAGCCTCTTTTGCAATTTTTACAGCAAGATCATCATTATCATTTATAGATCCCAAGATATACCCGCCACCATGTATCCACAACAGAGCAGGTAAGGATTCATTATTTGATTTTGGACGATAAATTTTTAATCGTAATGGATTCGCATCAGGTCCCTCAATGACTTCATCTGTTACAGAAAGAGTTTCATCAACAATGGTAGGTGGGAAGACTTTTGACGCTTCTTCTCTCATTACTGGCAAACATTCTGGGCGTAAATCTTGATCTGGATACATTTCTAAGCCTGGTAATAATGCTGGATTTACTCGGTTCTTCATTTAAAAAACTCCTTTTTATTTTTTATGAAAGATGAAATATTATTTTTAGAAATATAATTGTAAGCTAGCTATGTATAGCAATTTATCATAGGCATTAATGGAAAGCGACAAACAAAAATGTTTATGTGTATCAAAATGCGACATATATCTCAAAGTGGTTCATTTTTTAATGAATTTTTAACGATATAAAGTATACACAGTGCCAAAATTAGCATGTATGAAATATTCATTTTCTTGATTTTTTACATGTGTTTTGACTGTTATTCTCCTTTTCCGAGGGGATAGGAAACATATCTAATGGGGAATTAACTATCTTGAAGTAGATTGATGTGGGATGAAGAAAACCCCACTGATTAAAGTTTCACTTTATATGTTGTATTATAAAAAAGAACAAGCATGCCTCTTCTTACAGTATAAAGAAGGGGCATGCTTGTTCTTTTATTCCAGATGCTTTAACACCTAGAAGAAATAAAACAGAATGAAATGTACAAAATGAAGCAACAAAGCAACAAAGTGTAGGACTTGATTAAAATTTAAGCCTTTAAAGATTTCAATGCTAAATTCATATAAGTATTCATTCTCTGTTCTAGTGAGTATTTTCCATCTAAAAGACACCAATCTAATATAAGTCCTCTAGCAATTGTAAAAAGATATGTTGTTATTTCTTCTACACTCATATCATTTGTTAATTCTTTTTCAAGTTGTCCTTTGTAAACAAAGCCATTTAGAGCTTCGTAAATTAGTGAAGGCTCATATATAAATGACCTTTTGTTGAAATCGTTAAGAAGATTTATATGTAACTCTAATTTAGTAGTATATTCAGCTATGCATTGGAAGAAAGTTAAAATAGTTGTTTGCATTGTTGTATGTTGATCGATATTTTCTAATTCAACATGTAGGTTTTCTTCAATTTGTTGAAATAATTTTTTATAAATATCCTCTTTGGAAGAGAAATAATGATAAAAAGTTCCTACTGATACATTTGCTTTTTTACAAATATCTTCAATTGTTATATTTTCAAATTTTTTTTCTTTCATTAAATTTAAAAACACATGAAATATATTGTTCTGTGTTAGTAGAGCTTGTTGTTTTCTATTTGGCAGAGTTTTTTTATGCAACGTCTATTCCCCCTTATTTATATATTAACGGATATCTTAAAACCAAAAAAGTAGTTTGAATATTTTGGTTCTTGTTGTATAATCCTCATTACACCGAATAGCATTCGGTGAATATTATTCGGTGTAATGGAATTTCTTTGAGAGGAGATTGTTATATATGAAAACACCTTATCAATCAGTTGTTATGATTCCTACAAATAAGTTGATGGGAAAAAAGGCTTTAGAAGATCCGTATAAACCATTTGCATGGTACAAAGAGATGCGAGAAAAGGAGCCTATTTGTTTTAATCATCAGGCAGACATGTGGAATGTTTTTTTGTACGAAGATATAAAAACTGTCTTAGAGGATAAAGAGTACTTTTCTAATATTATGCCTGAGAAGAAAAAGTCTCCATTTCCACAAAGTATTCTTGGGATGGATCCGCCAAAGCATACGCAAATTCGGTCTATTGTAAATCGGTCTTTCACTCCTAAAGCATTAAGGGAATGGGAACCTAGAATCCAGCAAATCACAAACGATATATTCAATCAATTATCCGATCGGAAAACTTTTGATATTGTTAGGGAGTTATTTTATCCGTTACCAGTTATAGTAATTGCTGAAATGTTAGGTGTTTCTGCTAAGGATATGGAAAGGTTTAAGAGATGGTCTGATATTATCGTAAGTTCACCGAGTCATGATGATCCGGATTATTTGGTAGAATTTTTTAATACACGTTTACAAGCAGAAAATGAATTAGGAGAGTTTTTTGAAGAAATTATACAATCCAATCGAGGGAAATCTAAAAAAGATTTAAATAACATTATTTCTTTATTAGTTCAAAGTGAAGCGGACAAAAATATTTCAGGAAAAGAAATAGTACCGTTTTGTAAACTACTTTTAGTAGCGGGAAATGAAACAACAACCAATTTACTTGGAAACGCTTTATATTGCTTCATAGAACATCCAAATGTTTATGATCAATTACAGCAGGATATATCTCTTATTCCGAAAGCAATTGAAGAAGTATTGCGGTATCGTTCTCCAGTTCAAAGAATTGTACGCAGAGTAAAAAAAGAGATTCAATTAAAAGGGCAAACTTTACAAGTAGACCAAATCATTTCAGCTTGGGTTGGATCAGCTAACCGTGACTCGCATCAATTCAAAGATGCCGATAGTTTTAACATATATCGTAGACGTAATCCTCATCTTACATTTGGACATGGCATACATTTTTGTTTAGGGGCTCCTCTAGCTAGATTAGAAGCGAAACTTGTATTAACGGAATTAATAAAAAGATATAAATCATTTTCATTTGTTGACGAGAATCTTCCTATTCCTATCTCAAATAGTAGTTCTATATATGGATTACATTCTTTCCCTGTAAAAAGTGAACTAAATTAAACATTTTGGCTCTGGTATATTCGCGCCAGAGCCAAATTTATATGATCCATCTCAGTTTCATAAAAGGATTATATTCGGGGGGAATTCCAGATTATCACTAATTTAGGCATACTAAAAGGAGATAAGGACTAGGAAAGCAATTAGAAAATTGGATTAAATATAGGAGGGTACTGGAATTGAGTAATTTCACACGTTTACGCACACAAACCATAATAAAAGATGCGTTTATGGATTTATTAAAAGAAAAAACATTTTCATCCATCACAATCAATCATATTTGTGAAAAAGCAATGATTCATAGAAGCACATTTTACCGTCATTATGAGGATAAATATGAATTATTTAGCGATGTGTCAAATTCCATCGCAATCAATCTTTTTGAACAAACAAAAGAAGGTTTGGATTTAGAACATACATTGTTTGAGGAAATAATTGAATACATAGATGTTAATCGTGCATTGTTTTTTAATATTACTAGTAAAAATAATAGCCTTGAGTTATACGAAAAATTGATTCGATTTGGTGCAGAAAATTTATATGAAAACTCAATGGAATATAATGATCCGCTTTCGAAAAAAATCCAAAACTCAGATTATCCAATGGTACTATGTGATTTCTACTGTAGTGGTTTTTTTGAGATTATAAAAAAATGGTTAAGCAATGAATATTCCTATACAAAAGAAGAATTAATTCAGATTTCTAAGAACTTATTGATAAATGAACCAAATTAAAACAAATGTCTCAATTCGAGACGTATATTATTTTTTGCTCATCGTTTTCCTCAAAAACCTATGATAGATTATTGAACATAGCAAAGGAGGAATGAGTAAGGTTAAAGAGCAAAAAAAATTGCTGTTATGCTTTAAAAAACGAATTACGATCTAATATTAAATAAAAATTATATATAATATTCCAATTGTTTGAGGGAGGATTTTTTATGAAAGCCGCAGTGTGGTATGGTGAAAAAGATATTCGTATCGAGGAAAGAGAAACAAAAGAGTTACAACCCAATGATGTAAAAGTTAAAGTGGCATGGGCTGGTATTTGTGGTTCTGATTTGCATGCATACTTGCATCCGGATTCAGTACCAATGAATAAGAATACGGTACTCGGACATGAATTTTCTGGTGAAATTGTAGAAGTTGGTTCTCATGTAACAAAATTTAAAGAAGGGGACAGAGTGTGCATCTATCCAATGATGCTTAAAGATCCTTCAAATGCTGAAACTGAACGTTTTATCACTTTAGATGCGGTTGGTGCACAAATCGATGGAGGATTTGCTGAATACGTGATACTTCCACAAAAAACGATTTTTAAAATTCCAGATACTTTACCACTAGAAGTAGCAGCAATGGTAGAACCAGCAGCTGTATCATTCCAATCAATTAAGGATTCAAATGTAGGAGAAGGAGATACTGTTGTTGTCTATGGAGCAGGTCCTATTGGGCTATTTGCTGTTTTAGGTGCAAAAGCTGCAGGTGCTTCTAATATTATTGTCGTTGATTTATTTGATAGTCGACTTGGCAAAGCAACCGAAGTAGGTGCGACGCATACTTTTAATGCTAAAGAAGTAAACCCTGTAGAAGAAATTCGTAAATTATTCCCAGATGGAGCAGATGTGACAATTGAAGCTGCAGGTGTTGAGTCAACATTTAATCAAGCCATTCAATCGACTAAAGTTCGTGGCACAATGATGGTTATCAGCTTCCACACGCAAGATATCCAATTTAATGCTCCTGCTTCCTTACTCTTTAGTGGCATAAAATTAATGGGATCTGTGGGGTACAGTAATGAAACTTATAATGAGGTCATTCAATTACTTGCTAATGGAAGATTACCTGCGCAATCCATTATTACAAGTAAAGTTGGTATAGATAATATCGCTGAACAAGGTTTTGAAGCGTTAATTCATGATAAAGCGCAAGCAAAAATTCTAGTTAAATTAAGTGGCGCACATTAATCATATTTTAGATGAAATAACTTGAGAAGATTAAAAAATTGTAAAAGTAGTCGAGAATATTAGAATGTAATTGAAATGTCTTTTAAAAGAGATTGGAAAAGAAATAATTAAAAATATAAAGAACTCTTAACTATTTAATCAAGAAACTCAAGCCTTGTATCCTCTAATATTTTACAAAAATCTGCTAGAAATGTAGGGTTTGTGCAACGAACTAGTAAATAACAAGCCAAAGATTTAGTTGTTTTGCGTGTATACCCTCACAAGAAAAAATATAGATTTTATCTTGTGGGGGGCATTATAAAATTCTTAAGTTGATGCACACATATGGAGAAGTCTAATAGTGTGAAGATAAACTAATAAAATATAAGTTTATACGCTACTTAGTAATAGAATAAAGGCGGACAAGGTTCCCCATATTCTAAATTCTTTTTGTATATATCTGCATAAGCAATCTTCAATTGCTCACGTAATTATTTCTTCTCTTCTGCTAACTTCTTAATCTTACGTTTCAATGAGGCTATAATTACTTCTAATTATAGCCTGTTTAACGACGGTAATTTTTTTGTTTTATAAACTTAACCCAAACCGTTTTAATTCAATAAAAATTCCCTCTAATTGCTTTCCTTTATCTGTTAATGTGTACTCTACACGAGGCGGAACTTCTGGATATACTTTTCTCGTTATAATGCCTTGAGATTCTAATTCTTTTAGTCGAAGAGATAATGTTTTTGGACTAATACCATCCATTGATTTTTGTAAATCACTAAAGCGTAATGTTCCTTCGATAAGAAGATCACGAATGATTAAAAACGTCCATTTTGTACTAATTACATCAAGCGTTTTAGCGATAGGACAAGGTATGCCAGGTAAACCTTTCGTTAATTCAATTGGATCTATATTGCTCATGGAACTAGCCTCCATAAAATTTTTTTGGATGAATTTGCTTTATAGTATCACAAAACTATACTTTTGGTAACTATATGAAAAAAATATCACTACTTCCATAAAGGAAGTTAGTACATATACAATAGCAATACGAAACAAAAAGGATTTATATAAGGAGGTGGTGATTTCCATGGGGATAAAAAAGTTACTTGGATTTCTTAGTTTGTTTGTTATTTGTATTGTGCTTGTAGCATGTGGTGTGGAAGAAAAAACTGAAGTCCAGTTATTAAAAGAAATGCCAAAGCCAAAAGCAATGACAATTGATCCCTCACTAAGTAAAAAAGAAGCGACAGAAATGGTTCATGCGGCGCAGCGTTTTTATGCATTTTGGGATACAGGTAAGGAGGAAATTATTCCGCAGACTGTTACTGAAAATTTTTTCGATAATACATTGCCGAAAGGGCGACCACAAGGCATTGAAGGATTAAAGTTTGCAGCGCAAAATTTTCGTAAAGTTGTGCCTGATATACATTGCGAGATTGAAGACTTATTAGTTGTTGGTGATAAAGTAACAGCCCGTCTTTCTTTTACAGGAACGCATAATGGTAAGAAAATTAATTTTTTTGCAATTGATATTTTACATGTGAAAGACGGAAAGATAACGGAAGATTGGCATTTAGAAGATAATCTTACACTACAGCAGCAACTCGGCTTAATAGCTGAAGAGTAGATCATATAGGGGAGAGAAAAGTAATGAAACATATATTTATTATAAATGGACATGAAAAATACGGTACAAAGGAAGGACGATTAAATAAAACGTTAGTAGATTATATGGTTACTGTATTAGGCGAGAATCATCATGTGAAAACAACAACGATTCAAGATGGTTACAATATTAAAGAAGAACAAGATAAATTTTTATGGGCCGATGTTGTTATTTATCAAACACCAATTTACTGGTTTAGTGTTCCAGGCTTATTTAAAACGTATATGGATGAAGTATATGAATACGGTTTGTTCTTTAAAGGTGCAGATGAATATGGAACAGGTGGTTTATTAAAAGAGAAAGAGTATATGTTCTCTACAACTTGGAATGCACCTGAAAAAGCATTTGGAGATAAGACGAAGTTCTTTGAAGGAGAAAGTTTAGAATCAGCGCTTAGTCATTTACACCGCGTGCAAAAGTTTCTCGGTATGAGTCCGTTAAAGAGTTTTGCTTGTTATGATGTGGTGAAGAATCCGGATATTGAGAAGTTTTTAGTGAACTTGAAAGATCACTTAGATGGAGTAATTAAATAATAGTATGTGAAGAAGGTACTAATAAGGATGTAGTACCTTCTCCTTTTATAAAAACTCATACTTTAATACGTGGATGGTTGTATCCATAACTTCGCAAAATTTGCCCAACCGAATGAATCAATTGTTACGTTTTTTAAAGAAGAAGGGTATGTTTTTCTTTTTAAAACGTGATAGTTAAATAAAATGATGTGTTCTGCTTGTAAAAACTCTTCAATCTCATACATGAGTTCATAACGCTTTTCTTTATTTTCTTCTAGTAAAAATGTATCTAGCAAACAGTTAATTTGTTTTTCGTAGTGTGGGTCCATGAACCGATTTACGAAGCAACTTTTATTTTTAAATACATTTAAGAATGCAATTTCATGATTGGCAGCAAACACTTCTCCCATGAAAATAATATCGGCATGTTTATCAATAGAGCGATCCATATAATCTGAAACGGGAAATGGGTGAAGCGCTACTTGTATACCTAAACTTTTACATCGTTCTTTTAAGAAATATGCATCATTTGCACTATCTTTAAATGCGAAGAAGTAAATATGTATCGTTTCTCCATTATAGGTGCTCTTTGTTAAAAACTCTTTCGCTTTTTCTAAAGAGTAAGATCTTTTAGAAGCTTGGCGACTTCTTTCAGGGAAAAAGCTTGATGCAGCAATTGTCCGTCTACCCTCTATGTTACGAAGTATCATTTCAACATCATATAGTTCTCTCCAAGCTTTTCGAAAGTAAATGTCGTGATGAGGACCAGGTTTTTTAAAGTTGAAGCTAGCATAAATACAACCTATTTCTTCTATTTGTATATCATGCTTTTCATTTTCCTCTTCGTTTGGTAGTTCATAATCAGCATCTATTTGCACATGGTCAGGAATACCCCAAAATTCAATACGGTCTAATAATGCGCGCTCTTTAAAATAATGAGTGAACGCTTCGAGTACGATATTATCTTCAGAGTAATGAGCAAGTTTGAAAGGTCCAGTACCTATATAATGATGATTTTGAATACTCGTATCACGCGGTAAAATTGCGAGTTGCATGGAACTTACATAGTGTAAGAAAAATAAATTTGGTTTTGCTAAATGGAATCGAATTTGCAGTGGTGATGGTGTTTCAATTTGAATAATTTCTTCTGTTAACCATTCGAAAGGGGATTGAACTTGCTTTAGTCTTTCAAATGAAAATTGTACATCTTTAGAAGTTAAAATTGTTTCGTTATGAAAATATATATCTTTTCGTAAATAAAAGGTCCACGTAAGTCCATCTTCACTTAATTCCCACGTATGCGCAATGTGAGGCTCCATTTTTTCAGTAACATCGTTATAGACGACTAACGTATCAAAAATTTGACTTGTAAGATGGCTCTCTGTAGTTACAGCCACAAAAGCCGGATCTAATGGGAATATCTTTCTCGATATAGGAATCTTTAATACGTCGTACATATCATTTGAAGGTTCGTATCCAAAATGATGATGTAGTTTATTTTCTATCTTTTTTTGAAGTGCAAGGGGTAGGGGTTCTTTTAAAAGAAGAAAGATATCTTTTAATTTTTCTTGCGCTAACAGTTCATCTATATAGGACTCAATCGCTTCTACGAAATTATGTATAAATAGAATTTCCGTTTTATTTCCGCGGCCTCGCCCTGGAGTCCAGTTAATTAATTGTTCCTCGCTCATTTTCTTTAATAAAATCTTTACGTTTTTCGTACTGCAATATAAAACATCCGCTAATTCTTGTAAGCTATTTTGTATATGTTTTTGATCTTGTGCATGTAGTCTTAGTCTAATGTAATAGTCCATAATTTTCATATATACACTTCCTTCTATCTATAAAAGGGGAAACTCTTTAGAATATTCTAACCTTTTTCTTCCTTTTTTTCAAAGTAAAATAAGTAAGCATAAGGAGGGGGAAACAATGGGATTTTGGAGTATGCATCGAAATATAAAAATTAGAATTATAACTTCGTTTTTAACACGTACTGTGTCCACGATGATTTTTCCATTTATGGCGATTTATTTTTCAATAAAGTTAGGTAGTGCGATTGCTGGTGCTTTACTACTCATTAATGTCATAGCTTCATTAGTAATTGGTTTATACGGTGGATATGTTGGGGATCGGCTTGGGCGTAAAAAGGTTATGATTATCGGTCAAAGTATACAAGTCATTTCTATTGCTTGTATGGGAATTGCGAATTCGGATTATGTAGATTCACCGTGGTTAACATTTATCTTTATGCTAGTGAATAGTTTAGGATCTGGACTTATGAATCCTGCGACAGAGGCGATGTTAATTGATGTGAGTACACCTGAAAATCGAAAAGTAATGTATAGCATTAATTATTGGGCTATTAATTTATCCATTGCGATTGGAGCAATATTTGGTGGATTACTATTTGAAAACTATAGATTGCAATTGTTTATCGTATTAACGCTTGTTGCAATTATTACTTTATATGTGATGGCTGTATATATGGAAGAAGTGTATGTAGTGAGAAAAACAGTAGAGAAGAAAAATGTATTAAAAGATATGGCAGATAGTTATAAAGTTGTAATGAAAGATAGAGCGTTTTTAATTTTTTGTGCAGCAAGTATATGTACATTGTCTTTAGAGTTTCAAATTAATAATTATTTAGGTGTTCGCTTGCAGAAGGAATTTGAAACGGTGCACTTTTTATTCGGGAATGGTTTTACATTTGATTTAACAGGTATTCGCATGCTGAGCTGGATTTCTGCAGAGAATACAATTTTAGTTGTGTTATGTTCAGCACTTCTTATTAAATTGCTGAAAAGCTTCAACGATTTGAGAATTTTATATGTAGGCTTATTCATTTACACGATTGGCTTTACAATACTCGGAACGAGCAATAGTTTATGGATTTTATTAATTGCAGGGCTTTTCCAAACGATAGGCGAGATGATGTATGTGCCAGTGCGTCAATCTATTATGGCGGATATGGTGCCAAATGAGGCAAGAGGTTCTTATATGGCGATTAACGGGATGGTCTTTCAAGTGGCAAAAATGAACGGGGCATTAGGTGTTATGCTAGGTTCATTTATTGCATCTTGGGGCATGAGTGCTCTGTACTTTATCGTTGGTATGAGCAGTATTTTATTATTTATGAAGGCGATAGGGAAAGAGAAGGGGTATGAGCGAGAGGATATTTCTCATATTGGTTAAAAATTATATAAATAATTATTTTGGAAAATAATAGGGGGATTTATTGTAATAAATTCTCCTTGAATCTACAGTTACGTGAGGTATTATGATGAAGACACAGAAGGATAACAAGATATTGTAAGGAGTAATGTAAGATGAATGAAAAAAAGTGCTTTGCCATTGGAGAATTTTCAAAAAAAACAGGAATATCTATTCGGACGTTACATTATTATGATGAAATAGGTCTACTTAATCCCGAGAAAAATCCTCGTTCAGGTCATCGGTTATATACAGAATGTGATGTACAAACGTTACAAAGAATTGTGACCTTTAAATTTTTAGGCTACAGTTTAGATGAAATAAGTGAGATGATGGATAAATCTACTGTAGATTTAAGTTTTCGTGAAAGCCTGAACTTACAACAAAAAGCTTTGAAGAATAAAAAAGAGCATATTGAGCTTGTATTGGGTGCTATTCATCGAATACAGGTATTATTAGAAGACGAAGCGGAAATAGATAGCACAGTTTTAATATATTTAATTAGAAGTATAGAAGCAGAGAACCTAGAGCGGAAAAGACTTGAAAGACATATTCCAGAAGAAATAGTGAGTCTTCTATTTGATCATTCAAAAGAAACTTTGGTACAAGGTGATAAAGAATTTCTTCACTATGTAAAAAGAGTGAAGAAATTAGCTGGGAGACCAGTTGATGATTTAGAAGTGCAGGAGTTGGTGGCATGGTGGCTGGAAAAGGCTAATGAAGCTGTTTGTTCTACATTGTCACTTATGGATGAAGGAATGGTTAAAGAGCTGAAAGAGATAGAGGGAGAAGAGACAGGAGAACTGCCTCCATCTCCATTTACAGAAGAGGAAGATACATGGTTAGCGCAAGTAATGGATTACTATTTTGATTATGGTGCTGGTACTACTCAAGAAGAACAAAAGGGAAATTGAAAATAAAATAATTGGTAGTTCAAGTTTAAAACGGATCAACTTCAGCTAAATTTGGAGTAGTACTAGGCTGTAGCAAAAGATTTTTTAATGTTCCTACTTCAGAAAGAGTGACTAATATGTAGCCACTAATCAGTACAATAAGCCCAATGACGCGTAACGTTTGTAAGCTCACTTCATTATTATTCGTTTCCGTTGCATTTGGGGGCGTTGAAGGTGGATTATTGTTCATAGCTAGGCTCCCATCTTTTGTATTTATATATGTGCGAAATCATTATTTAACTTATGGATAGGAATTATATAGTCATTTTCACTATATGAGAACTGCCTATGAAAAGTGATAAGGAATTTTTGGGCGAGAAAAGAGGGGAATCCAAAAGATTATTAAAACTGAACTTTTGGATTCCTCTCTTTTTATTTATCCTGCTATTTGTGGTGGTCGGATTGCCTGTAAACGACCAGTTGGTGAGGGCTAATAATCAGTGGGGATGAATAAAACCCTGCTGATTAATTATTTTCATGTAAATAAAAGGAGGTTAGTTAACTAAAGTAGTTATCCTAATATACGCAACGATTCTTTAATAAACGCCGGTATATCTTCTGGTTGTCTACTTGTGACTAACTGATTTTGGCATACAACTACTTGTTTGTCGTGAAAGTTCCCGCCGGCATTTTTTAAATCGACTTCAATAGATTTATATCCAGTTACATCGCGTCCTTCAAGTGTTTGTGCAGTGATGAGTAGCTGAGGTCCGTGACAAATAGCGAAAACAGGTTTTTCCGCATCCATAAATGCTTTACTAAAGCGAACAAAACGTTCATCGGCACGAAGTATATCTGGAGAAAATCCACCCGGTATGAAGAGGGCATCAAAGTTCTCTGGAGAAACATCATCAATACTTTTATCAATCACGACTTCACTTTTTCCTTGCTTACCGTGTACCGTTTTCCCTTTTTCCATTTCAATAGTTGTGAATTCATATCCCTTTTGTTTAAAAGCTTCTACTGGCTCTGTGTATTCTGTATCCTCGAAATAATCCGTTATTAAAATAGCAATTTTTTTACTCATTCTAATCCGCTCCTTATATTATATTATCGGCTCCAGAATCTTCCTTGGGCAATGCCTTCTATAAATGATTCAATTGAAGTATTTGTTAAGTTGTAAACTCCTGCTCCATCCAGTTTAATCTTACTATGGTCCAAAGCATGAGGATTACTAAGGACATGAGCTATCGGTTTAAAATGTTTAAAAGTAGTTTCTGCAAATTCTAAAACAGGGGGTTGAATGACAGACTCACTACTAAACACTAATACTGCATCAAAAAGGGAGGAGTCTGTTGTTGTATAAGTATCAGTTACTTTAATGGAATCATTGAACTGATAAATTTTATTATCTATGATGCTATAGTTAATTCGGTGTTGTACAAAAGCTTGAATCCATTCGGACAGAAGTGAGACGCTTGGGTCACCATTTAATAGAATTGCAACATTTTTGGAATCAGATTTAAAAATAGTATTGGACATACTTAGTGCAGGTGATTTTGCATCTGAATTTACTTCGTGATTTTCCTTAGGTAAAGGAGCTCCAATAATGTTAGCGACTTCTTGTGCTAATTGACGATCGACGTGGTTTAGAAGAGCAATTACATTTGCCTTCACCATGTCTGATTTACACTTCCCAACTTCAAAGCAAAAAGCTTCTTTTATGTGCTGCTTTTCAATAGGGCTCATACTATTGTAGAAAAGTTTAGCCTGAGAATAGAAGTTAAGAAAGCTTTTACTGCGACCTCTAATTTTATGCCCATCAATCTTTTCTTGATAATGTTCATATCCTCCTTGTTCGGCTTGGACGGTTGCAGGTTGATTGTTATTTAATCCATTAGGATGATAGCTTGTTTGACCGCGATGAATCTGCATTTGATGCATACCATCACGTTGATTATTATGAAAAGGACATACGGGCTGATTAATAGGGATTTGATGGAAATTAGGGCCCCCTAAACGAGATAATTGTGTATCTGTATAGGAGAATAATCTTCCTTGTAGAAGAGGGTCATTTGAAAAATCAATACCTGGTACGACATGACCAGGGTGAAAAGCTACCTGCTCTGTTTCAGCAAAGAAGTTATCAACATTTTTGTTCAGTGTCATTTTACCAACTAATTTTACGGGAACTTCTTCTTCTGGCCATAATTTCGTTGGATCTAAAATATCAAAATCAAATTTATGTTCATCTTCTTCTGGAATTAACTGTAATCCAAGCTCCCATTCAGGATAATCCCCTTTTTCAATTGTTTCGTATAAATCTTGACGATGAAAATCAGGATTTTTCCCGGCAATCTTTTGAGCTTCATCCCATACTAATGAATGAACCCCGAGGGTAGGTTTCCAGTGAAACTTTACGAAATGAGCTTTTCCTTCTGCGTTAATGAGTCGAAATGTGTGAACTCCAAAACCTTCCATCATTCGTAAACTACGCGGAATAGCTCGGTCGCTCATTTGCCACATGACCATATGAGTGGACTCAGGATTATGCGCAACAAAGTCCCAAAAGGTATCATGAGCGCTAGCTCCTTGAGGAATATCATTATGTGGTTCTGGTTTAACTGCATGGACAAAATCAGGAAATTTAATAGCATCTTGGATAAAGAATACTGGCATATTATTACCCACTAAATCATAGTTTCCTTCATCTGTATAAAATTTTGTGGCGAATCCGCGTACATCTCTTACTGTGTCGTTGGATCCTTTAGAACCTTGAACGGTTGAGAACCGTACAAATACAGGTGTTTTCTTTGAAGGATTAGTAAGAAAATCTGCTTTCGTATATGCTTCTAACGATTCATAAAGCTGAAAATAACCATGTGCGCCAACTCCGCGCGCATGAACAATCCTTTCAGGAATTCGTTCATGATCAAAGTGGGTCATTTTCTCGCGAAAGTGGAAATCCTCCATTAAGGTAGGGCCTCTTAAACCCATCTTTAAAGAAAATTCATCCTCGGCTATTTTTATTCCTTGGTTTGTTGTTAAAGCATGTTTGCGTTGATTATCCGTAACGTGATGTTCCAATTGCTCCATTTTTTTATTCACAATATAGGCACCTCCTTTACTCTGTTAATTAATAGATACCCTTTTTATTAGGACGTAAACATGTATTATCATTTTTGTATGTAAAATCATAAAATATCGGTGATTCTTGTTTGAGGAAGAAAAATAAAAAAAGGCAAGGAGATAATTTATTTTCTCCTTGCCTTTTAAGATAATTCTTTTCGTTAAAACGAAGAAATGCGTTGCTTCGTTTTTGGTACAATAATACATTTGATCCAGAGTAACCCCACAATCATAATGATAAGGCTATGTAAAAATTGACCTGTAGCAATGAGTATAACAATTGAAAATACAATGAGTTGAATGCTTAGCAATATAAAGATTAAGTGAAGAAATTGATTCATTCGTTTCTCAGTATCAATTGGATATAATGCTACAATAATATTTCCCGAAAAATATTTCCACAGGGAACGGAGCTGCATAGAAATCATATATAGGACGATATATGCGATAGCGCCTTTTACGTATATATTTGGTATGAAATATAAGGCGAAAGCACCGATCAATCCTAAGCGAATATATATACCGAAATAATCATTTCCACGTAAAAATGCTAATGTATTTAAATAGAAGAAAGTTGCTCGTTTTTTATGTAATAAAGGTTCAATCCAATTTGTAAGCCATTTTCTTTTATTTACTTGTTTATTCAGTTGCGGAACATCTGTGAAAATGCTAGCAAATTGATAAAAACGAACGTTCATTTTTTCTTCTTGCTCGATTATGTAATCCCACGGTATTCGTTTTGTAGGCTGTTTTTTCGTATATAGAAGTAGGAAAGCAAGTAGTAAGAGTAGTCCGCCCAATATGAGAACATTTGCGGAATAAAACAGCATGTAAATGATTAGGGCGTTACAAGTAATACGAATGATTAGCCATATATTTTTTTCGTGACTATCACGCCACATCCAATGTATGTACATGTTCCAGGCTTTCGTAATCATTAACACGATAAAGATTGTACATAAAAAAGGTACAGTTAATTGCAATGATTGCATAGCAAGTGGAACGAGAATAAGGAACGTAAATAACAATGGGAAAAGCTGAATGATGTAATTGTATAGAAGAGATTTTTTGAAATAAGATGTTAATTTCTCTTCTAGTGCTAGTAAATAGACAGCATCAGGTTTTTGAATAAATGTACGGATAGGGCATCTCGTTGTAATGAATGTAAGTACAATCGTTATAATTATTAAAGATATTCCTTTAGAAGGAGATGCTTTTAGAAACTGAGCATAATAATATGCACCAACGCATGAAATAAAGATAAAGCTATATAGTAAACCGTTAATCATACGTGCAAAGTATGTAATGATATTTTGAATATGTTGTTGGAAGCGACTGCTCCATAGCGATTCGATTGACATGTTTTTCACCTCTTTGTTCTATTATATATGTTTTACAAAAGAAAAAACGAGCAAATTGCGTTATGCAACTTGCCCGTTTTTCTTTTCGTTATTTTTTTTCTGATCACGATTCATTAATGGATAGAAAGCAAATCCGATTACGAATAAACCAATTCCGAGAAGGAACGTTTTTATATCGGATGCGCCCGTTTTAATAACCCATAGTGCGTAGCAAAGTGCGATAACTGCGACTATGCCATCTGTAATTCTTGCCCGCATTTCATTTTTATATGTTTCACCAGTTGCGACTAGTTTTAACTGGAAGATTGGTGAAACGAGATATGGAATGAGGTAGGCCAGTGTCGATACGGTAATAACGAATGTATAAGCTTCCGCAATGGTTCCTGATAATGTTGAGAATAGGAACACTTGCGACATAATGTTTGTTAATCGTAATGAGTAAATTGGACTTCCTTTTTTATTTGTTTTCGTGAAGAAGGAAGGGAAGAAACCTTCTTTTGCTGCTTGATAAGGTACTTCTGAGCTTAATAAAATCCAGCCTAAGATAGAACCGAACAGGGAAGTAAGAGCAAGTAATGCCATCAGTTTCCCGCCGCCGTGACCCATTGCAGCGTTTAGTGCATCTGCTAATGGACGTTCAGAAGCTTGTAATTTATCAACGTGAAGTACACCCATTGTTAAAATTGTGATTCCTAAGTAGATGGCAACTGTAATAAGTAATCCCGCAACTGTTGCGCGTTTTACCGTTTTTGGAGAAACAGCACGGTTTGATAAAAGAACGGCTGATTCAATTCCGATAAACGCCCAAAGTGTTGTAAGAGCAGCTAAATTCACTTGTGAAAGAAGACCGTGTGATGCCCCTGATTTATCAATCATCGGTGTGTACCATTGTCCAAATTTAGAAGCTTCGAATGCAAATAACGTAACGACGATGAATAAAAGGAATCCAGTTACTTTCGTTGTTGTTGCTAAGAAGTTTAGTTTTCCAGCTCCGCTTACACCGTTTGTTAATATAATATGAGTTCCCCAAAGTAAGATGGAACAAATCGTAAATGTAATTAGTTTTCCGACTTCTACGTTAAACGAGCCGATTGAAAATAGTAGTCGCGTATCTTTCATAATTGGGAAGAAGAGTGATAAATATCCCGCAAATGATGTAATGATGGCAACGTTACTTGCCCAGTTTGCAACCCAATATCCCCATACCATACTGAAGCCAGCCATTTTTTTCTTTTTTGGTGTTGAGAATAAAGCATATGCATGACTTTGTGGCCCTGTCGTTAAATCAGGACGACGAATTGCTAAATTACCGAAAACAAGAGCTAGCATTAAAACACCAAACCCTGTAGTTAACCAAGCTAAAGTGACACCGAGTGGGCTTGCTGTTTGTGCCAACGTACTTGGCACCATGAAAATACCAGCGCCAACCATGTTACCGACAACGAAAGCTGTTAGTACCCAAAAGCCCCATTTTTTTTGTTGCATAGAAAATACCTCCAAAGTTAGTATAACCAAGTCAAGCGAGGAGATATGTATGTCTTCCTGAGTCAGGAAGAGAAGTCCCAAACAAAACAAAAAAAGCACGTAATTTGCCGCTACATGCTTTCTATCTTATAAGAAACCCACGACATACCTCTCGATAGCTCTCCACAAACGAAACGTTTGTGACAGTTCTGCACTTATTAAATGCAGACCCAGCAAGCGTGCATGGTGGACACGACTTACTTCGGCAAACATTCCTTTCTCATTCCTTCATCAATGCCACTACATCTCCTGAAATGATACTCTTAATGATTGCAACCTCTACCTCACCGAGATACGAATGAGGATTTAAATATTAAATTAACGTCTTTAAGAGTAACAAATGAATTTTTATACGTCAATGGATATAGTAATAATCAGATTATAGAGAAGAGTTTGTGATTAAAAGTGAGAGGGATTGTTATGTGATATTTGAATTTTCGTAATATAATACATGTTATTAGCGATAGATGATTGAAAAGGGGATGAAGTAAATGTCTGTATGTCATAAACATTCAGTAATAGGTGTGTTAGATTCGGGAGTTGGGGGATTAACAGTTGCGAGCGAAATTATAAGACAATTGCCTAAAGAAAGCATTTATTATATTGGTGATAATAAGCGTTGCCCGTATGGGCCAAGAAGTGTAGAGGAGGTGCAATCTTTCGTATTTGAAATGGTTGAGTTCCTCAAACAGTTTCCATTAAAAGCGCTAGTCGTAGCATGTAATACTGCTGCAGCTGCTGCATTGACTGCGCTGCAAGAAGTACTTTCCATTCCAGTTATTGGCGTTATACATCCAGGAGCAAGAGCGGCAATTAAAGTAACAAAGAAAGAGAAAATCGGAGTAATTGGAACTGTAGGTACGATAAAATCTAATATGTACGAAAAAGCATTACACGAGCTGGATACATATTTGGAAGTGCATAGTCATGCGTGCCCGACTTTAGCTACAGTTGTAGAAAATCACTTAGAAGATACAGCATATGTCACGCAGCAAGTGAAACAAGCTTTACTGCCGTTAACGAAAGAAGATATAGATACGTTAATTCTTGGATGTACGCATTATCCACTTTTAGAGTCCTATATTAAAAAAGAACTAGGAGAGGCTGTAACGATTATTAGTTCGGCAGAAGAAACAGCGATAGAGTTAAGTACCATTTTACAGCACAAAGGAATTTTGTCTGACAATCTGAATCCGAAGCATCGCTTTTTTACAACGGGATCTGTTTTATCATTTGAACATATCGCTGAGCGATGGCTAGGGTATCAAATTTCTGTAGAATGTGTACATTTGCCTATGAAAAATGCGTGTATACATAATTAAGATTTAGTAAATTACGTTTTTAAATAAATCAGGTTCGTTTCATAAGAAGGAAAGAATAAGCTTTTAATTGAAATGATTAAGGTCATTTTAATTAAAGGAGAGGTTTGATTATGGAATTATCAAGATCTCAATTATTTGCTTTAGAGTATATTTCCAAATATGCAGAGAACGAAAAACGTGAGGCTAAAGCAACGATTAATCATATACTTAAAATGTCTAATATTACAGATGAAATATTTGAAGAAGCTGTCGCTAATTTAAAATCTCACGCAAGGATTGCTTTACACTTTCATCCAGACAGACTAGATTCGAATATGAAAAGTGTTGCTGAAGCACTGTTTGAGCAAGGAGTATATAAAAGTCAGTTTGAAACATTGCTATCTAATGGAAGCGTATCTGCTTATCCTGGTGGTGAACGTGACCTTTGGGAAAAGAGAATATTTGGAGGGGCATATCAATTAGAAGGCGTAACGAATGATCAACGGCCAAAATACGGAGCGCTAAATTTAATGTTACATCCAGATGGGCCGGCTCCGCGTTTTGGTTCATGTTATTTTCTCTTATCTCCAAAAGTTTCTTCGCGCTCTACATATACATATTTAGATTCGCATCAAGATCCGAAAGAAAAGGGGACTTATGAGGAGTTTGATATGATTTTAGCTGCTCTTTTGGAAGAGACATTCGTAAGAGATTTTGCAATTGGTGAAGGGAATTTGACGCCAACAATATTAATTAATCATTTACTAGCTAACCTGAAAAGGCCGTTTATAGATTTAGTAAGCAAAGAGCCAGCCCGTAATCTTAATCATTATATTGAAGCGCAGATTCATGGAGAGATTTCTCTTAAAGAAGACGTGGAGGCGCTTGTTGCAGATCCTTCATTTAAGGGTACGGATGTAGGGAAAGTTTTAGAAGAAATTTGCCTGAAGTATGCTATAGATTTGTATTGGCACATCGGTTTTGTACTTATGGTAGACGAAGTTCCGATGGATTTTAGAGGTTCAAAAATGCCATCTTTAGCAAGACGCATTGCACGGAATCATTGTATCGATGCAAATATAATTGGCTCTGCTGTAGTAGATTTGAAACGCAATCCATTATCTTGGAGTGATCGTGGAACTTATGAAGAAGTGCTTCAGGAATTAAAATTATTATGGCATGTTTTAGTTCGATTTGGAAAACCAAATCGGAAGTAGAACGAAATACTCCGTTTTTTGGAAGTATTTATATAGAAAAGAAGCTGATCTATAAATAGATCAGCTTCTTTTTATAAGATTAAACTAAGTTTAATACAGTTACTTTTTCACGTGTCATAGACTCAAGGCTCTTACGAATACCTTGTGCACCCATACCTGAACCTTTTACACCGATGAATGGGAAGTGGTCAGGGCCGCGCTCTGTGCGTCCGTTAATTTGTACAGAACCAGTTTCGATTTTGTTAGCAAGTGCAAATGCTTTGTTAATGTCTTTAGTGAAGACACTTGCTTGCAGACCGAACTCTGATTTGTTAGCAATTTCAATTGCTTGTTCATCTGAAGAAACACGAATGATTGGAAGGATTGGGCCGAATGGCTCTTCCCAAGCAACTTTCATCTCTTCTGTTACGTGATCGATTAATGTTGGGTAAATTAAGTTACGCTCACGTTTGTTACCGATAACGATTGTAGCACCTTTTTCTACAGCGTCGTCAACTAAACCTTGAACGAAGTCAGCAGACTTGTCGTCAATTAATGGAACGATTGTGCTATCTTGTTCTGGAGATCCAACTGATAGTTCAGCTACTTGCGCTTTTAATAAGCTAACAAGCTCGTCCGCTACGTTTTCGTGTACAAGTACACGTTTAATAGCTGTACAACGTTGACCAGAGTAAGAGAATGCACCGCTTACGATATGGTTTGCAGCATCTTGTAAATCAGCATCTTCACGAACGATACCAGGGTCTTTACCACCAAGTTCTAATACAAGTGGAATCATTGAAGCTTTTTTCGCTAAATGTTTACCTGTGTTTGTACCACCTGTGAACGATACCATATTGATGCCTTCGTGTTCTACTAAGTAGTCACCAATTACAGAACCGCGTCCTGTCGCTACGTTTACAAGTCCTTTTGGAAGGCCAGCTTTATGAAGTGCTTCAACCATTTTAATACCACTAATTGCACCTTGAGTTGCTGGTTTGAAAATAACAGCGTTACCCATAATTAATGCTGGTGCAAGTTTTGCAGCAGATAAGTTTACTGGGTAGTTAAATGGTGCGATTGCTAATACAACACCAAGTGGTGCGCGTTGGATAATCGCAAGCTTAGATTTTGTACCGCCCGGGAAGCTATCGCCCATCATGCTTTCTCCGTGCATATGTAAAGCTTCTTCGATCGTGTAACGAATGAAGTCAGCTGTACGAACAACTTCTTTCTTCGCATCTTTATATCCTTTACCGACTTCTTTCATAATGATATCGGCAATTTCATCCTGCATATTTACGAGCTCATCAGCCCATTTATATAAGTATTTTGCGCGATCTTGTAGGGAAGCTTCAGCCCATGATTTTTGAGCTTCTTTTGCAGATGCAATTGCTTCATCCACTTCTCCGCGAGTAATTGCTTGTACTTGTCCAATTACTTCGTGTAAGTATGGAGATGGAATTTCGATTGTTTCTCCTGAAGAGCTTTCTCTCCATTCTCCGTTTAAATAAAATTTGTACGTATTGCTAGTTGTCATGATTAGTCCTCCTAAAATAGCAACTTGTAAGAGTGAGTATAAGGTGATTGTAGGGGGTTTGATAACATTTTTCAAATGAAATGTTTGTGAAAACGATTTCTTATTCTTTTTTTATTTTGTATGCCCTTTCTTACAGAACATTCTCTTATTTCAAAATGGTGTATCATATATTTTTATTTAAAGTGTGAAAAAATAATTGACAGAATACTCAATAAAGTTGTAAGATTATAAATGGAAAATAAATGAAAGGGGTGTGCGTAATGATTGTAATCGTAAATGTAATGGGCTTAGCTCTGTTAAATGGCAGAAAACATTCATATCATTACGCAACCCGTACGGATATATAGGGCATCTTTGTCTTATAAGAAGCGTACGTTGCGTATATCGTAACGTACGCTTTTATGCATTCCTGTGCATATCGTCAAGCGGCGGTATGCTTTTTTTTGTTTATTTTCCCTTGTTTAGTTCCGATAAAAAACTTTGGAAGGTGGAAAAATGTGATGAGATTGTATGGGTTACGAAATGTAAATGTGATAGGTCTGGATAGTGGATAAAGAAATGAGAGGTAAACGAGAACGAGAAGGGAGAGGTTACATTGTTATCAGTATTACTAAAGCTAAAATGGTTTTTTAGGGAGCACTGGAAGAGATATAGTATTGCCATTGGAGCTCTTTTAATTGTGAATATAGTTGAAGTGATTCCCCCGAAAGTGTTAGGGGTTACGATAGATAACATAAAAACAGGAACGTTATCGAACGAAGCTATTATACAGTCTATTCTTATTTTAATAGGGGTTACGATCGTTGGATATGGCCTCACTTTCGTATGGCAACATCAATTGTTTGGCGGTGCATTCGTACTTGAGAAAACGATGCGCTCTAAATTTATGGGGCATTTACTTAAGATGACGCCGACTTTTTATCAAAAAAATCGTACTGGTGATTTAATGGCGAGAGCGACAAATGATTTGAAAGCAATCGCTATGACAGCTGGTTTTGGTATATTAACGCTTGTGGATTCTAGTTTATATATGCTTACGATTGTCTTTATGATGGGATTTACAATTAGTTGGGAGCTTACATTTGCAGCGCTTATTCCGCTTCCAATTATGGCGTATGCGATGAATATATATGGAAAGAAATTGCATGAAAGATTTACCGTTGCGCAAGATGCGTTTGGTGATATGAACGATAAAGTGCTTGAATCAATCGCTGGTGTGCGTGTTATTCGTGCATATGTACAAGAGAATGCAGACGAGGAAAGATTTCATCATTTAGGAGATGACGTCTACGAAAAAAATATGAAGGTAGCAAAGATTGATGCATTATTCCAACCAACTGTGAAAATGCTTGTCGGTCTTAGTTATTTAATCGGCTTAGTGTACGGTGCATACCTTGTGTTCCAGTCAAAGGTGACGCTTGGTGAACTCGTTTCTTTTAACGTGTATTTAGGGATGATGATTTGGCCGATGTTTGCAATTGGTGAATTAATTAATGTTATGCAAAGAGGAAATGCTTCGCTTGACCGTGTGAATGAAACGTTAGCGTATGAGCCAGATGTAAAGAATCCGAAACATCCAAAGCTTGTGCAAGAGCCGGATTATATTCAGTTTGATGATGTGTCTTTCTCATATCCTTCATCAACTGAAGAAAATTTAAAAAAGGTTTCTTTCACATTAAAGCAAGGAGAAACGCTAGGGGTTGTCGGAAAAACAGGAAGCGGGAAAACGACGCTTGTACGTCAGCTTCTTCGCCAATATCCGCTTGGAGATGGAGATATTGCAGTTTCTGATGTGACATTAGATAAAATGACGAATGAAAATGTACTCGGCTGGATTGGTTATGTACCGCAGGAGCATATTTTGTTCTCAAAAACAGCGCGAGAAAATATTTTATTCGGAAATAGGGAAGCGACTGAAGAAGAACTAGAGAAAGCAATTGAAATTGCTGCGTTTAAAAAGGATTTAGAGTTTTTACCAGAAGGGTTAGAAACGCTCGTTGGAGAGAAAGGTGTTTCTTTATCAGGAGGGCAAAAACAAAGGATCTCGATTGCACGAGCTGTTATTCAAAATCCAGAAATTTTAATTTTGGATGATTCTTTATCAGCTGTAGATGCTCGTACGGAAGCAGCGATCATTGAAAATATAAGAACGGAAAGAAGTGGAAAGACGACGATTATTACGACGCATCGTTTATCTGCAGTGCAACATGCGGATTGGATTCTCGTTATGGATGAAGGCGCAGTTATAGAAGAAGGTACGCATGCTCAGCTTATCCAGAGCGGAGGCTGGTATGCTGAACAGTTTGAAAGACAACAAGGTGAAAGTGAAAGTGCGGATAGTGGGGTGAAAATATGAGCGTTTCAAAACGATTGTTTCAATACGCGATGAAAGTGAAAGGGACGATTTTTGCTGCGATGTTAATGTTATTTATTTTCGTCATCGCAGAGCTTGCTGGTCCTTTCGTTGCTAAAACGATGATTGATGATCATATCGTCGGGATAGAGAAACCTTGGTATGAAACAGAAAAGAGTGAAGAAGCTGTTTCGTATAATGGCGCTTTTTATAAGCGAAGTGATCGCTTTGAACAAGGCGAGACAAAAGGTAAAGAAGTACGTGTGATGCAAGTCGGTTTTCAATATTATTTTGTACCGAATAAAGTAAATGCGGAAGGGTCACGTACTGTAAAAGGGGATATGATTACCGTTCAAAATGGTAAAGCGGTGCAAGTGTATAAAGCGCAAGCATTAACAAAGGAAGAAGTATTTGCATTTTATAAACCAGAAATAAACCGTCTATTATTACTTGGTGGTGGCTATTTCGCTTTATTAGTAGTCGTGTCATTATTTGCATACGGAAAGCAGTTCTTCTTGCAAAAGGCAGCGAACAAAATTATTCAAATTATGAGGGACGATGTTTTTTCTCATATTCAAACGTTGCCAATTCGGTACTTTGATCATTTACCGGCGGGGAAAATTGTTTCGCGTGTGACGAATGATACAGAGGCCATTCGTGATTTATATGTAACGGTGCTGGCAACATTCGTTTCTAGTATCATCTATATTATTGGGATATTCGCTGCGTTATTTTTATTAGATGTGAAGCTCGCTTCATTATGTTTATTAATTATCCCAATTTTAATTGTTTGGGCGATTCTTTATAGAAAATACGCGTCTGTATACAATCATAAAATGCGCTCTCGTTTATCTGATATTAACGGAACAGTGAATGAATCCATTCAAGGGATGCCAATTATTCAAGCGTTCCGTCAAGAGCGTGAAACGAAAAAAGAATTTGAAGAATTAAATGGCGATTATTTTAAGTATCAAAATAAAATTTTAAATTTAAATGCAGCAACTTCGCATAACTTAGTAGCCGTATTAAGAAATATCGCTTTCACAGGAGTAATTTGGTATTTCGGCGGTGCGTCATTAAGTGCTACAGGTATTATTTCACTTGGGGTACTGTATGCGTTCGTCGATTATTTAACACGATTATTCTCGCCAATTACGAATATGGTGAACCAGCTTGCAAACTTAGAGCAAGCGCGCGTTGCATCAGAACGTGTCTTTGAATTGTTAGAGGAAAAAGGGGAACCGGTAGAAGAAGAACGTATGCCTCGTTTAAAAGGAAATGTAAAATTTGATAATGTATCATTTTCTTATAATGGAAAAGATGAAGTGTTAAAAAATATTTCTTTTGAAGCGAAACAAGGCGAGACAGTGGCACTTGTCGGTCATACTGGATCAGGAAAAAGTTCTATCATGAATGTACTCTTTCAATTTTATGAGTTTGAAAAAGGAAAGCTTACGATTGATGGTCACGATGTAAAAGAGATGCCGAAACAAGCAACCCGTGAACATATGGGAATCGTACTGCAAGACCCGTTTCTTTTTAGTGGGACGGTCGCTTCCAATGTAAGCTTAGAAAATGAAAAAATTTCAAAAGAGCGCATTGTAAAGGCGTTACGTGATGTTGGTGCTGAAAGATTTGCGAACAATATAAATGAGGAAATTACAGAAAAGGGAAGTACGCTTTCCACTGGAGAACGTCAGCTTATTTCGTTTGCTAGGGCGCTCGCTTTTGATCCAGCTATTTTAATTTTAGATGAAGCAACGTCTAGTATTGATACAGAAACAGAGGCGATGATTCAACAAGCACTAGAAGTTGTAAAAAAAGGAAGAACGACATTTATTATCGCTCACCGCCTTTCAACGATTAAAAGCGCAGATCAAATTATTGTGCTCGATAGAGGAACCATTTTAGAAAAAGGCTCTCATGATGAACTCATGAAAAAGCGCGGGCGTTATTACGATATGTATAAAACGCAAATGGAAGGCAATCAGAGTGCTTAATATGTATGGAGGAGAACTTGTGATTTTCACAAGTTCTTTTTTATTGATGAACATGTCGACTCTTTAGCGAATTACGACAGTTAAATAAGAAGTATTGTTTTACCTTTTTCTCCATAAATGCTATATTAAAAAATGTTACTTATTTTTTGTATGTAGCGTTATTTTTCCCTTTTGTTTGATTATGAAGAAAAAGGATAAACTAAATAAGAACATTTTCATTGAAAAATTGTTCAAGATTGCATACAATCAATATAGTTTTTAAATTCCTATCAGAATACTTGGAGGATTACTATCATGAAGAAATTATTTTCAGTGCTTGCAGTAACTACATTAGCGATCGGGATTGTAGCCGGCTGCGGTAAAGAAGAGAAAAAAGATACAGCTAGTCAAGACGCGTTACAAAAGATTAAACAAAGCGGTGAACTTGTAATTGGTACAGAAGGTACATATCCACCATTTACGTTCCACGATTCAAGCAATAAATTAACTGGATTCGATGTTGAATTAGCAGAAGAAGTTGCAAAACGTTTAGGTGTAAAACCTGTATTTAAAGAAACACAATGGGATAGCTTACTTGCTGGCCTAGATGCAAAACGTTTCGATATGGTTGCAAACGAAGTTGGTATTCGTGAAGATCGTCAAAAGAAATACGATTTCTCTAAACCGTACATTTCATCTTCAGCGGCATTAGTTATCGCAAAAGATAAAGATAAGCCTGCTACATTTGCTGATGTAAAAGGGTTAAAAGGAGCACAATCTTTAACGAGTAACTATGCAGATATTGCTAAGAAAAACGGTGCGGAAATTATTGGTGTAGAAGGATTTAGCCAAGCGGCAGAATTATTAGCTTCAGGACGCGTTGATTTTACAATTAATGATAAGTTATCAGTATTAAATTATTTAGAAACGAAAAAAGATGCAAAAATTAAAATTGTAGATACAGAAAAAGAAGCTTCAGAAAGTGGATTCTTATTCCGTAAAGGTAGCGATAAGCTTGTACAAGAAGTAGATAAAGCGTTAGAAGATATGAAAAAAGACGGTACGTATGACAAAATAACGAAAAAATGGTTCGGTGAAAATGTATCTAAGTAGTGCATTAGTTTCAGATCGATTGTCTACTTGGATAGATATTATGCAGACTTCCTTCATGCCTATGCTGAAGGAAGCTGTTTTTACAACAATTCCATTAACGCTTATTACATTTATTATCGGTCTTATACTTGCGACGTTAACAGCGCTCGCACGTATTTCAGGTAGTCGTATTTTACAATGGATTGCTCGTATCTATGTATCTATCATTCGCGGGACGCCACTTCTTGTACAGTTATTTATTATTTTCTATGGTCTTCCAACTCTTAATATTGAAGTTGAGCCATATACAGCAGCAGTTGTTGGATTTTCATTAAATGTCGGTGCATATGCATCTGAAATTATTCGTGCTTCTATCCTTTCCATTCCGAAAGGGCAGTGGGAAGCAGCTTATACAATTGGGATGACATATCCACAAGCATTAAAACGTGTTATTTTACCACAAGCAACGCGCGTATCAATCCCGCCGCTTTCGAATACATTTATTAGCTTAGTGAAGGATACTTCATTAGCATCGTTAATTTTAGTAACAGAAATGTTCCGAAAAGCGCAGGAAATTGCGGCGATGAACTACGAGTTTTTAATTGTTTATTTTGAAGCAGGTCTTATTTATTGGGTTATTTGTTTCTTGTTATCAATCGTACAACAGATGTTAGAAAAGCGTTCAGAACGCTACACATTAAAATAATCCTTTTACAAAAGGAGTTTTTGTTTTTATGATTTCAATTCAGCACTTACAAAAAAGTTTCGGAGATAATACCGTACTAAAGCATATAGATTTAACAGTTGAGAAGGGCGAGGTTGTTGTTATTATTGGGCCGTCTGGATCTGGTAAAACAACATTCTTACGTTGTCTCAATGTATTAGAAACGCCAAACGCTGGTAATATTCGTATCGGTAATAAAGAGCTTAACTTCTCTCAAAAAGTAACGAAGAAAGATATTGTTAATCTTCGTACGCAAACAGGTATGGTATTCCAGCACCATAATTTATTCCCGCATTTAACAGCACTTCAAAATGTAATGGAAGGGCTCGTTACAGTGAAAAAGATGGGGAAAGAAGAAGCGAAGAAAAAAGCAAACTATTTCCTTGAAAAAGTTGGTTTAGCAGATAAAGTGGATTTATATCCGTTCCAATTATCAGGCGGACAACAACAGCGCGTTGGAATTGCGCGCGCACTTGCGATGGAGCCGGAAGTGTTACTATTTGATGAGCCGACGTCAGCGCTTGATCCTGAACTCGTTCAAGAAGTTCTGAAAGTAATGAAAGAACTTGCTAAAGAGGGCATGACGATGGTTATTGTAACGCACGAAATGCGTTTTGCACATCAAATTGCGAACCGTGTTATTTTCATGGATGGTGGTGTCGTTGTCGAACAAGGTACACCAGAAGAAGTATTTACAAATCCAAAAGAAGAACGCACGAAGAAGTTTTTACAAATGTTGCAATAAATTAAGGAAGGTCTCAAGGCATATGCCTTGAGACCTTTTTGCCATATATATTTATTTGTGGAATCCGCCAAGGCTTTGCTCAGCCATTGCAACTAGACGTTTTGTGATTTCTCCACCAACTGAACCGTTAGCGCGAGCCGTAGAATCTGCTCCTAATTGTACACCAAATTCTTGAGCGATTTCGTACTTCATTTGATCGATTGCAGCTGTTGCACCTGGTACTACTAATTGATTTGAAGAATTTTGGTTTGCCATAGGAATATATCCTCCTTAGAGTTATAAAAGTTTTTTTGGTTGGACTAGCTGGAGTTGAACCAGATTATCGCCCCGGTTGGCGCTAATCCATCGGTAATTAAGTTTGTACTCATAGTATGGATGTTACCTAGAAAGATATACAAAATAATAATTTGTAAATTTTGTAAAAAACGTATTGATTTCGTAAATTATGAAATAAGAGTAATCGTTGTATTTTTAAGAAAACAGGCCAAACTAAGGGTGATATTAAATATAATTTTTTCATTGTAGCCTGCTACTTGTAGGCTAATTATTAGCTTCTTATTTATGATTTATTGAAATAAAAATGAAATCGGTAGCAACTTCATAGTTCTATTTTTAAGTAGGGATGGAGTGGGCGCTCCTATGTCTGGATAGGTTGCTCTCTTCACTCTAAAAAAGAGAGGCTTATAAACGATAACGTATGGAGGAATCATGATGGGAATTTGCCCGCTTTGCAACGCATTAGAATCACAAACATATTCTTGTCAAAATTGCCAAAGTATACTCCAAGATTATGGGAAGTCTGTAGATTATATAGACGATTATAGTGCCTATATGGATCAAGAATTATTAAGTGCAGTAGATGGTTTAACGCATAATAATTCAAATGAATATTGCAATCATATTTTTTATTGCAGAGTATGTAACGTGGAAACTGAGGTTGTAGTAAAACTTGTGTAAATAGAAAACTTCCACCTTATTATCTAGGTGGAAGTTTTTGTTTTTGTATTTGTGAGTGAATCATAGGAGAAGGGATATGTTCGGTGTTTGATGAAGCCCCTGATTTTATTTGAGACATTTTTTCTTTTGTATCACGTAAAGAATGTTCAGTTAAGTAGACGGCATATTCGTAAAATAACTGGCGCGTCAGTTCACTTTGCTCTTTTAATTTTTTATCTTGGAATACAGTTCGCCCAGGTTTAGAGTTGGCTTCAAAGAGCCACGGATTTTCCTTTGTGTCTAAACCGATATCAAAACCGATTTCTCCAATATTTCCAGTTACTTGTTCATCGAGCGCGTAACTTATTTGTAAGGCAGTATGTTTTAATTTATTTTCAATTTGAACTTGTTTCGTTGAATCTGGAAAAAGCTCTTGTAATAATTTTGTATCACCGCCACTATTTACGTGCGTTGTTAAACTGCCTTTGCCGGCGATTTTGGCGACGATTGCACTAACTATCCAATTACCGAAATGGTTTTTATTTGTATGAATGCGGAAATCAACAGGTTGCCCATCGAAGCGAAGTAACGAAATACCTTGCTGTACGATAAACTTTTTTAAATCATGTCCTTTTAATACGTGGTTTAGAAGCGTTTCTAATGATTGATACTTTCTCAGTTTATTTTCTTCATTTTCGCGATAACGACAGTAGTAGCAATTCTCTGTTTGAGAATAAAATATTTGATGAATATTTCTACCAAAGCTCCCGTGTATTGGTTTCATGTACACTGATTTATACGTGCCAAGAAACCGTTCTACTTGTTCAAAATGCTGAAATGCTTCTGTATTTGGTAATAAGGGTTTAATTGATTCGTCTTTCGTAAGAAGTTGATGAACTTCCCATTTATTGAAAAAACCTGGGTTAAACCATGGAATGCAGTAGTCATGTTCTAACTTTCTTTTTGCTCTGACGATTGGTTTATAATTTTCCGCTTGCCGATTCGGTAAGCGATCGTAAATGACATTTGGTAAAGGGACTTTTTTCTTTATCCATTGTTTCTCTTGAAAGAAATATCCTTCAATCGTTTCTTCTTCCCAGTGTATATGTTGAACGCCAAAGACGAATACGAACGGTCGTAATGAGAATGGTGGTGTTAACAACTCACTCAGAGCAATTGAACGATTTCCTAAAGGGTTAGAAGAATCATCATTAAAGCCAGTTGTAAAAATGCCGATTAATGGTCCGAAAATAATTGTTTGGTTTTGTGTAAATGCATGAATAGTAGTTGATTGAGGCAGTAAAAGTTTTTCGGCAATATGCTTTCCGATAATAATTTCGCGAGTAAAGGAATAATGAATTTTCACCTCTTCACTTGCAATATGACGTATGCCGAAGGAGAGAGATGTAATAGGCGGTGTAATAGAAAAAACGTAAGGTAAAGTAATGCTATTGGGATGGTCATCTGAAATATTTAATGTATATATATGCTCTTTCAAAATAGGTTTACCTCCTTTCATTATGGTGTAAAGCGACTGAATTTAAGTGGTCCGTGAAATATCTTTTCAGCTAATGAATCACTATGACGAATGTATTGTTCGTAAGGAGGAATCGTGTTGACATACATAAGCCAAATTGCGCCTTTTTGATCCATAATTGTGGAAAGTTCTAGTTCGAATAATGAAGAATAAGACTGATCTAATGTTTGGAATACTTCATTTATAATGTCGTGTAAAGCGTCTTGCAATAGTTGCACACCTGTACTAGATAGTACGTATTTAATTTTTGAAAATGAATGCAATGAAGCATCGTCTGTTGCTGAAGGTAAAAGTTGATTAGGAAATGAACTTTTTTGTATAAATTGACCGATAATATTCCAAGTTTGTTCTTTGTTTTTTTGCAAAATAGTTCGAATGTGGAGTGGGTATGTTAATTGATTTGGTGGTTGTAGCATGGTATGCACTATGTAGCGTGATGAACGTATGTTAGATTTACACCAAGATATAAATTCATCTGTCCGTTTGATTGTAATAGAAGTATGGTATTTTTCATTTACTGTATCAATATGAAACGTTTTATTTTTGTAAGCGACTCGATATAAGTTATCTTTAGAATGTATATTAGTGGGGCGTATAATAATATCTTTAGTTTTTAACAACAGTTTGAAAATGTTTTGTATCGTTGCCACTTCAAATTTGGGTATATAAGGAGACAGTTTTTTATTAGTGAGAAATAAATCATGTAGTTCACTTAAGTTAATAAGTGTGTTATTTAAAAAGGTAGTGGAAGGACGGTTGTGCAAAGAGTGAATAATTGATTTTGCTTTTTCAAAGTCTGTTTCCTCGTGAAAAGAATAACGATCATATATATAAGAAGGAATAGGGAATGTTTGCTCTTTCCATTTTCCTGTATCTGTATCGTAAATAAGACCAGAAACAAGGTCTGTTTTAGAATCAATACAAAATGGCGTAAACTGGGCAACGACATTATGATAAAGCCGAGCGCGTTTAGCGATTTCGGTGTAATACGTTTGCTCATAATGAAGTTTAGAAGTTAAAAGGCCGAGAACCAACGAAATCACTCCTTTACTACTATTTGCATAATAGGCGAAGCTATATATTGCAAATACGTTTTTATACCATTATACTTTTGTCCGTATGATGATATGCTATAGTTTTGGAGAAGTGAAAGGTTGATTGTAATGAATATATGGTTAAATATGTTAACGACGACAGGACTCGGAGCAATTATTGGGGGATACACGAATCATTTAGCGATAAAAATGTTATTTCGTCCTCATCGTCCTATTTATATCGGAAAGTTTCAAGTTCCATTTACACCAGGGTTAATTCCGAAGCGTCGTGATGAACTTGCTGTTCAATTAGGAAAAATGGTTGTAGAACATTTGTTAACACCAGAAGGAATCGGAAAAAAGCTAACAAATGAAGAGTTTCAAAAAGGTTTAATCCACTGGGCGCAAGTGGAAGTGGATAAAGTAATTACGAATGAACAATCACTGCGATATATGTTAGAAAAATGGAATGTAGCGCATGTAGAAGAAGAAGCGACTCGAAAAATCGAATATGTGATTACAGAAAAAATTCATGCATTTTTAGCAGAGTATTATACATATACATGGGAACAGGCTTTACCTCATTCTGTACATGAAAAGATAGAGAATGCGATTCCGAATGCCTCGGCGTTTATTTTAGAGCGAGGAATTAGCTTTTTTGAAAGTGAAGAAGGGAAAGCGCGTCTTTCAAAAATGATTGATGATTTCTTTGCTTCTCGTGGAACGCTACTTAACTTAGTTGGGATGTTTTTAGGAAATGTAAGTGTTGTGGATCGTGTGCAGCCAGAAGTTATTAAGTTTTTAGGGCAAGATGCTACAAAGCAGCTTTTAACTGACGTACTACAAAAAGAGTGGGAAAAGTTAAAAGGAAGAGATGTAAAAGAATTAGAAGCATTTGTGGAGAAAGAAATGATTGTAAGCTCCGTGCTGTCAGCAGTTAAAGTAGAGGAAACAGTGAGTAAGTTTTTAAATCAATCTGTTCAGCAAGTATGTGAACCAGTTCGAGAAACAATTATTGAAAAAGTGGTTCCAAGTGCAGTAGCGAAAGGCTTAAAGTGGGGAACAGAAAATGTAGAGAGTATACTAAATAATCTACACCTTGCGGAAATTGTCCAGCAAGAAGTGTCTACATTCTCAACAGAAAGATTAGAAGACTTAGTTCTGTCTATTACGAAAAACGAATTGAAAATGATTACGTATTTAGGAGCGTTATTAGGCGGAATGATCGGGCTCGTACAAGGATTGTTACTATTGTTTCTTAGATAATAAGGTGAGTACATAGAAATAAAAGTGAAATTTCTTCACATCTCTTGCATAGTTTGATATGGTAAGAAGAGGTGCGTATGTAAATGCACGTAAAAGGCAGTGCGAGTGAAAAGCGCTAGCCTTCTAAAGGAGGAAAAATAAAATGACAAAGAACATTCATGATGTTGCATATGAATTACAAAAAGCAATCGCTGAAAACGAAGACTTCAAAACTTTAAAAGAGAGCTACGCAGCAGTTCAAGCTGACACAGCTTCAAAGAACTTATTCGATGAGTTCCGTACAATGCAACTTAGCCTACAACAGAAAATGATGCAAGGCCAAGAAATCACTGAAGAAGACAACCAACAAGCACAAGAAGTTGTAGCTCGCATTCAACAAGATGCTAAAATTACAAAATTAATGGAAACTGAGCAACGCCTAAACGTTGTAATCGGTGACGTTAACAAAATTATCATGAAGCCACTTGAAGAATTATATAGCGCGCAACAACAAGCGTAATAGTGGAAGACGCTCCTAGTATGGAGCGTCTTTTTTTTGTTTTTTATGGAACTTTGAATGTAACTTTATACATGTGAAATACTCTATATATAACAGGTAGGATATTAATTTTTCGTTTGCACGCATTTATATTGCGGTGAACATATTTGGTGATTAATAAAAGATTAAAGTAGTCGGGGAGTCATATGCATAAAAAGTATATTGAGGGAATTCTCTTTCGGTGGTTGCTCATCTATTTCGTGATGGCGCATTAGTATTTCGGTGAAATAATTGTAATTTTTACATATAATGTATTTAATAATAAGACAATTGATAGAGATAAATGGAAGAGGTTAGAATAGATGGAGACCCTTATAGATTTAAATACTTTTAAAAAGGAAATATTAGCGAAACATGTACTTCATATGATGATAGAAAATGACTTCTTTTATCAAGGATCACAATTGGTTGAAAATATTTGGGTAAATGATTCAACTATTTTTATAAATAATGTAAAGATACTTACAAAAGGTATTGAGATTTATAAGAAGAATAATGAATTTTATTTAACACATCAGCCAGATAGTACTAAAGTAATAATATATTAATATATTATATACGACGAAAAGTTATCTTATAAATTTTTTTACTTTATGTTATAATTCTTTCCTAATCTAATGATGGTGAATATATTTTTATGGGGGTTCTAATTTTTTAGAAGTGGATTTAATCTATTTACTTTTAAAAAATATAGAGCTATTTTTAATGTTTTAGGTGTAAGATAAATAATTCTATCTTTATTGAGGAATGAAAATCAAAAAACTCTCCTTTTAAGAATATCTAGGGAGGGTAATGTATATGTTATTTACCTTTGAAAAAAATGCGAATTTATTTTTAATGTTGAAAGTATAAGGTAAATAATTTTATTTTTATTGCGGAATGAAAATAAAAAAAATTTTAAGAATACCTAGGGAGGGCAATATATATGTTATTTACCTTTGAAAAAATGCGGATCTACTTTAATTTTGAAAGTACAAGGTAAATAATTCTATTTTTATTGCGGAATGAAAATCAAAAAAATTTCCTTCGATAATACCTAGGGGGGGCAATGTATATGGTTGTGTTTACAAAAGGAGTTATGCAATGATAGCAAGAATGTGGAAATCTAAGTGGCAATTGTTGATTCTATTACTATCGCTTATAGTTAGTTGTTATTTTGCTAATTTAATAAAAGAATATCCTGAGATGGGTATATCTGTAAAATATGATTCTAACCAATATGTTATATATGAAGTATCAAAATATAGTTGGGCAGGAAAAAGAGATTTCCAAATAGGAGATATTATAGAAAAAATTGATGACGAATCACCATCTAAACACTTTACAGTTGTATCGTATCATTCAATTGAACAGGCAAAAAAAATCACATTAAATAGGCACGGACAAATAAAAGAGTTTGAGATAGAATATACGCCTTATAGTAAGCAATTATTTTATCATTTGTTCATTCCAGTTGGATTTTATATCGTATGTTTTTTGATGGCATTGTATCTTTTAATGTTTGTTCCTGAAATGAATCGTAGTACCACTAATCTAGTGTATTTTTTAATTTCTCTTGGAGTAAATTTTATTAGTATTATGGCTGTTGAAAGAGACGATATTTTATCTTTCATTGTGGCCTCAATTTCATTAGTATGTTCATTTACTTTCTTTATTCGATTCATGATGTTATATTTCTTGAATAATCAAATGAAATTTTTAATACCAAAACAATTAAAAGTTTTAAATGTAATGTCAGTAGCCCTTATTATAGTAAGTATTTTTGTATATATAAAATATAATGAATGGGCTAATTTGTTTACGCTTGCTTTAAGTTTTATATTGTTTTGTTTTACAGTATACCTTTTAGTGAGATTTTATGTTAAAAGCAAAAATAGTAGTTATATTCAATATTTGAAAATTATTATTATTAGTTTTTTAGTGTCGGCAACTCCATTTGTTTGTTTATATTTAATTCCAAATTTATATTATGGAGAAGAATTTATAAGTAGTGAAACGACGGGGATTTTCTTTTTATTTATTCCAGTGTGCTTGTTTTATTTAGTAATTGCAGGGAAGTTATTTGATTTTAGATTTATTGTTCAGCGATTACCGCATTATATTATTTTATCTGTAGGGATTAACATATTTTTGGCAGTATTAACTATGGTAGTTTTTGAAGATAGTGAGGAAAGTTTATTAGATTGGATAAAATTTAGAATTATTGCTATTATTATCTGTATTTGTTTTTTATATATAAAGGATTATATAGATTTTAAGTTGAGAAAAAGTTTATACCATCATCAAAAAAATTATCAATTCAGTTTGCATCGATTTTTACATCAAGCAAAAAATGAATATAAACTATCAAATTTAATTTATAGTATGCGAAGAGAGATAGCGGATATTTTAAAACTTGAAGAGACGTGCTGCGTAGAAATAAATAAAATTGAGAAGTCTGTCCGTGTTTTGGATAGTGAGTATGTTCCGCACCGAACGATAGAAACTTTATTTAATTACCAACTAGACACCTACAAGGTTGGTTCTACCGTACAGTTAGAAAAACACTTTGGATTTGTTTTATCTGCCTCAGCAGAAAAGATGCTTATTTTATTGTGTAATTATAATGGAAAAGAAAATTTAAATGTAGATGAAATAGTTTGGATTGAAACATTATGTAATTATGCAGATTTATTATTAGAATGTTCTAATCAAATTGAAGACTTATTAAAGCAATTACAAGAGATAAAAAATTTAGAGCATCCACCAATGTGGTTGGCTAGACTTATGTTCAAACTATCGGAAAAAGAACGAACAAATCTTGCAAGTGATATACATGATGGAGTTTTGCAAAATCAAATACGTTTAACTAGAAAATTTGAGAGTTATAATGAACGTGTTAAAGATGAGGAAATGAAAGATATACTTAATGAAATACATGAAGAACTATTAGATCATATTTATACAATTCGTGAAACTGAGGCCACCATTTTTATATGAGCTAGGTTTAAAACAAGCGTTGCTGAATTTATTTAAGCAGATTAATTTAAGAGCGACCTTTTTCTTCTATTATGATATTCCTGAAAGAATTGTTGTTCCTAGTATTGAACATGAACAAGCGATTTATCGAATTATACAAGAACTATTAAATAACGCAATGAAACATTCAAAAGCGACAAATGTAACGATAAGATTATTTCAAAAAGACGATCACCTATATTTAACTTATATAGATAATGGGATAGGTGTTAAGTTAAATAAAATAAACCATTCTTATAATACATTAGGCTTGTCCGGGATTGTCACTAGGATACAAAGTCTGAATGGAGAGATGTCTGTTGAATCACAACCTAATCTCGGTTTGCAAATAATTATTAAATTTAAGGATAATTAGTTGTCAAAGAATCATCAGGTGATAGGATGATATTGTGTGTAATAATATTGAAAGGGTGAGAATATGATTTCAGTACTTGTAGTAGATGATCATGTTGCAGTAGGGTTAGGAACTAAAGCATTAATTGAAAGATATGACGATATAAAGGCTGATGTTTTACATAATAGTGAAGAAGTAAGTGGATTTATACAAAATAAACAGTACGATGTATACTTAATTGATTTGCAAATGCCCAAAATAAACGGTTTGGCGCTTTCTAAAAATATACTCAATGTACAGCCGGAAGCAGCTATTCTTATCTTTACAGGATTTGATGTGTTTGCACATTATAATTTATTAATAGATAACGGGGTTCTTGGTGTATTGAGTAAAACTTCTTCTGAGGAACAAGTGATAAATGCAATACGTCATGCAGTGAAAAAAGAAGTTGTTTTACCTTATCAATTAGTTAGGCAGTTGAGAATAACAGAAAATATATCAAATATAGACATAGAAGATGGACCTGAAAGGACAATATCTTTAAATGAAGAAGAGAAAAAAATCCTAGTTGAAGTAAGTAATGGGAAAACAAATAGAGAACTTGCAGAAATATTAAATTTAAGTCAAAGGTCGGTAGAATATAAATTAACTGACATATTTCATAAGTTACAGGTGTCATCAAGGATGGAAGCAGTACAAAAGGCGCAAGAACTAGGGGTTATTTATTCTTTAACAATTTGAAGCAATTAAGATTGGTTATATGTACATAAGTGTAACTTGTTTATGAAAGAGATAGATTTATATAAAACAAAATAAAATTTATTTCTTTAGGCATAAGCTCAATATGATATTGGTTTATGCTTTTTTTATTTGTATAATATGGAAAAAATAGGTTATATATACGGTTTAACGCAAAAATAAATGCGTTACTCCGTGTGTACTTTTCGTTTATGTATTTCAAGAAAATGGTTAACATTATATGTAGAGTTGAAACCCTAGTTGTTTTACTTAATGGATATAGATTAAGGATAAATTGAAGTATTTAATTATATGTGTTTTAGATACTTTAATGAATAGGGGAAGGAGGAAAATGAAGACATTGAATAAAGGAAAAAAAGTGGGGCGTATTTGTTTAGCAAGTGCAATTTTTTTGACACAAGTAAGTACAATAGATGCTTTAACAAGTACAGCGTATGCAATTGAAGATAGTCAAGAGCTAAAATTATTGTTACAAGCTGAAAAGAATAAAGCCCAAGTAGATGAAGAAATAGTATTAAAAATAATAGGATTAGAAAAAAATGGTGACAAAGTTGAGATAATAGTGCCGGAAGGTATGCAATTTGATAAAGAGGCGACTAAATTATTGAATGAACAAAATGGTTCATTTGAGGAAATTCATTTAACGGAAAATTCGGTAATTAAAGTTGAGAAAAAGTCACAAAGTAAAGTTTTCGATATAGTACGTTTAGCGGTAAAAGGAAAGCAACCTGGGACTTATAATTTTGAGACGAAACTGAGGCACGGGGATCGAGAATTAGATTCTACAATATCCTCGGTTGTACACGTTACTGAAAAAGCTGTCACATCAGTAGGAAATACGGAAGAGGGAAAGTCTGACATCGGTCGTTCAAGTGGTGACGAAGAAAAAAATGAAAAAATTGTGGAAATCAATGAGATCCATAAAGAAGACACTAAATCAAAAAAAGTAAGCATTGAAAAAAGTAAAGATGATGACTTGAAACAGAAAGAAACGAATGAAGTAGACTCTAAAAAACTAGTTGATTCAGAAAAAATACACGTTGAAGAAGTGGGAAATGAAGCAAAAGTGTCTAATGAAACAGCGCCTGTGGGGCATTTAGAAGAGCGTTTAGAGAAGCAGGAAGTAAAACATGCTGTAGTCAATGGTGCAGTGGATGTGTATGATGATAAAACATTTAGGGAAGCGTTGAATGATAAGAATGTTTCAAAGATTAACATCACAGATGATTTTACTGTAAATCATCCGTCATATGGTTTTGTTAATTATCCAGTAAGACCAGATTTAGTCATTGAAGGAAATGGACATACTGTTGATTTTAGAGGGATGTGTGGAATTTTCACAGCTACTGTGGCTAATAAAATGAATCTTACTATACAAAATATAAATATTCTTGGGAGTAACTGGTACGGCCCGTTTCGTATGGATGCACCTGCAAACTCTAACACTGCTTTTATTAGATATGAAAACTTGAGTTATATAGGACCGCAGCTAACGTGTTCTTATAATGCGGATGTTATATTTGCTGGTAAGCTTAATGTTCAATCAGTTGAAAAATATACGTCATTAGATGGACAGTCTATTCCAAGTACTGGTACAGATACTCAGCAAAATGTTGAGGCGACAAACGTCAAGTTTCTTGAAGGTACCCATTATATTGGTAGCACTAAAAAATCAGCAGTATTTGGGCTATTTAATGGTGGAACAGTAGATGTAGGGAAAGATGCCATTATTGATGTTTCAGCATCTGATACTGGCGGAGAAAATCCACAGGCAGTAATTGTCACGCAAGGGCAGTTTATAATCCATGACGGTGCGAAAGTTAACGTGAATACAACTTCAACTAGCAATCGAGGCGGAATACGTGTTGAAGGAACAAATTCTGGGATTACTGTAAAAAAGAATGCGGAATTGAACATTAATACAAAAGGTAATTTAGGTTACAATGCGCTTTATCTAGGACCAAGTGCAAATCTTAAAGTTGCAGATAGTGCGAAATTAACCGTGAAGTCCGAAAACACAGCTAATTCTACGCAAGCAAGTGTATATGCTGGAAATAATAGCTCTTTCATAATTGGTGAAAAATCAACGTTTGATGTACATTCTGATGGAACTGCATCAAAAAATCTTATTTATATTGGTACAAATGCAAAGTTCCAATTTGCAAATGCTGAAAGAGTAAATTTGGCATTAGATAATTCTAATGTATCAAGTCGGCTAATTTATATGAACGGTGTAGGTGGAGTATTAGATGTTGATGTACAGCGTGTAAAAGCTTGGAAAAATGGTGTATCAATCGATGATAATAACCCGAGTTACACTTGGAATCCGATGTATGGAATGCATATTAAATATAGTTATGGTGACGTTAGAGAAGTGTTAGGGAATTCATTAACTGAAAAGGTACAAAATGATTTCAGAGAAAACTTCCGAACGCAAAACTTTAAAAGAGTACTATTTGAATATATTCCAGATGTTGCAGTTACTATTGATAAATTAACAGATAATCAGAATGAAGATAATAGTCATATTATTACGGGTGTTACCAATCCAGGTGCATTAGTACGTTTATCGGGAGATGACGCGATTCCAAGCCCAACAATGGATTCTTCTGATGTAAATATTTCTGAAAAGTATCATGTAGTTGCTGATAGTGAAGGGAAATATTCATTTACTCTTCCTAAAGGGAAATATTTAACGGCTGGAAATACAGTAAAAGCTTTCTCGTATTTAAATGGTAAATTTGCTGAGGCAACAACAATTGTTAAGGATGAAACGGCTCCAGAAAAACCCATTCTTGAGGAGCCAATTAAAGATATATCTGAAAAGTTTCAAGGGAAAGCTGAACCAAATTCATTCGTACATATTTATAGTGAGGATGTGCTAATTGGATCGGTGAAAGCAGATGCTAACGGAGTATATACACTTGTAATACCGAAAGAGAACAGACCTTTAATTCCAGGAACTAAATATTATGCGACGGCTACAGATGCAGCAGGAAACGTAAGTGAGAAATCTAATCTTGTTAGCGTGAAAGATACAATGCCACCAACAGCTAGTCCGGTTATTCAAGTAATTAAAATTGGTGATGAGTTATCGGATAATGCGAAAGATTATGTAACGAATGTAAATGATAATGCGGGTACTTCTGATAGTAATCTTTCTTACAAAATTACGAAAAAACCAGATGTATCGAAAATAGGATATGTTGAAGCTGAAGTTACAATAACGGATGCGGCTGGAAACGCAACTAAAGTGATTGTTCCTGTATTCGTAAAAGATGATCGGGTTACGATTGGAAATGAAGCTGTCCTGCAGGCGAGAGATTTTGTATCTGTTGTAGATGATGTGCCGGCGAATATGGAACAGTTAAAGCAGTTTATATTGAAAGAAGCAGAAGTGAAGGCGTGGGAACTTCCAGGCGGAGTTGATGTTACGAATGAAGTTCAAATCTTAGATATGGGTGGTTTAACAAATCAAGTCGGTGATTACATTGTAATTTTAAAAGTTAAAGATGTTGAAAGAAAGATTAAAGTAAGTGTAATTGGCGGAAATCTTGAGCTAATTGATGTTCCACAAAGTATTTCGTTTGGTAATGTTAAAGTTCAATCAAGGGAGAAAATCTTTAACCGTAACGGTATGAAAGGAAAATTAATTGTTTCTGATAAACGTAAAGATAAGACTGAGTGGCAAGTTTATGTAAAGCAAACAAGCCCATTAATGAATACGGACAATGATATATTACCTGATTCGATTGTATATAGTACAAATGGCATTGATACTGTATTAAATGAACAGTCTTACTTAGTTACTACTCATACTTCAACGAATAACGAAGATGTTTCGTTTGATTGGAAGGATGACGAAGGGATTCGTTTACGAGTGACTTCAGGTCCAAATATAAAAGTAAATAAGAGCTATAAAGGTGAGCTTGAATGGACGTTAACGAATGCTCCAATTTAAAGTGAAATATCTAGAAGCTAGAATGTAGATATTAAATTTAGAAAGGAGATAGTTTAATGGTGAAGAAATACGTCCTATTACTAATGATACTAGTAGTACCGGTGTGTCTCTTTTATGAAGAAGTATCGGCAAGTAGCATGAATTCAAAAGCTGGAATTACTTTTTCAAATAGTTATAATCCGTCAGAAATTGAGGATCCATTGATTCCAGATGGATCTAAAATAGTCGTCAATATATCAGATGACCGGATTACTAATAAGGTGTTGCCAAAAACAGGTGGACAAACCTCACTTATTTTGCAGTATGCAGGGTTTGGTTTATTGATAGCAGCCTGTATAGCATTATTTCAAACTAGGAAAATAGAAACAAAAGTTTCTATTAAATAAATTAATTTAGTGGAGGTAAATGATGAAATTAACAAAATTAGCATTAGCAGGAGCGGTATCACTTTCAGCGTTTGCAGGGGGAACACAAGCATTTGCAGAAGAAGCAGCTTCGATGAAGTCTGTAACGGATGTAATTTTTACAGAAAATGAAGGTATTACGGGACCGGTTGATCCAACGAACCCAGATGAAGTAGTTGAGCCGATTGAAGATCCAGAAAATCCAGACGATACACATGAGCCAGGAACCAATGGACCGTTAAGTATTGATTATGTGTCTAATTTCCATTTCGGAAAACAATCGATTTCTGGTCATGATAAAGTTTACTATGCTGAGCTAGAAAATGTGAAAACAGAAAAAGGTCAAGAAAAGAAGGTGCCAAACTACGTACAAGTAACAGATAACCGTGGTACAAATGCAGGATGGAAACTGACGGTAAAACAAGATGAGCAATTTGCGACTGCAGACGGTAAAAAGTTAGATGGTGCTGAGATTAAATTAATGAATTCAGTTGTAAACTCTGCAACAGATAAAAAATACGCGCCAACAGCAAAAACTGTAACGTTAAACCCAGACGGATCAGCACAAGATGTAACGAGTGCACAACAAGGTCAAGGTATGGGAACATGGACAACTGCATATGGTCAAGATATTGAACAAGCTAAAAACAGTGTTAGTTTATCTGTACCAGGTGTAGCAGAAAAGGTAAAAGATGCAAAGTATAAAACGACATTAACTTGGACTTTAGAAGATACACCGAAATAATTTCTGAATATTGAAAATGAAAAGATTGTAAAAGGAGAACTAATATGAAATTTACAAAAGTAGCAGTAGTAGGAGCATTCGCATTAACAACATTAGCGGGAGGAACATCAGCTTTCGCAGAAAAAGATGGTGGAACGTTAAATTCAAAAGCATTTATTCAATTTGAAAAAAATAAAGATACGATAGATCCAATTAATCCAATTAATCCGGATGAAGTAGTGGAGCCAATCGTAGATCCAGAAAATCCAGATGATACACATGAGCCAGGAACAGCTGGACCGTTAAGTATCGACTATGTATCTAACTTTAACTTTGACACACAAAAAGCATCTGGTAATAATGAAGTGTACTATGCAAAATTAGATAATGTGAAAAATAAAAAAACAGGTGCTGAAAGTGAAGTTCCAAACTTTGTACAAGTAACAGATAACCGTGGTACAAATGCAGGTTGGAAATTAACAGTAAAGCAAAACGATCAATTTAAAACTGCAGATGCTAAAGAGTTAACGGGAGCTACTTTAACGCTGAAGAACGGTACGTTAAATTCTGCAGCTGGTAGTAAGGCACCAACAGCTGCACAAAATATTGCTTTAACTCCAGGTCAAGCTTTTGATGTTGCGACAGCACAAGAAGAAGAAGGTATGGGAACATGGACGAATTCATTCGGTGAATCAGTAAAAGATGGTGAGAAGAGCGTAGAGTTAAGTGTACCGGGTAAAACAAAAAAAGAACAAGCTAAGTACACAACGTCTCTAACTTGGGAATTAAAAGACGCACCAATGTAATAGAGGCATGTAAGAGAAATAACGAAAGAGATAAAGCTGTTTTTCAGTCTTTATCTCTTTCGTTTGTATATTAAACTATGGAATATGTGAGGAATATAGTATGAAATATGTAAAGAGAATTATGAGTTATTTATTGGCTCTAGCTATTTGTATAACTGTTTTTTATGGGAAAGTAGAAGCAGCTGAAATGAAATTTGCGGTAACGGCGGTCATTCCAGAAAATCAAGTGGATAAAAACCAGACATATTTTGACTTGAAGATGGAACCAGGACAAAAACAAACGCTGCAAGTACAAATGAAAAATGATACAGATAAAGAAGTAGAAGTAGAGACATATGCCAATACTGCAATTACAAATAATAATGGAATCACTGATTACAGTGTAGTGAATCCAGAGTTTGATTCTACATTAAAAACACCGTTTTCAAAAATTGCGAAAGTGCAAAAGGAGACAAAAGTTCCAGCGAAAAGTACAATAGTATTAAATGTGAATATTGAAATGCCTACAGAATCATATGATGGTGTTATTTTAGGTGGTTTATACTTTAAAGAAAAAGAAGATAAAGAGGATAAGAAAAAATCAGAAGGCGTGCAAATTAAAAATAAGTATGCGTATGCTATCGGTGTTGTATTAAGGGAAACGGATGCGGAAGTAAAACCAGATATGAAACTAAATGAAGTAAAACCAGGCCAAGTGAATGCGCGTAATGTAGTGACAGCGAATTTACAAAATATAAAACCAGCAATGTTAAAGAATTTAAGTGTAGATGCAAAGGTGTACACTGAAAAAGGTAAAGATGTATTACATGAAATGAAAAAAGAAAATTTAAGAATGGCACCAAATTCTAATTTTGATTATGCAATTAGTTGGGACAATAAAGCTTTAGAGCAAGGAACATACCGTCTAGAAATGAAGGCAACTGATGGTGATCAGAAATGGGAGTGGACGAAGAAATTTACGATTGAAGGAAAAGAAGCGAAGAAGCTAAATGATACAGCAGTGGAGGCTAAAAAGGATTATACTCTGTACTATATTATAGGTGGTATTTTATTACTTATCGCATTGTTAGTTTTAGTATTTTGGTTGGGGAGACGAACAAAGAAAAAGGATAGTTGACAAGAGCTATAAACAATATAGATTGATAATGTAATTTATGGTAAGAGAATGAAAGTATGATGAAAATACTGTCAAGAAATAGTGTTTTTTTATTTGTTTATAAAAAATTGCAGGGAAATAGTAATAAATTTTTTTCGGAAAACATTACTTGTAAACGCAAGGATATTTCGGCGAAATAGAAAGAGAGATAAACTATAATTGCTATATCAGTGAATAACTCATATAAGAGATGTTTAAATTATCTAGTTAACCTCTTTATTGCTATGCGAGGTATTAATTCCTAAAAATGATGTCTTTATTTCCCCATCATAATAATGTAAAACCAGCATACGATAGTTTGTAAAAGGATTAGCTTTATGAATAGTAAATCTGTTGAGTATTCATTATGGGAAACCTCCTTTTTTAAAAGGGAGGTTTTTTATATTTTAAATGAAAAATTCGTTACGGCTTACCGAAAAGAAGAGTGCGTCTATACGAGAGAGGTATTCGGTGATATAAATGAAGGGATGTAGTATAGTTATATTAAAGGCAAACAAAAACTCGCGAGGACTAACAGCTTAATATATTGCCTTTTATTAGGGTGTATAGTCGTATTCAAGTATATACTAATTAATAACAATCAATATAAATAGAATTATTTGAAAGACAGTCAATTATTTTAAGACACGGTAAAAAATTGCTGTAATCAGTTATTAGTATTGCATTGTTAAAAGAGTAATTTAGGGTTGAGTTACTCCAATTGATAAAAATCCTATACTTTGTCAATATAGTGATTTTATCGTCCATTATTTGTTGTTATTTTGCGTTTGTTGTTTTTACTTGGGCCTCCTTTAAGGAGGCCTTTTTTTATAGGAAACGGATGAAGTGCATCCTCAGATATTAAAAAAAACCTTTCAAAATAGCCATTTCTTATTGATTATTTTGAAAGGGATATGTAATACATCTGTTAATTTTTTTTATTGCTGTTAATTGAAGTTTTAATATTTTTTTCGTTCAAAAACGTTTCAATCTCTTTTTGTTTCCTCCCATACAATCACTTTCCTTTATAAAATGATGAATTATGGCTGAAAATCCTATCTTTTTTCTAAACAGCACACACAATCTATATCTACTTTTTGAAAGGAGATATACTAATCGTGAATAACATTCCAAATAATGGGTACTTCGTTATTTACAAATATATCACTTACTATTATTCTTTGCAAGGTACTATAAAATTGTTAATAATGTGAATAGGTGGAAGTATTTTTGTACATTTTTAGAAGAGATATAAAATGTTATTTTAAGATAAACAAAAGGTTGTAAGCGTATTCTTTAAATCTTGTCAAAATAATTTCAAATTCATATTGTTGGAAAAATAATGCATTTGTAATATAATGATAAATGATACTTCACCACATTAATTAACTAGGTGAAGTTAAAAATCTTTATTACACAAATTATGAAACAAAGGAATGATTAGTTTGAGTACAGGTGTAAAAGCAAACGACGTGAAGACAAAAACAAAAGGAGCAGATCTTGTTGTTGATTGTTTAATTAAACAAGGTGTTACACATGTTTTCGGTATTCCAGGAGCAAAGATTGACTCTGTATTTGATGTATTGCAAGAAAGAGGACCAGAGTTAATCGTTTGTCGTCATGAACAAAACGCAGCATTTATGGCAGCTGCGATTGGTAGATTAACAGGGAAACCGGGCGTATGTCTTGTAACTTCAGGGCCAGGGACATCAAATTTAGCGACAGGTCTTGTTACTGCGAATGCGGAGAGTGATCCCGTTGTTGCTTTAGCTGGTGCAGTTCCGCGTACGGATCGATTAAAACGTACACATCAATCTATGGATAATGCTGCACTATTCGAACCAATCACAAAATATAGCGTAGAAGTAGAGCATCCTGATAATGTGCCAGAAGCATTATCAAATGCATTCCGAAGTGCGACTTCTACAAATCCAGGAGCAACTTTAGTAAGTTTGCCGCAAGACGTTATGACTGCGGAAACGACTGTAGAGTCTATCGGTGCGCTTTCTAAGCCACAGCTTGGAATCGCTCCCACACATGATATTACATATGTAGTAGAAAAAATAAAAGCAGCGAAATTACCAGTTATTTTACTCGGTATGAGAGCGAGCACAAATGAAGTGACGAAAGCTGTTCGTAAATTAATTGCGGATACAGAACTTCCTGTCGTTGAAACATATCAAGCAGCTGGTGCGATTTCACGTGAGTTAGAAGATCATTTCTTCGGCCGCGTTGGATTATTCCGTAACCAACCAGGTGATATTTTACTAGAAGAAGCAGACCTTGTTATTTCTATCGGTTATGATCCAATCGAGTATGATCCAAAGTTCTGGAATAAACTTGGCGACAGAACGATTATTCATCTTGACGACCATCAAGCAGATATCGACCATGATTACCAGCCAGAGCGTGAATTAATTGGTGATATTGCTTTAACGGTAAATAGCATCGCGGAGAAATTACCGAAACTTGTATTAAGTACGAAATCAGAAGCGGTATTAGAACGATTACGCGCGAAATTATCAGAACAAGCAGAAGTTCCAAATCGTCCTTCAGAAGGTGTTACGCATCCACTTCAAGTAATTCGTACACTTCGTTCTTTAATTAGTGACGATACAACCGTTACATGTGACATCGGTTCCCATTCTATTTGGATGGCGAGATGTTTCCGTTCTTATGAACCACGTAGATTATTATTTAGTAACGGTATGCAAACGCTAGGTGTTGCACTTCCTTGGGCAATCGCAGCTACTTTAGTAGAACCAGGTAAAAAAGTAGTTTCCGTATCAGGTGACGGTGGTTTCTTATTCTCAGCGATGGAGTTAGAAACGGCGGTACGTTTAAATTCTCCAATCGTCCATCTTGTTTGGAGAGACGGCACATATGATATGGTTGCATTCCAACAAATGATGAAATACGGCAGAACATCAGCTACAGAGTTTGGCGATGTTGACCTTGTGAAATATGCGGAAAGTTTCGGGGCGTTAGGTCTTCGTGTTAACACGCCTGATGAATTAGAAGATGTGTTAAAATCCGCGCTAGCAGCAGATGGTCCTGTCATTATTGATATTCCAATTGACTATCGTGACAACATTAAATTAAGCGAAAAATTATTACCAAACCAATTAAACTAATGGAGGCAGATTTGAGATGACTGTTGCGCAATTAATTGATATTGATGCAAAAAAAACGAAAACGAGTAATGAAGTATATCAAACATCTACAATGCTTGCGCTATTAGATGGTATATATGATGGTGTAATTAGCTTTGAAGATTTGAAAAAACATGGTGATTTCGGCATCGGCACATTTGATCAATTAGATGGTGAAATGATTGCATTTGATAATGAATTTTATCATTTACGTTCAGACGGTTCAGCGGAAAAAGTAGAGCCAGAAGAAACAACGCCATTTGCGACTGTAACGTTTTTTGAAAAAGAAATGAGTTATACGGTAGAACGTCCGATGAATCGTGAAGAAGTTGAAGAGTTATTACATGAATTAATGCCAAGTAAAAACTTGTTTTACGGTATTCGAATGGACGGTACGTTCCGTGAAGTAAAGACGAGAACTGTTCCAAGACAAGAAAAACCGTATACACCGCTCGTTGAAGTGACGAAATCACAACCAATCTTTTCATTTGAAAATACAGAAGGTACGCTTGCTGGATTTTGGACACCAGATTACGCACAAGGTATTGGGGTAGCTGGATTCCACTTACATTACATTGATGATGAAAGAAGCGGGGGCGGACATGTTTTCGACTATGTTATAGAAAACTGTACGATCCAAATTTGTCAAAAAGCTCATATGCATTTAGCACTTCCAGAAACAGCTGATTTTATGGCGGCTGAATTATCAAGAGAAAATTTAGAGGATAATATTGCAACTGCGGAAGGTGCAGAGTAAGAGGGAAAGACTGTTCCATTTTGGAACAGTCTTCTTTTATTCGTAATGTTATTATTTGTCGAACCGTTGATATATTGTAAGTTACGATAGATATATTTGGAAAATCGTTGATATCGCTTATTTTTTTGAAACAAACGGATGTCCCTCATAATAAAAACGCCACGGATAGTGTACAGCTTCTTCTGCATAGTCGATATTAATACGAGGTCCTGCTGTTATTTTATATTGTGATGATATGTGTTCTTCTTTTGGAACTAATTCAATATGTAACGTATCATTTTGTAACGATACGCCGCGTTCTTTTAAAGTAATTCCGAGTGCACGGCATAGTTTGCCAGGACCATTTGTTAAATTTTTGTACTGCGCTTTTGTAATTTCGGTCTTATTGTAGCGCGCTAGTTTTATTTCTGCTATTCCATCTACTGGCTCAAGGGCTCGAATGAGAATACCTTGCGGGGTGCCCACTGGCGCTGTAATAACGTTAAAGCAATGATACATACCGTAAATTAAATATACGTAAGCATGCCCTGGTGCACCAAACATAACTTCTGTGCGATCTGTCCGTCTGCCTCCGTAACTATGTGCGGCCTTATCATCCGGGCCTTTATATGCTTCTACTTCTACAATGATTCCGCTTCGCTTTATTCCGTCTACAATATGAACAAGTTTTTGCCCGAGTAATTTTTTTGCGACTTCTAACGTATCGCCTTCATAAAAAGAAGGAGGTGCCTGCATTGTACTATCTCCTTTGCTAAGTGTATATGTATATAGTAAACCAAATTTTCAGTAGTAATTCTAACTCGTTCTATTTGCTACATTTATTTCATAAATTATGGATAGAGTACAACAGCGAAGAGGGGGAGTGCGACATGATTTATCGCTTACTAGCTCTTAATATAGATGGGACACTACTATACAACAATGGAAAAATTGCAAAAGGATTAAGAGAAACAATTGAATTTGTGAAAAGAAAAGATGTATACGTTACGTTATTTACGAGTCGTAATTTTCAATCCGCTCATAAAGTAGCAAAGGCGTTAAAATTAGATTCTATATTAGTGACACATGGTGGTGCTTTCGTTTCAGCAACGTTAGATAAGCCGTACGTTCAAAGAAGATTGTCTGAAGAGAAGACTTTTAACATTGTGCAAGTGTTAGAGCACTTTGATTGTAACGTACGTATTTCTCATGAACGGTTTTCGATAGGAAATCGTGAGAGAAATACACCAAACTTAATTGCGCGCACTGTATTATCAAGCGCAGATCCGTTATTTTATCCAGTTCAATTTGTAGATTCGTTAGGTGACGCGCTTCGTGACCATCCGGTAGCGGCGCCAAAAATTGATGTTCTTTTCCAAACTAAAGGTGAAAAAGAACGCGGGCTAAATACATTAAAAAAAGCGTTCCAAGATGTAGAGTATGTTGAATGTGATTCAAAACGAATAGAAATTTTACCGCAAAATGTATCAAAGTTACGCGGGTTACAATTGCTTGGAGAGCATTTAAATATTTCGCTAAATGAAATGGTTGCGATTGGAGATAGTATGGAAGATTTAGAGGTTATTGAAAACGTGGGACTTGGGGTAGCGATGGGGAACTCGCCTGTAGAATTAAAGCAAGCAGCAGATTGGATTACACGTTCAAATAGCGAAAACGGTGTAGAGTATATGATTAAAGAGCATTTCCGTAAGCAATTCCCGCTTCCGTTTTTGAAGAATCATAAAAATACACCGAAACGATGAAAGAAAAACGTAGCTTTTTGGCTACGTTTTTTTGTTGAGCTTATTTTTTAAAAGTGAAAGCGTTTTAAGATGTGAATTGTGTATAAAATCCATACAATTCACTTGAATCCTTTAGAAAACTAATGTAAAGTGAATGATGTTGTCAAAATAGTTACACCACATGAAATATTCTTCAGATTAATTTTATTGGGCTCCCATACGTAAAAGTATTTCCCCATGACAGTTTAGTTCACGTATTATTTCAAAAATGAATTGTAGTAATTTTATTAAGTAGTTGTAGCGTTCCTTTGTTTTATTTAAATGGATTATTTTAAGTTAATGTGAGTAAGGTTTGGTACATATGATATGTACTTCTTTTTGTGATTTTAGGAAGTTTAAAAGGGGGAATGAATTTCTTGAGGAAATCATTTAATCAAAAAATTAAAAAGTTAAGTAGTAGTTTAATAGTTGTATTACTAATATGTATGAATTTTTTAATCCATTTACCATTTAAAGCAGAGGCAGCTACAACAGAATTAAAAGGTTTAGGTGATGTATCTTATTACAACGCCATCATTTTTGGAGATCATAGTGCAACGAGTGCGGATATTGAAGGTGCGATGGCTGTTCAGAAAAATATGAACGCATCAAGTTATACAGTCGTAGCGGCTGCAACTGGAGCAAATAACTTAGCTGGAGCAACTTGGGTAGATGAAGGATATCCATCATTATTACTAGGCGGTCAATTTACGAAAGCGGGAGCAGGACAAGTAATTATTCAAGATGGAATAGTGGCGATGACAAAAGACGGTGACCCAGATGGCGCAATGAAAACGTCATATGACCGTATCTCTTATAAAGAGCAAGCGGAGATTGATGCTAAGTTTAAAGAATTTAGAAAAGACGTTGATGGTGTAATTGGGGATGCAAGTAAACTACACACTGATAAGCCAAAACCTAATATGAGCTTTGGAATCGGTGAAGATGTAAACAACCCTAATATTTATGTCTCTTCAGGCCAGACGGGAAAGAAAGCATTTGATGTAAAAGACGTTTTTCTTCCGAATGTAGAGAATAAAGACTTTATTGTTATTTATTCAGATGCAGAAGAAGTGAGTTTTGGTGGCGGTGCAATTTTGTATGATACAAGAAATACTGGGATGGCGACGGATTTAATTAATACATCTCAAGCATATGACCCTAATTCATCTTTTACTGAGTTAGCTAGTAAGGTAATTTGGGTATTTCCTAATGCTACAAAGATAACAACTAAAGGTTACGGTGTAGTAGGTAGTGTGTTTGCACCTAATGCAGTTGTAGAAACAAAAGGTGGTTCTATTAATGGACAAGCCTATGTTGGAGGATTACACCAAAGAGATGGTTTTGAGGTTCATAACTTTAAATTTAACTGGCCAAAGTGGAATAAACCAGCAGCTGAAAAAGGACATTTACAAATTAAAAAAGTTGATGAAAACGATGAAAACATTGTTTTAAAAGACGCAAAATTTGATGTTATAGACAAAGATAATAACGTTGTGGCTACTGTTACAACAAACGAAAAGGGTATTGCGGAAGTTAAAGATTTACCACTTGGTGACTATTTTGTAAAAGAAATAAATGCACCAGAAGGATATATAAAAGTTGATACACCAGTCAAAGTAACAATTGATAATACAAACGTAATTGAACTTGTTATGAAGAATACGAAAAAAGTAGAGAATGGCCAATTTAAATTATTGAAAAAAGATAGTGAATCTGGTCAACTTCTGCCAGGTGCAAAATTTGATGTTATCGATAAAGATGGGAAAGTTGTGGAAACAATTGTTACAGATGATAAAGGTGAAGCCTTATCGAAACGACTTCCAGTTGGAAGCTATACATTAAAAGAAGTAGAAGCACCGAAAGGATATGAATTATCATCTAGTTCAGTTTCTGTTGATGTAGAGGCTAATAAAGTATTGACTGTAGATGTGGTGAATAAAAAGATCCCCGAAAAAGTAACAGGTCAATTTGAAATTGTGAAAGTAGATGCGGAAGATAAAACGAAGGTATTATCAGATGCAGAATTCGAAGTGTATAAAGAGGGTAAAAAAGTAGATACGTTACGAACAGATAAAACTGGTAAAGTAGTTTCTCAGAAATTAGAACCAGGAAAGTACACATTAAAAGAAACGAAAGCACCACAAGGATATAAATTGCTAAAAGAAGAAATTGAAGTCGTTGTGGAAGCAAACAAAGTAGTAGAAGTACAAGTAGAAAACGCAAAAGAACTAGGAAGCTTACAAGTAATCAAAAAGGATTCGGAGAGTGGAAAAGTTCTAGCAGGTGCAGAATTTAAACTGAAAAATGAAGCTGGTCAAGTAGTTGGAGAAGCGAAAACAACGAATAAAGACGGTGTTGTGAAATTCGAAAGCTTAGTGCCAGGAAAGTACACGTTAGAGGAAACGAAAGCGCCGGAAGGTTATAAGGCGCTAGAAGTGACAGTAGAAGTGAACGTTGTAGCGAACGAAGTAGTAAAACAAGAAGTCATGAATGAAAAAGTAATGGGTCAATTCGAAATCGTGAAAGTAGATGCGAATGATAAAACGAAATTGTTATCAGGTGCAGAATTCGAAGTGTATAAAGATGGTAAAAAGGTAGCGGAACTGAAAACAGATGAGAGTGGAAAAGTGATGTCACCGAAATTACCGCTAGGTGAATACACAGTGAAAGAAACGAAAGCACCAGCGGGCTACAAACTTTCAAATAAAGAATGGAAAGTAACAATTCAAAATGAGAAAGAAGTAGTAAAAGTAGAGGCAGAAAACGAAAAAATCTTAGGTTCTCTACAAATTATTAAAATGGATGATAAAGATCAAACGAAACGCTTAGCAGGCGCAGAATTTACATTGAAAGATGCGAAAGGAAATGTTGTAAAAGAAGGAATTACAACAGATAAGTCTGGAACGGTTAAAGTAGACGGACTTGTGCCAGGTGAATATACGTTAGAAGAAACAAAAGCACCAGAAGGTTATGAGGTAACAAAACAAATAATTCATGTAACAGTTGACGGTGAAAAAGTTATTGATGTAAAAGTAACGAACGGTAAGAGCCTTGGTCAATTCGAAATTGTAAAAGTAGATGCGGAAGATAAAACGAAAGTATTATCAGACGCAGAATTTGAAGTGTATAAAGATGGTAAGAAAGTAGATACATTACGAACAGATAAAACAGGTAAAGTAATTTCTCAGAAATTAGAACCAGGAACATACACATTAAAAGAAACGAAAGCACCACAAGGATATAAGTTGTTAAAAGAAGAAATTGAAGTCGTTGTGGAAGCGGACAAAGTAGTAGAAGTACAAGTAGAAAATGCAAAAGAACTAGGAAGCTTACAAGTAATCAAAAAGGATGCAGAAAGTGGAAAAGTTCTAGCAGGTGCAGAATTCAAACTGAAAAATGAAGCTGGTCAAGTAGTTGGAGAAGCGAAAACAACGAATAAAGACGGTGTTGTGAAATTCGAAAACTTAGTGCCAGGAAAGTATACGTTAGAAGAAACGAAAGCGCCGGAAGGTTATAAAGCGCTAGAAGTAACAGTAAACGTAAATGTTGTAGCAAATGAAGTAGTAAAACAAGAAGTTATGAATGAAAAAATGAAAGAAGAAATTACAGGTCAATTAGAAATTACAAAGGTAGATGCTAATAATACAAATACAACATTAGCAGGCGCAGTGTTTGAAATTTGGAAAGACGGAACAAAAGTGGAAACATTAATAACAAATAAGAGCGGTAAAGCAATTTCTAAGAAGTTAGAACCAGGAGATTATATTTTAAAAGAAATCCAAGCGCCAGAAGGATACACTTTATCCAATAAGGAAATCAAATTTACGATTTCTAATGAAAAAATTGAAGTTGTAAAGCTTCAAATTACAAATAAAAAAGATACAGATAAAGATCCGGAAAAACCAGGTGAAGAAACAGGGAAACCAGGTGAAGAAACAGGGAAACCAGGTGAAGAAACAGGGAAACCAGGTGAAGAAACAGGGAAACCAGGTGAAGAAACAGGGAAACCAGGTGAAGAAACAGGGAAACCAGGTGAAGAAACAGGGA
>NZ_WEIJ01000007.1:159582-290286 GCF_009183795.1 Bacillus sp. B1-WWTP-T-0.5-Post-4
AACCAGGTGAAGAAACAGGGAAACCAGGTGAAGAAACAGGGAAACCAGGTGAAGAAACAGGGAAACCAGGTGAAGAAACAGGGAAACCAGGTGAAGAAACAGGGAAACCAGGTGAAGAAACAGGGAAGCCAGGTGAAGGAACAGAAAAGCCAGGTGAAGAAACAGGGAAGCCAGGTGAAGGAACAGAAAAGCCAGGTGAGGGAGTAGAAAAACCTAATTTCCCAGAAAAAGGACAAGGTTCTTCTAATAATCAACAACTTCCAGCTACAGGACACAATACGAATTACGTTCCATTCATCGGTTTTATGCTTCTGTTACTAGGAATACGTTTAAGATTCATGGCTAAAAATAGTTAACGGATGTATAAAAGGCATCAGAGATATATAATCTCTGATGCCTTTTAAGTGAATACAGATAAAATGAAAATATCTATATGGAATGATAAATATGTTAAGCTTCAATTACGCTAAGCATTCTGTTTATAAATGCAGCTGCGTGAGCACGTTGTGATGGTCCTTTTGGTACGAATTGATTAAATTCATTACCTTTTACAATTCCATATCCATACACTCTTTGTACTTCTTCTTTAGCGTAAATTAAGTTTTGGTCTACGAATGGTAGTTCAACTTGTTTTGCAAAAATACCAGCGTGTTTTAGAGAACGATCGATCATAATAACAGCTTCTTCGCGTGTAATTGTAGTATTTGGATCAAATGTATTATCACCACGTCCGCGGATTATGCCTGCGCTTGCTGCACGATTAATACCGTCTCTTAAAGATGGGTGTACTTGTTCTAAGTCTGTGAAATTAGCATTTCCACTTGGTAATTGTAAAGCACGAGTAATTAATGTAGCAAATTCAGCACGCGTTACAAGACGTTCTGGGAAGTACTTGCCGTTCCCTTCTCCTTGCATAATGCCTCTAGCTGCTAATTGACGAATGTCTTGTTCATACCATCCACCTGTAATGTCATCAGTTACGGGATTTTTTTGGTTTTCCTTATAGTATGTTTCAGTTCCTTTTAAGAAAGCATCCCATTGTCCGCGTTGAATCATAAACGCAGGGCAGTTTTTTCCTGACCAAAATTGGTGTTTTTGGACCTTATCTAGAGAAATATTTAAGTCGTTCATTAAATAAGCTGCCAATTTACGTGCATTTTCTACCGCTTTTTCATAGTTTCCATCTTGATTAACGGCAATTTCAATTCCGATAGATTCATAGTTTCCAGTTTTATTTCCAGCATGCCATCCAACTTCATTTACTGGAAGATGTTGATAAATTTCTTTATCATCTACTGTGAAATGCCAAGATGCAGCGCGATCAGCTGTTCCGCGTGCTTGATTATCTAAGAATTTTGCATGATTTAGAGCATTAGCACCTTTCGCTGTATTAGCCGTTTCGTGAATCGTAATATATTTAGGCACCATCGGGTAGCCAGGGCGAATATCGTCATTTCCTTTTGGGACAATCATTTCTTTAAATGTAACGCCATAAATATTGTTTGTTTGTAGAGCTTCTGGCGATCTCAATAAACTATTTTTAGCAGTACGACTGTTTTTTAATAATGAAGCTTTTGTACCTTCAAATGTAGCAGAAGGTGCATAAATCCATTTTGCTGTTTCATTTATTTGGACTTTAAACCAATTTCCAGCTTGTTCAGTAGGAGTTATGACTTGTGGCTCTAGTTTTCCTTCTTCTTTAAACGATTGGAACGGAAGTGCATGTATGGAAGCTTCTTCTTTTACGATTAATTTTTGGTTAGATAGTTTATGAATCTCTTGAACTTCTAAGCTATTATCATTGTTATCTATCCATCCAGCGCCAGTTGACGTGGTTATGTAATAAGCATTTCCTTTTTTCTTTGTCGCCGTTACGACTTGTTCTGTAATCTCGATATTCGATTTGTTTTTTAAATCATTCGCGGTATATAATGAATGTTTTTTTGAAGTGTATAGTAGGAATTGGCCAGTAACCTCGATATCTTCTTCATGAGTACTATGCTCATTAACATGTTCTTTAATACTTTTAAAAACTTGATCCTCCGTATATACTTCGGCGGATTTTTCAGCACTCTCTGCAAATGAATAAGTAGGTGCAAGAACAGTTTGTAATGCAAGAGAGAGAGTTAAAACACTATAAAATTTCTTTTTCATATTTGTTTTTAACACATTAGATTGTGGAATCTAGTGTTAACAGTCCTCCTTTTTATATTGTATTTTCACTATGTATCGATTTTAACACTAATAAATTTTAACAAGAGAAAATCATGATGTCTATATACATGAGCAATATTCATAAAAAGAATTATTTAAAAAAATGTAAGAGAAACAGGTAAAACCTTCTGTATTGACCTGTAAACGCCCTTCAAGTAAACTAAAGAGAGTTTGCAAATGAAAAGGTGATAATGTTGTTAATTTCAATTAAAACGTTACAAGATGATCGTTTTTTACGTCCGCTACAAAATATTGGCGGCTTATTTTTTGAAGATAGTACGATTGGATTTGAACAAGAGGAAGCAAATCTGATCGTTGATATACACATTGAGGATAATGTGAAAGCATCCGCTCAATTAACGGATGTTAGCACAGGAAATGTGTATGAAGAAACATTCTCGAAAGATTTATCTGCTTTCACAGATGAAAAAGAGCGTATGAAGCAAGTGAAACACGTTGTTTCTTATGTATATCTTTCTGTTCTTCAGCAGTTAACTGGTATTGAACAAAGCTGGGGTATTTTAACGGGAGTACGTCCGACGAAACTTCTTCACAAAATGCTTCAAAATGGTATGTCAAAAGAAGAAGCGCATCAAGAACTTCGTGAAAGTTATTTAATTCATGAAGAGAAAATTGAACTTCTTCAGCGCATTGTTGATTGCCAATTAGCAGTTGTTCCGGATTTATACCGTTTGAAAGAAGAAGTAAGTATTTATATCGGTATTCCGTTCTGCCCAACGAAATGTGCATACTGTACATTCCCGGCTTATGCGATTAATGGACGCCAAGGGTCTGTTGATTCGTTCTTAGGTGGTTTACATTATGAAGTTCGTGAAATTGGTAAGTTTTTAAAAGAAAAAGGTGTAAAAGTTACGACGATTTATTACGGCGGCGGTACACCTACAAGTATTACAGCAGAAGAGATGGATATGCTGTATGAAGAAATGTATGAAGCGTTCCCAGATGTGAAAAATGTGCGTGAAGTAACAGTTGAGGCAGGTCGCCCAGATACGATCACGCCAGCAAAGCTAGAAGTGTTAAATAAATGGAACATTGACCGTATTAGTATTAATCCACAGTCATACCATCAAGAGACACTAAAAGCAATTGGACGTCATCATACTGTAGAAGAAACAATTGAGAAATACCATTTAGCTCGTGAAATGGGAATGAACAATATTAATATGGACTTAATTATTGGTCTTCCTGGTGAAGGGTTAGATATCTTCAAGCATACGTTAGATGAAACAGAAAAGTTAATGCCAGAATCATTAACAGTTCATACGTTATCATTCAAACGTGCTTCTGAAATGACGCAAAACAAACGTAAATATAAAGTAGCAGGTCGCGAAGAAATTACAGCGATGATGCATGAAGCAGAAGAGTGGACGCAAAAGCATAATTACGTACCATATTACCTATATCGTCAAAAGAATATTTTAGGTAACTTAGAGAACGTTGGTTATGCAATGCCGACGCAAGAAAGTATTTACAACATTGTCATTATGGAAGAAGTACAATCAATTATCGGACTTGGTTGTGGTGCATCAAGTAAATTTGTTCACCCGAAGACGGGAGCAATTACGCACTTTGCGAATCCGAAAGATCCAAAATCATATAATGATGGCTTTGTGAAATATACAGAAGATAAACTGAAAATTTTAGAAGAGCTATTTGCATAAGAAGAAAGAGGTTGTTCCGAGTCGGAACAACCTCTTTTTTATCCTGCAGTAACGGGCGGTCCGATTATATCTTGTCAGTTTTTGTCGGTAAGTTGATATATTCGAAAAATCGCCGATATAATTTCATTTACCGTCTAGCGGTACCGTATGTAAAACTATGTCGATAATAATCAGAAAAATTAGTCAAATCATTAGAGGACAATGTCTACTTATGGACGAAATGATAGATTTATGAAAGAGAAAAGGGGGAAATTGTTGGCATGTATATGACGATAGGGAGAATTTTTGATTTATCAGTTGGTAAGTATCCAAATAAAGAGGCGTTAGTGGAACCTGAAAAAAATATTCGCTGGACGTATAAACAGTGGGATGAACAAATAAATAAAACAGCGCACGCTCTATTAGAAGAAGGGGTAAGAAAGGGAGATACGGTATCTGTTTACTTATATAATTGCCATGAATTTGTAAACGTTTACTTAGCCTGTGCGAAAATTGGAGCGATCTTTAACCCGATTAATTTCCGCTTAAAAGCGAAAGAAGTATCTTATATTCTTCAGGACGCATCCTCGAAAGTCGTTGTCTTTGAAAAAGCAGTTGAGTCAACTGTTGCTATAATTGAAAGAGATTTTCCAAATACATCTTTTTGGTCTATAGAAAACGATAAACCTTCCTATGCAAGTTCCTACCATGAAAAAGTGAATGAAGCATCTTCTGAGAAAGTAAATATCGAAATTGATGAAATGGATTATTGTTCAATGCTTTATACGAGCGGTACGACTGGGCATCCGAAAGGCGTATTACATCGTCATCGCGAAATGACTGAGCATAGTATGATTTGTACGTATTTCCTTAAATATAATAGAGATAGTGTTGGGCTTGTTGTTGCGCCTTTATATCACTGTGGTGAATTAAATGCCGGAATCATACCACGCATTCAAGTTGGCGGAAAGAATGTTATTTTGCATCATTTTGATACAGAAACAGTATTACATACGATTCAAGAAGAAAAGATTACGACGTTCTTTGCAGCGCCGACGATGTGGAATATGTTGTTGCAAAAAGATTTAGCTCAGTATGATTTAACGTCAATGAAAATCGGTATATATGGCGGAGCAGCAATGGCACCGGCGTTAGTGAAGGAATGTAAAGAACGTCTTTATATTGATCTTGTTCAAATATACGGAATGACAGAAATGGGGCCAGTTGTTGCGTTTCTCGTAGAGGAGGATCAAATTACGAAAGCTGGTTCAGCAGGCACGCCATGTTTTAGCCATGAAGTTCGTATTGTGAAACCGAACGAGGATGCACCGGCAGAACCAGATGATGTATTACCTCCTTATGAAGTGGGAGAAATTATTTTACGCGGCCCAACTATGATGGCTGGCTATCATAATCGTGAAGAAGCGAATAAAAAATCGATGTATAAAGGATGGTATCATTCTGGTGATCTAGGCTATTTTGATAAAGACGGTTATTTATTCGTTGCTGATCGCGTTGATGATATGGTAATTAGCGGTGGCGTAAACATTTATCCTCGTGAAATTGAAGATTTCCTTCATAGTCATCCAGGTATATTAGATGTGGCGGTACTTGGTGAGCCAGATGAATTATGGGGAGAGCGTGTTGTGGCAGTTATTGTGAAGAAAGATGAAACAATAACAGAAGCTGATTTAGAAACGTATTGCAAAGAAAGTGATGAACTAGCAGATTATAAACGTCCGCGTCATTATTTATTTGTAGATGAACTCCCTCGTAATGCGAGCGGGAAGTTGCAGAAGTTTGTACTGAGGGAGTCGTTGAAAGGTGCGAAAAAATAGAAAATGCAGGATGCCCCATATCTATGGGGTATCCTGCATTTTTCTGTATTAAACAGAAGAAACAATATCTTTGTTAATTCTCATTTCTTCTTGGTGAAGGTTAATTAGCGCATTTGAAATAAGGTGGAAAAACAAAAGGGATGTAATGCACAAAAAGAAAAGACACCCTAAGGTGCCTCTCTCCGACTTGAACCATTTCATTTCATACGAATCGGAATCTATTCGTATTACCATTACCCCTTTGTTATGAGTGTAAACACACACTATAAAGCAGAATCGTCTATATACACTAGATTGTTAGTTCACAAAAGACAAGAGATTTGAGATCAATATCGAAGTGACGCCACATCCCCTATAATAATTGATATGTTACGCCTTTTAAAAGAATCTGCTTTATAGAACGTGCCCACAAGTTATATTTTACTACATGTAATATTCATTTAGTGTATTTTTTGATGAATATGTATAATTACATAAACTGTATGAAAAAAAAGAGAGTATACTCTAATATTGTGTAATAAAGATGAAGCCCGCCTACGAATAGGGGGCTTTTCTTACTTTTTATAAATATTTATTCCAATTATATTATCAGATGAGTCTAAACGAATATAAACGTCAGCTGATAAAAGGTGTGCATTATATATTCGTTGTTTATATGTTGATATCTCGAAGCGTTTTCCATTTAATTCACATTCTAGAATAATCATATCGCCATGTTCTTTCCAAGTTATTAATTTAGCAGTTGTATTCATATAAACCTCCTCTGAATCATTTTATGAAAATTAATAGAGATAGTGTGAGAAAGGAGTTTATATAACAAAAAAAGACACCTTAAGTGTCTTCTTTGATTACTATAAAAGTCGTTGAATAAAATAGGTTTCTATTTTTATTTGCGTGAAAAGCCTTCTTCATCAAGGTATTCCGCAGCTTCTGGATAAGAGTTGAATGTACCGTCTAAGTTTACACCAGCGTACACGTTCCACATGTCATCCTCTGAAATAAGAGTAAGAATATGACCATCTTCGTTCTGCCATTCTTCTTCTTTCGCAGGTTCTACAGGTGCTACTACTTCTTCTTGTGATAGAAGGTCAATTGATTTCTCAATTACTGAACGTAACTCCTCTGCTGAAAACTCACGGATGTTAACCATGCCTTTATCATCTGTTTTATAACCTTTAATACCGCTTGCATATACAAATCCATTTCCATTTGGGTGTAAATGAAATACAACGTTCTTTTTATCTAAACGACTTTCTTCAAAGTGGAAGTTTACACGTTTTAATGATACGTTCTTTCTTTCTAGTTCTGGGAAAGATTCAATAATCGATAATTTTTCTTCAAAAGTTAGCATAGTGCCTCCAAGTATATAGTAAAAGATTTAATTTGTTCATTATAGCATAGTTGCAATTGTTTCCAAAGATAAGGGGAAAACTTTTCGTTGAATACGTTTACGTCACGAGAATGTAAAAAGTGAGCTAACGAATGTATCTTTTTAGGTGTACAATGGAACATGGACTTTATACAAAGGTGGTTTTTTTATGTTTCAAAAAATAGCAAAGGAATGTTTAGCAGGATTTACTGTTGCGATTGTTGCGTTACCACTTGCGATTGCATTTGGTATTGCCGCGACAGGAACGTCTGAGGGAGCGCTTGTTGGATTGTATGGTGCGATTTTTGCAGGTTTATTCGCAGCGTTATTTGGAGGGACACCTGGGCAAGTAACAGGGCCAACTGGACCAATTACCGTTATTGCAACAGGAGTTATTGCGACGCACGGGTTAGAGGCAAGTTTTATTGCCTTTATGATGGCAGGGTTATTTCAAATTTTATTCGGTGTATGTAAGCTCGGTTCTTACGTTCGATATATTCCGTATCCTGTCGTTTCGGGGTTTATGAATGGTATTGCATTAATCATTATTTTAGGCGAAATAAAGCACGTACAAAATAGTTTTTTACTTGTTGTGTTAACGATTATTGTAATGATTGTTTCTGGTAAATGGATTAAGGCGATTCCGTCTAGTTTAGTAGCACTAGTCGGTGTGACAGCTTTGCTTCCTTTATTTTCTTCCTTACTCGAAGGACTTACAGTAAAGTTACCGATTATCGGAAATCTTTCACTAAATAAAGTAATTGAAAAGATTGGAACCATTCCAGAAGCGATGCCTACGCTTCATATTCCATCTTTAAGTGGAACAGGAATAGCAGCACTTATTTTGCCAGCGCTTAGTATTGCTTTATTAGGATCGATTGACTCGTTGTTAACATCGGTCGTAATGGATAATGTGACAGGTACACGTCATAAAAGTAATAAAGAACTGGTTGGACAAGGTATCGGTAATATGATGAGCGGATTGTTTGGCGGATTAGCAGGTGCAGGTGCGACTGTAAGGTCTATCGTGAATATAAGAAGTGGCGGTAAAACGGCACTTTCGGCATGTATGCATAGTGTTATCTTATTTATTTTTATTATGGGTCTTGGTTCGGTCGTACAATATATTCCACTTGCTGTATTATCAGGTATTTTAATTTTAACTGGTATTGGAATGTTCGATTGGGGAAGCATGAAAAAGATGCATGTCGCTCCTAAAGGTGATGTCGTTGTTATGCTCGTAACGATGATTGTAACGGTGAAGTTCGATTTAATGATTGCTGTTGCATTCGGTATTATTCTTTCGTTCATCATATATATGGTGAAATGTAAAGAACGCAAAACTTCTATCGTAAAAGAAAAAGAAGAAACGTACACAATTCAAGGACCGCTCTCTTTCCTATCAGTAGATCGTATTTTCTCTACTTTACAAGATGTGAAGTCACCGGTTGTTTTACGTATGAAAGATGTGCGTTATATGGATGTATCAGGAGCTATGGCATTATTAAATTTTGTTGAGCAATCAAATAAAGTAGGAGCAAGTGTAAAGCTTGAGCAAGTACATCCGAGTATTGAAAAAACAATCGCAGTAATGGCAAGCGATGAACAGAAAGAGCAATTGAAAATTTTAAGTGTTTAGATGGTAATTAGAATATCTCACAATCTTACATAAATTATAATGTAGAGTTGTGGGATATTTTTATAATGTTTTTAGTAATATGTATCGCAGTGATAGAGAGGAAGGGCTCTTTTTGCGTAACAGAAACGGTTATAGTGTGTACATATATAATGGAAGGAATTAGAAAAAATATTGTGAAGAGACAGGCTTAAATGGGTTCTCTTTTCTATTTTGAAAAAAAAACCAAGTATTCAACCTATAATAAATTTGTTATGATAACCAATGGGATAAAGTGAATTCCTATCGTTTAAAACAATATGTTTGAGAGTATATGTATAAAAGAAAAGAGAAAAAATATGAATAAAACATTTGTAAAAGGAGCAGCAATTTTAACCATTACAACTTTTTTGTCGAAATTGCTGGGTAGTTTTTTTCAAATTCCATTACAAAATATTGCAGGAGATGAAGTGCTCGGTATTTTCCGCCTTGTTTTTCCTGTATATATGATTGCTCTTACATTATCGGTAGCCGGAGTTCCACTTGCAATTTCGAAACTAATTGCAGAGTTGAACGAAAAAAATAAGCAAAAGGAAATTGCGAAATTATTTAAATCAGCGTCAATTATTGGGATAGCATTTGGCGTTTTCGGCTGTTTAGTCATTGTATTATTTTCTATTGAAATTGCAAATATGCTTGGTGGACAAGAAACTAGAATGCCGTTGCTTATTACTTCATTAGCGTTACTCATTGCGCCATACATGGCGGTGTATAGAGGGTATTTTCAAGGTTTCGGTGATATGAAACCAACAGGGGTATCACAGGTCATTGAGCAATTTGTACGTGTGTTTTTTATGTTAATAATTGCTTACATACTAGTATCATGGGATAAGAGTAATACTGTTATTACTAGTGGTGCGATGGTTGGCTCTTTTCTTGGAGTCATTAGTTCGCTTATATATTTGCGTATAAAATATAATAGAAGTCCATACTACAATAAAAGCAATTCCTATTCGCTCCGAGATTTAAGAGAAAACGGCAAAAAGATATTGCGGGTATCGATCCCAATCGCTATTGGAGCTTTATCAATGCCACTTTTAAATTTAGTAGACTCGCTTACAATACCGCATGTATTACAAGGATCATCAACAGAAATTCAAGAACAATTTGGAATATACAGTCGCGGTTTTGCATTCACGCAAATAATTGTTATTTTTGCAAGCGCAATTGTATTTCCGTTAATACCACTCTTAACTTCCGCATTGGCCAAAAGAGATATAAATTTGGCGGAAATAACAATTCAAAATACAAATCGACTAGCGCATGTTTTGACAGCACCGTTAACAATATGGTTGATGGCATTAACAGTACCGTTAAATGTCGGATTGTTCACAGATGTAAAAGGCAGTAGTATGTTAACAGTTATGATTGGCAGTTCGTATTTTACTGCGGTTATGGTATTATCAATAGGTGTTTTACAGGGCATTAACCGTTCTGCACAAGCTGCATGGATTGTTATTGGTGCGAGTTGTGTGAAAGTCGTGTTAAACATTATGTTCGTGCAGAAGTTTGGCATAGATGGAGCGGCGTATAGTACATTCATTACTTACGTATTGATTTGTATTGTAAATCATTTGTATATTCGAAGCTATATTGCCTATTCTATTCATTTAAAAAGCTTTTTTGGTGTGCTAGCAATAGCATGTATTTTGGGACTAGGATTGTATGAATTATGTAATGTGATAAATATTACATCTTCAAGAATTATGACGTTATTATTCAGTGGTATAGCATTAAGTATTACAACCATTTTGTATGGTGTATGTGCTTTGAAATTAAAATGGATATCAATAAACAAAATACCATTTTTAAAAAGATAAATATAGAAATTTAATTTTTTATTATAATTCATATGAACTGATAAAGAGGAAACTATGTAGGGTATCAAGTGTTTAGGTAAGGAATGGGTACTAGTTTATGTTAGATGAAATAAATGGTTACCTAGTTTTGGAGGAGATTTAGGGTGCGTTTAGTCTTATCAGGATATTATGGTTTTTATAATGTTGGAGACGAGGCGATTCTACAATCAATTATTGAATCGTTAAGTAAAGAGAACCCGGATATAGAACTAGTAGTACTATCAAATGATTCTAAATATACAAAGGAAATGTATGGTGTAGAATCGGTAGATCGCTGGGATATAAAAGCTGTTTATCATGCGATAAAAAACAGTGATGGAGTTATTAGCGGTGGCGGGAGCCTTCTTCAAGATCAGACAAGTACGAAGAGTATTCTATATTATACGGGTATTATGGGACTCGCTCGATTATTAAAAAAGCCGTATTATATTTATTCACAAGGAATAGGTCCAATTACAAAAGGATATAATCGTCTATTAGTAAAATGGAACTTGTCAAAAGCTTCCTATGTATCAGTTCGAGATGAGGATTCGTTTTTATATTTAAAAGAACTTGGCATAAAAAACGATATTGAAATTGTTCCAGACCCTGTTTTAACATGGAAACGGACAAAACAATCGGATTGGTTGCAAAAGCATTCGATACATGGAAAAGTAATCGCGGTTAGTGTGCGTTATTGGAATGCAAAAGAAGATTATATAAAAAAATTAGCTGCGGCATTAAAAAAATTAAAGCAAGAAGGATACCAAATTCTATTTGTTCCAATGCATGAGCCATTTGATCAAAAAGCTTCGCGTGAAGTAGTAGACTTAATGGGAGAAGAGACGTATATGCTTCCATATAAAATGGATATCGACGAGAAAATATTCATTTTATCACAATGTTCATTACTAATTGGTATGCGTCTTCATGCACTAGTTTTTTCTGCTGTAGCCAAAACTCCAATGGTCGGGATTTCATACGATCCGAAAATTGATTCGTTTTTAAGTCAAGTGAATCAGCCAGTTATAGGAAGTGTGGATGGCGAATGGAGTGCTGAGTATTTATATGAAATTGCGAAAAAGCAATTAATGCAACAAGGAACTGTGCAGCAAGAGTTACAATTGACAATAGATGAGCTTCGGTTGCAAGGCAAACAGGCAACAAAGAAACTCATTGATCATATGGAAAAAGGCACTTTATTAAAAAAGTAAAGTGTCTTTTATTTTGTTTTGAATGTAATGAAAATTCAAATTAAAAAACGTTTTATTTTAATTCCTATTTATTATGCTAAAATGATTGTGATTATTATATAATCAAATTTGTGATAATAAATTCGTAGATTACGAGGAGGATAACCTTGAAGACTTTTTCAAAAGGTATAACAGCAGTGGCATTAACGGGATCATTACTTTTAACTCCTATTTCAAGTTATGCGGCAAATGATGATATTACAGGACATATGTTTGAGACGAATATGCGCTCACTTATTACTAAAGGAGTTTTAATGGGGTATGGAGACAATGTATATGCGCCTGATAAATTAGTAACAAGAGCAGAGTTTGCTACATTCATAGCGAGGGCTTTAAATTTACCGAAAGCTGATTCGAATTTCGAGGATGTGCCGAAGACTTACGGTTTATATGATGGTGTAAGTAGAGCATATGGAGCGAAAATTATTAATGGTCGTACGAACGAGACGTTCTCACCAAATGATGTGATTACACGTGAAGAAATGTCGATCATGGTAAAGCGAGCGTTAGACTATAAAAATATTAAAGTAGCTGTAAGTCCGCTTACCTTTACTGATAAAGATAGTATTAACTATAAAGAACATGTGCAAGTTATGGTGGCTACTCAAATTATTAAAGGGTATCCAGAAGATAATACATTTAGACCACATTTATCAGCTACAAGAGGGATGGCTTCAGCTATGTTGGATCGCATGCTTCAGACGATTGAAAAAAACGGAAATAGCAATCCTGTAGAAACTAAGAAATATGTCGTGACAAATGTAAGAGAAAACGGAACAGAGCAAGAAGTAGAGCGCTATAATACGTATAAAGAAGCGGTTACCGCTGCTCAAAATAAAGGTATGAATGCGGTAAAATACGAGAACGAATTTTTATGGATTAAAGATGGTTTTGCAAGTGCGAAAAGAATAACTGGGCAAAACATCATTAATATTTATGATGAGAATTTATCAACAGTATATACGTATATTCAGTATGGAACAGAATTGAAAGTGTTAGAAGTTGGCGAAGATCGTGTGAAAGTTCAACTTTCTGGTTTGACAGGTTATGTGAAGAAGAATGAAATCACTTTAATTCCTACCAATGAAATGAAACAGTCGTCTTATTATGTGAAATCAGATGGATATTTATACCATAAATATTATACATATAATACAAGTTCACCTGGATATACAGAATTTAGATATGGTGTGGCACCTTCTTTCATGAAGCAAGGACAGCAAATGTATAGTGTAGATGGAAAGACATTTGGAGACGAAACTTTCTATCAATATTTCAATTATTTATCATTACGTTCGAAAACAGATTATACAGCTGAACAACTAGATAGTTATGTGAAATCGATTAAGCCAGACTCTCCATTAATTGGTTTAGGAAAGAAATTTAAAGAAGTAGAAAGCAAGTATAATGTAAATGCATTATTCTTATATTCATTAGCAATTCATGAAAGTTATTATGGAACAAGCGCTCTTGCAAAAGACAAAAATAATTTATTTGGTTTAAAAGCAACAGACGATAGTCCATATGGTAACGGAGAAGCATTTAATTCAAAAGAAGATTGTATTGAACATGCAGCAAAATTATACATGAATGAAGGATATTTAAATCCAGGACATTGGCGTTATACAGCAACATATACAGGTGATAAAGCTGCTGGTTTAAATGCGAAATATGCATCTGATGCGAACTGGGGTAAAAAAGTAGCGGGGCATATGAACCGTTTTGATTCTTATTTAGGTAAAAAAGAATACAACAAGTACAAACTTGCACGTGTGATGAATAACGTGGAAGTGAAAAAGAATCCTAGTATATCAAATGAGCGACTGTATCGTTTAAATACAAATGTAGTTGTCACAGTTACTGGTGAAGAAATAATAAATGGAAAAGCGTGGGTTAAAGTTATTTCAGATAATCCTACTGTAACAGAAGCGTATATTGCAAAAGAAAGCTTAGAATACGTAAAACATTAATTAAATAAAAAAGAAGGTGCTACTAATATTTCGTAGCACCTTCTTTTTATTCAATTTCAAAATCAACAATGATATAGGCGAGTATAACAACGAAGAAAATGCTAACGGCTGGCGCTGTTAATACGTGGCCAGACATAAAGCCAATGCCAAGTGATAGAATGAGTGTGCTCGCTAATAGCATATACTTTACAGTCATGATTTTCTTAAAGTTTGTGATCATGCGGATGAATAATTTAATACCAAAGTATAGAAGTGGTATTAAGTAAATAAGGAAACCGACAATTCCAAAGGCGAAAAATAGGTCATGGAAGTCCATTTCAATTAATTTAATTTTATCTGTGTAGTTACCAGCATAACCCATTCCGAATAGTTTTTGTGAAAGCGGTGCGTCTTTATAGTACTGTTTGTATGTTTTTAAGAATTTGTCGCGATCGCTGTAAATTAAACTTTTTACTTCAGAATCTGTAAGTTCACCTTTTGCATGTTTTTTTGCATCTTCTGGATCTTCTTTAATTACTTTTCCTTCTTTTCGATCTTTCTCTTCTTGTACTGATTTTTTGTATTCGTATATTTGCATGTGAATGCCCATATTTTTTGCGATAGGAGTATGTGGTGTAAGAGCAATTAAACCTCCTAGTATAACAGCGGCAACAACGGTATTTACAATATGTGTGAATCCTTTTCCTTCTTTTTTACGATTTATCATATATTCAATGAATGAGAAGAAAAGTGCTACGCCTAATGTAATAACAATTGCGCCATATCCGACTTTCGTTCCGACCATAATACTTGCATACATCGCAAGTATTGTTGGAATCCAGTAATATATTTTCGAGAAAGAAGTTGTTTTATGAATCGAATATAAGACAATGATTGGGAACATAATGGCGAAAAGAGAACTTAAATCATTTCCAGCGAAGAACCAACCTCTTGAACCGATTTTTGAGTGAGGATAGCTTGGGAAATCCGTTCCAGTTTGCATTGCGACAATCATTGTGATGCTTAAAATTAAAGTTGCATATAAGAAATATGTAATGATTTTATGAAATACATACTCTTTATTTTTTAGCTCTTTAAAGGCGATAATATATCCAAACAGTAGCACAATTGGATATACGGTCTTTAAGATAAATTTAACTTCTTCTCCAAATGAAACTGGAGATTTAACCATCATATTATTTACAAGACCGATTGCGAGTGCGATTCCGAGTAAACATAAATAGAAGATGTACTTTTTCGCATCTTGTTGTTTGTGATGAAGAAGTAGGTATCCTAATGCAAGAAGCATAAAGGCGAAACGGACTACAACTCCAACTGTTGCGCTCATGTGTAGTATATAGATTGAAAAAGATGTTAATAAATCTAAAATTGGTTGAAACACAATGAATAGCAATAGGAAATGTGGGAAGTAGTTATCCGTTTGTTTCAACTTATTAACCATATGTTCCTCCAGTTCTTCATTCCTTTATTACAACACCCAAAAGATGGGTATAAAGCCTTTTTTACATAGTAAGGCGAATGAATTTCAATATTTGTTTTTTTATCCTGCTATTTGCCGGGCAGTAAGACCCCGCCTCAAAATACAATACAGCGGAAGCAAAGAAGTTAGGTGGGGGCGGGCTGCCCGTAAAAGCCCGATTGGTGAGGACTAATAATCAGTGGGGGATGAACACCCCCCACTGATTAAAGTCTCACTTTATCAAACTTAAGAATACACCATTTCATTGTAATGGTAAATAGATGAAAAGCATGGATAAACCGACTTTAATTTCTATATTTTTCAACGGAATTGTATGTTTTATACGGTATATGTACAAATTGTGAGATTATTAGACAGAAAATTGAGAAAAAAGAAGGATTTTTCAGTGGTTTTCTATAATTATATAAGTATAATCTTTATGGAGAAAAGAGGGGTATATATAATGGAAATAACAAGTAAAACAGAATCTGTCGTTGTGAAATATGAAGGGCACGTTGCAACGGTTATGGTCAACCGCCCAGAGGTGTTAAATGCGTTAGATGAGCCGACCTTAAAAGAGTTATTACAAAAGTTGAAAGAAGTAGCGGAAAGTTCTGCGCATATCGTTGTGTTATGCGGGAACGGTCGTGGTTTTTCTGCGGGTGGGGATATTAAATCGATGCTTTCAAGTAATGATGAAAGTAAGTTTGATGGTATTATGAATACCATTTCTGAAGTTGTCGTGACATTATATACGATGCCAAAGCTTGTTATTAGTGCAATTCATGGACCAACTGCAGGTCTTGGATTAAGTATTGCGTTAACAGCTGATTATGTAATGGCGGATATATCATCTGTTATTGCAATGAACTTTATTGGAATCGCTTTAATTCCAGATGGAGGCGGTCATTTCTTCCTTCAAAAGCGCGTCGGTGAAAATATGACGAAGCAAATTATTTGGGAAGGCAAGAAATTATCAGCGACAGAAGCGCTTGATATCGGCTTAATTGATGAAGTAATCGGCGAAGATTTCCAAACGGCTGTGAAGCAGAAGATTAATGAATGGTCACAAAAACCGATTAAAGCAATGATTCAAACGAAGCAAATTTTATGTGAAGTAAATCGCTCTAATTTAGAGCAAACATTGCAATTAGAAAAGCGTGGTCAATATGCAATGAGACAAACAGCGGATCATAAAGAAGGTATTGCTGCGTTTTTAGAGAAACGTTTACCAGCATTTAAAGGGGAATAAAGTTTGTCCATTCCTCACTGATTATTAGCTCGTTAATTCGGGATAAAGGGGAGAAAGTGCTAACACATTTTAGTATAATTGTGTTAGCACTTTTTTTTAGGAGTAATACATGAAGAGAATGATTGGTGTTATCACTATTATTTTGCTTACATATTCTGCTTTGCATAGTACACCATCTTTGGCAGTTCGGACTGCGTTATTTTTTGAGGGACATCCAAGTGTTGCATTTTCTGACGGGGTGACGAAAGAAAAAGATGTGAAAAAAGAAGCGATTCCAGATGAGTATCAAACTCTATATGGTAAGGACGAAGACTTAGAGCACTATTTCTTTCCGCATGTAAGAGCACATGGATCAGGAATTGATATGTTAAGTGCATGCGTGAAGAAAAAATGGTTTTTCTATAAAGCAGAGCTCGGATGTTATTAAATATAGGAGGATGAATGATGTCAGCATATAACAAGTTAGTCAGAGATCGTGTTCCAGAGAAGATTTTAATGTCTGGAAAAACATATACAGCACAAAAATTAACAGGTCAAGCCTACATACAAGCTTTAGCGAAAATTGGAACGGAAGAAATTCGTGAATTTGCTTCTATGAAAGAACGCGAACATGCACTAGATTCTCTTGCAGATGCGCTAGAGGTTATCATTTCATTAGCACGTGCAGAAGGTGCATCGATTGAAGATGTGGAACGCCTTCGTAAGCAAAAAGAGATAGAGCGCGGTGGATTTGAAAGAGGTATTTATTTATTAGATGTTTCAGAAGAATAGTTTTATAGGAAAAGCATAGCGTTACTGAGTAACGCTATGCTTTCTTATTGCAATGAAGCTAATAATGAAGAAGATAGCTGTTAATATCCAGCCGATTGTAATAGAAGTAGTAGTATGAATGGCATAAGAGATTTGTAAACAAAATAATGATGCTAAAAACCAAATGAGTGCAATGTGTATATATTTTTTTGATATATTCATATTTCAGGGCTCCTTTTGTATACTAAAAAGAATTTTACTACAATTTAGAAAATTATGCCATATAAGTAGAGGTTTTCTGGCGAATTTTGTATACTGAATAGTAGAGAAAATGAGGAGGAAACGACAATGGCACATCATACGAAAGAAACGATGGAACTGATTAAGGAGCTTGTCTCTATTCCGAGTCCATCTGGAAATACAGCAAAAATTATTAATTTCATTGAAAACTATGTCAGTGAGTGGAACGTAGAAACGAAACGTAATAATAAGGGAGCTCTTATTTTAACGGTAAAAGGGAAGAATGATGCGCAGCACCGCTTATTAACGGCACACGTTGATACGTTAGGTGCGATGGTGAAAGAAATTAAGCCTGACGGTCGCCTGAGTCTTTCTATGATTGGTGGATTTCGCTGGAACTCTGTAGAAGGAGAATATTGCGAAATTGAAACATCAAGTGGCAAGACATATACAGGAACGATTTTAATGCATCAAACATCTGTACATGTATATAAAGATGCAGGTGAAGCAAAACGCGATGAGAAAAATATTGAAGTTCGTATTGATGAGCGCGTATTTTCAGCTGATGAAGTACGCGAATTAGGAATTGAAGTAGGAGACTTCGTTTCATTTGATCCGCGTGTTCAAATTACAGAGAGTGGATACATAAAATCCCGTCATTTAGATGACAAAGTAAGTGTTGCGATTTTATTAAAATTAATTAAAAGATTACAAGATGAAAACGTAACATTACCATATACGACGCATTTCTTAATTTCTAATAATGAAGAGATTGGATACGGTGGTAATTCTAACATTCCTGAAGAAACTGTTGAATACTTAGCAGTTGATATGGGAGCGTTAGGTGATGGACAAGCATCTGATGAATATACAGTATCTATTTGTGCAAAAGACTCTAGCGGCCCGTATCATTACGCACTGCGTAAACATTTAGTAGAGCTTGCGAAAACGAATCATATTGAATATAAAGTAGATATTTATCCATACTACGGATCTGATGCATCAGCTGCGATTCGCGCGGGATTTGATGTGAAACATGCTTTAATTGGAGCGGGTATTGATTCTTCTCACGCATTTGAACGTACACATGAAAGTTCTATTGCGCATACAGAAGCATTAGTGTATGCATATGTAATGTCTAATTTAATTGAAGAATAATTTCATAGATAATAGAGAGCTGATTAAAGATATTATTTTTAATCAGCTTTTTATTTGGCAAAGCGATTAGGAGACATGTTCTAATCGCTTTTTTATCCCGCTATTTGCCGAGTAGTAAGACCCCTACCTCAAAATTCAGCGAAAGCAAAAAAGTTAGATAGGGACCGGGCTGCCTGTAAAAGCCCGATTGGTGAGGGCTGATTAAAGTTTTTTATATACATTCATTATAAGTTATATATATGCGATTTTTGTTATACGACCGGAAACGTATTTACTATAGATATATAATGTTATACACTATGAAAGGAATTAATTAATAGTTAATATTTTTTAGTTAGCTTGATTAAAAAAATTGTATGAATATGAAGTTTTGAGAGGAGATTTATTTTTCATGAAGTACAAAGCAATAGCCGCAGGTTTATTAGCAGCAAATTTACTAGCACATCCAATTAGTAGTTTAGCAGAAACGAAGAAATTTCCTGATGTTTCAGATAGTGCGTGGTCGAAAGACGCAATTTATTATTTAGTAGAGAGAAATGTAATTAACGGTATGCCAGATGGTAACTTTATGCCATACGGAAATTTAACACGTGCCCAGGCAGCAAAGATTATCGCAACAGCAATTGGTGCTAAAGTAGATCCAAATGCAAAGCCGTCTTATAATGATGCAAAAAATAGTTGGGCAGCTTCATTTATTGCAGCCATGGAAAAAGAGAATATTATTAAGGGACGAGAACCAGGAGTATTTGATCCAGAAGGAAAAGTAACTCGTGCTGAAATGGCAGCTATGCTTGTAAGAGCATATAATCTGAAGAGCAAAGTAACAGGACCAGTTCCTACAAAATTCGCTGATTTAGAGAATCATTGGGGTAAAGAAGAAGTTAATATTTTAGTAGAATTAAAACTTTCTTTAGGTACAGAGAATGGCTGGAAACCGAATGATTCTATTACGCGTGAACAAGCAGCTCAGCTTACTGCGCAAACAGATAAATTTAGCAAGAATAGTGATCGTCCAGTAGAAACAAAGAAAATGTACATAGATAGAAAATTCATTACATATCACGCGCCATCATTAAGTTCTGGGATTAGTGCAAATCAGCATAATCCACAAATGGTTGAAATTAAAGAAGAACGAGATGGATGGATCAAAATTGCAACAAGTAACGGTGATAAATGGACACCTTTAGTAGAGAAAACAGAAGTTATTAATGAAGGATTCACTACTTATGCAGAAGCTTCTTCTTCGTCAAAAGTAATGGGAACACATAACGCACAGCAAGTAACTGTTATTGAAGAGAGCGGCAGTTGGATTCGTATCCGCATGGGCGCTGGTTTCCAATGGGTTAATAAAAATCAATTAAATCCAGTGAAGCAAGGTAACTTCTTAGAAGGAAAAGCGATTATCATTGATCCAGGTCATGGTGGAGTTGATTCAGGTAATCCAGGTTATTATGAGAAAGAAAGTGAAACTGTATTAGATGTATCATTGCGATTACAGAAAATATTTGAGAAAAAGACACCATTTACTGTGTTATTCACTCGTACAGATGATACACGTCCAGGAACAAGTGGTCCGGATTCTTTAAAGAAACGTGTAGAATTTGCTCAAAAAAATAATGGGGATATTTTTGTAAGTATTCATGGTAATGGTACGGAAAAGAAAAATGGACAAGGTACAGAAACATTCTACTATGAATCAGCGACAGCAAGAGGAACAAATCCTAACGTATCAGAAAGTCGTTTATTAGCAGAAAAAATTCAAGAGCGTCTTGTAGATGCACTGGGGACAAAAGATCGTGGTGTGAAAAAAGGCGATTTATACGTAATTAGAGAAAATACAATGCCAGCTGTATTAGCAGAATTAGCATTTGTAGATAATAAAAGTGATGCAGATAAAATAGCTACACCAGCGCAAAGACAAAGTGCAGCGGAAGCAATTTATCAAGGCATTTTAGATTACTATGAAGAAATGGGTAACAACGTGTCTTCTTTCCGTTAATAAATAAAAGAGATTGCCATTGGCAGTCTCTTTTATTTATTAACGTTTCTCTTTATTTCCGGCATATGATATCATTTAATTTTATATACAAAAGTATTTGAGTAATTGTAATTAGAACAATTTTAAACGATAGAGGATGATAATAGATTGAATAATCATAGTAAAACACCTGCCTGTATATATACGTATGCATTTCGTGAGGAGGAGCGTGCTTTATGTTACTTGGAAATGCGCTCGTTCTTTGGAATGGAGTCCCACGTTAATATTTTAAAAAGTGATGTCAAAATTGACCCGAGTAGAAGTGCGTTTATGAAAGAGCGAATTGAAGTTATGTATGAAGGGGACGACTTAGAAAGCATTTTAAAACAAGTGGAACAAATTGATTTGGCGGGAGCGACATTTAAAGTTATCTTCGTTAAAATCAATGACCTCGTTGGGGAGAATAAAATTGAATACGGAGAAAGACGTCTTATTGAACGAGACCTTGGCATGCACATTGAAGGAGAAGCGGATGTTCGTAATCCAGAGCGTGTATTCGGGATTGTTCCTCTTGGAGGACGCTGGTACTTCGGGCACTATGTAGAAAGCGAACCAGTTTGGTATCATCACATAAAAAAACCGCATAGCTATTCGACATCACTTAGCACACGTGTTGCGAGATCAGTTGCAAATATCGCTGTACCAAATCCAGAGGGAGTACGAGCAATTGACCCGTGCTGCGGTATTGGAACAGTAGTAGTAGAAGCACTTTCTATGGGGATTAACATCGTTGGTAGAGATATAAATCCACTTGTAGTTCTTGGAACGAGAAAAAACATCGCACATTTCGGATTTGAAGGAACAGTAACAAAAGGTCCAATCGAGGAAATTACTGAGAACTATGACGTTGCCATTATCGATATGCCGTACGACCTATTTACGCACGCCACACCAGAAGATCAGCTCTCCATTCTTTCAAGTGCGCGCCGCATCGCTAAAAAGGTAGTCGTTGTCACGATGGAGACAATGGATGACATGATCCATGAAGCAGGATTTGAAATTACAGATCGCTGTATTACAAGAAAAGGATCATTTACTAGACAAATTCTTGTTTGTGAATAAGAAAGGAAGGTCACCCGTTTGGGTGACCTTTTTAGTGTAGTTTGATGTGTGATTGATTGGCAGTTTGTAGGCGGCGATAAGTTGATATTGTGATCGGAGAATCTATTACTGTTCTTTTAATTTCTCTTGTTGTGCGATTAATAAATTGCGTAATACGTGTCCGCGGTAACTTTCTAATTTTCGTCCTTCATGATAGCGTACGCCTAATTTTTTTAGTTCAGCTACGTACCAGCCCTTTGTTCCGTAATACATGGGATCACTTCCTTTTTGCTTTTGAACAGTATATGTTGGGGGGCGAAGTAACTTTACATTGAAAATATTAATGGTAAAAGGAATCCTACATGTGTGTACGAGAGGAATTGCAAAGTTATCGAGATGTTTTATAACGTAACATCCAAGCTGTGTATAAAAAAGTAGACAGTTGTATATGAATTTGTTGAAAAAAGAATACACATTACTGAGGGGATTTGAAAAAAGTAATGCTATACGATTTGGCATGATACTTGCGTTGGAAATAGTATCAACGTATAGGGGAGAGATCGAAATGAAGGTTAGTAAAATATATACAACGATTGATGCACACGTAGCTGGGGAGCCGCTTCGAATTATTACGGGCGGAGTGCCAGAAATAAAAGGAGAAACGCAGCTGGAAAGACGCGCCTACTGTATGGAACATTTGGATTACCTTCGTGAAGTTCTTATGTATGAACCGAGAGGGCATCACGGAATGTACGGTTGTATCATTACACCACCTGCAAGTGCCCACGCTGATTTTGGTGTTTTATTTATGCACAATGAAGGATGGAGTACGATGTGTGGTCATGGCATTATTGCTGTCATTACAGTTGGAATTGAAACAGGCATGTTTGAAGTGAAGGGGGAAAAACAAAAGTTCATTATTGATAGCCCGGCTGGGGAAGTCATTGCGTATGCAAAATATAACGGGAGTGAAGTAGAATCTGTATCATTTGAAAATGTCCCTTCATTTGTATACAAAAAAGACGTTCCTATTAAAATAGATAACTATGAATTTCAAGTAGATATCGCGTTTGGAGGAGCATTTTACGCTGTTGTAGACTGTAAAGAATTTGGTTTGAAAGTTGATTTTAAAGACTTGCCTGCTATTCAAACGTGGGGCGGTAAAATTAAACATTATATAGAGAGCAAAATGGAAGTGAAGCATCCACTTGAAGAAGGTTTAAAAGGAATATACGGCGTTATTTTTTCAGATGAACCGAAAGACAAAGGTGCTACGCTACGAAATGTAACGATTTTTGCTGATGGGCAAGTAGACCGTTCTCCTTGCGGTACAGGAACTTCAGCGAGAATCGCAACTCTTTTTGAAAAAGATGCTTTACAAAAGGGAGAAATTTTCGTCCATGAATGCATTACTGACGGGAAATTCGAGGGGGAAGTATTGTCGGTAACCGCAGTAGATACATATGAAGCTGTCGTTCCAAAAGTAACGGGGAATGCCTTTATTACAGGATTTCATCAGTTCGTTGTAGACCCGAGAGATGATTTGAATCGAGGATTTTTGTTAGGATAAGAGGAGGAGGTGGAAAGATATGCTAGTCATAAGCGCGAACGAACAACGAAACTTAGTAAATATGAACGAAGTCATTGAATACGCGGCGCTTGCTTTAAAAGAATTTTCCGCAGAAAGAACGATCACACCAATTCGAGGCTCATTGCCATTTGCGAACGAGAAAAATACGGCATTAATTATGCCCTCAGTAGCGGAAGGGCTTGAGGCACTTGGCTTAAAAGTAGTAACAGTAGTCCCAGAGAACAAAAAGATAGGAAAGAAAACGATAAACGGGATTGTGATGCTATCAGACTTTCAAACGGGAGAACCGCTCGCACTTTTAGAAGGATCGTACTTAACGATGATCCGAACAGGCGCCTTATCAGGAGTAGCGACAAAATATTTAGCTCGTCATAACGCAAAAACTTTATGCATTATCGGCACGGGCGAACAAGCGAAAGGAATTGCCGAAGCAATATTTGCGGTTAGAGATATCGAAAAAGTCATCTTATACAATCGCACAGAAGAAAAGGCGTATGCATTTGCGGAATATATACAAGAGAGATTCAACAAACCTGCATATGTTCACACAAATGCAAATGAAGCAATAAGCGAAGCAGACATCATCGTCACAACTACGAACGCATCCACACCAGTCTTCTCAGAAAAACTACAAAAAGGCGTCCACATAAACGCCGTCGGCTCATTCAAACCGAACATGCAAGAACTACCATCCCATGCCATCGCGGGAGCAAACAAAGTAGTAGTCGAATCAAAAGAAGCAGCACTAGACGAAACAGGAGATCTTCAAGTTCCAATAAAAGAAGGGCTATTCAAAGCAAACGCCATTCACGCTGAACTTGGTCAAATTATAAGCGGAGAAAAAGCTGGACGCGAAAATGATGAAGAGATTACTATTTTCAAATCAGTTGGTTTGGCGGTAGTAGATATTATCGTTGCGAAGTATTTGTATGAGAAAGCGGTGGAGCAAGGAGTAGGGAATAAGATTGAATTTTGAGGCTGCCTTTTGGCGGTCTTTTTTTCAATTCATCAAATGTCATGGTAACCTCCTAAATGTGTTTTTTGTCTTTAATCCCATTCTACATTTTCGATCATATATAACAATCATTTCAGAGTTTTTTTTGGAAGCTACTAGTTTTTTAACTCATTTTATGAGGTAACCTATGCGTGGTCTTTTTATTTTATCTTCCGCATAAATATATTTTATCGCAAGAATGCATTAATAGATTACAAACTTTCTACCTTTGCGAAAAAGTTTGACAATACATACGGGTAGTGGTAATTTAAAACCTATAAGAAAACTCGGTATTAATTCCGAGTTTTCTTATAGGTGTAAATAGTCGAGAGGGGTCGAAATATGAAGAAGAAGTTGTTTGTATTACCATTTGTCCTACTATTATTTATTGCATTAGCTGCTTGTTCAGGGGAAAAAGATTCGAAGCAAGCAGGAACTAGTAAATCAGGGACTCCGAAAGACGGAGGGGCGTTAACGATTGGTGTTAGCGATAATCCAGATACGATGAATCCGCTTTATGCGAATGATCGTGTGTCATTAACTGTGCAGCAAGCTTTATATGCGCCGCTATATCATATGGAAGACGGTAAGAAAAAGTTTGTTCTTGCTGAGAGCTTTACGCCTTCAGAAGATCAATTAACGTGGACATTGAAATTAAAAGATAATTTGAAATGGCATGATGGTAAGAAAATTACATCAGACGATATAGCATTTACATTCCAATCTATTTTAGATGAGAAGCAAAATAGCTCAAGTCGTGAAAACTTTATTTTTAAAGGAAAGCCGCTTGAGGTGAAAAAGGTAGATGAGTTAACAACTCAATTCGTTTTACCACAAGTAAGCGCATCTTTCGAAGGTGTGATGAATGATTTCTTCCCGATTCCGAAACATGTATTTGAAGGGGAAGCAGATTTAGCGAAGAGTAAGAAAAACTTACAACCTGTAGGGTCAGGTCCGTTTAAGTTTAAAGAATATAAATCAGATGAGTACGTTGCATTAGATCGATTCGATGATTATGTAGGTGGGAAAGCTAAATTAGACTCTATCGTATACCGAGTTGTAAAAGACCGTAATACAGCAAATGTTTCACTGCAAAATGGTCAAATCAACATGAAGATGATTGAGCCGCAAGACTTTAAGAAATTAGATAGCACTGGGAACTTCTCAATGGTGACATTCCCTGAAGGTAGATTATTCTACTTATCTTATAACATGAATACTGATCTTATGAAGAAAAAAGAAGTGCGCCAAGCAATTGCACATGCGTTAGATAAGAAAGAAATGATTAACTCAGCATTCGTTTCAGGTGAATTTGCAGAACCAGCAAATTCAATCTTAACGCCAGACGCTATGTATTATGCGAAAGATATTAAAGACTATAAGTATGATAAAAAAGAAGCGAAAGATTTATTAGCAAAAGCTGGCGTGAAAGATAAGGAAAAAGTACGTGTGATGTATGTAACGAATAATAAAATTATGGAAAGCTTAGCGTTATATACACAACAAAAATTAAAAGAAGTTGGCTTAGAAGTTGAACTAAATGCATTAGATGCTAGTGCGGCAAGTGAAAAAGGCTTAGATAAAGAGAATAAAGAATATGATATTACATTTGGTGGTTACATAATGGGACCTGAGCCAGATTCATATAAGAGCTTATTCTTAAGTAATGCTGAATACAATTATGCACGATATAAAAACGCTGATTTCGATAAGTTATGGGAAGAAGCTGCAGTTGAAACAGATAAAACAAAACGCGCAGAGCTATACCATAAAATTCAAGAGACAGCTAGAGAAGACGTACCTTATCTACCAATCGCGTATCCGAAAGCAGTTATTGCAGTAGATAAAAAGTTTGATGGATTAAAAGAAGCGAAAGCAATTCCTGTCACAATGTTTGAAGATCTATCTAAGATTTATGAAGTGAAATAAGAAACAATAAAGAAGCTGGTGGAAATCAGCTTCTTTAGCTTGAGGGGGGAAGTTTGTGTATAAAGTAATTGCGAAGAGGCTTTTAAATGCAATTCCGCTTTTATTTGTTATTTCTATTATTTCTTTTCTATTAATAAAACTAGCGCCGGGGGATCCGGTTCGAAACTTTGTTACGCCAAACATGAGTCCAATTGATGTTGAGCGTATTCGTAAAAGTTTAGGACTAGATCAACCAATTTACGTGCAGTATTTTTTATGGTTAAAAAATATTTTAACAGGAAACTTTGGTTACTCACTTCAAAATCATCGTCCTGTTTTGGAACTTATCACAGAAAGATTACCTGCAACAATTGGATTAATGGGATCATCTTTACTCGTCTCATTCGTAATCGCAATACCACTTGGACTATTTACAGGTGTGAAAAAGAATTCGTTCTTTGACCGCATTGTAAACTTTATTTCATACGTTGGTATTTCTATGCCGGTTTTCTGGTTTGCACTACTATTAGTCTACTTATTCTCTTTAAAATTGAACCTACTTCCGAGTATGGGTATGCGCACCGTAGGTAAAGATTCTGTCTGGGATATTGTGCAACACGGCATTTTACCTTGCATGGTGTTAGCGTTCCAAAACGTATCTGTTTATATGAGATATATTCGTTCAAGTACGATTCAGCAATTAGAAGAAGAATATGTACAAATTCAATATGCGTACGGCGCTTCAAAGAAAACGGTGTTATTTAATCACGTACTTCGAAATGTATTAATACCGATCATTACAATTTTCGGATTATCGATTCCAAGTTTAGTAGGCGGAGCGTTTATTACGGAAACAGTATTCTCATGGCCGGGTCTTGGTTCACTTGGGGTAAATGCTATTTTTAGATTTGATTATCCGATTATCATGGCAATTACATTACTATCATCATTCATGTTAATTCTCGGTAACTTAATTGCTGATATTTTATATGGCGTAGTAGATCCGCGCATTCGAATGAGGGGGTGATTTGGAATGAATAATAGGAGATTTCAAACGATAAAACATAGCTTTACGAAAAATAAGTTTGTTGCAATGGGAGTTATTATACTTGCGGTTTTAACGGTCGCATCAATTTTCGCATTCGTATCGCCGTACGATCCTAGTAAAATGTCAATTCCAGATCGCTTACAAGAACCAAGTATGAGTCATCCTTTCGGAACGGATGATTACGGAAGGGATTACTTAACGAGAGCGTTATATGGCGGACGAGTTTCACTTGCGGTCGGTTTCCTTGCGATGGTTGTTTCTATTACAATCGGGACCGCAGTCGGAACAATTAGCGGATATTTTGGAGGAAAGTTAGACAACTTTTTAATGCGAGTTGTTGAAGTACTTATGTCAATTCCATCATTCTTTTTAATGCTACTATTAAATGCGTATTTAAAACCAGGAATTACGACGTTAGTTCTTATTATCGGATTACTAACATGGATGGACACCGCGCGCATTGTAAGGGCAGAAACGTTATCTGTAAAAGAGCGTGAGTACGTTTTATACGCAAAAGTATCAGGACAAAAATCACTTATGATTATTGTAAGACATATCATTCCTAACATTTTATCAACCATTATTATCGCCGCGACATTAACGATTGCGACATCGATTTTAATGGAATCATCACTTAGTTTCTTAGGTTTAGGTATTAGAGAACCAGATTCTTCTTGGGGCAGCATGCTAAACAATGCGCAAGGATATATTGGTGAAGCTTGGTATTTAACGCTCTTCCCAGGATTCCTTATCCTTTTAACGGTACTTAGTTTTAACGTAATTGGTGAAGCGTTGAAGAAAGCTTTCGCACCAAAAGGAGCCGGACATGAAAACTAAAGTGTTAAGTGAAAGGAGTGAGAAGCGTGTCTGAAAAACTACTAGAAGTGAAAAATTTAAAAACTTCTTTTTTCATAGAAAGTGGCGAAGTTGAAGCGGTTCGCGGCGTTACATTTCGCTTAAATAAAGGAGAAGTAGTCGGTATCGTTGGGGAATCTGGAAGCGGAAAGAGTGTAATGGCGAAGTCTGTTATGTCTCTCGTTACGTCACCAGGAAAAGTGAAAGAAGGGGAAATCCTTTTTCATAATGAAAACATACTTTCTAAATCTGAAAAAGAATTACGTTCTATTAGAGGAAATCAAATTTCACTTATCTCTCAAGACCCAATGTCAGCGCTAAATCCAGTCGTGAAAATTGGGAAACAAATGACGGAAGTAATTATACGTCATCAAAAAGTGAAAAAGAAAGAAGCAGAGCAAATCGCGATTAACTTGTTAAAACAAGTCGGCCTTTCGTCGCCAGAAGAAAGGGTAAAACAATATCCGCATGAACTAAGCGGTGGTATGAAGCAGCGGGTTATGATCGCAATGGCGATGTCTTGCAACCCTGACCTTCTTATTGCGGACGAGCCGACGACTGCACTTGATGTAACGATACAAGCACAAATACTAGATTTAATGAAAAACTTAAAGAACGAAACGAATATGGCGTTACTTCTTATTACGCATGACTTAGGAATTGTCGCGCAAAACTGTACGCGCGTCATCGTTATGTATGGCGGGCTTATTATGGAAGAAGGACCTGTACTTGATATTTTCCAATCGCCGAATCATCCATATACGAAAGGGCTATTAAACTCTCTGCCAAAAATATCGAACGGTGTAAAAGAAAGACTCGCTCCTATTCAAGGTGTAACACCAAACTTATTAAACCCGCCACAAGGTTGCCCATTCGCAGAGCGTTGCCCGCATGCGATGGACATTTGTGAAAAAGAACGTCCGCCATATTTTGAAATCGGAAACGAAAGACGTTCCATGTGCTGGTTAAACGATAAGACAGTAGGTGATTCACATGCATGAAGAAAACTTAATTGAAGTTTGGAACTTAAAAAAGTATTTTCCTATTAAAAAAGGACTATTTGGCAGGAAAACAGAGCAATTAAAAGCAGTCGATGACCTTAGCTTCACCATTAAAAAAGGTGAAACATTCGGTTTAGTAGGAGAATCAGGTTGCGGAAAATCAACGACAGGAAGAAGCATCATTCGTTTACACGATGTCACTTCAGGTAACGTTTTATTCGACGGAAAAGATATCGCAGGTTTAAAAGAAAGTGAACTAAAAGAATATAGAAAACGAATGCAAATTATTTTCCAAGATCCATACGCATCATTAAACCCGGCAATGAACGTATTCCAAATTATTAGCGAACCGATGAACATTCATGGATCTTATGAAAAAGAAGAACAAAAAGAAATCATATTAGACCTGCTTAAAAAGGTAGGCCTAAAAGAAGAACATTTATATCGCTACCCGCACGAATTTAGCGGGGGCCAGCGCCAGCGCATTAGCATCGCGCGCGCACTATCTGTAAAACCAGACTTTATCCTATGTGACGAACCAATCTCAGCACTAGATGTCTCAGTCCAAGCGCAAGTCGTAAACATGCTGCAAGACATCCAAGAAGAAACAGGAGTCACATATTTATTCATCGCACATGACCTATCGATGGTAAGACACATATCAGACCGAATCGGAGTCATGTACTTAGGAAACATAGTAGAAATTGCCGATAGTGAAGACCTATACACAAAACCGGCACATCCATACACACAAGCACTACTCTCATCCATGCCAGAACCAGATCCAACAAACACTGGTAAAGAACGGATTATCCTAGAGGGAGAAGTACCAAGCCCACTAAACTCACCATCCGGCTGCAAATTCAGAACGCGCTGCAAATTCGCCACTGAAAAATGCGCACAGGAAGTACCGAAGATGGTTGAGATTGCGAAGGGGCATGAAGTAGCTTGTCATTTGTTTTAGGGGGAGAGCACCAGGGGGGACCTGGTGCTTTTTTGTTTTGTGTTGGGGTGTGGGATTGGTTGTTAGTTTAGGAGATAACGCGCTCGAAATTTGTCGGTAAATCGATATGTTGTGTCGAAACGTTGATATATTCGGAGTTACGATCGATATAATTGAATAATCGTTGATATATTTTTGTAAAGAGTGGGATTAGTTGTAGATTAATGTAGAAATTTAATGTTTTCGGAAAAAAGAATTGACTTCTATATTAGTTGTAACTAAAATAGTTACATAAAGATGTAATCAATTTAGTTACAACTAATATCTGCTAAAAATATGATTTATATATTTAATTAAGGATGGTGGTCCATACGTTGCCACCCGGTGTAGAAAGTTACTAACACATTCAAATCGATGCATATTCTAAGCTTTAGTATTTTCTGTTACGGGGCAATAAGGTGCAACGTTATCTTTTGTTAAAAACCTTGGTGGATCTTTCTTTGGAAATATTAGTTTTGGGGAAATATAGTAAGGTATCTAAAAAAGAACAAGGTATAAAAAGATGTACTTATATAAACCAAAAATTTAGTTGAGCTGGATAATAAAAAAAAGGTAGGAGATTTAAATGGAGACGAAACAAGATAATCTTATTTACGTATGGGATGCATATTGTGGATGGTGCTATGGTTTTTCAGAAAGTATTAAAGGATTTTACAAAAACCACACTGAAGTGCCATTAACGGTTTTATGTGGAGGGTTATTTTTGGATAATTTACCAATGAAACACTTCTCATATATAGAAGAAGGAAATAAAAGAATTAATCAACTTACAGGTGCTGAATTTGGTCCTTCCTATCAAAAATTGGTGGAGGAAGGGACTTTTAAAATGAATTCGAAAGATGCTGCAATTGGTTTTTCAGCTTTACGCTCATTAGCGCCAGACCGTTTATTAGAATTCACTTCGGCTATGCAAAAAGCGTTTTATTATGAGGGCCAAAGTCTGAGTGATCCTGAAACATATCGTAAAATTGCAATCGAGCATGGTTTGGACCCTGAACAAGTATTAGAACGTTTAAACGCTCAAGAAACAATAATAGATGTCCAAAATGATTTTAATAAAGTTCGACAGCTTGGTGTTAATAGCTATCCTTCCTTACTTTTACAAAAGGATAATCAAATTATTCCTATTGGTGGTGGCGTAATGACACCGGATAAAATTGAAGCGCGTTTTAAAAATTTATATTAAGAAAATTTAGGATATAGTAGCAAACACGTTATCTTAGGCCACCTGACATTGATCTCCGGAATATTCGCTAGTACTATTACACTTTCAGATAAATGGGAGTGGGAGATTTTATCCCGCTTTAACGGGCAGTAAGACCCCCACCTCAAAATTCAGTGGAAGCAAAGAAGTTAGGTGGGGGATCAACTGTCCGTAAAAGTCCGATTGGTTCAACTAATAATCAGTGGGGGATGAACAAAACCCCCACTGATTAAAGTTTCACTTTATCGGAACAAGATAAAAATATGATAATTAGTTAATAACTTTAACAAAAGGAGAATAACATACTATGTTTAAAACAATCGATACAAATCAAAAAGATGTGAAATTAACGGTGTTTAGTTCGGACGAAAAAAGCTTTATGGTCACAGCAACATTAGTTGAGAAAGCAGGACATGCATTTTTAATAAATTCAAAATTTACTCAATCTGATTCGAAAGGAATTGTTGAGTATCTGAAAAAAAATAACTTATCTTTAGATAAAATCTTTATTATTCATGGGGATCCAGACTACTACTTTGGATTAGAGAGCATTAAAGCCGTTTACCCAGAAGCTATAGCGTATGCAACAGAGTCTACTGTTGAACATATCGTTCATTCTGTCTTAGGGAAATTAAAAGTTTGGAAAGACGCCCTTGGAGAAAATGCACCAAGTAACGTGGTATTACCTCAAGTGTTTAAAGAAAAAGCGATTGATTTTCAGGGGTTAACATTTGAACTAGTAGGCTTAGATCATTACAGAACTAGCCTATTTAATAAAGAACTAAAAGTATTAATTGGTGGTATTGATGTTTTTAACGAAATACATGTATTCTTAGCGGATACTAGCTCAAAAGCGGCTATGGAGGCGTGGATTGAGAACTTGAAAGTATTACAAGCATTACATGCTGACATAATTGTACCTAGCCATGGATCAATCGAAAAATCCCTAAATAATCAAGCACTTACTGCGACAATGGATTATCTAAGAACTGCGGTTCAAGCTTCTGAGGAAAGTGGAACTTCAAAAGATTTTGTGGCAAAACTTGAAGCAGCATATCCAGGCTATGCAAATAAAGGTGTATTAGAATTAAGTGCAAAAGTTGTAACAAAAGAAATGCCTTGGGGTTAATGATATGAATAAATATCAAAAGCTATTACATGAAACGTATGTGTTAACTGGCGAAGGGAAATTGGATGCGTTCAAAACGTATTTAAGTGAAAATGTATCTTGGACAGAAGCTGCTGGGTTTCCATATGCAGGTACTTATATAGGTCCAGATGAAGTAGTGAAAAACGTACATGAACGTCTTGGCACAGAATGGGATGACTATAGCGCTAAAGATGAAATCTATGCTTTTAATAACAATACTGTTATCGTGTATGGAAAATATAGTGGGACATATAAAGCTACAGGGAAATCGTTCATAGCAGATTTTTGTCACCTTTATAAGTTTGATGAGAACGATAAGGTTAAGAAGTTTATTCAAATTGTGGACAGTGCAACTGTTAATGAGGTATTAAGTTAGAATGAATCGTTTCTAATATGCGTTGTATAGGGGGAGGTTAGGATAAATGAAATTCCTAACATTACCCCTGACATTACATTTTGGGGAAGGTTTCTCCTTCTTCAAGCTTTTTATAGAAGAGAACTTATTTAAGTAGAAGAGGTAGGTATATATGAAATTAGAGAAAAGTTTAATAGTAATAATTATTTCTGTGTTTATTTTAGGAATTGTATCGACTTTGATATTTCAAGCTTCCACCGGTAATAACAAAGGTAACTCAATAAAGAGCGAAAATGTTGCTTCTGTATCAAAAGAAGTGAAAGAAAATGAAAAGAATAAAAAGATGGTAGTTGATTTCTATAATGAAGTTTTTAACAAACATAATATCGATATTATCCCTAAATATGTTAGCGAAGATTATAAGCAACATAATCCTTTTGTTGCTGATGGACGAAAAGCCTTCATGGATTTCTTTAAGGAGGATTTTGTTAAAAATCCTAATTCCTCTGCAGAGATTAAACGTGTAGTAGCTGAAGGGGATACAGTTGCTCTTCATGTACATTCTCGTACTAATTCTCAAGATAAGGGAGTTGCTATAGTGGATATATTTCGTATCAAGGATGGAAAGATTGTCGAACACTGGGATGTAATTCAAGAGATTCCAAGTGAAGCAGCTAATGATAATACGATGTTTTAGATAGAAGATATATTTAATAATTGTTTAATTGAGAGTGCTTTGTAGAATTTAGATAAGTAAAGGAGATGTCCTAGTACTATGCCTGGGACATCTCCTTTTTGTTTTAACGATATTTAATTTATTGTTATTTGTATTTTTTATGTACTACTATTCAAGTACATATCATTTCAGGCGGTTTTCTTTTATCCCGCATTAACGGGCAGTAAGATCCCCACCTCAAAATTCAGCGAAAGCAAAGAAATTAGGTGGGGGCGGGCTGCCCGTAAAAGCCCAATTGGTGAGGGCAAAGTTTCACTTTATGCTTCTATATTTTCCCTCTTCTACACCAGCAAAAGCAAATCAGATAAAAATGTAGGGCTTAAGTAACTAAAATAAAGAAAAAGCCATACAAGTAGTATGACTTTCTTTGCGGAACAATTAAGCTTGTGGTGCAGGCGGTCTTCCATGATCGTAAGTAGGTGCACCAGTATCACCATCAGCTATACCCCAAGGCTCCCCGTGTGTGTAAGATGAAGACCACCCTTCTCCATGTGTATATTCTGGAGAAGTACCGATATGCCCATCACTAAATGCTAAATCAGGTCTTTGTGGTGCAGGTGTGTCACCTTTGTTTAATGCCGAAAATTCTAAGTTGTTACTTATACCAAAAGTCATAATTCCAGCTAACGTTAAACCTGCTATTGTTAATCCAAACTTTTTCATTACTTTAACGCCCCTTTAGCTAATAGTTTTTTCTTTGCTTCATTACTCATATAAAAATATTTACTAGCCTTCACATGATGTTCCTCTGCATAAAATTTATTCGCTAATCGTTCTGCATATTCTTCAATGCAATCCCATAACTCTTCTTTTTTAAAGTATGAAACTCCTGCTAATACAACAGCTTCTAATTCTGTAGTGTTAGACGTGTTGTTCAATTTTTCTAAGATTTTAAAGCGATATTGATATTCTTTATTTGCTAATTCATTGCAAATGTTTAAGCCTTTTTCGATGAGTTGAGATGCTATTGCCGTTTCGCCTAATTTTAAATTTTCATCTGCTTGTAAATATAGGGCTTTAAAGTGATTTGGTATATTTTCTGTAACCTCTGATAAGTGACGAATTGCTAAAGAGGATAGATTTTGATTTGCATATAATAGTCCGATGTTATTTCTAACACGTAGTAACAATGTTCTTTCATTTTTACTTTTTAGAATATCTATGGCAGTGTTAAAACTTTCTTCGGCTTGTTCAAATTGCCTTAAATCTATACAAGCTAATCCAAAAACATTGTCACATAATGCTACATTAATTTTATAGCCTGTGTGTTTAGAGAAAATATCTTTAGCTATTCGTATGTAATCAATAGCTAAAAGCGGTTTATAGATTTGATAATAAAATGAAGCTAAACGGTAATTAAATTCAGCTTCTTCTACTTCATTCATTGCGTACATTAAAAGTTTTTTCGCCTTCTCAAAATATACTTTTGCTTCATTATAGTCTGCAAGAATTGTGCTGTGAATAGCTTTGAAGAAGTGATAATAATAGGATAAAAAACTACTATCAGGTATATCAAAGGAGTTAATTTCATTAAAGCTATCTTTTGTAATGTTAAATCCATCGGTTAGTACTTTATATCTAAAGTCTAATAATGAATAGTATAATAATAAATTTTTATCTTCTTTTATACTGGAAAGCTTATCTTCAACTTCTTGTTTTAAGTTTGTTGCTTGTACATTTTGATGTTGTAGTATAGCTTGATACCAGTCATTAAATAATTTTGAAATCTGTTCATTACCCTTCACTGGAACACGCATATAATCCCTTCCTTTTCTGAATAGTCTTACATTAAATGATAGCAAGAATAGAATATAATGGAAATTGAAATTTAGTATTTCTCAACATTTGTTTAACAATTTTATTTTCAATTATATAACTAATCGTATTCATTCTAACTGTTTAGTAAATTCAAATATTTGGTACAGTGAAATAATTCTACACGGTACAATTTTTTTATAAATGCTATGAATGCCGTTAAAGAAAAAGCAAAGAAAGACTTCCAAGATGATTACATGACACAGAATTACGTAGCAGATGAACAATCTAAGGTATTTGATTATATAAATGGTATTGAACTCAAATCCCAGGAAGAACTAAACGTTATGAAGAAAGTGATCAACGACTTCCCTAATGACTTCATGACTACTGAATATGTTTATAACAGATAAAAGCTATGAACAAGCAGTAATAAGATATTATGCTTTTCATTTTTTCGCAAACAAAATATGGATAAATACGTTAAAATAATATTCGGATGGGAGTCCAATACATATTATTAAAATTAAAGTGGTTCAAGTCGGAGAAAGGCCCCTTTTGGTGTCTTTCTTTTGTATTTATAACTTTTTTTAGAAATTATTTGAAATATTATACAGTTAATTATATTATTATGTGTGTATGATTTCTGGTTTTAAAAATTACAAAAATTAATAGGGGGGAAACAATAATGAAGTTAGGAAAATTAGCATTAATTGGTGCGTTAACTTTTAGCGGTTTTACTGCAATAGAAATGAGTAAGCCTACCTCACAAGCAGCTGCAGCTTACTCAGATCCACTTAATGATGATTGGGGATTTAAAACCATTGTGGATTTACAAAATTCAGAGGAAAGTACATATCAACCAGATTGGAAGATTGGGAATTTAATAACTGGTGATACATTTTACTTAACACAGCACTTTGGTAGAGAACATTTTGGTGCACAAATGAAAATTTTTAAAATCCACACAAATGGTACCCTAGAACGATTCCAAACAATAGAACCAGAATTTATTCCTGGAACAGAAATTTGGCAAACCCCTATCACAGATAGCTATACAAGTGGTACTTATGTGGCTGCAATTAAATATCGTGGCGAATTCACGTATTCAAATCAATTTACAATCAATTAGGGATGTAATAAATTGAAAAAAGGCTCACTTGGGTTTCTTTTCTTCTGTACATTATATCTATTACGTGCTCATTGATTTTTTATGTACGTTTGATATAATTACTGTAGTAGTATTACAGTAATACCTTGTGTATATAATAAAAAGAAGAGATGCGCTAACATCTCTTCAAGTAACTGCTACCGCAAGGTGGTCGGTTGCTTAAACTTATTTTTTGCGTTTAGAACCGCCCTTTCGCTTGCCGGCATTTGGGGCGGTTCTTTTATTTCGTTTACTGCTAATCTTCTTCGCCAGCTCATTCGCATAAGCTGTTGCAAATACTGTAAGGAATACCTTAGCAGCGTCATACAATAAATTAAATAAAGAATCCATTCGGTCACCTCCTTTCTCTCTAGAATCAGAGAAAGGATAGCAACCTCCCGCCCTCACAATATACAGTTACATACAGTCTATCATACAATTCTATTAGAAGAAATATCATTGGAATAATCTCAAATTACATCAAGCTAGAATATAGATTTGAATCATATTTCTCAATGAGCGAAACAACTTAACATGGTAAAATAATAAGTGGATGGGATTCCAATACATATTATTAAAATTAATGTGGTTCAAGTCGGAAGGCACCTTTGGGTGTCTTTTTTTATTTCATTTCGACATAATATGACAAAATAGTTGTGATTATATTTGTTATGATAGTTCAGGTAAATCTTACATTTTAAACAATGGGGGATACATACTATGAACAAAAAACTATTAACAACACTTACTTGTTTCACTTTATTTATGGGACTAGCAGCATGTTCATCTAACGAGACAGCAAGTACTTCCAAAGAATCTAAAGCTGAGCAAGAAGCACAAAAGGAAGCTGAGAAAGCGAAGAAAGCTGAAGAAAAAGGGACTGTGAAAAAGGAGAAAGCAGAACAAGAGACGGCTGAAAAGCAAGAAGAGTCTACAAAAAAGGAACAACCAACAACTACTTCTGGTAACACTATTAAAGGCTTAAAAGAAGAACTATCCATTGGTATACCATTTAAAGATTATCTTGCTAAAAAGAAATCATTAAATGTAGAGAATCCTTTCAGTATTTCTCTCGGTAAAGGTAATGTGGGTAGTGTTCTTCAAGCTCAAGATGGTGTACTCGTTGTATGTATTGATGGGGAAAAAATATTTGATTTAAAAGTATTTAAAACTACTGACGAAGTTAAAGCATATGAAAAAAGCTTAAAAACAAAATGAAATAATATATAGATGGTAATCCAATACATATTATTAAAATTAAAGTAGTTCAAGTCAGAGGAAGGCACCTTAGGGTGTCTTTTCTTTATATTTATAACTTTTTTAGAAAATATTTGAAAAAATATATATTTCGTTGTATCTTATTATAGAGATTAATTGTTTTTTAAATAGAAATATTTAGGGGGATTTTTTATGAAATTAGGAAAATTAGCATTAGTCGGAGCATTAACATTTGGTGGATTTACTGCAGTAGAAATGATTAAGCCAGTCTCTCAAGTACAAGCAGACACAGTAAAAGCAAGTGATCCTTTCAATGATGAGTGGGGAATTACAAATACATACATTTTACATGACTTTATCCCAGGTTTCATTCCTCGTTTAGCATATCAAGTTGAAAACAGCTATACATCAGTGAGTCCGTATAATCGTTTCTTAATGGTTCGTGAAACCGTTCAGGAAGACCCTACCGACATTGTAAAAATCTTCAAAGTTGAGGACACAGGCAAATTAACACGATTAAAAACAATCGAACCAACGTATTGGGTTGACCCAACGGACAACCAAAAATATCAAATGTGGGAAACATATATTAACGGTAATTACCCACCAGGAAAGTATGTTGTAATTGGTTTCATTGATGGGCAACATCAAAAGAGTCAATTCATCACTATTAACAAATAAAACAATATGAGAGCTCCCTCGGGAATTCTCTATAAAAATAAAACATTATTTAGAGAAATTCTTTAGGCATGGCCACTAGCAATTGGTTTACAATTAATAAGTAATAACAATTATCCTTGTAAACATCATCTTTATTGTAATAATAAAGCGGTTCAAGTCGGAGGAAGGCACCTTAGGGTGTCTTTTCTTTATGGAAAGTATTAAAAAAAGACACCTAAAAGAGTGTCTTTCTTTTAAAATAAACATACTATTGAATCCAACCCTCATACTTAGCGACATATCCCCCACCATCTTCATTGATTTCTTTTAAATACCAATACACTGTCCCGCCACAAGCTTGTTCAGTAAAAGTAGTAGCAAAAATTCTTTGGGGATTTCTCACTTCTCTTACATACTTACCGTTTTCTTTGTCATAGCATCTTGATAATTGTTTTACAGAACTTGGTGTATTAGATCCATTTTCTGTACTTGCTGACGCTGCCCCAATTCCTCCCGTCAATGCAATACCTGTTGCTAATGCTCCAACTACTAATTTCTTGAACATAATAAATCCCCCTTTAATAGTTTTTTATAACTTGCACCTTAAATGTATCACTTTTGTGATTTTTGTAAATATTTTGAATTTGTAGAAATATTTATTTAATTTTTGTTAATATTGGTAATATATTTTATCAAATGGAAAATAGAGGGATTTATTATAATATGTAATAATGCATGTTCATTTAGAAAAAAATTGTGATAAAATCTAAGCACCTGATCTATTTTTTCAGTTATCTTAGAAACCTTACTTCTTATTTCCCCAAATGGGGGGCGCTTTATGGCGCCTTTTTTTTATTTTCAAAAGGCCATGCTCATTTAATCCATAAAAACATAAAGTAATTTGAATCCATTAAGATACATGAGTGACTCCTTATTTTTCTCCTACTCTTTAAAGGAGGAATTATTATGGGCTTTGGTGGTAGCTGCGGTGGCGGCTGTGGCTTTGCAGGAGGATTTGCTTTATTAGTTGTATTATTTATCTTATTAATTATTGTTGGAGCTTCTTGCTTCTGCTAAAAAACCATTAGAAAAGGCACCCTTATATGGGCGCCTTTTCTTTATGTATATTATTTATTATCCAATTCATTGGTTTTATTATAAACACATTTTATTTCTCCAAAATTTCACTATTACTGATAGTCTTTTTAGGTAAATTTAGAGATATTAATTATATTACAAAAATATTATGATAAATAAATTATTATTGTTCTCCTATAATCTTTATCATCCACCATTTAAAGTTTCTTTAAACTAATACATAACATATGTTTTTTTGTACCATGCTTTGTTAATGCATTTAACCTTCTTAGATATTGAGGGTTTAGAATTATCCCTCGGTATAGCCATATCATTAGAACATCCTGCGATATTTAAACAAAATGTAGCCAATAAAGACAATAATATTAATTTATTCAAATAATCACTTCTAACTCTTTTTTAATTAACATTTTGATATAAAATAAACCTCTCACTAATTTTACATTAGATTAAAAGTTGAAAACTATTCTTATAATCATAAAATGTTAAATTTTTGTCCAATGAGATAGTAATACCCCTCCTAAAAACCTACTTATTTCCCTAGGTCGGTCTTCTTAAATTTTTTAGCATCATAAAATCCTAAATCGAACGAATACAACGTTTCTAATGTCTCTGAAGCTCCAATATATTTCAAAATACTCTCTATATCTTTGTATGATTGAAAATATAAAATTTTTGCTTTTGGTATTTTCCCGTCAGTTTGTAATTTTTTCTTCTTAATACCTAATTCTTCAAACATAAAATTATTTAAATGCTCCAAGATATCTTCAGACCCATGAATACGAAAGCGTGGTCTAACATAAATTTTATTTTCAGATCGTTTAACTTTTATCGTGCCAAGTTCATGCCTCAATAAAACATATTTTTTAATGAATATATTTTTATTAAACTCACCTTTAGGAAATAACCTAGATTTTCCTCGTATCGGTGTCCAACCAAATTCTTTTACCTTTGTAATAAATGGATGGTCACTATTCATAGACATATACCATTCCACATACCCTTTATCTTCACAATATCTTGATCTTGTTTCTTTCCCAAAGAAATCAGCAAACTTTTTTACTATCACTTGTGACTTATGAGTGAATTGAAAATAACCTCCTGATTCATAACCATTACGCCATACCATACCTAAAGCCTCTGAAAATGCATCTGTTTTAATAAAATCATCTATCCAATTCTTCTCTATAAGATTATTAGTCATAAAATATTCCCCTTAAATTTTATCCTTCTAATCAATTGTAAAATAATACTTTATTTCTATAAACAAGAAATCAATCTTTTAAATTTCACGTACTATATCCGATGTGTAAAACCAAATCTTGCAATAAAGCCTATTCTACCATCCGTCCCCATATCCTCTATCCAAATAAGTAGTAAATCCCTTATTTATTCCTCTATCTTAATGAGTCATTCCCCCAGGTCTTAAACAATCTCATATTTTTCATCTTTTCTTCGCAATTAAACTTGACTGAAGGTCTGGAGGGTTTGCATCATGTGGGAACGATTAAGGAACACGGCTGGAAGGCAGATTTATCCCCTACTTTGAAAGATCACAAAAAAAGTAATCGATCAAAATAGATGGATAAGCGTCTTGTTTTCGCCATGCGGTCACTTATAAGGTATCCGTATGTATAGACCCTGTTCACTCAGCGATTTTCACCGCATACATCCTTTTTCTATGGCTTGTCCTTGTAATATCGTCCCTACACGACAAACTGAATGTACTCCCTAGCACCGTAATGCTAACGATAACCACCCGAACCTTTTAGAGAATCGTCCCTGGGCAAGTTCTCGCCCTCCCTCACCAGAAGAACAGGATTCCAATGAGGGGCGCTGTTTTTGTAGGCGCATACTCTGTACCCCCTGCACGACCAACAGCTAGCCACGCACGTAACGCGTTCCCTCTATATAGAAGCACGGAATTACGGCTTATCAGTTTTTATTTACGTGGTATCAGGCAATTCCACGCGAACAAAAACAAAAAGGCATCTCCAACTCCTAAATGGCCTGTATATTCACAAGACCTCTAGGCTTAGAGATGCCCTATATATATCTTTTGACTGCAAAAAATACAATTCTAGCATTTACTAGTTGAATTTTAGTCAAACAATAGATAAAATGGGTATATCAAATAAGCCTAGTCGAAAGGCATAATTGTTTAAGGATAGTGGTGGTACACTACTTAAACCGAATTCCTGCATGGTTACAGGTTATGTCTAGTAAGTGTTGGTAGCAATTACTAGAGCTGAGTCATTCCCACAACGGTTGGTAGCCGTTAGCATATGGGAGTGGCTTTTTGTTTTGTGTTCATATTCAATTGTTCTATCGATCTTCGTATATGTAAAATATCAAATTATGTTTTGTTTTGTAGAATGTTGCTTGTTGTGTACTACGTTACAACAAGCTTTTTTGTTTGTAAACAGCGAAATGACAACTTAAAACTACGCACAAGTAGAAAAATATACCTACGAAAAAGTGTAAAAGTATACTTTTCTACCATACTTTTAAATTTGGTATACTGTTTCTAACTTACGCATAAGTAGAAATGTATACTTAAAGCCTCATATTTATAATTTATTCCTGCTTTAAAATTGCGATTAACCCTTTATTAACGGTATATATATATAACACCTCTAAACTACGCGTAAGTAGAAAAGTATACTTTTACACCTTTAAAATCACCCACTCTATAAACTACGTATAAGTAGAAAAGTAGAAAAGTATACTAAAAAATCTTACGCTTTAGTATACTTTTCTACTCTTTCGATAAATTTGTTAGAAAAACATAAACTTTTCTTCGGTATACTGTTGCGAATATTGTATATAGATGTTACATTTTACTCAAAGGTATACTTATTCGGAGTTTTATGGAGGAATGTCGAAAATGACTAGACAAGCAACTACATACGTAATCGGTAACTTTAAAGGCGGAGTTGGAAAAACTAAAACAGCTACAATGTTGGCTTATGAAGCAGCTACTGTATTTAATGAGAAATGTCTATTAGTGGATATGGATCCTCAGGGGAATGCTACAAGAGTCCTTGCTAAAACAGGTGACATTGAACAAATAGACAAGTCTATTACTGATGCATTTTTAAATCAAAATTTAGAGAATGAGATTATCCCAGTTATCGAGAATTTGGATATCGTTCCATCTAATACTTCATTTAGAAAACTTTCAAAAATCCTCTTTGATATGTTCCCAGAGGATGAACTTGCACAAATTACATATTTAAAGAAGTTACTAGAACCATTAAAAGATAAATATGATCGTATCTACATTGACGTACCACCAACAATCAGTGACTACTCAGATAACGCTATGATAGCAGCTGATTATTGTATCATCGTTCTACAAACACAAGAGTTATCTTTAGAAGGTGCTCAAACATACATCGCTTATATGCAGTTCTTAGCAGAAACATATGATGCAGACCTACAAGTTTTAGGCATTATCCCAATGATGTTACATCAAGGAAAACGAGTGGATAATAAAGTATTACAACAAGCCCAAGAAATGTATGGTGGAAACGTTCTAAATACAATCGTCAGATATCAAGAGCGCCTAAAAGTATACGATATTGAAGGTATTCATAAAAACGTAAACGTTAGCGGTAATATTGATATGTGGGATGAAAAAGCTCACCAACTATTCATCGATGTTCTTAGTGAACTTAATGAACATGAAAATTATTTTGCTACTATTAACGCTTAAGGAGGAAGTTCATAATGTCTAAAGCGCCATTTCAGCCTATAGTCACAAAACCTGGAAACACTTTAAATGACAAAGGTGTACAGATAAAAGGAACTAACGATTTTGGCCGTAATAGTGAGCCTGTTAAAAAACAAGTTATTAAGCCTATTATCAATAAAGGAAAAGTAGCAGCTCCTGAGAAGCATGATCAACGTTTAGTTCCATCTAAAACGGCTAAAATTTCACCAGCTGTTTTATTAAAGCTAAATACACTTAAACCATTTATAAAAGAACAAGAAAGCATGGATAAAGCATCGATTAATAGTATTATTGATATGCTTCTTGAAAGTTATGTAAATACTAAACTAACAACGAGACAATCTGAAGGTTATAAAGGGATGTACAAGCACCTTTATGAAATGCTGGAAAAGAAATAACACGTGAAAAGTTTAAATAGGAGTGGTACCTGTGGAAAATAAAAATAATTCATTTGTAGTAACAGTTACGCCTATTACCGACAACTTAGATTTAAACACAGACAAGAATTTACAGGCGCCCGAGAAAAAGAAGTTTAAAAACCAACAAGGAAGTATTAAGGTTTCTAATGAATCGAAAGTAGAACTTGAAGCACTTATGAAAATTACCAACAAGAAATTCGCTCATGAAATAATCAATCTACTTATAGATAATTATGTAGAAAAAGAATTAACTGCAGAGCAGAAAATGAAATTCAAATTATTGACTGGAATATAAAAAGAAGTATCCCTGAATCTAATTAGGGATACTTCTTTTTTATGAGGTACCTTCAGTATTTCAGAAAAAAACAACGCTAAGAGTATACATAAATTTATACAATTTTTCGAGTAATCCAGTAACAAACGAGAACCCGAAAACCGCACCATGATAGGAATGTATAAAAAATTGTATAGATCCATAGAACAAAAAAGGCGGATTCCCTTTGAAAGTAAGAGGCTGCCTTTTTCTTTGCTACCGATAATGAGACGTTATGTTAACTTTCTATGAATATCATATTCAACCAAAATTACCCTTATTGATGGTACAATTAAAGCCTTGGAGGGATATTATGGGAATTATTTTATATTTTGCATTTTATTTTGGAGTACTGTTTCTTATAATTGGTACTGCATTAGTTTTATTTATTATGGCTGCATTGCCAAAAATCTGGAGTAAAAATCTATCATTCGTAATGATCGGTTTAGGGATAAATATACTTACCATTCCGTTATCTTATTTTATAGGTGGGATGGCAACAGATTCTCCTGATAGTACTAGGTTAGATTTTTGGAAAGGATTTTTCTTTATTCAAAAAATACCGCTCTTTTTACTGATTTTTTTATTATTTTTAACTGTGGTTTTGTGGTTTATTCGTAAGAACAAGAAAAGAGTAAACATGTAGAATTTTAAAACGACTTCCAATAACGATAATTATGTAAATAAGCTGCCTATATGGACAGCTTATTTTTTGCTTAGCGTTGTTTTTTCGAAATGCTGACTATACCCATTTATGTTAAAAATATAATAATAAATACATCTTCCAACAAAGTAGAAAAGTAGAAATATATACTTTTCTACTTTTGCGTAGTTTATTCTAAATCCTTTACCAGAACCTCCACCACGGCTTTTTCTTCTCTTTCGATGCAGCAATCTCATCCCGTACTTCCAATGGTTTCCCCACTAGCACATTTACATAATTATCGATAGAGGAAATAGTTTTAAGCATCAGGTAACACAAATTCCATTTGGCGACTCTGTGTTTTAAATCCAAGTTTTTCATAGAATTGTATAGCCTTCTTGTTAAATTCTAAAACATTTAATTCTACACTTGTTGCTTGTATTTCTTTAGCGTACTCAAATACTTTTTTTACTAATATTTTTCCTATTCCTGTTCCTTGACATATTTCACTCACACCAATATTACGGATAAAGAGTACTTTTCGCTCAACTAACTTTGGATTTTCGGATGGTTCTTTAATATCTAAAATTAAATAAGCAAGAATCTCTTTATTATTGTCCTCTACTACAAATATCTCTATGGTTTTATCATTAAGCCACTCTTCGTATGCATTGTGATCCAAAGAAGCTGAAGTATCAGAGTAAATATCTGGTCTTCCCTCTATATGTAACTGTTGAACTTGCTTGTTTATATTTGATATATTCCAAAAATCTTCTGGAGTAGCTAGTCTTACTGTGAAAGGCAAAACTTCATTAGACATAAGTCCATTCCTCCAAATGTTTTATTTAAATTGGTTTTAACAAAGCGCATCATTATCCGTAGCGAAGACAAAGAGGAACCCTACTCTCACAAGGGGACCTCCTTGTTCTCACCAGAACTTCCACCACGGCTTTTGCTTCTCTTTCGCAGCAGCAACCTCATTTCGAAATTCCTGCATCACTCTCTTCGTTTCCTGCATTTCTCGTAATGTCTTCATCAACGTCTCATCCCGCGCTTCTAATCGTTTTTCCACGCGTTCATTATGCAATTCTATACTCGCTTTGATTTCCTCATTGCTTTGCTTGGCCTGCTCGCTTAATCGCTTCTCCATCGCTAACATACTCTGATTCATTTCTTGCGTCATAACGCTGTACTGTTCCTGTAGTTGTTGTTTAATGTGGAATGGCACTAAGTCCGTTTCCTCAGGCTCTTCTTGAATCAGATCCGGATTAACTTTCTCTATTTGCTGCGCAATCATCTTCGCTGCTTTCTCTAGTGTCATACCGTCATGCTTGCTAAGCTCAATTAATTTCTCAATCACCATAATGTCACTGTCTGTGTACTGGCGTCTGCCGCGATTATCCTTCTTCACTACGAATCCTTCGCGTTGCAATACTTCCATGTACTTTCTAAGGGTGCTATCACTTATTCCTAGTCGTTTATATACTTCACTAGCAGAATAAACAATTTCGTCCGTCATAACGTCACAACACCTCCTAGTGAGAGTATTCCATGATGGTTAAGAAATTCCTGCAAGTAAAAAAAGGAGCCTACTAGGACTCCTTTTTGTTTTAAATCTTAATAGTTAATTGTAGCTTGTCCAGCCGGATACCATGTTCCGTTTTTTGCTAGAGCGAAACCATAGACAGTCTGACCAGAGCCGATTTTTTGTTTAACATTATTTAATGATTCATATCCATATGCCTTATAATCATTCCCGCTTTGTGGATATGCTACTGCTAATGTATTGTAATTATTTGGATCAGAATAATTATTTGTCCAAGCTATTTTTTGATAATACGTTGAAGTGAATGGATTTTCTAAGCCTTTTACAGCAAACTCAACAGTGCTCCCATAGACATTAACAGTAGTATACGCCGTACTTAAAGTATTTAAGTCTGCAACCTTTTCCTTACTTAAAGCTTGTGTGTTTTCTGCCGCCATCACACCGCCAGCTCCAGATAACATGACCCCAGTCGCTAATGCTCCAATTGCTAGTTTCTTTAACATAAAAAATCCCCCTTTAATAGTTTTATAGCTTGCAACTTCATCATACTTTCGATTTTCATTTATGTAAATATATTACAATTTTAGAAACATAAAACTATTTATTGCGAATGTTGAGTTAAGATATGTTGTCTGATAATAACGATAGATGGTTATTATCATATGAAAAAGTCCTACATTAAGTAGGACTAAATAGCCTTAGCGAGCTCAACAAGCAATCTCATAAACAACGGAATCATTTGCACCACTATATAGCCAATCCCAGCGTGACTTATTAAAGAAAACCCCCGTTCCTGGCTACCAACCATAATAAACAGCCCACCGCATAACGCTACAACGGATGCAATTCTGGTGAAAAAAGCTTCCTAATTATGCTTTTACAGTAAGACTATTCATAAAATTGCTAATTGAAGGAGCTTGAAAGATACGTAAATTAGAAGAATTAATATCATACTGCTTATCAGTAATGATGAGGATCGATGGAAAGTATTTAGTTCCTTTCGGTTGCCACGATTCGTTATGCCATTCCTGGCTATGGAAATATAACTCATATCTGTTTATCTTATCTTGCATAATCTTTTTACTGTAAACTGACTTCTGGACTTCAATGAAGAATGGTGATCTGCGCCATATTGTAAATGCATCGGGTTCCATAAATTCTTTTCCGTATTTCGGCTCGACTTTGAATAGTTTCGGTTTTTCATAATGAATGAGTTGTTTGTATACATCCACAATACCGAGGAAGTGAGGAATCTTTTGGCTAGTCTTTCGAATGGTAGAAGGTTGAGGGAAATATATAAATGGCTGCTGTGTGATATTGGCATCCACATGGCCGTCTCTCCTTAATCGTTTCATCACCGTGTTACAGCAAGTAACCGCGTTTTTCACCCCGTGAAAATGCAAATCTATAATGTCATCACGTGACATACACCTAAAACGTTTTAAATCACTCAGTATCGCTTTGTCTCTACTCCTCATAATCTAACACCCCAAACAATTGATTGTCTTCTTCTGGAGGATTCTGAAGCTTCATATCCTCTTTAGGAATGCGATGAGGTTCAACGACTTGTTTCGCTTTGCTTAATTCTAAATAAGGAGCTTGCACTTTCTTTAATCCATTTAATTTCAATATCATTTGGCCCGATTGCTCCAAGTGTTCTGAACCAGGTGTACCCATGATATTACTGTTAATCGTACTATCACATTTAAAACCCATTCTTACCGTCATGTTGAGTTTTAACTTACCATCTAATACTTTTGCATCAGGACGTTGCATAGATAGCATGAGGAAAACTCCTAACGCCCTACCGACTGCTGATATCTTTTCAACTGTAGACATACATTCCTTTTCGTCTTGCAACATGGCCACTTCATCGATTGCTAATAAAATATATGGTTTCCGATTATCAGGATTAATTTTGTTGTATTCATCAATATGATCCACTTCATACTCTTCCATTAGCTTTCTTCGTTCACGTATTTCATTCCACACTTTCTGAAGCATAATCTTCATTTCAATTTCTTCCATGCAAACCTCTTTTACGTGTTTTACTCTTCGTAAGAAATGAAATTCAGAGTTTTTTAAGTCACCCAGGTACAAATGTAATTTATCAGGAGACATATATTGAATGAGTGTGGACAGAACAACGCGCACCATACTACTTTTCCCGCTTCCTGTTTCCCCTGCTATAAGTAAATGTGGTGTATTGGCTTCAACCATGTCATACACAATCATATTGCCAAATTGGTCCCGACCTACCACAACAGGAAGACGATGTTGTTTTAGTAACGGCTGCCATTTCTTATAACTGTAATTGTATGGTTGTAGTCCTGCATCTGAATGGAATACATTCAGTACAAACTTTTTGATATCACCTTCAATTGCTACATTACGACCTAATATTTGTTGAAAGCAAAACCATTTCTTTTCAATAATCTTAGGATCCAAACCATTCGGAATGGTAAATACATATCGAACATTTTCTTGTGTTGAAGAAACGGAATGTATCTTTGGATAAATCGGCACCTTCCCACCCCGTGTTTGATGGTCTACATATAAACCTGCTTTTCCAAATACCTCTATAAGTTGGTTTTTCAAACTTTGTTTATGAAGCCATTCTTTGATGAATTCCATTTCACATCCTCCTAGAACATGATTAAGATTTTGATAAATACATAACCGATGAAACAAACTCCACCTATTCTCATTCCGTGATACATTCCATCACTTAAAAGTTTAGCTGCTGCAACGTGATCATTCTTTACAAGATGTTTTTCTAATATCGCTCCACCAATTGTTGTTGCTCCTAAAATCCCTAAAGTAATAAATGTAGTTAGCATATAAAACTCCCCTTTATAAACAGAATTTTAAATCCTTATGACACGTAGGTTTATCGACCTGATGCCTTGGTAGCGTTACTTTGATAACTAACTTGATAGCTACTTTGATAGTACAAATACTAGTTACCTTGATAGCGATTACGCTATTTACTTTGGTAGCTGCTTTGGTAGCAACCTTGATAAAGCATATGGTGTACAGCTTGGACAATTTCTTATTTTTTTGCCTTAGTTTAAAAAAGTAAGAAATAGGTCAAGATATTGATGAGGTGATAAACGTGTTCGGATTAGGAAAAAAACGTACAAAATTTGGTAGCTATCTTGATCGGAATGGAATAGCACAAATTGAATTAGAAAGAACATCTAAACTAAGTACAGCCACTATTTCTAAAGTGTGTAACGATAAAAAATATAGACCGAAGTTTTCAACAATAATTCAGATTGTTAAGGGATTAAAAAAGTTAGGTAAGAATATAAACGAACGAGATTTTTGGGATATGTAAAACAATATTGTAATTTAGTAAAAAAAGGAGCTGTATGGGTATGGAGAGAAAGTCTGTTGAATATTTCATAGAAATAATGAATGAACGCATTCAATTCTTAACAGATAGCATTAATGATTTTGAAAATGAAATAAAAGCTGCTGATGGATATGCAAAAGGTCATTTTAAAGGATATAATGCAGCTCGCCGAAGCGAAATTGAATTTATCCAACGACGAATAGAGTTTTTAAATAAGGAATTAGAGGGGAAAAACAACGCAGAAAAAGCAGTTTAAAATGAACGTATGCTTGTGTGTAATGAACATAAATTATACGAATTAAGGAATATAAATTAAAAAAAGCCGCCCAACAGGACGGCTCTTATTTTTGTTAATCAAACTATTCTTTTGTATAGAAGTATTTAAGACCTCTAGCATCTAACCATGCTGTCGCTCGATCTAGTTCATTACCTTGGCGGTAATTTGTCTCAAATCTAACTAGGCCTTGCTTGTCTCCGCCAGAAATAATACGAGATTCATATCCTAAAGAATCCATCATCCCTAACATTTCTGGTACTAACGCTGTCCCAAACTCATAAGTTACAACTTTATTAAATTTATTCACTATAATCTCCACCTTTCCTGCCTCTTGTGTTTTATTTGATTTCTTAATACTAGATGCTCTACTTGCACATTGATTTTTAAACCACTGAACACGTCCTTCATCTAACATTCGATGTGGACAGTACTTCCCATTTCTCTCTTGATGAGTCTTAACTTTACTAATTGGTATATCAAACTGAATCATTAATTGAGCAATAACTTCAACTGCGTTCAATTCAGCTTTACGATATCTTTCTCCACCGGACATAGAATAGCAAATTTCAACCCCAATACTATTACGATTCCCTCTTCCATTAGCACCATCACCAGCATGCCATGCGTTTCTGTTAAAAGGAATTAACTGAATAGCTTCTTTGTCATCCACAGCGATATGAAAAGATGTTCCGGTACTATTATTAGCAACGTTATTTCGCTCATTTATAGCTGAAGCATCGTTATACGTATTGTGAAATGTAATCTCGGTTGGATTCATTTCATACGGGCATAGGGCATCGTATCGACTTTGCGGTACTAACATTTGTTTAATCTCCATTACTGAACATCTCCTCTTAGTGTAAGTTGTTTTTTTCTAATACATCTTTTTGTTGCAATCCTTTATTGCTTAAGTAGTTGTTTTTCCAAGCCATATACAAAGTGAATGCTCCTGTAATCACGGCTACTAAATTGTTTGTATTTTTGTCATCAATCGTTTGGTATCCAACAAGATTCAAGACACTATTAATCACAGCGATTACTAATACGACATATCGACTAATTGAAGCTGTATCAAGATTTTTCATACTCCCACCTCCCTTCAATAAAAAAAGTGACCGTATATACGATCACTTCCCTGCGAATTTAAAAAGTAGTGCAATTGCTCCAGCTATAAGCGAACCAATAACTGTTGTTCCCATCCAAAATACAAGTCTATCTAATCGATCTACACGTAAATGAGCGCTTCTTGCTGACTGCTGCGCTTCAATTGCGAGTTCTCTCACATTACCAAGACCATCAATTTTCGTTTCTACCCTTGTTAATCCAATAATTACTTTTGTGAAATCATCATGATTTTCATGTTCTGGCAATCTTCTCATCTCCTTTTTAGGCAATAAAAAAGACCAGCTTATGGCTGCTCTGGTTTCTCGCTTATTAATTTTTGAACTAAATCAGTTAATGTGACAACATTGTTTGCTAGGGTCGTAACCTGCTCTTGTAGTTGTTTATTCTCACTTTTAACAGTAGTTAACTCTTCGTTAAATTGATGATACTGCTGTTGGAAAGCTGCAATAAAGATTGAAACAGTATTATATAAGTTAACGGCTCGTTTCTCTTTATCTGTAAATATATCGTCCGTATCATCTGCAATCATACCGAAATACGTTTCGATTTCTTTTGTTGTATATGGTTCTGTTTGTTCTTCCGGCTTGTTCACACGCATTTGATACAGATCATACATATCGTCCTTGAAGTTGTACTGTTTGATAGTTAAATTCATGATTTTATCAAGAGCCGAGAAAGGAATATCTTTTATATTTTCTTTCATATTCCTAGCTGATGTAGGATTAAATGCTTTCGCCCACATTTGACCATTAGCATTTATATTTTCTTGCGCTCGTAGTGTTCTTAATTCTATATCTTTCCATCCTTGACCCATCATATCTTTAATCTGTAATCCGTTGTTATAACCTTGTACAAAACTTGATCTTATCATTGCATTACCCATGATTAAATCATGATCGGTGGCGCCGTTTATGAAATGTATTTTATAGTCACTGCCTTTTCTTTTGAAAGTAAACTGTCCCTTGTTATTGTTAAAAATATGCGGTTCAGTTGTAGTTACAGAGAAGTAACCATATCCTGGAGCCCATCCTTCAGATTCAAAAATAATATCATTCAAGTTTTGAAAACGAAATTGTCCATCTGAATATACGCTCAGATGTCCACCGTCATTCTGCATTTGAATATAATTTGACCAAATATTAGTTCCTTCTGCATTTTCTCCTTTAGAAACCCCAAATTTTGCATACGCTTTAGAAGGTTGATCGACTCCATTAATTCGCGGCATGACTTGATAAATATAAAACGATCCTGTACCCCTGTATTTAATATTGTCAGAACCAAGGACGAGTGAAGGTTGAATACTTCCATCATTTGTTTCCATAAATCCTATATAGCCACGTGGCTTATCTGCATCGAAAATCTTCATGTCTTGCTTATTTATTTCAACAAATCTGCTTCCGCTTGTTTTAAGTGTTACTCCTTCTAAAACTTGTCCTTTAATATGGCTCGCTGTAATAAAACCTTTTAAGTTAATTCTGTTCGCATTCAAAGTAATGTTTTCTTTACTCATATTGAATGCTGCGATTACATCATTTTCTTTTACAGATATACTAACGCCTTTTTCAGTTAGCTGAAGACGGGTTTCCATATCTCTTACATAAGAATCTTTTGCAAATTTTCCATTTGCTTGCTCTATTGTATATACTTCTGTCTTTTTTGCTGCTGCATTGATACCCTGTTCATTAATAGTGAAACGGTTGTCAATCATGGTCATTTTCTGGTTAAATTGCTCAGTTGCAAGTTTGTTAGCTAATTCACCCAACAAGTCTTGTTTATTTTTATCAACTGTTTGCTTTAACTCGGGTATCTTAAATCCAGCAACATAATCTTCTACTTGTTTAAGCTCAACTTTTGCACCGATTACTGTTGCCTGTTGTTCGAGTTTTGAATTTGCTTCAGTAAGCTTTTTCCCTTGATCTGATACTACATTATTTAAATTGCTCACCGAGGAAGATAATCCAGTTGCTGTTTGCTCTACTGTAGTCATACGCTTTTCGAATCCGGCTTGGCTATCCTGCACCTTAGTTACAGTCGTTTTTACGCCATCCACACTTTTTTCGATTTCGGTTGTTTTCTTGGTGAATTTGCCATTTGTTATTAAGTCTTCTGGCGCTGGCCTCCAAGTGTAAACCTTATCTCCTACAGTTAATTGATGTTGACTTTGTTGATACCAGTTCGAGCCACCTGCGTTAACTTCTATCTCAGTACGGAAAAAGCTCTCCACTACACTCCCACTAGTTTCCATCATATCAGCCGTAACTGTAAAGCTTACCCCTACTCGTTTCCATTCATTAGTTACAGCTGGGAAGCGAAGACCTGTTGCAGGAGGTCTAAAGAAGAATATATGCTCACGGGATTCCCCGTTAGGAAGTCCCTTCATGCGAGCATAAAGTGAATAATTTACTTTGTCCCCTACTTTGATAACGCCTCTGTTAACTAAATCTCTAAAGTTGTAACCTATACCTGACCACGAAGACTGAACCTCAAAGACTGCATTACCGTTGTAAAAATCTGCAGAAATCCTAGCTCCTGATCCTTTCAAGTACCATCTAGGACTTTTAGAAGCATCGTATAGAGCTCCTTCGTAAGTGCCTGAGTCAACTAGTAAATTGGTTACATCATCATTGATGTTGTTTACTTTCGTTTCTACACTTGTTAACTTCTCACTGATTTTCCCTGCTTCTTCTTTAATTTCAGTTGTTGTTTTCTTAAGCTCACTTGTTGTTTGCTGCACATCAGAAATTGTCTTCTTTGTACCTTCTACAGTTTGTTCGACTGTATTTAATTTATTGCTGATATCATTATCTTTTTTTGTTAACGATTCAATAGAAGTTTTAAATCCATTAGAATCCTGTTCGAACTTAGTTACTTTCTTATCAATTTCACCTTGTTTATTTTCGATATTAGAAATTGTGCGGTTGACACCTTGTAAACCTTCCTGCACTTCGTTGAATTGTCCTGTCGCTTGATTTTGTGCTTCTTGAACCTTCTTGTTTAATTCTGTTTTTGTTGATTCAATATCTTGATTTACCTTCTCTATTGTTTCTTTCTTGATAGTTTCTGGATCAGGAACAACTGATTCCCAAGCTGTACCTGTCCATATTTTTAAAATGCCGGGCTTTCCGTTACTAATATCACGCCAAAGTGTCTTATAAGGTTTAAGCCCTGTTGTCGGTGGATTCTTAGCTTCAATTATTTCTACCGTGTTATTTTTAAGATTCTCTTGCACCTTTTCAGCCAATGTTTTCGCTGCTTCGGATTCTTTCTTAGCATTACTAGCTGTTTCATTTGCATCTTTCACTAATTTATCTAACTGATCTATCAGTTCTTGCTTACTTCCTAGTGAACTAAGAATACGATTATAAATCTTTCGTAATTCTTCGTTTGGATCAGTAATTTCGCGATAATCACCAAACACATATTTATCTTGTGTAGGATCCGTAAAAGATTCATCACCAGCAATTACACGTGCTTCAAGGTATAACTTAGGTGTGAATCCTGTATCTTTGATTCGGATCGTATCGCCTTCGTTAATTAGTTCATGTGCTAGTCCGAAAATACGTCCAATCGATTGTGCTTCTACTTCATAAGAAACTGAAGTATTGACACGCTTCTTTAATTCCGTCTTCATCAAAGTCAGTAATCGTTGTGGTGTCATATTTTGGTCTTCTGTTTCTGGAGTGTAGAAACCAAATTTATGTTTACCATGCGCATTCCAGCGTTGAAAAGCATCACTATCTGTAATATAAAGAATTCCGTTATTGATGCTCTCAACCGTGATAAGTTTGTCACCTTCACCTCGTACAAAACCGACAAGTGCTGTGCAAATATCCCTGGAATGTTCAATACGCCTAACGCCTACTAAGTCTTTTCCCAGGGTTACTTCCTTCCCTGTTTCTCTCCCTCGTTTCTTTATCATATCAACATACCAACCAGTAATTTGAGAACCGGATACTTCAACGCGATATTGGATTTCTAACTCAAACAAAGCCGCGGTTTTCTTTAAAAAAGTGAGGGGATCGATGAATTCATCAATCGTCATCGTGTGGAATGAAGAATAATCCGTTATTCCACGTTTCCATTTTGAATCGGCAAGAGCGATATCAATAAACGTATTAACTGTTTCGCTCTCTATACGTTGAGGTTTAATAATCCCATCTTTGGCTATTTGAACCCAGGCACCAGAAGCATGTACAGTGAGCGATCTATCATCAGAGTCTTTTTCTACTTCATTATTGATAACATATGGAACAATGCGACCATCACGCACTTCCTTTAAAACTAAGTTCTGCTGCTGTAATGTAACTGCATGTGGAGTGCCGTCAAAAGTTTTGAATTCTAACATATCAATGTTACTTTTTATCTCCCAATGACGGTTATCAGCCCAGTAGTCCTTTGATTGAATAGCTGATATAATCTGATCTGTTTTGAAATCAACAACATGAAGTATTCCGCTTGGTGTTCTCATCTGAATCGCTCCCTATATTTGACCCTTGCTGTTCCGATATCAGAAGGCATGATTTCAAGTTTATTAGTGCCTCTATTGATAACAGGGAAATTACTGAAAATGTCCTTAATGTTAATCGCATTCTTCCCTTCAATTGTTACATGACTGTTTTCTGTGTCGATCACGACTTTATCACCAACATCTACTATATAAGGCGGTGTATTTTTCGTATTTAAATTCACTTTCCAAAACTTCAAATCACTAACTGACATTGCTTCTACTGGTGGCACGTCTTGAAACTGCATGATGCTAATCTGAATTTGTGCTGCTTTTTCCATATGATAGTTTTTTTCATCCGTCCAACGTGCAAATCGTTCTGAATCATCTTTTTCTGTACCTGGAAGGAATTTTGAAATATACGCTTCCCAAACATTTCCTGTCCTAGCTATCCACAATCGACCAAAATACTGATTCCATGTATTCGGATAATCGCCACTCTCATAAATTAAACCTATTTTCCCTGGCTTATTGTCATATCCAATTACCATTGTCCCGAAATTTTGTTCAGCTTGCCAAAAGAGATCGTTCATAGCAATTTTTGAAAGTACCTTGCTATTTTCATCCAGTATCGCTATCTCAACTCGTCCCATTTCATTAATTTTTTTACTCTTACATGTAACGTAGGCTTGCATAATAAAGTCTTGTACTGGACCGCCAGGGATACTCTTTTTAACGGTTGCGCCGTGCCAGCCTTTACCCGCAGTACCAAAATCAGAACAATAGAATTGGTATTTATCTGATTTCATTTCACCAACCGGTTCCCCATCTTCCATTGAGCTGACTTTACTCCATCCGACCGTAGTAGCCATTTCATCCCATAATATACGTTGATTCCTTTCTACAGGCTTTTCCACAGTTTTTAGTGGCATACCGATACGAAAATAATCTCGATCACTTAAAGATACCCCGCCGAACCATACGTCTAGAAAAGTATTTGGTTTCGTAATATCAATCTCAATGATAGGGGTAGAATGAACAGTTCCTTTATTTTGGACATTAGCAACTAACCCACTAACATCTTTTTTAAAGTCAACCGTTTGCTCTTTTCCTAACTTATATGGCATTGGACAAATGAAAGTTAAAGTACCTTCACCTAGATCAACTAACTGGTCTAAATCTAAAGTTTCATCTACGACAGCTAAAAACGTACGATCTTTTTCATCATCAAAAATAAGCTCGCACGGTTGATCCGTAACGAGCCAATCTGCTATTTCTTCTTTTAGTTTTTCAGCTTCTTCAGCTGAATCATATAATAGTGCAATAGGAACTAAAATCTTTCTCATTTTAGTTTGTGTGCGTAGTAACCTACCTCCTGGATAATGCGAGACTTCAAGAAACATATGATCCAAAGGAGCCCATGCAGGGCGCTTTTTACCCTGCAATGGAATTACATTTGGATTCCTTTTCCCGTTAAAACTAAAGAAGCTAATTCCCGCCATATCATCACCTACCTAAAATACTTTGAGTCTTTCTTTCTCGCGTTCTTGAAATTCATTGACATCTGAGTAAATTTCCTTCGCTATTTCTCTTCCGTTTAAATTAATTTGTAAAACAGTTGGACCTTGTGATACATATTTGGCCCCTTGCTGTTGATTTAATGGTAATGAACCCATAATTCCATTCGCAATCGCGTCAAACGTTTGCTTACGTAAAGGTAAAACCGTTTCATCGTATCCTCTTGCGTCACCACAATTGTTATGTTAAGGCTCTTTATCCTTAACTCTCCGGTTTTCACTGGAGTATCGGACTATATCATCACCCATTCATCGGGTGTCGTGCGCTCTTGGATATTTCGCCATACTTTTAGCTTAGGCTACTTTACCTAGTCTCTACACCTTCCTGTCGTTTCCGTACAGGCTTGGCTCGGGATTGCCATATTTTATCAACAAAAAAAGCACTCATAATAGAGTGCTTACCTTCAATTCAAGTATTGGTTTTAATATATCTTGCTCTAGGTAAGAAATTCTAATCAATGGGATATTGTTTCGTTTGCAATATGCATTTTTTATTGCATCCCTTTTCTTAGAATCTCGAAATTTAGTATTTCTTGTATCTTCATCCCTAATATATTGAAAGGGTCTGAAGTGTTGTTCTCCGTCATATTCAATTAAACATTTAACATGTTCATCTGAATCTAAAACAGCGAAATCGAAGGCTAAGCTCCTTTGGTGTTTACAATCAGGGAATTTGTATTCTTTTTCAAATAGAACATCATGTTCAGTTAACCAGCTTTCAATTTCTTTACTAGCTTTGGATGAACGAAAGTCGCTACAATTAGGGCAACGTCTATTTTGGTTTAAAATCTTATCCGGCGCTACATAATATTCATGACCACAATCGTTATGTTTTACAAGAATCTTGTCTCTCGCTGTTGTGTATTGACCAAGTACAGAATACTCGTCTTTTAATAGCTTGTACATTCTTGTTACAAATTCATTGTGATTAGATTTATTATATGGCCCTTCAGATTTAGGTCTTCTCTTTGCCAATAAAGCTGCTGTTTTCCCTGTGTTCTTATTGGAGCAAAAATTACATCTTCTTTTTCCGCTATTTTTAAAAGAGTCGAATGTGGTAACAAATTCGTTTCCGCACCTACATTTAAGTTTAATAGGTGTTTTACAATTTGTGTATTCGTTGCTAATTAAAGTGCAACCACTGTCGCTTTCGAGATCAATAAAGGCTTTTATCTCGCTATAAGTGAATATCTTATCTTGATTGCATCTTTTGAAACCGCACTTATTACATTTACGTTTCCCTTTCCTAAATTGATTGAAAGTGGTTATAAATTCATCTCCGCAGTCACATTTGAACTTCATTTTTTCGCGATTGCCAACATATTCATCTGAAATCAATGTACAATCACTATTCTCGTTAACGAAAGAAATAGCATCTTCTAAACATCTGACTCTTTTAGACATAACAAATACCCCTCCGACAGAGTTTTTATCCGATTATTTAATTTTTAAATGAGAAAAAAGGTGCCGGAACATTCTTTCAATTGAGGTAGCTAATCCAAATCTATCTCTCTCCTATATTATACCATACTTGAAATTGTTGATAAAACTTAGGTTTCCCCGAATTCACACGATATTTTATGCTGCCGATTTCTCGACAACCGGGCTAGATTTAACCCCAATTAATGTAGGATTACCGGGCTTAATTAAAGCTCCATTCGCAGCCCATTTAACATCGAAAGATGGCAGACCTTCACTAGCCCAATTTACTGGGTTTAATGATCCATTTACACTAATCTTCGGAACAGGAATGTGAACGCCACTGAACATATTTGAAACACCTTTTTTAATTTTATCAATCCATTCCATAACACCTTCCCAAGCATTTTTAAATGGGGTTGCGATTGCATCTTTCACTTTTCCGAACACTTCTTTTATCACTGTAAGGGTGTCTCCTGAACTTTTAAAAATACCTTCGAACATGTCAGAAAATACTTTCTTTACACCTTCCCAAGCTTCTCCAAACAGTCCTTTCATTTTGCTGCCTATTTTGCCAATGATGCCAAGTACCTTTCCAACTCCCCATATTTGAATGAAATTCCAAATGAATTCCCATGCTCCTGATAAAATCTGTTTAATGGCTTCCCATACACCAGTCCAATCACCAGTTAGTAAGGAAGAAAATAATTTAATTGTCCCTAAAATGATATCAAGAGCGCCGTTAATAACACCTTTTATGTTTCCCCAGACATCTTCAATAATGAATAGAACAACAGGCATTACAAATTCTATAATTCCTTTTATAATATCGAATGCATTTTTTACAGCTTGAACAATTTGATCTCCGTTTTCTTTCCAAAATGCCGCGATTTTTTCTATAATTCCGTTCACAAACGACATCACATCTGTTAGCAAAGGTAGTAAGTAAGGAGCTATCGTATTAAATACACCCTTAATAAAATCCCACGTAGCACCAATGATTCCCATAATTACTGGAGCAGCAGCTGAGATTAGAGATTGTACATTTTCTATAAAACTACTTAATTGGGCATGTACATCCTGAACGAACATAATAATATCCGCTTTTTGTTCTGGAGAAAACCCTAACTTATCCAAGAAATTACTAGCGGCTCCCCAATCACCAGATATGAGGGCTTTCATAGTTTCTACACCATATTGCACTGCGGCTGTAGTTTCTTGTATAAACTGAATTGCATTAGCCGAAAAACCTAGTTTAGTAAGGATGTCATACCCTTCAACTAGCGCATTCCTATCTCCAGTTGCAGCAATCCAGAATTGCTCGATAGCAGCTCCCACTTGTTGGATGATTCCAATTGCATCACGAAGTGGTTCGAATACTTTATTCATCGCTTCTTGACGTTGACGAGTTTGCTCAATACCCTGTTGGAGTTTCTGGTATTCAACTTCAGATTGGTCGAGGATTTTATTGGCTTCTTCTTGAGTCATGGTCCCTTCCTCGACCTTCATTTTTAACTCTTCTTTTTTCTGAGCTAACATACCATCGGCATTCATCATATCTTCAGCGTGCTTCTTAGATAAAGCAAGTTTTTCATTATACTCTTCTTGCGTTATCTTCCCTTTTTTGAGATTCATATCAAGAATGGCTTTAGATTGAGCTAACTGCTGATCAGTTTGTTGCATTAGCTTAGCTGCTTCAACAGCTCTACCAGATGGATCAAGCCAGTCAGTAAGAGATTTAACAGCACTATTTGTTCCGTTTGTCATTGCAACAAGTGCTGGTTCAACATGTGAGAAAACAACAAGCCCTAAATTTTCTAATTGTGATTTAACGCCATCAACTGCACCTGATAAGTTATTTGCCATTGTTTCAGCCATAACCTTTGCAGAGCCTTCAGCAGTTTCGAGGGTATTTACCATATCATCAAAGGCAGGTTTACCACCTTTAATAACTTGGATCCATCCTGCATACGCTTCTTCACCGAAGATTGCTTTTGCAGCAGCGATTTGTTGAGCGTCGGTTAACTTCCCAAACCCATCGTGTAATTGACCAATAATCTCATTCATTGGTTTTAAATTACCTTGTGAATCCTTTACAGTTACATTTAATGCTGATAACGATTTAGCAGCTTCTTTCGGCGGGGCAGCTAAACGAGATAATCCGGCACGTAATGCAGTACCAGCCATAGAAGCTTTGATACCGTTATTTGCAAATATCTGAGCAATTGCAGCTGTTTGTTCGATGTTTAAACCGAATGTAGCAGCTACAGGAGCTGCGTATTTCATGGTCTCGCCGAGTTGTTCAACATTTAAGTTGGCAGTCGCTTGGGCTAACGCGAATACATCGGCCGCTCTTCCTGCTTCAGAAGCCTTCATTCCGAATGGTGTCATTGTATCTGTTACGATATCAGAAGCCTTTGCAAGGTCTAATGCACCAGCAGTTGCTAAATCAAGTAGTGGTTTACTAGCTGCAATCATTTGGTTAGAATCCCAACCTGCGAGAGCCATATATTCATAGGCCTCGGCTACGTTGGTAGCAGACCATCTGGTATCAGCACCAAGTTTACGAGCGTTAGCTCCAAGCTCAGCCATTTGTAGTCCGTTCGAACGCGAAAGAGCTTCTACCTTTGACATTTGTTTCGTGTACTCAGAACCAACATGAACTACACCAGCAACTGCGGCACCAACACCGACAGCGATGCCGACTAATCCGCCCATAGCTATAGCAGCTCCACCAACAGAAGAACCTAAACCAGCTGCCGCAGCACCAACTTGACCAAATCCACGACTTAATATACCTGTGGTCCTTTGCCCGCTTCTTTCTGCATTAGTCAATCCTCTTTGTAACTGATCATCCTTTAAGAAAATTGACCCAAACATCTTAAATAGTTCCATCTATTCACCCGCCTTTCCGCGGATTTTCGCAACACAAGCAAACACTTCTTCTTTTGTGAGTTTCTGTTTCGGTGTTTGTTCGATTGAATTGCTATATTGATGCACCTGTTCTTGCGTAGGATTTTCACGCTTATGTTTAAATTGAGGAAATGTTTCATCGCAGTACGGTTGTAGCGCGCACCATTCCTCCCATAACATACGATTCATTTCTTTTTTCTTTGCGGTGAGATACAGATTAATAACTATCTCGGCCTCCAAGCCACGTATGTACTCCATGTTTGGATAACGAGAAGCTAACGTATCGATGAAGTCTATTTCATCAAGTTCACCGCATTGGAAAAAAGTTTAACCAATCCAACTCCTGAATCTTTGATTGCAGTAAACAGCTTAACTAACTCTTCTAGATTTAAAGTTCGTATTGTTTCCCAATCTGGAGATGTTTTTTTACCCTTTTCATCTTCATGAACTAAAAGTCCAGCTACAAATTCAAAAAATTCCTGTTCCGCTTCTTCTAATCCGAAAATAAACTTCATGATAATGTCGTAACCAAAAGCCTCTTGTGCAGCTAATACATCAGCTTGTGTTGCCCCTTCTTTATTTCGTACGCCCATCATTAAATCTTTAAGTAAGTTAATATCAACCTTAAATTTCGATTTCTTCAAAATACGAACTACAGAAAATAAATCTCCGCCATGAATTTGTCTCACTTTGTATTCTTTTTCTTGAATTGCAATAGTCACATTTATTCCTCCTTAAAATAAAAAGAGCAGGGATTGTCCCCACTCTTTAACCTGCTGGTATTAATTTTGCTACTTCTGTTGCTGTTAAAATACGTTTTTTCCATGGTACTTTTCGAATGTTTTCTGGATCACGGTGTCCTGTGAATGTTACTTCTGGAACAACTTCACTTTCGTTTTCAAATCCTAGTTCTAATGAACCGTCAGATAATGCGTTATATACGATAATTTCAACGATATCGCCACCTAAAGTTTCGCCAACCCATGCTACATTTTTAAGATAGCTTTCTTTCGTAAGACGTTCCGTTGCTTCAATTACATCGTATTTGATAGTTTTTCCGTCTTTCGTAACGGTTTCTTCGAAAACTTTTAATCCAGCAATAAAGTTTTTAATTTTATCTTTATCAAGGAATTCAAGTGTTTTAAAGCTGATTTGAGTTTTTGACTTAGTAATACGTTTCATCCCCATAGTGTCACCTGGAGAACCATCATATTCAATTTCTTTAAACTCTGGTTCATACTTAAACGAACCACCACCTTGTGTGGCACCTACTGGTAATTCATCTTTTTCCCCGTAATTAAAGAAGAATGCCCCCCAGTCTCCGAAGAGAACATTTTCTGGTTTTGGTTGTGGAGCTGCCATATAATCAACCCTTTCTATTGTTTAAAATAAGTTCTTAAAATGAACCGCACTTCTTTGCGTATGATATTTGGGTCTGAATCAGGTACTTTCTGACTCGAAAGATAAGAAATAGCAGCACCAAATTCAGCGCTGCTTAATCTTTTTCTATGAAGATTGCTTTCTAGTTTCGTAATCAGTTCATCTATTTGGGCAAGATGAGCAGCAGTACCGTAAATATCAATTGTAAGCATGATATTTTTTCTTCCCCATGGTTCTTTATCATCATTAACCGTGTACACCAAATAAGGCATTACAGCGGTTGTTTTAGCGATTTCATAATACGTTTCTTTATGAATCTGTTTTAATTCACTGTGTAATATATTTATAAAGTCATTCATGCTATCTACCTCATTAACGACGAATAGGTTCGCGTGCCAACTTGTGTAATTTGCGGTTTATTGCTCTCTGCTGCTGGTCTAAGAAAAGGCTGTGCATGTTGCCCTTGAGTTTTAACCATCTTCCCTGTTTTAGGGTTACGGTACATCCAAGGAGTTTTACGCCCATCACCGTATACAGCATAAATTCCTGTTCCTTTCTCAACATAAATTCCATGATCAGCAGAAGTACCGATAACAACTTTTTCTTGCTCTGCTTTAGAACTAATGCTTCTTCTTAAATTGCCAGTGTCTACAGCAGCAAGTAATTTAGCTTTAGAAGATACAAACTGACCAATAGCAGTATGAGCTGCTTTCTTTGCAGCCAAATGTCTCGCCATAACAGCGGCTCTATTGGATTGGAATTTCACGCTCATATGGCAACATCTCCAATTCTATTTGAAAGAATCTACCCGCATTCATTGGATCGCCCGGATAAGTAACGCTGTATACCTTCTTATCGATAACTAATCTATCTTGAATAGTTACGTCGAAAAGCATGCAGTAAAAGAAATGTGTGCTTTTCTCTTCTACTTTCTTATTGCGAGCATCCTTTGTCCCTTGGATTGTATCCAATACACCTTTAATAGTATTAATTTCTTTCCATTCTTCTGTTGGATATGGTCCATCATCAAAACCAGCGTTGCGAAGTACTGTAGCATCTTTTCCAAACTTGCGAATCATTGACTGAATCATCGAACACGTAACCTCACTTTCAGCCCCTTCGTGATGCTTGCTGGATAATCTCCCACGTCATCATAAGTAACAGAATAATTACCTAATGATTCGCTTTTCTTCCCTTCTCTCTCCCGCTCCTTATACTGATGAAACACCATTTTAGCGATGATACCAGGATAAGCAGGAGGGAATTCAGGAATAGTTCTATTGGTATACTCAGCAACCATTAACATTGTATCTTCAATGCTTATTAATACGTTTTCATTACTTACATTAGGCACTTGTAGCTTTACACGTTTTAAAATTTCTGCCTTCATATCTTCCATCTAATCACCTACTTACGTAAAAGAAAAAATGGAGAAGGCTTATTAAGCCCCTCCACCTGGTTTTTCCGGAGTAATTGATGTAACTGTAGCTGTAAGTACCGCTATTGACTCTTGACGAAGGATATCCCCACCATAAACCATAAGACCACGAATACCATCTGCAAAGGAATTTTGCAGACGTTGTGCCTCTGTTTCAGTTAACTGTGTCCCGTATCCAATGGCAGACTTATGAAGACCTAAAATTTTATACTTACCACCAGTACCGTGAATTTCTTCTGATACAACGATTTGTGATCCATTAATAATCTGTCCTTCAACAATACCATTTTCTAAAACAACAGGTTGCTTAGTAAAGCGATCATCTTTAGATAATAAACCTAAAACCTGAGAATTGATGATTGTGAATCGTTCAGTTTTAGGAACCTTTTTAATATTTAAAATCGTATTTAAGTCTACAATGTAATCATATGCATTTTTAGGTGATAACTCAATTGGACTAGAGTCACTCCCAATTGTATGAGTTTTATGAGCGCCTTTATAAAGCCCTAATACGAATGTATCAACGGTTTCCTGAAGTACCGCTCCTGCCTCTTGTGTATGTGGGTCGATTAAATCTCCAGCAGCCTGAACTGCATCTACATCATCAACTTTGAAAGCAAAATACTTTTGTTGATCCATATTAATTTCTACTTTAGAAGGGTTGGTATCATCCCATTCGATTGTACCATTATAATCTTTTACATTTACTGCGCCTACACGATTAAAGATAATCTTATTACCTTCGATTTTCGTTGGCGTTGTTGTAATTAAATCTGCAATAGAACGCTTGTGGAAGTTCGCCATCAAGCGCGCTTCCCAAATTGTTGGAATAAAAGTTGATACTGACATATATTAATTCCTCCTTAATGTTTTTCCATAACAAAAAAGATTACTAAATTAGCAATCTTTTTTGTTCGTTTTATATTTTTTTGAATGTACTATTCAGATCACTTAACTTTCCTAGTGCGTACTACTTACCCCAATTGCGCATATCCTTCTGAATTTGTGCCCAGTTCGCATTAATTTCAGCTTGGCTCATTGAATTTACTTGTTCTCTCGTAAATCCCCCTCCAGTTCCGCCACTAACATGGATTTCTCGGCCAGCAGCTTTAAACTTTTCAGCCACTTTTACTTCCAATGCAGTAGAGAATAAATCATTAAACTTTGACACCCTAACTTTTGTATCTTCTACATCTGAACCAATAACAAAATCTACAAATTTAAGATCCAATCCAACCGCTGATAAACCATCTGATGCAACACTCTGCATTTCTTTCTGATGAAGTACTCTTTCTCGCTCTTCTAGTTGTTCCTGAAGTTGCTTCATCTCATATTCAGCTTTCTCTTGGGCAGTCATAGAAGCGGTTTTATAGTTCTCTAATTCCTTTTTTGTTGCATTCAGTTCTTTCGAATATTTAGAGCGAACTCTATCTTCTGCTGATTGTACCATCTTCTCAATAAATGTTTTTGTTGCATCATCTAATTTCGGTTCTTTTTGTTCACCAACTGGCGGTTCTTTTTGCTCTTCAACTAGTGAATCTTTTATATCATCCGCAGGTGATGTTTGTTCATTCTGTAGTGTCTCATCTGCAGGTATTGCAGGATCAGAAAAGAATTGCAGATTTGATAAACGAAACGGTAACCTTGTTAGTTCTCTTTTTTTTAAAAACTGTACTTCCGCTTGCTTTTGTAATTGTTTCATTATTATTCCTCCTCTGAGTTCCTATAATTGCGCCCTATTAAGTTCGTAATCTATAAGCCCTCAAGTGTTTTTTATTATTCAAGAGAGTCTTTCCATTCTTCATAACTAACTGCTGTAATAACCTCATTCTTACCTGTAGTTGGGTTTCTGGCCCTTCTCTCAATAAATGGGCTAACATCCGCTACCTCAGTAATGAAAGTACAGCGGCATCGTACAACTTCTTTAGCAGGTAAATTACTATCATGTGGATATTCGCAACTATAACCACCGACTTTAAATAATCCTTTAAACGGTACTTTTTGATGATCTGCTGCTTGGTGAGTAGGACGCGTACGTTTGTCTAATGTAGAAATCCAAATCTTCTTCATTGATACGCCTTCATCAAAAGCGTGAGAAGCACTGTCATAAGTACCTAAGTTTTGCACCCTAGCACTTTCTGTCCAAGCGACCATTTGGGCTTTCTTCGCATCACTATCAAGTATCGGCTTAATCCGATTTGCCATTGTTGCATATCCTTCGCCTTTTCTAAGACCGATAGATAACTCTCTGCGTATTCGGTTAACTATCTGTACTCGATGTGTACTTAACCTTTGATTGAGTGTCATTTTATCGATTGGCAATTGTACCGCTTGTTTAATGACGTTCGGGTCAAGAAGACCATACGAAAGAACCACGCCGACTTCTTTCTCGATGAGATAACTCGTATAATAAAAAGACTCTCCATACTGATTGGAGAGCGTTTCATTGAGAGTTTTCTTTTTCTCATATGTTATTTCATTAATTACTTGTTGCAGTTCACTTTGCATGCTCTTATATCGATTAAATCGGCGCATTTCTTGCATACTCAACTGCTCATTTAACGCATATTTAGCATAATAAAAAGCCAGTATTCCTCTGACTTCTTCTAAAGCATCTTTATACAGGTAGAGAATCGCCTTTTCCAGTTCGTCCTCTATCTTTTGGAGGTGTTTCTGCTTCTTGTCCCATTCCACTAGGCTCACCTACCTTGTCGAGATTCATGGAATCAGCCTCTTCTTCCTGCATCTTCTGTATCTCCGCTTTCGGATCAGAAACAACAGATAACATAGATAACCGTGTTTCTTCGCTTACTAAACCTTGTAGTTTAGACTGCACATCAGCTTCATCAGCTAAATTAGCTGGAAGGTTTCGCGTGAATTGGAACGTCATACAAAGGTAGTCTAGCTCTCCTTTATTTGAGCGTAAGTTCCAAGCGTCAAACAATAACTTGAATTGTTGGCGCAGTGACTTAGTAAACTTCATTTCTAGCGTTCCTGATTTCGTTTCTAAAGCTAATAATTTATAACGAATAGCAACACCAGTAAGGTTACCACCAAATGATTCATCAGAAAGGTTCACATGCTTTGTGAAACGGCATATATTCTTTTCTAATCTGTCGAGATGGTGTTCTAAGATGTTGTCATTAAGGTCCTTAGTTAAGAAAGAAGCCTCACCATTCTCACCTACATCAAGAGCACCAGTTTGTCTTAGCTTCTCGATAGTATCATCATCTATATCAACGCCTTTAAAGATCATATAAGCCAGACGAAACTGTTCAATCTCACTGTTTACATCGGAAAACGAACGGTCGTAACCTTCAATAAGTGATATAGCTTTATCTACATCTCCTTGTAATTCTTCATTGTTAGGAAACCCAATAAGTGGCACACCTTTAAATAAGTTAGGAATACGTTCAGTCTCTGTTAACTTATCTAAATCTTCACCAGTGTACTCAATAATGTTTGTTTCATTGTAAAACTCTACTTTGTAACCATCCTTGAAATCATCGCCATCAATTACTTTGATTGGATAGCAGCGTATAGCGTATTTAGGTTCTGCAATGCTTGAATTCGTAAGAAATATAGCTTCGTAAGGTTTGATATTCATAACCTTTTCGATGCCTTCTTTATCGTGATACAGTAGTCTCGCTCCGTATCCACAAATAGAAGCGAACTTCCCTGTTTCTGCGTCAGCATCCTCAGTATGATTCGCTTTTAAAAAGTCCTGAATACGTTTCAATACTTCATCATCTTCATGATCTAAGCTGTATGAGATAGGCAACCCAAACATATAACCGATTTTTGTATCAATAATTTCAGAAAAAAAGTCATTGTTTAGCTTATTGTTAACCTTATCTTTATTACCATCACCTTTAAACTCGCGAGTAAAGATAGGCACACCCTTTTCACTTGCTTTGTATCGCTCGTACCTGTTAATCATGCGTTGTTTTAATGGTTCAAACTCATCAATAATTTTTTTTAGTAACTTTGATGTAGGCTCGCCATTTTGTTCATCCAGCAACGGAATATAGTGTTCAAACATCGTCTCACCTCCTTAATAGATTGACTTAACAGCCTTAGCTTTGTTATTAGTTACAACAACTGTATTTACAAAGTAACGATCACCATCCATTTGGTGGTCATTCTCTTTATTTGGTTTATCTTCACCACGAGCTGTAGCTTTTTCATCCCAAGTATAAGAAGCGTATTCACGGAATGTTTCTTTACAGCAGTCGTTGTATTTTATCTTCTCTTCATTAAGAAGTCGCGCTACATTTCTTATGCCATCTATAACTTCATTCTTAGCTTTAAGTACTTTGAATCGATTCTTTTTCAATAAAGCAATAAATGAAGCTGCTGATGGGTCAACTATAACCCCGCGAATAGAAATATCTCCGATGAATTCTTTTAGGTCGTCAAGATACTCATCATCTGTCTTTTGCCGTGAATTTTTACGACCATCATAATGGTACTCTTTTGTTTTGTACCATATACCTTTACACAATCCCCATAGTCCATATGTCATAGGGTTCTGTGTACCATAGTCACAAGATACATAATACTTCTCGTATTCTCTTTCTACTGTTTTTACAACATGCTTTTCTTTGTTAAACATGTCATAGACAATACCTTCTGCAAGCACCCATAAACCTAAAATGAAGCGTTGAAAGAAGACTCCACTATACATACGATAGTATCTTTGCTTCACTTTTTCAGATAAAGAAAGATTATCGTCCATTGTAAAATGAATATGTAGCAGGTTCTTGTCTTCCTTATTATCTATCCATTCAAGTTTAAACCAATGATACGGGCCGGCAGGGTTACAATTAAACCAATACTTTGAGCCTTCAATAGAACAACGTCCTGTAGCTTGGTTCACAAAGCTTTGCGGCATAAGAGCAACTTCATCAAAAAACATACCAGCTAATGTAATACCTTGGATAAGTTCTTGTGATGATTCGTCCTTACCACCAAATATATAGAAATGATTCGTATGGCCATCTTTACTAATGGTAAGCATGTTCTCTGATAGATGGTCTTTCACTTTATATTTACGTGATTTTAACATCTTCTTTAATGGAGTAATTACGTTGCGTCGCAGTGATCCAATTGTTTTACCTGCCATACCTAAGTTTTCACCATTAAATGTTTCAGTTCCCCACATAACATAAGAAAGAGCCATCGAAACAGTTTTGCCAGCACGAATAGAACCATCGCATATAATGCCGTCATGGTCCTTCACAGGTGAATCTTTTCTCCACCAAGTGAGTACTTGTAATTGTTTCTTTGAGAATGGTCTAAATTTAAAAGGGGCAGGTTTAAGTTTCATCTTCCCACACCTCTGCTGTTTTACCTTCTAACGCATCGATGAATCCGTCATCTTCATACTCTTCACCTTCATCACCTTTAATACGAGAAGTATCTGCTTTAATTTTATCAATTTGAGCTTTCTGCACTTCCATCTGCATTTTGTGGCGTTCTTCTTCGATTTTATGTTTGAAATTGTCAGGTACTAAGTCAAAGTACTGAGATAGTTTGTCCAGTGCTTTCATCTTGTCAGCAAGTTTTACTGACACGCCATCTTTTCCGAGTTTTACTTCGGTTATTATAGAACCATCAACCATGTCAGCCTCGTGTAAATCTACATAATTTATGATACGAGTTATTTCTTTACCGGATTCATCTTTCATCGGGCCAAACATCCCCATTACAGGTACTTCCTTCTGTCCAAAGGTTACATAGTTAGTAATATCAGCAAAAGCAATCTTAATGTACTCTTTAAGCACATCCATCGCTTCCACAAATACATTCTCGATTAACTCACCTTTAAGCTCTTTTATATAGGAAGAAACTCGTTCACGTCTTAGCAATCGACTAGCCTGTACATGAGCACCGTCTTTGGAGTATCCAGCCTTCAGTGCAGCTTGTGTACCATTGAAGTATTTCACATAATACAAACAAAAGAGCCTTTCCTTTTCGGTCAGCTCTTCATCTTCTAAAATCTCTTTCAGTTTTTCTTTCGTTTTGGGATTTTTAACATTAGTAACGCTCCTTTTCGCAATAGTAACGTTACCATTCATTTGTTCATCCCATTTGTCTTGTGATTTCCACTTTCTGATTTGCGAAGGCTTAAGGTTTAACTCAGCAGCAATATCAATTAATGGCTTCTCACCTTTACTTACTTTATATATTTCAAATGCTTTATCTCTGTCCGGGCTACGTTGTCTAGCCATAACCACCACCTCACGATAGGCTCTATTAGTTTTTTAAGCTTTTAGGAATTCTTCCATTGTTTTATCGAGCAAACTAACCATTGCTTCTCTCTTTTGCTTTGGTGTTGTGTTATCTTCTAACTCATTAAAGATTGGAATTGCACTTTCTAATTTTTGTTTATCAATGCGCTCATTTACAAGGTCCTGTCCTAACATTGAAATGAATGTACCAATTGCAACCGCTTGTTCTTGTTTAGTTAGTTTCATTTACCTTTCTCCTTTCATAATCAAATCCCCATTCTCATCAAACATCACATCATCTCTAATCAATAAAGCTTTACAAAATGTCTTAGGGTTATGACAAGGTAAGCATAAATACTGTAGGTTCTCGTGATTCAATGTGATATCTGGATTGTCTATACTCTCGGGTGTTATCTCAACAATATGGTCAACTATATATCCAGGTACTTCTTTGCAATGCTCATACATTCCATCTAATGTTGTAGCAATATATGACTCTCTGCACTTCTTCCAAGCTGTTGACTTATAAAATTTCTTTGCGTATTCCTTAGCCAACCATATCACCCATCACCTTCTATATAATAGGAAGTAATTTGTATAATTCCTCCTTTTGATAAAACCTCTATAAAATAAAAAAGAAACTATTATAATAGTTTCTAAAAAAAATAGGATATTTGATACGAACTTAGACTTTTTTATTTATTGAACGTGATATTATATATGTAAGCCGTCTAAAAAGTTTGTAAATCCCCTCTATACCTGCTTTTCAGAAAGGGGGTGAAATTATGCAAACTATGATACTTGTAGTAATAACTACAATGTTAAGTACTTATACAAAAGAACTTACAAAGGATATTTATCACGGCAAGAAAAAACCACTTAAAACGATTGCCGTCGTGTTTAAGTGGTTAATGCGTTTCTTCTTCCGCCATAAATAATCCGTCACTTAATCAGATAAGCAGTGCGGCTTAAACCATAAGAGTAGGTAGACTCTTATGGTTTTTCTATTTTTATAATTGTCCACATGTGTAAATGTACACTTGTGTAATTTATACTTTTATTATAGCACCACGTTTAAAAAATAAAACCTTTTATATTTTTACCATTAATTCCAAAACACCATAATAAAATAAAAAAGCAGCGGATTCGCTACTTTTTATTTTATTATTTACTTCTACTTCGAAATTCCTGCCGTAGCTTTTCATATTTCTCCATCATAATTCCTCCTCTTTTAATTCTTTGGCTTTAGCATAAATAGTAGAACGCGGAACTCCCGTCATTTTTGAAATATCATTTACACTCAAACCATTCTCTTTCCTATTAAAGAATAAGTTCATAGCCTGCTTCACCTGTTTTTCATCCTGCCCCTTACGGCCCATATGTTTGCCCATTGCTTTAGCTCTTTCTCTTCCTTCAGCTGTTCTTTCGTTAATTAAATCCCTTTCAAACTCAGCAATAGCCCCTAGCATAGTAAACATCAATTTACCTGCAGGCGTTGAAAAATCAATTTGTTCTTTAAGAAACACCACCGCTATTCCTCGATCAGCTAATTGATTTACAATCTTATGCAAATCAAATATTGATCTGGCTAAACGATCTATTTTACAAACAACAAATTTATCCCCTTCTCTCATATACTCTAATGCCTTTTGCAATTCTTCCCGATCACTATTAGCTCCACTGTACTTTTCAGAATATATCTTTTCACATCCATATTCTGTTAACCTTTCAATTTGTGCATCTAAGTTTTGATCTTTTGTACTCACCCTTGCATAACCAACGATAGCCATCCAAATCACCTCAAAATAGTCTAAAAGTCTTAAGAATTATATACTTTAATTTTAGACTATCTTTTAGACATTAACAACTATCTGTTTACAAAGTTTTTACCCTATACATTTCAACTGTACAAAAGGGTCAACTTTTAGACAGGTACGCAGGACATTTCTTTTCGTTCGTTGTGTTCGCTTGTTTTGTAAAATGTTAAATCCAATTGAAACTGCGTCCTTCGGGTTAATAAGTACTAATTAAAAACATAATAAAAAAGAGTGCGTTTTTCATCGCACTCTTTCAAAAGGCTTTACCAATCTCGATGCTCACCATGTCCATGTCCATGCTCATGCTCACGATCGCGGTCATGATTACGTCTACGACGACACTCATCACAATCGCAGTCACGTCTACAATGACAATCATTAAAATCATTTCTTCTTCGTCTACGGCCGCAACCGCAAAATACTAAATCATCCCAAAATCTATTACAATCTCGGGAATGTCCAAAATTATTATCCCATCCCATAGATATGATTCCCTCCTCTAAAATAGAATTCATCATATTCTATGATTAAAAGGTAGAAATAGTTTGTTTACTAGTCTATGTTTCAAAATAATAATATTTCAATTTCTAAGTCTATCTCACGTCTTATCTTTCCTTAACAACAAATAAAACGCCACCCAGATCACGGCAGCGCCTACGATAATTGTTATAAACTTAATCAAATTTATTTATCCTCACATTATTTATTTCTTTGCTTCCATACCCCATTCTCTTTACGATAAGTATTCTTGCCATCCATGAATTCAGCTGTATTACCAGGAATACTATATTTCTTATTCTTATTCTTTTTCTTAGCCTTCTTCTTCAATCTCTTCTCTTCTTGAACAGCTTGCAAATCCGCCTTCCATTGTTTCAACAAATCCTTTTCACGTCGCATCGAATTTGTACCCCTTGGATTAAAATGTGAACCAAATAATTAGATTCTACCTATTTATATAGAATCCTTTAATCCAAATGTCCATTTTGTTCAAAATAAAAAGAGTACCCGTCATTAGGTACCCTTTAGCAAATAAGTATGGCGCTCCAAGTTTCATCTCATATGATAACTCGTCCCACGAATTCATCATATGCTCGTCTTATTAGAATGCTCACTAGTTTAATGTGTAATTTCTACATAACAAAGAATAAAGCACCCATTATGGATGCTTAATTCGTTGGCAAAGGTATATATACTCTCTCAATATTATTTACGTACTCATCAATGAGTGTTGCAATTGCTGTTAAATCTGATGCGTTAATCACATCAGACACAATTGAATTCATTCTTTGCGAATCCTGTGGATTAACATCTGTATTCTGCTGAATATAAGCGTTAAACGTTAACATTGCATAACCAGTCGTCGCCTTCACTTCATTAAAGTGATGATCTGAAAAATAATCTGTATTCGCCATTTGAGCTGGGTCTCCCCATCGTTCTAACATTTCTCCGTCTTGAGCACCAAAAGCCCGACGAATAAAAGTTTCATAACGTAGTGCTACTGTCATATCCTTCTCCTCCTTTCAACTTTATATTTATATAATATAATTATTATCTATTTTACGCTAGTAAATTGCTTATAAAAAAAGAAACCGCTACAATTAAGTAACAGCTCTTTTACGTCTTATAAAAATATTAAAGGGCTGAGAGAAGACTAAGAATCTTCTCGTTTATGCTCCGTAGAGCTTGTCAATACATCGGGTGTCGCTACCCTTAGCTGACCAATATCGAATTATAAAGGATTTATATCCAAGGCGTATATGGTTCTTCCGACGCCTTGTTTGAACCAATACACTAGAGGGATAGAAGGGGAATGTTTCCGCTGTATTGGCTCAAACAAAGAGTGGAACTCTTTGCCCTCGTTTTGGTCATTAATAAGAACCTTGAGTAATTACTAATGTACGAGATACGTATACTTTTTAGCTTTTTAGAATGCAAGTGTCACTCAATCATAAGCAACCACCCCCATTCCGTTTTCAAGAACCGACATATTAGAGGGAAATAGACTTATATTTATTATCAACCCAGAGGACGCATTCCGAGCTGATTGATAAATACAATAGAAACAGCATGACGAATGCGAATTATCTCACACCCGCCACACTGGAATATGTCATTGTAATACATTCATTGGTCTTTTCGTCTTAACGCGGGTTCGTACCGCCTTGCCCGCCCTACTATGCGGTATACGTTACCGTGACATTCTCGCATAAGAACGTTTCACTTATAGGTGTACTAATCCTCTTCGATATGCGGTTGTCAAAGAACTGTCCAAAAGCTCTTGAATGAGCTTGTATATTAAGAATATCGTTGATCTCATTATCAAAATTCCCCCTATTTAGTCCCCATTTTTATCGGCATTTTGTCGAAGTTTTTAAAAACATAAACATTCCAATTTATTATATTTTTTCTTTTTTTGATAATATTTGTATCCAGTTCAGGTAATAATATCATATAATTAAGCTATTATAATTTTATAAAAAGCAAGGATGGTTAGACATGACGGTACAACAAGAAAAAGTAACAAAGCGCGTGGTTTGTAGGAAATGCAAATCAGATCAAATAGTCGGTAATAAGCGTGGTTATAATTTCAAAAGGGCGTTTTTTATTCTGTTTCTTCTGTTAGGTACACTTATAACTATTGGAATAGTTTCTAATTTTTTATATGTTATAGTTCCTCGAAATTCTATGGATGGAGTTGTTGGACTTTCTGCAATTGTTGGTCTTCTTATTGTACTTCTAGGACCACCGATAATTTTATTCAGTGGATTTGTTGGTAGAAAAAATATTGTTAATGGTTGCATGAATTGCGGACATACATGGATGCCTAAAAAATAAAACATAAAAAGCCAAATGGATAGTTAATTAAAAACTGTTAATTTGGCTTTTTTTGTATTATTAAATCATCCCTAAAGATGTAGCGATCAATCGAATCGCATTTTTCTTCTTATAATAGAAGTGATCTTTCTTCATCGATAATTCAGTGTAAATAAAGCTGTCTTTCGGCTTATCTGCATTTAAGTATTTCTTCTTGATGATTTCTGCCTCGTCATAGTCTAAAACGTACTCTAAAGCCTTATCGATCTGCTTGAACTTGATATTGCTAATATATCTCGTGTCTCTAATCTCCGGGAACAAACTGATTCCTTCGTGTTTTAACTCCACTTCATTCTCAAAACGCGTTTTCAATGCGCGGTATTCCTTTAGAATTTTCACTACTTCTTTCTGAACCTGTTTTTCTGTCTCTCTATCGATATCCGGTAATAAAGTTAATTGTCTCTCCATGAAGGAATCCCCCTATTTCTGAATTTGTCTTTTTACATTCACATCAGGTACGTGAAATTTTACTATCTCTTTGTTGAATAAGGGAAACATGCATAACGAGTAGCCCCCACTATACACTCTGCATTGTTCCGTTATTCATTAAGCCTTTAATAATCTATGTTTCTTGTTGGCCATTTTCTCTTTTGCTGCTTCAATGTTATTTGCTACTTTCTTATGGTCCAGATCAAATTGAATCATTCCATCAAACATAACTGGTGCTACTGCTTCATCAACGTATTGCAAGTAATCCACTGGCGCTCGTTCTGTCTGTTCTACTAAATACCCATAAATATCAAAGTCTGCTCTTGGTATAGACTTCTTGCCTTTTGGTTGATGAGACATCCTTACATAAGATTGAATGACTGATAGTGGCACTGCGAATACTGACTTATCCTTACTGAATTCTATAAGGAAGAAGCATACCGCTCCCATCTTCTCTGCTTTCTCCAGGTAATCCAATTGATGCTGTGCAATGTTCTTTAAATCAAAACGTGTATCTTTCTCTGTAGACTTCGCTTCAAATGCTACAGCTCGTCCCTTATATACACCGTCATAGTCTACTGTACTTTTAGCTTCATAGAATCCACTTAGTACACGACTACCTTTACTTTTCAACACCTTCACAGGAGTCGGACGCTTGTTTATAAGCGCCACTCCCTCTCTTTGATACATTTCATTTGCTAGATTGATAAGCATTTCAAATGCCATCCCACGGTTTCCTTGTCCCATTGCTATTCCTCACTTTCTATTATATTTCCACAAAACGGAAACTAATATATAATTAAACTATTCAAATTTTAGGTGGTGATACACATGACTGATACAATCCGAATCGCTCTTTTCACTCTTGTAGGAATCAGTGCTTTATTCTCTGTAATTAAAGAATTTCAAAAACCAGAAAAAAGAAAATTTTGGATTACATTTGAAACTTTAGTCCTAATCGGGGCAGCCTGGATGTTAATAGGACTTCTCATGTAACCTACATAATTAGTAACCCCCTGAATAAAACTCAATATTCCGTTAATACTGTAGACAACCCATTAAGTTACTTTCTCCTCGTTCCCCCTTGGAGAACCGAGCAGTTAGCTTTTGCTAGCTGCTCTTTATTTGTAAGAAGCACTCAATTAACTGGACTCACATATAATATTCTGAGTTCCTTTCTTTATAAAATAGTCGTTATAAAATGAGACTCGTCACGAGAGCACTTTACTAAGTGCTCTTTTTATATTCCAACCTAATACAAAATGAAATTTTTATATAAAGTTTTCTCAATATCTACAACCTGGAAATAAATTACCTTTTATGGTAACCTATTGGTAATCCCATAAAGTTCTATTGTTCCATTAAAAAGGACCCCTACCCCTTTTCCGGGTCCTTTTTCAACGTTTTCTACTAAAATAGCATTTTTTATTCAAATTGATGCTCTGCTTATTTGGGCACATTTACCAGTATTTTTACCAAAAAATTCATGATATTGTTAATTAGTCGAGTACGTCATTACTTGACGATTACCCTTAGGGGCTCCCCAGACAAATGGGGCTCCTTTTATTCAAATAACGATTTTGTTTAAATTTCATTAACCTTATTGATTCCTTTACATACAGTATTATCACAAGAAATTCAATAAGTGCTCCGGTCTAGTTACCTTGAATTTCTTGCAAATCTTGTGGGAAGAATCCGTTTATAACAAACGGGTTCTTTTATTTATTCATCATAAAATAACTATTTTGTTCACTTTTTTGATACATTTACGAAACATTCATATGTTATCTTCAGTAAGTTCTTTTCTTTTCATAACATTGTGTGAGTTATACCGACACAAGAAGCCCTAGATCCCTAAATCTAGGGCTCCTTCGTTTTAATAACCATTTTGTTTGATTTGATGTATAGACAACTATATATTTAGATGTTAAAATATTATTGTGATTCCCACTTGGTTTCACATACGACTCTTTTTCTGTGATTATGGGGTTCTTACGTAATAGTAAGGACCATTTTTTTATTTAGTGCCCATAGCCAGTAAATCCGAAACCCATATTTCTCCTTTCTGATTCTAATAATCCCAACGTTTCTACTAACGCTATGACGCTTACAGGTGTCTCGCTCAATCAAATGAATTTCTACCCTTTAAATACGTCATAACGCTATGTCCCCTAATCTAAATTCATTATCTCTTCTAAGGTTCTATCGGAAATATACGTGGTAATAATCTGTATTTTTCCGTATTTTCTTTTAGCCATTTCTATAGCTTCGCTCTCGGACTTCGCCTCAAACCAACGAAGCTTCCACTTCTCATCTTTATCGTAAAACTCTACTGAGTACGTCATAACGCTATTACGCTTCAAGAATTTATTCACGGTACTTGTTGCGGTATAATCGAAACTTCCGACTACATCCTCCAGTGTTAGTTGTTTCATGCTCCTAACCCCATTGGACGCGATTTGATTTTGTTCTTATCTGCCTGATCCATAATTAATGCAGCGATTTCTAGTTGATGCCTTCCTAGCTCTTTTGCTATTTCAAGAATATCTTTATCCTCATCCCACATTTCTCTTAATCGAATCACTTCGCTTTCATCAAACACTAAGTCTAACTCTTCTAAAGCAATATATAAGTTACGACGCGACTTCTTCATATACTTCCCCTGCTGCAACGCCATTGTGTAATTCTCCTTTTCCAAATCCGTTCCAAGTCGTGGCATCCCATTTCCCCTCCAGCTGTAATTGATGAATTTCTCTTAACTCCGCCATAACGGCATGACGTCTTCTATCCACTTCTTCAGGACTGCGATTCCCTGCTTCGCAAATACACGGTGCAAATTGATAGCAGCCATTCCCCATATCGTTGCTAATTACTCCCGTTCCTTCACATACACACATCGATTATTCCCCCTTTTAAAATGGCAATGCCTTTCTTCTGTAATCCTTTGTTTCTTTGAAAGTAATCGTTCTGAAATTATTGAGAATCCGCGATACAATCCTTTCATCGTATGCCTCGTCTAAACGCTTCCCTGTGAGGTTTGTCGTGAAAATAGTAGATTTACCTTGCCTACCATCGAAAACATCGAATAGCACCCTATTAATGAAGTTTGTTGCTTTTGTATTGGCATCTAATGCGCCTAACTCAGCCCCTAAATCATCGACTATTAATACTTCTGCTCTCACTAAACTTCTTATAATTGCATCTTCAGTTAATGCGGAATCTTTACTGAAAGTACTTTTAATCTTCCGTAGCAATTCGCCGACTGTAACGAAGACAACTGACTTCCCTGCTCCTGCAAGCTGATCCGCTATAGCGTAAGCAAGATGTGTTTTCCCTGCTCCGCAATTCCCGGCCATAATCGTATTAAAAATCTTTCCGTTGAGATAATCCGTAGCAATTATCTTTGCGAGTCCAAGGTTCTTCGCTCCTTCCTTGCTAGTAGGTTTGTAATTATCAAAGTTAGCTTTCTTAATGTTGCTATCGGCTATCATGCTTTGTTGGTGAAACATGAATTTCTTCTCGTTCGCTTTATCCGCATCGTATTTCGCTTGTTCCTGTTGCTGAAGCTTCTTACTATCGTTTTCAAGAAAGCATCGAGGGCAAACAACTTGTCCACCGAACTTCATCTTATTCATGCCATGTGTATCACACACATCAGAATCCATAGTCATATTCACCTTTTTGGCTATATCGGTTGGTATTGCTGCCGCTGCTCTCTGCATTGTTTTTTGCTCCTTTTTTAGGTTGTTGGTTTAAGTATTCTTCAAATTTATTACCGAATAATGTTGATGGTCTTAAATACTGGTTATACTCTTCATCTGTTAACCAGTGAGAAGCTTTGATTTCTATTACCTTCTTAAAATCATTTACATTAAAACCTTGATTAAATCTCGCCTTAATTAGGTCTTTAGTTTTTTTAGTAGACGAGCGATAGGATGTAAAGCATATGTCATTGAGATAGGTAACTATCTCGACAATATGTTTATTAATATCTTTATCTTCTTCTAGTTCTAATTCTTTTTCTTCTTCTTTGTCCGTTTCAATTGCGTTACCATCTTCGTTACCTGTAACGTTACATCCGTTACCTTCATTTAAAAGACTACGTTTTTTTCGTTCACGATACGCTGCTACTCGTTTTTTAGTGTCTTCACGAATCTTATCTAATCCATTTAAACTCTGATGTTTCCCCCAATTCGAGACGCTAATAAACTGATTGCTATCAACCTCAATCATTCCAAACTGTTTAAACGTTTGTAGAGCAAGCCGGACTACTGCTATCGGTCTATTAAATATTGTCGCGAGCATGTCTTCTGTATATGGAATATTTTCATTCAAGAAAATGTAACCATTGGCATTTGTTTTCCCAGCCTGAGCAAGCAATTTTATCCAAATAATTAGTAATGTATCTGCTTCTGGCATACTCTCAATCAATCGAATTTTTTCATCTTCAAACATATTAGTAGTTAACTTAATCCATTTAACATCTGCCATTTAATTCACTTCCCTTTCGCATACCGCTATACCGCCTTTAATTTTGATGATTTTATATCCTGGGTAGCGATCGGGAGTAATGTACTCAATCGCCTTTTCTTTCGCTTCTTTTTCATTTCGTGTGCCCTTCCACACCCACGCTGGAAGGACGACTTTAGATTGTTTTTTTTCTAACATAGGCCTAGCATCTCCTTAGTTTGTTTGTTCTATTTTTTCTACTTGTTCTTGCTCTTCAGTTTCAGAAGTTTCTTTTTCAGCCTGTTTAACCCACTTTGTTAATTTCTTAAGTACTTCTCCAGCTTGTTTTAATGTCAATTCGCCAACCTCTTTAATACCTAAGTATCCTTTAATCGTGTCTTCATCCACTTTTCGAAGGGTAGCTAATTTTTTTATGTTTACTTTAATTGCACCAACTTGTTGAGCAGTAATCATTTCCTCTTGGATCTCTGGTAAATCTTCCCCTGCATAGATGTACAATCCTAATCCGTGAAGTGCAATTGCCTTTACTAAGCAACGTTGGATACTTGTGTTAATATCAAAGCTGTTAGGCTCTGCAATCGGCTTGTTCTGATTGTTAAGTATCGGGTGAATCTGACTTAGTGCTATTCCTTGTACAGTTACTTCAACTTCTACAAAGTAACCACAATCTGTTTTGAGGTAAGGAACTCCATCAAATCGTTTTACTTCCCATGTGGCTGTTGGATCTACTTCACGAAGCTTTTTAACCGCCCATGCCCACGATAAGTAATTAAAACGCCCTTTCTTCTCAACATGTCCCGAACAATCTATTTGAGCCAATTTAGAAAAGTAATTTTCAGTTATCATATAATTCTTCCTCTCTTTTAAAATGGTGATATTTCCGTTTGTTTACTAGCTTCATACACTTCCATAAGTGACTGCAATCCGTATTCATAAGCTACAACCATTGAAGCAGCATTAGGTTCATCGCTTTGCTTATATCGTTCAACAAGACTCTTCATAATTTGAATTTCAGCTTCAATTTTGTTTTGTAGGACCACCTTATTCACCTGCTACTTTCTTCATCGAATGTTCTTCAACGTACTGTTTGATGCATTCGGATTCGGTATGGATTGGATCACCACTAAAATCAAGGTACCCTTCTCCGTAGAAGATTTCTCCACCACACCCTTGGCAATAATCCATGAAGTCTCTTGCTGATGAATCGTGATGGTTTCCGTAAGTAATTGGATTTTCAATCATTTTTTTGAATTCCTCCTTATTTACTGAGAGAAAACTTATGGTATAATATAGGTAGCTAATTTTAGGGAATGTTTTCTCTACATCGCTCGTTGCCATCGAGCGTTTTTTATTTTTTAATAGCTAACTTTCTGAAAGTTTGTTAAAATTTAGTTACCGATATGTGTAACAACTGGCCTGTGCTTCTGTACGGGCTTTTTTGATGCTTTCACGCATCAAAATATCCAGGGATCCTTTTACTAGATGGGGAACATCATTAAATTCCTGAATATTACGACAAGCGAATGCGCGTCTTATCCTTGTAGGATTTTCCTCCTTTCTGTCGAATTACTTAGGCTGGAAGGAGGTGTTTTTATGAAACCAACTACTATAAATATTCGTGTTGATTTAGATGATATTTTCAAACTATCTCATCATGAAATTGTTGACGGTGTTTTAAAATACGTCCATGAACAATCGCACCAGTATAATGATTTAACTCCAGAGAACAGTCTAGAAATGGTTATAAAAGAAGCGACAAAAGCTTATGAAGATAGCTTAAGAAAACATATGCATGAACGATATAGTGCTACTATTTCTGGTCAAGTTGAAGTACAACGTTAGATTCACAAATTTGCTTATTATTTAATAGAATTTTCACTTCTACAACAGCCTCTGTTACCGCAGGGGCTTGATTCTTGTTTTCTTCCACATGAATCACTCCTTTTATCAAATTTTATCGTGTTCATAAATCTGTAAAATCTTTATATAAAAATTTAATGAAATATGTGTTAAACTTATTACATTCCAAGAAGTCCTTTACTTTTAGAATCGACAATTCTTCAATACCCTTAGTCTTGCCCTGCATCCCCTTGCAGGGCTTTTATCATTTAGCTAGAGTGATATACCTCTTGTATGTTTCCTCAACCTTATCTGCGCTGTTATGTATCCCTCTATTTCGTAAATCACGTATCGTTTTGATGATGTTTACTTTGTCTTCCTTATCCTTCTGCTGTTTATCCATCAATTTTCATCCCTTATATACCGTCTATCTATCCAATCCATTAAACGAATGAATCCGGCAAGTAAAATGAATAGAATCAGAATCATTAGATGTGATAATGTGCTTTCTTCCGTCATTTAAACTGCCTCCTGCTCTTGCTCTTTCTTTAGTCGGTCTATGATGTAGGCTTGTCCTTTTGGTGTTACGTATGTTGTTGTCCATGTGAATGCTTCACCATTCGGTTTCTGTTTAACACCTTGTGCGATTTCAAAGTATCCTTTTTCAACTGCTAGCTGAGTTGGTTCAGTGGATCTTTTGAACATTAACTCCCATTCTCGAAGCTTTGCGAATAACTGGCGTTGGCCAATTTTTACTCCTTGTTTTGTTGCTAACTTTGCAACTTCACTTACTTTCAGTGTTTGCTCTGACTGCATACACGCTTCAGCGAAGACTACTAATGGTTGTTGCTGAACAATTTGTTGTTGTGCTGCTGCAAGCCTTTCTTTTTCTTCTTTTAATTTAGTGAGAAGACCAATTACGAAGTCTGGATTTGTTACTGCTTGTTCCAGGACTTGATCTGTCATGTATGCTCCGTGTTTTCTAATAGAAGGAAGTACTTCGCTTGTAACCCATTTTCGAAATTCTTTTGCTTTCTGAGTTTCTGATTCGAAAATCAGCTCATACAATCCATCTTCGGTAATGTATGGTTGTCCATCGTGGACAATTACTGATATATCAGCTTTTTGGATGACTTTCTCGATACGATCTTTTCGAAGATAAGTTTTCCCTTTTGCCACTTTCGTATATCCAAGTGACCACGCTACATTTTCAAGATTAAACATTTCCTTACGGTTAAGGTGTATAACCTCTAACGCTCCAAATTCTTGATGATTGAAAACCTGTAACTGCTTCATTTTCTTTCCTCCTCTTAGTTCACAAAAAGTGAACGTTTAGTTAAAAATAATAGTTAACTTTTCGTTAACTTTCTACTAATTCATCAACTGTAACATCATACAATTTAGACAACAAACCCAATCTGTATATACTTGGCTGTCTCTTGCCAGATTCAAGTTGTGAATAAGCGGATTTTGTTGAGTAACCAAGATAATCACCTACATAAGCCTGACTATAACCACGTTTCTTGCGTAACGATTTGGCCTTTTCGATATTTAGTTTCATGTTTATCACCTTTGTTCTTTTCGTTAATTTGATAATAACACAATGTTCACTTTTTGTGAACAGTAAAATTTATTTTTTTCTATAAACTTAAAAAGGTTGTCTTTGAGTGAACTTTCCTGTTAAATTTTATATATATTGACTATAGTTAATGAAAAAAAGTAAAAGATAATAGTAGACGGGACTTCTATAAAGGGGAGAAAACTGATGAATCATCAATTGATTAGTAAAAGGGTTAAAGAAATCAGAACGGAAATACTCAAAATGAGCCAATCTGAATTCATTAACGCACTAGGACTAAAAAGTAAATCTGCTGTATCTATGTGGGAGAACGAAGAAATAGATAAATGTCCATCGAGAAAAACTTCTTTAGATATAGCTAAACTCGCAAATGTATCCGTTTCTTATGTATTAGGTGAATCCGATGAGAAGAATCCTGAATTAACAGCTAAGGATGACTTAGAACAAGTAATGATAGATATTCGATCTAAGAATCCTGATAAACAAAAAGAACTTATTGAAATGATAAAACAACTAGTTAAAATATCAGGCGATTGATAGCGTTAAATGCTACCGATCGCCTCTTTTATTTTCAAAAGAATTTCATAAGACTCAGCATCCCCATTATGAGCCGCATTAAAGATTCCTTGTAGATTACTTTCAACTTCAATTAACTCTTTTTCGATTGTATTTTGTTCCATCACCAACATCCTCCGATATTTTTATAGTATTTTGTGAATTTATCACAATGTATAACTAATATTTAATTTTGAAATTTAGTTAATCCCCCTATAAACAGCGAATGCGATTGCCCCATTAAGAGACAATCGCATTCAATCTATTTATATCGGACCCTTAACCAGAAAATTATCCCATTCCTGTCCCTGGGTCCATTCTAAGCATAATTTGAGTTTGAGCATCCTTTGCTACTTGTTTAGGCTGCTCCTTTTGACCTTTAACAGGAGATACATATAATACTCCGACTAAAGCCAAAGTTGTTACTAAAGCTAGTACTTTTTTCATTTAGCATCACCCTTGTATATTATACTATTTTTATTAATATCTACCAATATTTTTCGAGGTAAATAACTATAAAATTTACACCCTTGCGAGTAGAATAACTCAATTGATTTTTCTAGTAATTTTCTATCTTCCAATGCCATTCCTAAATAACATAATTTCATTGGAGACAGACTACCATTCTCTTTTTCGTACTTTCTTAATATAGTGGCAGCTTTTTCTTTTTCTCCTGTTACTATATATAGAAGCGCTTTCTCGCCTACATCAAAAATTTGTAAATCATACATATCCTTTTGATGGATTATTCTAATGTAAGACCTCATATTTAAAAACTCTTTTTTTCGGTTTTCTGCTTTCTCATAAGATAGTTGGTCTAGCATCTCAATCCCTTTATTTAAATACCATAAAGATTGTTCATAATTTTCAACGTATGATTCACCTAAATATCCTAATGCAGAAATTTTTAATAACCTTAAATAACCTAATTCATCATTAACATTCAATATACTATGGCATAGTTCTCTTGATTTTTCTATTTGCTCGTCCATTAGCAATGCATACGCATACCATTCCTTTACACGGCTACTGTATATATCTTTTATAAATTGGCTAGAAAGTTCAGATATTTTTTCCTGTAATGTTTGTATATACCCATCTAAAAGTTTAAAATCCCTACAATCATACATAGAATATAATGTTAAAATATCAAACATTATTTTAGTTTCTTCATTTTTAAGAACTTTACTCTTTTTCCTATTCTCAGTCTCCGTTAAAAGTTTTTCAGCTGTAAAAAATTTCTTAGCTCTTAACCAAACGAGTTCATATATATATGCCCATTCGTAAGTTTTAGAGTTATTAGATTCAAAGCCTCTTTGAATCGCGATTCTAAGGAGTTCCAAATCCCCTAAAGCATTTCCATACTCCATAGCTATTCTTAAATTCTTTTTACTTTTAGTTTTTTTACAAAATTCATGGATCATATAATTCTTTTCAAGCGGATCTTCATATAATAATTCAACTAACTTTACTACATTTAAAAAATTCAATTCACTTTTCCCTGATAAATTCTTTGAAAACGCAGGGCCACTTATTCCAAGTTCTTTTGAAATACTCTCTTGGCTCTTTTTTTGAAAATCAATTTGATCAACAACTTTAAATAACCAATATTTCATTTTGCTCCTCCTTGCCGGAACAAAAGACACGTAAACCCCATAAAGGAAAACGTGCCACCCTCAATCTATGGTGTGTTATAATTATATGTATAAGATCCGCGACAATGTTCCCTAGGGTAGTAGGGGCAGTGTAAGAGTGTTACCAGCACTACTTGCACCGTGGGTCTTTTTTACGTCCGTTTATTTTATTATTTTCATAATATCATATTTTTGCCAAAATTCAGTCGTGTGGTTATCAGAAAAATGTTGAGAAAGTTTGAAAATAGCTGTATATCAATGCTTTCTCACACTTACGGATAAGGATATGCAATAGTGCATCTTTTTTTAAGCTTATATACAATGCTTATACTAAAGTTTGGTACAATTGTATTGTATATTTTTGGTGGTAATTTATAAGAAATGGGGCGAGGTAGTTGGGAGTAAAAATAGCAATATTAATTGGTGTAAGCGAATATAAAAATATTAGTAATTTAGATGCATGCTTATGTGATATTGAGGTAATGCATGAACTACTTAAGCAAACAAATGAATATAGTGAAATTTTATTTATTAACAAGAATTTGAATAGTAATCAAGTAAAAGACCAAGTTGTAGAGTTTGTAAAAAAATATGAAAATCCTGAGGAAGAAATCGATCAGGTATTTTTCTATTTTACTGGACATGGTAAGACAAACTCATCTGATGTTCATTTCTTGTTATCAGATTATGAGTCCACAAAGTTAAAGGCTACTTCTTTACAAAATTCAGAGGTAGATAGTTATTTACGATTGTTAAGTCCTAAATTAGCTGTAAAGGTCATTGACGCATGCTATTCAGGTGCTACATATATTAAAGACGATGAACAACTTGTAGAAAAAACTTTAAGGGAATCTGCAAGGAAACAAGAATTGAGAGACTGTTATTTTATGTTTTCGTCTCAAAATAATGAACCTTCTCTTGCACAAAGGTTAAGTTATTTTACAGAAAGTTTTGTCCAAGCAGTTCTTGATCAAGATGCTGGAACTACAATTAGATTTAAGAATATTACAGACAGAATATCTGATACATTTAGTTCAATATATAAAGACGAGCAAACTCCTAAGTTTGTTTTTCAAGCTAATCTTACAGAGGATTTTTGTTCAGTAACAACTGAGTTAAAAGAACAAGTTGAAAAAAAATTAGAGGATATCGGGGCAGTTACTTCAGAAGCCTTAGTAGAAGAAAAAGAAGAATTTTCCTTAATCGAAATGGTTAAAAAAGAAGCAGAAGATTACTGTACAGATTTTTCGGAAATCATAAATGCTGTTGATATAATAGGGGATAAGTTTGAAAAGTTTACACTACCAAATCACATAGCTGACCTCTATGAGTTATCAGTTAATAAAGGTTGTATAAATAGAGGGATTCCTTTAAGTAATATTGATAAACATAAAGCTGTACTTAATTTACTTAAAGAAAAACAAAATGATTATTTTGTTAATGTAATATATGAAGAGGAAGAAGAATCTACAAATCCTTATAGCCTTGCTTCACTATATCCCTCATTTGGAAGGAAAAAAGAAAAGAAACCTATAGATTTAGAAGTGCTATCTGGGGATATTCCCTTTGATTATATCTCTATTGAAATTAAGGCGAAGTATCCTAGTCTTAAATCTTATAAATTTTCGTTAATAATTTTCCTGTCACGTATGAATTTCCTGATTATGAATTCTGTTGCGCCATATAAGGAAATTGCATGGAATCAATTTGCAACAGAAGAAGAAGAAATGAAATGGGTATACAGGGAAATTAAAATTAAAGACACTCCACATTTGACAATCACTACTGAAAAAATCTTAAGTCAGTGTACGAATATCATACTTGATGAACTAGGAACAAAATTTGAAATGCAAGGTAAAGACAACAATGGTAATTTGATTAAAACACCATAATAAGATTCAAAAAAAAGAAATGTCTATAGCATAATTAATTATGCTTATACAAAAGGAAAATATACATTTTGGACACTCCCTTTCGCTCATAACATATTCAATAATTGAATTTCTAAACATATTACAAATTTGTGTATATTACCTAAAAAAGAACTTGTAGTGATTTCTACAAGTTCTTTTTGTTTTTTAGTTAAATATGAAATAATTAAAATTGTAGATTTAAAACAAAGGTTGATTAAGGATAGTCCAAAATTTCATTCTATGGCACATAAAATGAAGCTATTTTGAAAAAAGATTAATCAAAATGCCTTCCTTTCTTCTCGGATAAGCATTCTATTTTAGAAAATAGTTTAATTAAACACATTTAGTTTATATATATATAAGGTTATTTGATTTTGAAATTAATTCCATAAATCTAAGAAATCTTCATCCTGTTTTCTCATTTGAACTAGATAGTCTTTAACCTTACTATAGCTTAGGCTAATTTGTGAGTGCATTAGTGATATTGTAGCAAGATAAAGCTCACTTAAATTTATATCAGAATCTTTAAAGAAAGTATTTTTGTTAATTAACATAATGTTATCTTCTTTAACATCAAGGTGATTAAAAAAAGATAATCTAGGTATTGAGGTTCGAGCTTTTTCTATGTTTTCCTTAGATTCTATTTTTATAAAAGGATAATTTTTTTCCTTTAAAATACCGACAAGGATCTCATTGTTATCCACTGGATTTTCATATGACGCCATTGGGTTTTTATATGGAGCTGATCCTATTAGGTTTTGGTTTTCTAACTCACCATTACTAGATCGAACTGGTCTTATAGACATAGATTTTAGGAATATGTTATATTTCGCTTGACATTTGTCACGTGTAATTCTATATAATTTACCCGACAAATCTCTTTTATCCCCGTCTATTAAGCTTAACATTTCATCAACCATGTCTTTCTTAATTTGTGTCATTATATATTGTTTTAAAAAGGTTTTCTCTCGCAATTGTAGTATATGTCCTGTTGGGGGCTCTTTTTCAACATGTTTTAGAAATGAATTCAATAGAGGTTCCACCAAGACAGAGTCAAAAGTACTTCTATCTATATCGACATATATTTTAAGCATGTTCTCATAATCTAATAAGTCTTTCTTCATTAGCGACTGAAGAAAGTTTGTCTTCTTAATATGAGTTGATATATATTTAGCAGTAAAATATTCTAAAAACGATTTGTGAATCCATTTATAATCAACACCATCTTTTGTTAATAAAGGTACATGCTGAGTTATATCAACAAATATGTCGTGGGCTTGATTCTTATTTGAAAAATAATTATCTTTTAGAACTTCTCTAATAATATTTTGTAAGGGATCAATCTCAAAGTTACTTATATCCTTTATAAAGCAATAATAAGCAAATTTTTGAAAGAAAAACTCTAGTTCATCTCTGGAAAGGTCACTGCCTCTGTCCCTTTTAAATTCATCATCTTTTGTTAAATCATGATCTGAATACAAAGCATCATAGACCGTACGATAGAAAGAAGCTTGAGTAAGAGGTAACTCTCTTTTATTTTTGTAAGTAACATAGAGCAGTGAAACAAACATTGGATTTTTCAAGAAGCTGTTAAAATGTTGCTCAGAGTTTTTAATGGTTTCTATTAATTCTTTTTGTAGACGATATCCGGTTATATTATCATATTTTCTTATTATCGAAAATGCCTCATCTAATTTTAGATTTCTAATTTTGTATTTTTCAAAAGTAGCAAGATTTAACCCAGCATCCGGTCTAGATGTAATAATAAATCGGTTCTTGTTAGCGTGAATTAGAAATTGTTTTAAATCTGCTGATACTTTTTCCCTATCTGAGCGGGAAATTTCATCATATCCGTCTAAAAAAAATAGAAAATCTCCATCCTTAATTAGCTCTAGAATGTTTTCTTTATTGAATTCATCTGATAAATAGTTAATCTTTTTATATATTTCATCAAGAACAGAGTTATCATTTTTTAAATGTCGTAATTCGATGAATATAGGTAGTTGAATTCTTTGCTGCATAGCTGATAAAAATAAGAATTTTAGAAAAGTAGACTTTCCCATCCCCGCATTATCAAAAATTATTAGTTTAGGATGATTTTCAAAAAAACTATCATCATAATTTAACAGCGTATACTCTGCTTGGTTCGCTAAATCGTTTACCCCAGCTTCTTTTAGAGTCAAAGGTTCGTATATATTCTCTAAACATACACGCTTATCTTTTAAGGCCAGAGTAGGAATGGAACTATATTCAAAATAGCTCTTCTCTAAATAATTACTAAATTTTTCGGCTAATTCTTCATATGAATCTGCACTGATCTTTCTCTTATTAAAAACCTTCTTAATCTTCGTATCTAAATTACAGAATAGATACTTTGCTATTTCAGTTGTTACAGCCCTAGATGCAGGTTCTAATAAAAGCTTTGATACTGTATCTATAGTTTCAACTTGAGCCACATCCTAACCCCCTCGTATGTAGAAACACTAATAAATAAATTATAAATTAAAAGATGTATATTTTCCCCAAAAAAATTATATATTAGAAAGTAATAAGTAAAAATGATTATTTTATGGAGGCATTCTATAGCTAAAGTAAAAGATGCATATTATACTTAAAAGATATTTAAATACAGGTAGAATTATAATTGGTAGTACTCAAAAAGATAGCAATGCGAAGATCTCTCAATGTATAAAACAACTTAACATGGTAAAATAATAGTCGGATGGAAGTCCAATACATATTATTAAAATTAAAGTGGTTCAAGTCGGAAGGCACCTTAGGGTGTCTTTTTTTTATGATGTAGTCCCTGCAATATCTAATATTCCTGACTACATCATTCACTCTGTGTTGAAATTAATTGTTAACGCGTTATAATAATTATCACATAATCATTATATATACGTGTATTAGGCGAAAAAGAAACAGCACTCTAGTGGGTGTTTTTATTATTTTAATAGAAAGGAGGATGTAGAATTAATGAATTCATACTTAGAAGTATTAAGTAAAAGCATCCAGTTTGGAGAAGAGACTTTAAAGAAAATAGAAAGAAAAACCGATTTAAAAATAGAACATAAAATAATCCTCTCTCTTTACAGAAAATTATTGGAGCAAGTTGACGGTAATTATATTTTAGCTGATCACAAACTAGAAGGGCCGGCTAGGGTTTTAATAAGATCAGCACTGGAAACAGTTTTAGCTATAAAATATATTATTCAAGAAAAAAGAAGAATCAAAGATAGAGCTTTATCTTATTATATTGGTTTTTTAAAAACAGATTTACAAGTTGCTAAGGATTCTCTAGAGTTAGATCTTAACGATATATATATAAATAAAAAAGAATTAGAACTTAGTATTAAACGGTCTGAATCAATATTAAACCAAAGGCAATTTAATAAGGTGCTAAGTGAATGGGAACGGGTTAATGAAAAATCTATATATGAGCCTAAATGGTATTCACTATTTAATGGTCCTACATCAATAAAAAGGCTTGTTGATGTGGTAGCGGATGATGAAATTTACCTTCTTTATGGTCTTTTATCAAAGGAAGCTCACGGTTATCAAGCATTAAGTGCAGTTATACATAAAGATTTAACAAAAGATGAATTCGCACTAAAACCTATAAGAAACGAAATTTCTGATGCAATTATTAAATATACAAGAACACTACTAACCGGAATAACCATGAAAATAATTAAAATTATTGCCCCTGAGTTTAATCCTGATCTAATAAAATTCGCAAAAGAAATAGGCATAATATCTAAAACCCATCCTTTTGTTATACCTAAAATTTAAAAATATATATTTGGTTCAAGTCCCAAGAAGGCACCTTTGGGTGTCTTTTCTTTATGATTAGCAATAAGTTCTCTAAATTTCGCAATGACATCCAACGAGCTTATGAGGAGCCAGACGGACGTCAGCAAGGTCGTTTTTTCAAAAAATTACCAATTTATCCAATGAGGGCTTCGGCTCTCTTTTTTATTTACTCTTTTTAAACTAGAACCTTTTTATACAACCTTCATAATATATATGGGACAACCTTAAACTCTTTTTTGAGAGGAATGATTAGATATGGCAGATTATTTCTGTAAAGATGGAAAGAAATATTACAAGAAAAAAGAAAAATCATGTAACCCTTCAAACTCCAATAACTGTTCCATAGAGACATTTACAATTTTCGGATCTGAAACTACCCCTACAAGTCTTGAAATTCCACCAGGTTCTACAATTACCCTATTTGAAAATTTTACAACTAATCACAATAAAACTCTAATTCGCTTTAGTTTTAGCCCTGTATTTGCTGCGTTTGTTACATTGACTATTAGAACATTTAATTCCACAACTCCACAAACAATTACATTAACACCAGGAGATAGAAAAACTTTCTTATTTGAGGATGTTCAAAGTATTACTTTCTCAAATGCCACTACAGCTAACGCTGAACTTAGTCCATTATTTATCCAACAAACAACATGTATTTGCTGTGATAATTCAGATTCATATTATTATGAATCTAGTGGGGATAATTATTGATAATTGGTTTTAGAGGGCTTCGGCTCTCTTTTTTATTTTCCTTCGACACATTATGACAATATATAGATGTTTATTTTGATAAGATTGTCCAGAAATATTACATTATATATATCTTGGAGGAATTAAATTATGAGCAAAAAATTATTAATGGCTTTAACATGCAGCGTGTTACTTATGGGATTGGCTGCTTGTGGTTCAAATGATAAAGCAAGTACATCAGAAGAACCAAAACAAGAAACTAAAAAAGAAGAGGAACAAAAGAAAATAGAAGAACAGAAAAAGGCCGAAGAACAAAAACAAGCTGAGGAACAAAAGAAGTTAGAAGAACAGAAAAAAGCTGAAGAGCAAAAGCAAGCTGAGGAACAGAAAAAGGCTGAAGAACAAAAGCAATTGGAAGAACAGAAAAAGGCTGAAGAACAAAAACGATTAGATGAACAACGCAAACAAGAAGAGGCTCAAAGACAACAAGAAGAACAAAAGAAACAACAAGAAGCAGCTCGAGCAAAAGAGCAGGAGCAACAAAAAGCTGCAGCTAATACAGCACCTCAGCAACAAGCTGCACCTAAACAAGAGAAAGTTCACTTTGCAAACTGTACAGATGCAAATAATGCTGGCTACTATGATATAACTCCAGATAGCCCAGCTTATGCTTCGCATTTAGATCGTGATGGCGATGGTGTAGCTTGTGAACGAAATAAAGGACATAAAAAATCTAGTAAAAAACATTAGATTTATGGAAAAGCACTCTTTTGAGTGCTTTTTTATTTTTCATTCGACAAAATATGACAATATAGTTGTAACTGTTTCTGTTATGATGTTCTAGAAATCTTACATTTTATATTTTTAGGACGGAGTGAAAAAGATGAAATCTAAAGGTATAGCGTATTTATTACATATTTTCCTTGGATTCTTAGGTGCAGGAAGATTTTATGTTGGGGATATTGGCATGGGTATCTTGAATCTCCTGACTTGCGGAGGATTAGGGATTCTATGGTTTATTGATTTATTCTTATTAAGCGGACGTGTGGATTACAAGAATGCATTATTCGCGGCCCGTACAGCTGGAACAAACAATGTAAATAACGTTAACACTGTTCAAGTTAATATTGATCCTAATATGTTGAAGGCAATGCAAAATGAACCTGCTGCTACAACACTAGGAAACAAAACAGACGGTGTGGATCTATCTAAGAATTAATTGTCTAGGCACTCAGAAGAGTGCTTTTATTATTTTGATTTTGGAGGTTATCATGACAAATACAAATCAATATTTGCACCGTGAAACAACAGGTCTTCATACACCTGCTGTAACTGAAATAAAGAACTTAGCTGAGTATATAGATTTATTCTCTAGTGGGGAATTTACAAATTATTTATTTAGAGGAGAGCCAACCAATTATCATGAAACTTTCTCTTCAGGATTAAGAAATACAACACCCCCTGGTTATAGATCAGAACAAGGAACTAAAAACGCAAATACCTTTCTTAATATGCAAAAAGAGTTTAAAAAAGAAGTTTGGTACAAATTAACACCTGATGAACGTACTCATTTTTCGGCTTTTTCTCAACATCATGGGATTCCAACAAACCTTATTGATGTAACTACCTCACCCCTAGTAGCATTATATTTCGCGTGTCAAGATTATAAAAATCCGAAAGATACAAATGAAGAACAGCTAGATGAAGAAAGAGGATTCGTATATTTGTTTAAAGATAAATTTATTGATATTACAAACATTTTAACTAAATTTGAAGATGCGAATATATTAGAAATATTTGCATCTAATAATGACGATATATTCTTAGATATGTATGGTGCGTTTTTAAGATTCGAAACCGAACATCCTGAAATATTTTATGATTGCTTAAAAAAACAAAATGCTGATCTTCATGAACAGATTGAATCTTTCTTTATATCATCAGAAATGCCAATCATAGATGTAAATAAGTTTCCTCCTTACGATGAAGGTCTATATGAAATGGCATTCTTTGAACCTTGTATGAAGTTGTTAGAATTAAAGAAATTTAAAAACCTAAGTGAAAAGATACAAAATCCTTCTTGGACAATATTCATCTACACTGTCTATCTACAAGAAGTATTACATAGCATACATTACAGACCAGGGAATAAGAACGCATGGTTAAATATACTTCCTAATTTTAAATATGCTCCTATATTGACTTTTGAAAGGGGACGTAACCAACAAGGATTATTTATATATCAAAATTATCTTCAGAGTGGTCAATTTATAAAGAATCCTTATATTGAAGGTATACAAAGAATTGTGCCCGATAAAGTAGTTGTCATTAACAATAAAGAAAAAATTCTTGATGAACTTAATTTTATAGGGATTAATGGTAAATTTATTTATGGAGATTATGACAATATAGCGAAATACATAACAAGTAAATTTCAATAAAATATAGATTCGAATAACATTTCTCAATGTGTGAAACAACTAAACATGGTAAAATAACATTTGGATTGGCGTCCAATACATATTATTAAAATTAAAGTGGTTCAAGTCGGAGGAAGGCACCTTAGGGTGTCTTTTCTTTATTTCCAAAAAGGGGATCAAGGGACTAGCCTTTTCTAATTTGAAAGTAAACTTTTGAATATAAATTCACAAAAAAAGTTTGAGTTCTATACTTCTTACCCCATAAATAATTTAGTTTTCTTCCAATCATTGACTTGAGATTCACTACTAATAGAACTAATTATTTTTAAATCTTTTCATATTAATTGTATAGTTTGAATATTCAATTAAATATTTATAAATAAATTCAAATGTTAGAAAATACAAATAATATGGTATTGTTATTTATGTAATATTCATTCCAAAAAAGGGGGATTTTTCATGTTCAAAAAAGTAATAATTGGAACATTAGCAACTGGAATTATGTTATCTGGTGCTGGAGGAGTACTTGCGGAAACACCTACTGATACAGGTGTAAAATTAAAAACGATTGATAATAAAAAAAGTTTTGTTAAGAAAAAAGAAAAACAAGACTTTCCTGGTTACAAATCAAAAGGGGAAATACCTACTGTAAAAGAGTGGGATGGAGTGACTTGGTATTTAAAAGGAGCAACTGAAGTAAGTAAAAATTCATGGACAGGACATTATGAAGGATGGCGAACAAGTAATAATTAAGAAACTTTAATTAAGTTTTCCAAGAAAACAAGTAAACAAATAAAAAGAAGACCGAACTAGATTGTTATTCTAGTTCGGTCTTCTTTTTATTTTAAATTCATTAATAATTAATTTTTTCATATCACTATAAAATACCATTATTAACATCCCTAATATAGTTATAAATAAAGAAATTCCTTCAATGTCATTTTTCAAAATTAAGATGGTTCAAGTCCCAGGAAGGCACCTTTGGGTGTCTTTTCTTTATGAATAAGAGGTACAACAGAAATAATAGATCATAGATCATAGTTCATAGATATAGCCTGAAAATTCTTAACTATCTTTTTTATTTCCTTTCGACATAATATGACAATATAAAGATATTAAATTTGTTATTATTAACATGGCAATCTTACATTTTACATAATTGGAGGAACAAACGTGGGAAAAATATTTAAGTTTGGATGCCTAGGCATTATAGCTTTATTTGTAATCGGAATAATTGCTATGGTTGCTGGTGGTGGAGATTCAACAGAAAAAACTTCAACAGACACTAAAGCGGTATCAAAAGAAGGTGTATCTTCTGATGTGAAAATCTCTGTAGGATCTATGGAAACAGTAGATTCTGTGGGTAATGAATACTCAAAAGAACAAGCACAAGGTGTCTTTAAAATTTTAGAAGTTACACTTACTAATAATCAAAAAGACGCTATCACTGTTGATACTAACAGCTTTAAATTGGTAGATAACAAAGGTCGTGAATTCACATCTTCTGTACAAGGTCAATCATCTTTTGACTTAGCTAACGGTGGAAAAACTGACTTCTTCTTAAAACAATTAAATCCTGGTCTAACACAGACAGGGAAAATTGTATTTGATATACCAAAAGATGCTGAAGGACTTTTCTTAAAAGCTAGTGGCGGTATGACAGGTAAAGAAATTAATTTAAAAGTAGAATAGGAAAAAGGTACTCGAAAGAGTGCCTTTTTTTTCTTAACAACTGACATTACTTAAGGTAGTAAAATAATGTTTGGACGGGAGTCCAATACATATTATTAAAATTAAAGTGGTTCAAGTCGGGGGAAGGCACCTTAGGGTGTCTTTTCTTTATGCATAAAAAAGCCTTATCTTCCTATAAAATAGATAAGACCTTTATATACTACCTATTATCCGATTCATCAATTTTATCATAAACACATTTAGCTTCTCCAAAAAGACCACCTGTGTCCCATTCGCCACCATAATGAGCACAATTCAAAGGGGTACGATCGTTTCGCATACTTGGATTTGAAGATAATTCATAGCCATTATTTACAATACTACCAACAATAAATATCCCTCCGATTACAAATACTACAGCAACGATTAAGAGTGTTTTCCTAAATAAAAAACAAGAGTAATCACAAAGACTACTCTTGTTTCTTTTCCTTCTCTTCTTTTTCAATTTCAAAATCCCCTTATATTCAAAGCTAGTTAACATATGCTCTTTCTAAAATAGGGTACAGAAACCAAGAGTAATTGCAAGAACTACTCTTGTTTTTTTGCTTTCTCTTCTTTTTCAATTTTAGATACCGATTTTGCTGGTTTTTTCATGTAGTTATCATATAGTTCTCCAGAACATCCAAAATGATCTTCAAAATTCTCTGTGGTACTAATACTTGCTACAAACCACAATTCTTGATCACCATTTATATATCCTTTTATAGTAGGGATTCCCATCGGATTCAACTCTTGTTTTGTAAACGTAATAGATTTCACATCTTTAATATTGTAATGAACATATTTTTCTACTCTTGTTTCTTGTGTTTTCCAAAACTTTTCTTCTTTTTCTTTTTGTTTTAAGTATTCCATTGTAAAATACCCTCCTGCTATAATACAAATAATGGATATGAAAATTACCAACTTCTTCTTCATAGGAAATCCCCTTATATTTCAATATAGTTAAAATATACCATGAAATGAGTTGAAACATATGAGTGAATTTAAAAAGAATACCATTGCAACAGATGAAGATTTTTTCAAACTATCAAGTGATGTTTATAACGATGAATTTTTACAAAAAGGAGCCTCAATAGAAGGGGTTAATGGTCAAACCTGGAGGGTCATAGAATCAATAGATGCAGATTCTCAAAAAGTAAAAAATGGATTAGAAGCTATCGCGGTAGTACCAGCAGACAAATATGATGAAAATGCAACACATTATGATGAGATAATCCTAGCATTTCGTGGGACAGAGCCTAACCAATTAGCAGATTTCGAAACAGATATCGATCAGATTACGTTTGGAATTAAAACACATTCTAAAGTAATTACTCCAAGTAACAGTCAAACTATAAAACCTGATTCTGAAACATCATTTGATACTGGATTAAAATGGACAAAAAATGACATCGTAGCAAAATATAACCCTTCTTCTCTTCATACCACTGGACATAGTAAAGGTGGTGCAGAAGCAGACCTTATCGCTGCAGAATTAGATTGTTATGCAACTACATATGCTGCACCGAATCCCTATCGTATACTAAGTCCTGAAGCAAAAAGACGAGTAGATGAAGGGAAAATGGAGAATAAAGCAACTGATTATACACATGAAAATGACCCGATTGGTAACCACACTCAATTCGGTGCACCTCTAATTGGTAAGCAATACACAGTGAGGCAGAACGATACAAAACAAGGACTTTTTACACGTTTAACTATGGACGGACACGGCAGAGATACATTTAAGGGATCCTTTCATTCAAATGGAAGTCCCATATTAAAATTAGAACCTGAAGACATTATAAGACAAGCAAAAAAAATTCAAACACTCAGCAATCGATTATCAGATATCGCAAAAAATATAGAAGAGTTTCAAAGAAACGAAGCTGAAGCAGTTCAAAAGTTAAAAAATCAATTAAAACATGAAACAGGGCCAGGTGGAAGATATCATTTATTAGAAGAACACGAAGTAGATGAAGCCATCTCACAAATTGCTAAAATTAGAAAAGGTGGAAATGACTATTTTCATGACGCAAACCTAGCAGAAGAATTAATCCATCTTTTAAAAAAAGAACAAAAGAGTTTAAGCCGATTCGGAGATGATATTAGTGATGCAGCAAATTCACTAAGAGATAAAGACAACCAATTAGCATCAAATTTTCAAATTAAATAAGGGGATAATTATATGATCGATTTTATAGGAGAAATTAAAAAGATAGAAAAACAAATCGAAAATGCTGCAGGAGCTGCAGGAGATTTAGCAAATCAGGTTGTTGATGAATTACAAGCTGCTAAAAAACAAATTGAAAAAGAAATGCAGCGTATGATGTTAAAAACAGAGGTAGAGTTTAAATCAATAGATATTATAAAAGAAGATACATATGCTCTTCAAAAAAACATAGGGATATTTCACGATTTACAAACAAATACAAGAGATATAGCATCAGAACTAGAGAAAAGTTTCGAAAGTAAAACTGGTAGTAAAATAAATGAAACATTAAAAAAATATGAAAAACAAATTAACAACAAAATTTTTAATGAGCATGTTCACTTGGCAAACAGTTGCGGAAAAAAATAAGGGAAATAGAAAAAAAGTCCTCTTAATATAGGACTCTTTTTTTGTTATTCCTGAAAGTAAACTTTTGAATATTAGTTTACTTTCAAATCCTCTAGAACATTGCGCCCCAAACCAATTCCCTTGATATCATCAAAAATGATAAAAAAGTATACATTCAAAACGCTGTAAATAACCAAGAAAAAGCAAAACTCTACATTCTAGCATTAACTTCTCCTGTGCCTGCAGCAAGGTATGTAATAAAGAAAATGAAATCATAAAATGTAGTTATCAGGTCGGAGGAAGGCACCTTAGGGTGTCTTCCTCCGACTTGAAATTCATAAAATTCCTATGTAATTAAAATAAAATTTTTATACATTTCCATCAAACAAACTACTAATTATTTTCTTGATTTAATTCTTTTTCCTTAGTCTCCAAATAAGCCATGCACTCGTGCCAATCATTAAAACTTAGCTTATCCTCTTTCCCTTCTAACAACTCCAACGTCTCTCTTGCCTTTTTTAAATCTTCTACGTACAAATAAGATACTCCTAATATATAAACAAAATCATTTTGTAAATTCCTCTTATCTTTTAAAATATTAATTATTTCATTGTATTTAGGATTTTCACTAATAAACTCTAAATATGCTATACGTTCTTCAACATCTATAACTTCAAATACATATGGATTTTCTTGATGTTGTTTTTTTATTTCTTGAAGCAAATCAATAATTTTTTGAATGTTTTGCTCCTCACCAATATCCACTAACACTTGAGCTAATAAATATTTACAAAATGTATCATCTGGGTTATCTACTAAACTACTCTCAAAACATACTTTTGATTTTAATAAATCTCTTTTTGTACCTTTATAAAATACCATCCCCGCTAAAACCTTATCCTCAAAAATTTCTAGGTAATCATCATTATCCAAATTATGCTTAGTTCTTATCTTATCGTAATCTTTTTGTTCTAAATTTCTTAATGCAAATATCCATTCTTTCCCTTCATATATCTGTTCCTTATATTCCACAAGGATTGCAAATACTCTTTCAAATGTCAAAAATATAGTAACTGTTAAAAATAGCAAACTTATGGAACCTTGCGTTTTATTTTGTAAAATATTTGAAATTACAATAGGTATAAACACTATAAATATGACAAATCTTTTCGCTCTAATACTATCTTTATTAAAACTTGAATACGTAATTAAAATAACAAAAATAGCTATCCAAAAAAACAAAATCTCCAATATATGGGCTACAAAGAAAGTATCTGGCACCATTGCATATGTAATAAATAATGTAACAAAAATAAAAATTGGCCCTATAATAACTAAAGATTTTTCTATTTTTAAATTTATAACTACTAAACGTAATATACTATTACTTATCGCTAAAATTTTCACCATTCTAAACTCATTATTATCTTTATTTAAATAAACTATAATAGCAGAAATAAATGCTATTAAAACTAACCATAAAAATATATCTTTAAAACTTATATATGGACTTGGTATTATAAATAAGGAGGGTGATAAGAATTCTCTCTCTCCTGTAAAGATATATCCTAAAGTTTTTACAAAAGATACAATAATGCTATTAAAAGATGGTAAGAAAGTAATAAAAACATATAGTAATGCCCCAAAAAAATACGAAAATAATAATAATGCCATTAAATCAATAGCATAAATACCCAATTTCTTTTTAAATTTATTTTCGGATTCATTCAATTCGTTTTCCCACTCATCAAATTTTAATAGGGCATCATCGAGCATCTTTATAATTAATAAAAATATTCTCAAAAAAGCCATAAATTATATTCTCCTTCTTGCAAAATTTCCTATTAAATTTAATAAATAATAGATCATTTAACTATATAGAAAAAATATTATTCAATCTATATGTTAAATTTAAAATATAAATAATCCCATTTATTGATGGTATAATAAGCTTACTCGATAATTGTTGTATTTTTAGCAATACAATACCTTCTTAGCACCAAATGTCCAAGTAAAAGAGAACTCATAAAACGCCTTAAATTATTAAATTTAAATATAACTATTTTATTATAGAATAATAAGTTAATGTTAACACTAAAAATTTGTTATAATTAGTAAAGAATTCTATTAATTAGATAGAGAGGATACAATATTATGGGTTATAAATTTCGTAGAATTATCCAGTTTTCCCCGGGTGTGAAAATTAACTTTACATACACAGGTATGGGAGGGAACTCTATTTCACCTGAATCAAGAACAACAACTTATGTACCTGGAACTGGAATCTCGTATACACCACGAATAGCTGAGTCAAACAATTATTATATACAACGAGGATATCAAGGACCAAACACTTCCTATCCCACTATGGATGAACAAGATTACAATACGGTAAATGCATTTGAGCCAGTAAAAGAAACCCAAACTTACCTTGTCACTGCTTTTCGTAAAAAGGATAATCAAGTAAACTCCGTAGGTAGAAAACTAATGAAACCACTTTCCATAATTACAGGCGTTTTTGCGGGCCTATTCTTAATTATGATGCTTATTATACCTGCTCTAATCATGGCATTCTTTTCTTTCCTATGCTATAAAAATATAAAAACACCATTTGCAGTTGTATGCCCAGAATGTGATGCTGAAAATCTATTCATTTTTGAGGAAGAGAAGATTACTTGTCGTAAATGTGAGAGCACTCTTATAATCCAAAAATAAATAGTTCTCAAATTAACGGCTTTTTTAGTAGACAAAACAATAAAAATCTAATTATAAATATAAACAGATAATAGAGAGGCAAGTGAATATCATCATTAATTTTGAAGCGTTTAATCCAACTATAAACGACTTAGCTATTAAACTTGCTATGGTACTGTTTATACCGTTATTCTTAGCATTGATTGTCAAAGTGATACTTATGAAATTTATGAAAGAATCAATTGCTGGCAGATTAGCAAGTCTATCTTTGTTATTCTTTATGTATTATGTATTTAAATTTATTACAGCGTAAAAGGCACCTTTGGGTGTCTTTTTTCTGCATTAAAAATGCCTACCTATTTCCCTAGGTAGGCATTTTGTGACTTTGTATTTACAAACGATGATATTATGACAAAACCCCATAATCCTCAAACTCTCTAATCGTTCTTCTTCAATACGCTTAAACTGGTTCTATGTATACTAGTCTAAAGTACGAGCAGCTGCATAGAATGATCCAGAACCACCATTTCTGTGAGTAACTTTAAGCTTATATTTACCTTTTGGAAGAGTATTGTACGTATTTGTAAAACCCTTTCCTGCTGCTAACGATCCAGAACCAATAACATTACCTTTTGAGTCTTTTAAAGACCAATCAAGTGTACCTTTAGTATTGTTTGTCATATGAACTCTCATATCTGCTTTTTTTACATGCTCGAACGGTACCTCTCTTTCACCATTCATCAGACTGAAATCATCTTTAAGTATTTGGGTACGTTGGACAATTGGTGCAGAATTTTTAGTATTATCTACACCTTCTGTACTTGCTGATGCTGCTCCAATCCCTCCAGTTAATGCGATACCAGTTGCTAGTGCTCCAACTACTAATTTCTTAAACATAATAAATCCCCCTTAAATATGTTTTATAACTTGCACCTTAAATGTATCACTTTTGTAACTTTTGTAAATATTTTCAATTTATATAAATATTTATTTAATTATTAACAATATTGGAATTACATTTTATCAAATGGAAAATAGAGGGATTTGAAGGGTTATGTAAAAATGCATAATAAATCAAGCAAATATCATGATATACTCTCAAAGAACTAATACAAAATTTCTTTAGATTGGAAAACTAAAGTCTTATCTACCTAAAAGGAAGGCGTCTTTTCTCTATTTTCAAAAGGACCTGCTCAATTCATTCTTGAAAACATAAGGTAAAGTGAACCCATTAAAATCCATGGAATGAACCCTAGTTTTACCCTCTAATCTAAAGGAGGCACTATTGTTATGGGATATGGTGGTAGTTGTGGCGAAGGCTGCGGTTTCGCTGGAGGTTTCGCTTTATTAGTTGTATTGTTTATTTTATTAATCATTATCGGATGCAGTTGTTTCTGCTAAAAACTATTGGAAAAGGCACCCTTATATGGGCGCCTTTTTGTATATTAAAAACCTACCTATTTCCATAGGCGGGCTAAATATAATTTTGCACAATTGAGTTATAGCAAAATCATTTATATTGAAAGTAATTAAAATTAACTTATTAATCCTAATACCTTAATAATCTCAATTGTTTTATTATCTTTTATTTTGAAATAAAGCCTTTTCCCTATACGTTCACTAATTACAATATTTCCAGAGGCTAATTTACGCAAATGTTGTACAATCAAATCCTCTGTAATTCTTGTTTGCTTACTTAAATCAGAAACTGACAACGATCCATATGTAATCAATTTATAAACAATTGATAAGCGAGTAGAATTCCCTAATAACCCTAAAACTTTTATACTTTCGGTATAGAAACTAAAATCCATATAAAAAGCATGTAACAGATCTTCCAACCTCCTAAAATAAGATGAATATCAACCAAAATATCTTAACATAAAAATAGTGAAAAACACCCTAAAATATACCAATTATTCATTGAGAAAAATAATACTTGAATGGGAGTCCAATACATATTCTTAGAATTAAAGTGATTCAAGTCGGAGGAAGGCACCTTTGGTGTCTTTTTTTTGTATTTATAACTTTTTTTAGAAAATATTTGAAATATTATACAAATAATTATATCATTATATTGTAATTAATTATAATTACAGAAATATTTAGGGGGATTTTTAATGAAATTAGGAAAATTAGCATTAGCGGGAGCATTAGCACTAGGTGGATTTACAGGATTGGCAGCATTGGACACAAAACCAGCAGCGGCAGCATCAAATGTTCAAGCGACAGTATCATATGACGACTGGGGAATTACAAATACATCTGAATTGTATCAATTTATTCCAGACTTACCGTATGAGTACAAACAACAATTCAATTACAGCTACAAAACAGGAGATTACTTCTCAATTATTGGAGCATATTCTAACTCTTTAGACTCTGATGACCAAATTAAGATTTTCCGAGTAGCAGACAATGGTAGCGGTGAATTAACTCGTTATAAAACAATTAATTGGCATACGGAATCTGCACTCCCAGGTAAAGCAATTTGGGATACTCAAATCACAGATAACTATGACTCAGGGCAATACGTAGCAGTCGCTTATCTGTATGGCAAACATTATAAATCTGGATTCTTTGTTATTAATAAGTAATGCTATACCGTCCTAAGCAAGACGTCATAAACTGCTTACTCTCATCTTAGATACTACAGCGATAGTTTCATACATAAAATACAATTATCAAGTCGGAGGAAGGCACCTTACGGTGTCTTTTTTTTGAATTTATAACTTTTTTTAGAAATTATTTGAAAAAATATACATAATAATATATCATTATATTGTAATTAATTAAATTAAAATATTTAGGGGGATTTTTAATGAAATTAGGAAAATTAGCATTAGTTGGAGTATTAACATTTGGTGGATTTACTGCAGTAGAAATGATTAAACCTACTTCACAAGCCGCAGCAGCTTATGAAGAACCATATTCTGATCCATATAATGATAGTTGGGGATTTTCATCACCAAATAATTTTGAATATCTATCCAAATTTCCAAATGCACACATGGTTAAAAAATCATATAGAACTGGAGATATCTTAAATTACTCTCTTAGCTCAATAAAAGATGACTCAGGAGCTGTTATGAAGATTTTTAAAGTTGAAGCTGGAAAAAAACCTGTACGCTATAGAACAATTTATCCTCAGTTTGATGCTAATTACCAAAACCCTACTTGGTCAACTGTGATTACAGATGTATATACTCCTGGTAGCTATATTGCTGTTATAAAACATGTCAATGATTCAATAGGTTACGGCGTAAGTGATTGGTTTACAATTAATAAATAATAACAATTATCCTTGTAAACACCATCTTTATTGTAATGATAAAGTGGTTCAAGTCACAGGAAGGCACCTTTGGGGTGCCTTTTTGTTTATGGATTTTTTTAGGGAATATTTGAAATATAATACAGTTGATTATATTATTATGTGTGTATGATTTCTGGTTTTAAAAATTACAAAAATTAATAGGGGGAAACAATAATGAAGTTAGGAAAATTAGCATTAATTGGTGCGTTAACTTTTAGCGGTTTTACTGCAATAGAAATGAGTAAGCCTACCTCACAAGCAGCTGCAGCTTACTCAGATCCACTTAATGATGATTGGGGATTTAAAACCATTGTGGATTTACAAAATTCAGAGGAAAGTACATATCAACCAGATTGGAAGATTGGGAATTTAATAACTGGTGATACATTTTACTTAGCACAACACTTTGGTAGAGAACATTTTGGTGCGCAAATGAAAATTTTTAAAATCCACACAAATGGTATCCTAGAACGATTCCAAACAATAGAACCAGAATTTATTCCTGGAACAGAAATTTGGCAAACCCCTATCACAGATAGCTATACAAGTGGTACTTATGTAGCTGCAATTAAATATCGTGGTGAATTCACGTATTCAAATCAATTTACAATCAATTAGGGATGTAATAAATTGAAAAAAGACTCACTTGGGTTTCTTTTCTTCTGTACATTATATCTATTACGTGCTCATTTATTTTTTACGAAACCCACCCTTTTGCTTTGGACGGCGACGAGGAGTGGGTTTTTTGTTATCTTTTTCTAAAATTTGTTTCCTAAAAACATACGCAGAAACTTCACGTACAATGGCTTTCACAAATTCTTTTAGAAGCTCAAACAAAAACTCCATAGGTATATCACCCCCTTTCCTTCCAAATGGAAAGAAGGGATAACCAATCACACTCACAATATACAGTTAATCCTATTTTATTATACTAGTACAATCTCACCAATATAAAAAAGGACCACCATTACTGGCAGTCCTTTTTTGGTAGTTTTAGAAATTAAATTATAACATATTAATATACAAATTAAAAATATACCTTTACAAAAGATACTATAAGTTTTTTATAATTCTTGATTTCTCAATTTTCATTGCATGATGAATTTTTCTATAAGTATTAACAACTAACATTAAAATTATCAATCCACTAAATTATTAGAAAAAACTGGTTATCTATATAATCATTTGGTAAAATATAGATATAATTTAAGAGGGTAAAGTTAATATAGACCAACTAAGTAATGCTAAGAAAATATTTTATTGCATAAAAAAAGGCTCCATTGCTGGAGCACTCAAAATAAACAAACGAATTAAAACAAGAAACAGACAATTTAACTATATAGATAAAACATAAATAAATCTATATATATGTAAAGATGCATATAAAAACTCTATTTATTGATGCTATAATAGGTTTACTCGATGATTGTTATATTTTTTTATGGTTTTTAAGCAATAAATACCTTCTTAACACCAATTGTACAAGTAAAAGAAGACATCTTAAGCGATGTCTTCTTTTCTTATATAATAAAAACACAATAAAATTAAGATGGTTCAAGTGGGAGGAAGGCACCTTTGGGTGTTTTTTCTTTGTCGAATTTGCCTAATAGGGGCAGCACCACATTGCTATCAAGTTAAAAATTTTTTTCACCCAAAACAAAAAAACGAGCTGAATTCACATAAATAACTATGGAAGAAAACAAAAACTTGGGATTAAAGAACTTGTGATGTATGACTATATTGGCTGTTTTTATCCAGAAGGATACATTTGTATTTAATCATGAGGATATTGAAGGAATTATATTTGTAGGTTTTATAGATGAGGAAGAAGAGGTATTTGTAGGATTGCTTAATTGAATAGGATCTAGAAACAGGTAGTCTTCAAATTTTGATAAAACTAGCAATCTCCACGCCGAAATTGGTTAAATTATAAGGGGGAAAAGCTGGTCACGAAAATGATGAAGAGATTACTATTTTTAAATCAGTTGGTTTGGCTGTAGTAGATATTATTGTTGCGAATTATTTGTATGAAAAAGCAGTGGAGCGCGGGATAGAATTGAGTTTTGAGGGACTGCCTTTTGGTGGTCTTTTTTGCATAAAATCTTGTAAAGCAAGAAAAAGTAGAATATTAATATTCTAATATTCAATAGAAAGATAAAACGTTTAAAAGTTCAGAATAATAGATTATAATATGTTTAGTAAAATTAACCAATATATATTTTGCTCATTATGTATTAAAGGGGAAATGAAAATGGCTGGACAAATTCGTATGTCACCAGAGGAGCTTAAATCGAAAGCGGCTCGATATGGACAAGGTGCAAATCAAATTGAGGACATTTTAAGTCAACTACAAAACTTACAAAATGAATTAAGAGGAGAATGGGAAGGTCGTGCTTTTGAAGGTTTTGACCAACAGTTCAATCAATTAAAGCCAAAGGTACAAAACTTTGCACAGCTATTACAAGAGATTAATATGCAGCTTAATAAAACTGCAGAGGCTGTTGCTTCTCATGATGAAGAATTATCACGTAATTTCGGTTTGAAATAAAAATTGTCATACTCTATATAACAAGCATTTCAAATGAGCCATACAGCTTATAGTGTATGGCTCATTTGATTGCATGCCCAGCGAGTGATATTGATAGGGATATATATAATGAGATTTCTTTAATGCATTTGGAAAATTTATAGAAAGGATTTGAAAGAATGGGACAATTTCAAAGTAATTTACAAAAAGCAACACAAATTGCTACGAAAATGGGATTAGCCTCTGATAGGATTCAAAGTGCAACCAGTCGTTCTATAACAAAGGCGACGCGTACAACGTTGTCTGTTAATTTCAAAGCACAAGAAGCGAATCAGCAAGTTTTAGACTTGACGAAACAATTTTCCGCTGCCTTTCAACAAGCGGTTGATAATATTCATTCGGTATCTAATGAATTTGAGAGAATGGATAATGAACTTCACAACACTTTTCGCTAATGTGACAACCTACGTAAAGTAAAATAGTAGGAGGAAAAAGATGAGTCAACATATTGAAAAACAAATTAATCAAGTAAATCAAAAGTTACGAAGTGTATTTGAAGAACAAGACCGAAATCAATCTGCGATTCAAAAATAGGAAAAAGTAGAAGAAGATTTTCATGTATGGAAGAATCAAAACCATCGTTTGTTTGATCGTATTTTAGGAACTTGGCATAAAGATAGAGAAATGTCATTGTTTTTTATGGATATTCGTCAAGAAGCACAATACATCGAACGAAAACTTACATTTGAATTGGAAAGCCAAAAAGAAACATTGTTTAAAGAGAAACGAGATCTTAGTGATTTAGAAAATGATCTTTCATATCAGCAACAACAATTAGTAAAGGAGGCTAATTCATGAGTTTAAATATGTATTTGGGAGAAGTACAAAACCAAACTCAAAGTATGAATGCTGTATGTACGGCCACCATTCAAGGTATGGAACAAGCAATTCAGTCGATTGATGCTTTTGCAACTGATACTGTGTTACAGGGGCAAACATATAGCAGTGCAAAAGCATTTTTTGTACAAACTTTTCGACCTTTGGCACAAGGAATTATTTATTTGTGTGAAGAATTAATCCGTCAGAATGGTGCTTTTCCAAGTCAATTTCAATCACAAGTCGCTTCCACAGATGTAATTGAACAAGAGATATTAGAACAAATTCGGGAAATTGACCGAATGAAAACAAGTATGGAAGCTGTCAATCAAGCTATGCCAATGCCGGGTATGGATGCTATGGTAAATCTTTTTATTGTTATGAGGCAAAAACTGCAAGAAAAGCTGGATCATTTGTATCAATTCAATCAGAACTCTAGTAATAATTATAGTACAGCACTTCAATTAGCAACTAGTATTGCTGCAGGTCTTGCGGAAGTTCAAAGTGGGAAGGGATTTAGTGTTGTCAGCGGTACATTTAGTACGCAAGGATTGAATATGGATTGGACGGGGCCTATTCAAACAATTACAGAAGATAAAGCTCGTGAAGTTGAAAGGTTAAATAAGGATTCTGAATCTGGTGAAGTAGACAAAAAAGAGTCATTTTTAGGTATGACTGGATTCAATTGGAATGCACCATTGGATGGAGCGGGGAATACATTCGGAACACTTACAGGTGCAGTTGTAGTAGGGAATACAGCTCATAAAGTAATTAATGGTTATAAGGTAACATACGATTTGGACAGAAGAGCACAACGCGTCCTTGTAAGAGAATATTCCGGTTTTAAGGGCAATAAAAAAATTAATGGAAAGTATAGGGATTATAAGATTTATTATGTAGATGATGTCGCGGCAAAAATGAAAAATGGAACTGCTAGCAAGACGATAAAAGAAATAGATGCTCTTATAAAAAATGGAAGTGCGCTAAGTGCGTCTAAAATGGCTTTAAAGGATAAACTTGGATGGTTTAGTGTGGCTATAGACTCATATACGGATACAAGTGAGAATATCAAAAATAATGAATCAAATGATAAAATCGCCGGGGATATTATTGGTAATGTTGTTGTAGGAGGAGCAGTAACCGTAGGGGCAACGGCTCTTACAGTTGCTGCCCTCCCAGCAGCACCAGTTCTGGCGGTTGCGGCAGCTGGATTTGCTGTTTCAGTAGGACTAACATATTTTACAGAAGGTGTGAAATGGGATGTTGATTTAGATGGTGATGGTGAAGATGATAGTATTAAAGATATGGTGAAAACGGGTGCGAAAAAAACTTGGTCAACAGTAGCGGGGTGGTTTAATTAATATGAAAAAAATTATAGATTTTAATAAGAAAGCTTTTGCACATTATATGGCTCTTTATCCTGTAAATGAAATAAGATTCCAAATAATTGCCCTTGTTCTTGTGGGAGCGGACATATTTATTCTGTTGCCCGCTTTTGCGAATCCTTTTCGATTACTCTATGTATATATAGTAACTCCTCCAGTTGTTTTTTTAAATTTGTGGGGGATATGGATTGCTATCAATCCTCGGAAACGACAATTACAATACACCCTATTTCGAGGAGTATATGGCGCCATATGTTCAGTCGGATTATTGGTTATAACTCAAAAATATGCTTATGAAGTGTTACAATTACAAACTCCCATCTATTTTATTCTTTCATTTGGTTTGTATGGTTTTGCTTTGTATTATTTTTATAAAAATCATATTGAAAAACTTCAGGAACCAAGAAAAAAATCAAAATCATCGAAAGGAACTGGTGGTGTAAAAGTAGCAGCTATTGCAGCGGGATCGGGGCAGTTAATTGCTAATATAATTCTTAGCATTGCAACACAACAGATGGGGGCAATTGTATTTATGTCTGCATGCACAGTGTTTTCGTTTGTTTTGTTTTATATGATTATAGAACTCCATAAGTATTATTATTTACGGAAGCATATAGAAGATGGAGGGAAAATACGTATAGGCTTTTAAAGAGGATTTGTTGCATTTCAAGTATATAATCGCATTCTTCTTCTAGTTGGTTAAAGGATAGAAAAAATAGGAGGGAGAGTTAATCTCATGAATGTGGAATTACATTTAGATAGCAGAGATATCTTTTTTCTATTTTGGGTGATAGGGATAAATAATACTTAATCGAAAACGACAGGATGGTGCAAGTGAGATTCTGCGCTATTTAAATAATCTTTGAAAAATATATCAGCCGTATAAGAAAGGGCGGACAATTATGCAATTTTCTAAAGAAAAGCTGTTACCAAATGGCTCTATTGTTCTGTTAAAAGGAGGGACAAAAAAGGTTGTAATTTACGGGAGAAAACAACTACTTATGGTTGAAGAACCGGTTATGTATGACTACATAGGCTGTTTTTATCCAGAAGGATATATTGATCCTGATTATACATTTGTATTTAATCAGGATGCTATTGAAGAAATTATATTTGTAGGTTTTATAGATGAGGAAGAAGAGGCATTTGTAGGATTGCTTAATTGAATAGGATCTAGAAACAGGTGATCTTCAAATTTTGATAAAACTAGCAATCTCCACGCCGAAATTGGTTAAATTATAAGGGGGAAAAGCTGGTCACGAAAATGATGAAGAGATTACTATTTTCAAATCAGTTGGTTTGGCTGTAGTAGATACTATCGTTGCGAATTATTTGTATGAGAAAGTAGTGGAGCGCGGGATGGGATTGAGTTTTGAGGGACTGCCTTTTGGTGGTCTTTTTTGCATAAAATCTTGTAAAGTAAGAAAAAGTTGAATATTAATATTCTAATATTCAATAGAAAGATAAAATGTTTTAAAGTTCAAAATAATACATTATAATATATTTAGTAAAATTAACCAATTTATATTTTGCTCATTATGTATTAAAGGGGAAATGAAAATGGCTGGACAAATTCGTATGTCACCAGAGGAGCTTAAATCGAAAGCAGCTCAATATGGACAAGGTGCAAATCAAATTGAGGACATTTTAAGTCAACTACAAAATTTGCAAAATGAATTAAGAGGAGAATGGGAAGGTCGTGCTTTCGAAGGTTTTGATCAACAGTTCAATCAATTAAAGCCAAAAGTACAAAACTTCGCACAGCTATTACAAGAAATTAATATGCAGCTTAATAAAACTGCAGAAGCTGTTGCTTCTCATGATGAAGAATTATCACGTAATTTCGGTTTGAAATAAAAATTGTCATACTCTATATAACAGGCATTTCAAATGAGCCATACAGCTTATAGTGTATGGCTCATTTGATTGCATGCCCAACTTAGCTGGACACACGTTTAAAAAGAGTGATATTAATAGGGAATTTTCATATATTTATTGGGATTTTTTTGGCATCTTCTGAAAATTAGAGAAAGGATTTGAGTGATGGGACAATTTCAAAGTAATTTTCAAACGGCACAACAAATTGCTACGCAGATGAGAACAGCTTCGAATATAATCCAAAGTGCAACAAATCGTTCTATAACAAAGGCGACGCGTACAACACTATCTGTTAATTCCAAAGCACAAGAAGCGAATCAACAAATGTTAGATTTTACGAAACAATTTTCCACTGCCTTTCAACAAGCGGTCGATAATATTCATTCAGTAGCCCAAGAGTTTGAGAGAATGGATAACGAACTTCACAACACTTTTCGCTAATGTGACAACCTACGTAAAGGTAAAATAGTAGGAGGAATATAATGAGTCAAGATATTGAAAAACAAATCAATCAAGTAAATCAAAAGTTAAGAAGTGTATTTGAAGAACAAGACCGAAATCAATCCGCGATTCACATTCAGGAGCAAGTGGAAGCAGATTTTTATGAATGGAGAGGTCGAAACCATCGTTTGTTTGATCGAATTTTAGGAACTTGGCATGGTGATAGAGAAATGTCTCAATTTTTTATGAATACATATCAAGAGGCACAACATATTGAACGAAAAGTCACATTTGAATTAGAAAACCAAAAAGAAACGTTGCTTAAAGAAAGACGAAACCTTAGTGATTTAGAAAACGACCTTTCCTATCAACAACAACAATTAGCGAGGGAGGTCAATGCATGAGCTTAAATATGTATTTAGGAGAAGTACAAGGCCAAACTCAAAGTATGAATGCTGTATGTAACGCTACTATTCAAGGTATGGAACAAGTCATTCAGTCAATTGATGCCTTTGCAATTGATACTGTTCTACAAGGACAAACTTATAGCAGTGCAAAATCATTTTTTGTACAAACCTTTCGTCCTTTAGCGCAAGGAATCATTTATCTGTGTGAAGAGTTAATTCGCCAGAACGATGCTTTTCCAAGTCAATTTCAATCACAAGTCGCTTCCACAGATGTAATTGAACAAGAAATATTAGAACAAATTCGAGAAATTGACCGAATGAAAGCAAGTATGGAAGCCATCAGTCAAGCTATGCCAATCCCAGGTATGGACGCTATGGCGAATCTTTTTACTGTGATGAGGAAAAAACTGCAAGAAAAGCTGGATCATTTGTATCAATTCAATCAGACCTCTAGTAATAATTATAGTACAGCACTTCAATTAGCAGCTAGTATTGCTGCAGGTCTTGCAGAAGTTCAAAGTGGAAAAGGCTTTAGTCCTGCAAGTGGTACATTTAGTACGCAAGGGTTGAATATGGAATGGACAACTTCTATTCAGGCGATTAATGAAGATAGGAAGCGTCAGGCCGATAATCATTTAAATGGTAGTTCAATTGAAGAAGGAACAATGTGTGGTCCGTTAAATAGTGAGAAAAAAGATGAATCTTTACTAGATACGTTTAAACATGGTGTCGAAGATATTTATGAAGGTGCTTTGGAGTTTATACAAGGCGCTGGCAGTGCAGTAGCTGAAGACTATATTGGACTAACACCACTTGATAATGATAAATTAGAAAGCAAAGCAACTTATCAAGCTGGAAGATTTACTGGACATGTTATATCAACGGCAGGATCTATTGTAGAAATTTTTGAAGGTATTTCAGTCATAGGTGGGGCTAATTTCTTAACACTCGTCGCAGAAGTAGGAAGTGGTGGGTTAGCATCACCAATTGTTCTTCCATTAGATGCAGTTGCTACAGTGGCTGGTGTTGGTGTTGTTGTACATGGTGGATTGGTTTGGGATAAATCGATTCAAAATGCTAAGGATACTCTTCAAAAATTCGAGTCTTCTCCATCTTCTGGTGAGCGTATTAATAAAGTTAAAGAGAATGGTAAACTTAATAAAGAGGAAAATGCTACTAAAGGGATGGATAATACCAGTAATAAAACCAGCGGAGATAATCCAAAAGTAATTGAGGAATTAGAGGGACCTGTTATTGATGGAAAGCGAGTTGGAAGTGGAGAAAAGATTGATAAAGTAAAACCTATTTGGGGAAGAGATGAAAAAGGAAAGCCTATCATAGTAAAAGAGTTTCCTCATGTCCCTAAGGAACATGGCTTTTCTGATATTGTTGATAATTACTCAAGATTTGCTGATGAATTTCCATTAGTGGGAGGAGATCGCATTAGTAGAAGATTTTTCCAAATCGAAGGAAGCAATGGTGGTAAAAAAGGCGTCTTTGAGTGGATTGTTGAACCAAATGGAAATGTAAGTCATAGAAGATTTATTGAAAATGGTACTGTTACAGGGAAACCAAATCAAGTTCCAAAAAAGTAAAAGGAGAATTATATGGATTTAATAGATTTTAAGAACAAAGGTCTTAAGTATGATTGGAAAACTATTTATACCGGTGTAAATAAAAAATATTTCGAACCGAATGTCATTTCTGATTATGCGGTGGAACTAATGGAAGCCGGTGATGATGAAGCTTTTGTTAATGAACTAGCTTGGGGAATAGATTCTAGTGATTTAGATAAAATTTTGTTTGAAATTAAAGATTTCCACTTTCCTAATCTAGAAGAAAATAGTGAAGAATTACAGAATGAGATAAGTAAACTCAGATTCGTTTACTTATCTAAGTTAAAAGAAAAGATTACTGATGAGGATGAACTATTAAATAGAATTGCAGAGTTTTATGATAGACATGATTATCCTGAAGATATGACAAGTTTTATTACTTATATGCCCCAAGATACCCCAACTACGAAGGAAGATTTGTTAAATAGGTTTTATAAATTTTTGGATTCAGAGAAAAAATTTATTGAATAGCTACTTTGCTAGATTCTGAGGGCAAGAAATGAATTTTTTGAAGAACAAGCCTTCTTTAAGGTTGAATATTTCAATGAACCATGTTATCTAGCTTGGAGTAAGTGAAGAGAAAGTTACATATGGAGAATGATCAACAAAAGAGACCTAACATTTGCGGTCTCTTTTGTTGATTTAAATTAAAAAGTATCATTTAAGTGGATGCCCTTTTGTACCTCTTACTTTACATACAAATAGGCTTCAATTGCTGATACATAGTATCTTTTATCCTTGCTGTTATGTACTTTGTATTGTGGCGCTCCATTCACAGTTACCTTTACATCAATGGTAAATCCTAATCTTACCTCTAAAGCACCAACAACATCTTTACCCTGCCAAGAAAGAGATTCATCGAGTTCAGATTAACGAAAAACATAGAATACATAATTTTAACTAGACTTATTATTAACTAGTGTATCCCCACCACCAAGCTCCGCCTCAATCTGCGAAGTTTTCGATGACTCATCCATACGCCAATACGTAATAAAGCTGATCGCGATACATCCAGCTACGTAGAAGTAGAATAGTGATTCCATTCCGATACTCTTTAGCCATAATGCGATGAACTCGGCTGTCCCACCAAATATCGCAACGGTTAGTGCATATGGTAAACCTACGCCAAGTGCGCGAATTTCGGTCGGGAAGAGTTCTGCTTTTACAATTGCGTTAATAGAAGTGTAACCAGTAACGATGATGAGACCGACCATCATGAGTAAAAATGCTACGATTGGTTCTGTCGTTTTTTCCATAAAGAAGAAGATGGGCGCTGTTAGTAATGTTCCGAGAATACCGAATGCCATTAATAGTGGGCGGCGTCCAATTTTATCGGATAATAGCCCTGCAATTGGCTGAAGTACGACGAATATAAGTAGTGCGACAAAGTTAATCCAGCTTACAACTTCTTTCGGAAGGCCGACTGTGTTTACCATGAACTTTTGTAAATATGTTGTGTACGTATAAAATGCAACAGTGCCTCCTAATGTTAGGCCGACTACTGTTAATACTGCTTTCGGATGTTTCATAAGAGCGCGAATGGTTCCTGCGCTTTCACGTTTTTGTGATTTTATGTTTGAGAACTGCTCCGACTCATCCATCGTGCGGCGAAGCCATAATACAGCTACTGCGCCCATCGCTCCAATAATGAATGGAATACGCCATCCCCAAGCTTTCATATCTGGTTCGCTTAGTAATTGCTGAAGAACAATTTGAACGCCTAACGCAACCATCTGTCCAGCAACGAGCGTTACATATTGGAAACTTGAATAAAAACCGCGGCGTCCACTACTAGCCATTTCAGATAAATACGTTGCGGAAGTTCCATACTCTCCGCCGAGTGACAACCCTTGAAGTAAACGAGCAAGAACTAAAATAATTGGTGCCATAATACCGATACTTTCGTAACTCGGTGTACAGGCGATAATTAAAGAACCACCGGCCATAACCGTAATGGAAAGCGTTAATGCTGCCCGGCGTCCATGCCGATCCGCATAACGTCCCATTAATAAACTCCCAATAGGGCGCATTAAAAACCCAACTGCGAAAATAGCTGCTGTGTTCAGTAATTGACTCGTTGGATCTCCTTTAGGAAAGAACTCTGCTGAAAAATAAACAGCGAAAGCAGAGTAAACGTACCAGTCGTACCATTCAATTAAATTGCCGACAGAACCTTTGAAAATATTGCCGGCGACTCGATTAGATTTTGCTTGAGCCATAATAATTCCTCCTCTTGCTTAGTAATAAAAAGGTATATATGAAAGCGTGTTCATTGTAGTTGAATTGTACTGTCTACGGAATGAAATCTCAATATTACGACAATTTTATTCTTTTTGTACTTTATGTACACGGAGAATTTTAATAGTTGCTTCATTACTAGTTTTGTCATAATAATAGAAAAAGGAGATTGATAGTTTTGAATATTTTATCAAAGGGTATGGTGTATGAAGAAATCACGTAAGGTATCATTGCAAACGAAAATAGTGAGCTTAATTATTACGTTAATTTTATTTGTCGTTCTCCTATTAGCGGGAATATTTGTTTACATTCAGTCCGTTGATACGAAGCGCCAAGTAGAACAGTTAGCGCTGCAAACGGCTAAATCTCTTTCTTTTATGCCAGCTATAAAAGAAGCTTTTCAAAATAACGAGCATAAAAGTACCATTCAATCTATTGCGGAACAAGTTCGAGAGCAAGCTGATGCAGATTATGTCATTATAGAAGATCGCTTTGGGGTTATGTATTCCCATTCTAATTCGGATTTAATTGGCACAAAGAGTACCAATCCATATAACTATGAAGCACTCACTTTTGGTGGCTATTATACGCTTGAAGGAAATGGTGAAAGTGGTCCGGCTTTAATGGCGAAAGCACCCATTATTGTTCATAACGGAGACTACAATCAAGTCGTAGGTGTTGTGACAGTAGAGTTTCTAATAAAAGGTATTCAATCTAACATATTGAGTAGAACGAAAGAAATTATCCTCTTTTCCTTAGGTGTATTACTAGCTGGAATTGTTGGCGGCATTCTTTTAGCACGTAGTATTCGTAAAGATACACTCGGTTTAGAGCCGAATGAAATCGCAGCGCTATACCGGGAACGAAGTGCGATACTACTATCTATAAAAGAAGGGATTATCGCTATTGATCAAAACGGTTTTATTACAATGATGAACACCTCAGCAGAAGAAATGCTTCATGTAAATGGTGATTATATGCAGCAGCACATTTCAAAAGTTTTACCGGAATTTAATATGGAGAGAGTGTTAGAAAGCGATCAAGAAATCGCGTTTCAAGATAAAGTGTTTATTTTAAACATGACACCGATACTTGAAAATAACAGTACGGTAGGGGTTGTATGTAGTTTTAGAGATAAAACAGAACTGCAAAACTTAGTGAATACGATATCTGAGGTAAGAAAGTATTCTGAGGATTTACGCGCTCAAACACATGAATTTACAAATAAACTTTTCGTCTTATCAGGATTACTTCAGTTAGGGCACTACAAAGAAGCGATTGAATTTATCCAACAAGAATCTAATATTCATCAAAGCCAAAATCATATTTTATTCCATCAAATTCACGATGCGAAAGTACAAGCTATTTTATTAGGAAAACTCGGAACAGCGTCTGAAAAGAAAATTGATTTTCATATTGAAGGAGATAGCGCGCTTCATCCGTTACCAGACCATATAAAAGTGTCGCATCTTATTACGATCCTTGGAAACATAATTGATAATGCATTTGATGCGGTGAATGAACGAGAGGAAAAGAGAGTTTCCTTCTTTGTTACGGATATTGGGCACGATATTGTGTTTGAAGTGATAGATAGCGGGATAGGGATACCGGCAGAAAAAATAACGACCATTTTTCAAAAAGGATTTTCAACGAAAGGAAATAATCGGGGTTACGGGCTAGCGAATGTGAAAGAAATGGTAGATCTACTAGAGGGAACAATTGAAATTCAAAACGAGAAAAATGGGGGAGCTATTTTTACAATTTACCTTCCGAAAACATTGAAAGAAAGTACATGACAAACAGGGGGATGGACATATGTTGAAGGTTGCAATTGCAGAAGATGATTTCCGCGTCGCGCAAATTCAAGAGGAGTTTTTATTAAAAATAAAGGATGTAATAGTAATCGGAAAAGCATTGAACGCGAAAGAAACGATGGAACTACTACAAAAGGAAGAAATCGATTTACTTCTATTAGATAATTACTTACCAGATGGAATTGGTACAGATTTATTACCACAAATCCATGCTGACTTTCCAAATGTTGATGTCATTATGGTAACAGCGGCGAATGAAAACTATATGTTAGAAAAAGCAATTCGAAACGGCGTAAGTAACTACCTTATAAAACCAGTCACGTTAGAAAAATTTGTTCGCACAATTGAAGATTATAAAAGAAAGAAGCAACTATTACATAGTAACAATGAAATAAATCAAGCACTCATCGATAACTTCTTCGGGACTTCGCAAACACAAGACATAAAAAACTTACCGACAGGTGTTGATCCGTTAACACTGCAAAAAGTGAAAGGGATTATAAAAGGATTCGAAGAGGGCATTACAATAGAAGAAATGGGCGAACAAATGGGGGCCTCCAGAACAACCGCAAGAAGATATTTAGAATACTTAGTAGCGACAAACGAATGCACAGTAGAGTACACATACGGCATTATCGGACGACCAGAACGAAAGTACCGAATAGGACGAGGACTATGAAAAAACGATTATTACTATGTATATGGATCATGACAGGAGTAATAGCTGGTTGTTCCTCGGAAAAATCCCATACGAATAAAGTGAACATCGACAAATTAGAAATCGTTGCACCGAACGTTCCAGGAGCAGGATGGGACTTAACGGCACGAGCGATGCAAAAAACACTAACGGAAGAAAAAATCTTCACAAAACCAATCACTGTCACAAACAAAGTAGGCGGCAGCGGTGATGTCGGTTGGAAATATACGAAACAAAAAGGTGGTCACGTACTCGCGATCAACTCAAGCTTACTCATAACGAACAACCTACTAGGCCACAGTAAACTAACATACAAAGATTTCACACCACTCGCAACATTAGCATCGGACTGGGAAGTCGTTGTCGTATCACAAGACTCAAACATAGAAAATGCAAACGAACTAATGGAACAACTAAAACAAAACAAGAAAAACTTCAAAATCGGCGTTGCCCCCGGCCTAGGAAACGACGATCACCTATCCTTCGTACAAGTAAGCAAAGCATTCGGCATAAACCCTGCCGAGCTACAATTCTTCGTCTACGAAAACAAAGAAAAAATCATAAACGCCCTAACGAACAAACAAATAGGCGCCGCAACCATGACCCTATCCGAAGCCGAAAAACAATACAAAGCCGGCAAAATAAAAATACTAGCCGTATCCGCACCAAAACGCCTAGACCGACTACCAGAAATCCCAACATGGAAAGAACAAGGAATCAACGTCATCTTCCAGCACTGGAAAGGCATTATGGGCCCAAAAGATATGACGGAGGAAGAGGTTGCTTATTGGGATGATGTGATTAAGAGGATGGTTGAGAGTGATAGTTGGAAGGGGATTTTGAGGGAGCGGGGTTGGGAGGGATTTTATAAGGGGAGTGGGGAGAGTAGGGTGTTTTTGGAGGAGAGTGATGAGTGGTATGGAGAGATGGTTGGTGGAGATAGAGGAGATAAGTAATTTTAGTGCTTTGTACTTATAAAATATCGATATCATTCTTAGTATATGCATTTATATAAATATTTCCCTTTATAAAAATAATGCGTTATTATAATTTTATAAGTTGAGATAGAAAGGGAAATAAAATGGATGTTAATAATATAGAGTTACCAGAATCACTAAAAGAAGTACTTTGGGACGGGTGGATACTCCTTGGTGTCATATTTATTATATGTACTCTGCTTGTAATTATTAGATCTTATATACCAGATGATATTCTACCTATAATTAAAGGTGCTATAGCATTAGTTATTTTAGGTGGGATATTTTATCTAGGTTATTAAAATAATTATTATAGTTTATGAGTGAAAAGGAGTTAAGATGGCTAAGCGAAAGAAAAAGCAAGATGAATCAATACTGGGATCTTTACTAGTTATTACGTTTTTCGGGGTGTTGTGGAAACCGGAATTTTTAGTACCAATAGTAATGGTATCGGCAGCAATTATATTATTATATATGTATGTGAATGTAAAAAAGCTAAGAGAACTTCGGCAATCAGGAATTTATGATATTGATAAGATGAGCGGACACCAGTTTGAAAAATATTTAGGAAGTCTATTTCCAGCTTTGGGTTATAAAACAGAGATTACTAAAGCATCTAACGATTTTGGTGCAGATTTAATTTTGAGAAAAAATGATAAAAGAATTATTGTACAGGCAAAACGCTATAAGAATAACGTTGGAATTAAATCTGTTCAGGAGATTGTTAGTGCAAAAGAATTTTATAAAGCTGATGAAACATGGGTTGTTACAAATAGTGAATTTACAGCTGCAGCATACAAACTCGCTAAAGTGAATCGAGTTGTATTAATTAATCGAGAGAAACTTATTAAGTTAATTAGTCAGGGCAAACGAGAAAAGAGAAATTAGTGATACAAAAGGTCAGGTATAGACTTATGGAAAAGGCACTATGAAAAGTGTCTTTTTGTTTTGGATATATAAAAATAATCCAGAAAACTTATATTTTAGTATATAATTTAAAATGAGAATGGCGTGTAATAATATTTTTAATAGTAAAAGAGAACTTTTGAACATTTTTTATTATTACAACTTATTTGTTTATATATATATTTAATTTATATGAATGACAAACACGCATAATATGAAAAAAGAGGGGATTCTTGTGGGTTTACACATTATACCGAATGATTTACCGAGCTTAACTCCAGGTGAGAGAAAAGTACTTGAAAAGGTTCGGTCTTTATATAAAGATGTGCAAAGAGAAGCGTATTTATATATTCAGCCAAGAATTAGACATTTAGAACCTGATTTTATTTTAATTGATTCACAAAGAGGGGTAACAATCTTTGAAGTGAAGGATTGGGAACTTTCTTACATTAGTAGAGCGGATAGAAGAAAAATAGATTTAGCAGATGGGAAACAGGTAGATAATCCGTTTTGTAAAGCTAACTTATACCATACTGCAGCACAGAGATTATTTAGTTTGCCAGATGTTTTAAAAAATGAACGGAACGAATTAAAGTTTAAATTACATACTAACGTTATATTTCCGTATCTTCATTCTAATAAAATTGAAGAGAGTGGATTAGATCAAGTATTTAATCAGCCACCAGCACAGTGTATTTCATCTGATATGTTAAGTACAGTAAATATAAATCAATTATTTAAAAATGAATTTAGTTTCGTAGAAGAAGATGAAATTATTGCAATACGAACGCTATTATTCCCAGAAATTAAGGTTAGTTGTAGCGATAATCAAATTAGTACAAACGAATTAATTACAGCACTAGATGCAGAGCAAGAGCGTTTCGCGAAGCGTGTACCGTACGGTCACTATATGGTAACTGGAGTTCCGGGTAGTGGGAAAACGGTTTTATTGCTAGCTCGTGCAATTCATCTAGTACGTGAACATCCAGAGTGGAAAATAAAAATATTAACGTATAATAGATCGTTAAAAACAAAAATTGAGAACAAATTGAATTCTTTAGCAGCTGATCTTGCTTTTATGAATGTGCGCTTGGAGAATATAGATGTTAGCACTTTTCATAAATTTGCGCTAGATACAGCAAGTATATGTGTACCCAAAAAAAATACAGTGAAGTGGTGGAATGAAGAATTGCCGGAAGTAGCTATACAGCGAGCTCAATCATCATATGATGCTGTTTTAGTGGACGAATACCAAGACTTTCTAGATGATTGGATTCGATTATGTGTGAAGTCTTGTAAAGAACATGCGTATGTTAATAACCAAAAGGAAACTGTTACTGGGATAAATTTATTTTTAGCAGGAGATAGACTCCAGAGCATCTATAACAACTCAGATCATAGTTGGAAGAGCTTAGGTATTGATATGCGCGGGAGAAGTTCTTTATTAAAGAAATCTTATCGTGCCGGTAGTCAACATATAGATTTAGCCCTTAATTTCTTGAAACAAGAAAAGAAATTGGAAGAGGAAGTAAATAAATTTTATTGTCCAATGAGCGAACTATCTTTTGAGAATGAAATGAAAGATGGAGTTAGTTTTATTGAAGGATCATATGAAGATATTAGTAATAAAGTTTACGAGCTTATTAAGCGCAAGGGCTATAAGCCAGAAGATATATTAATTTTGTGTAGAGAAGGAAAAGATTGTGAGAATATACAAAAGAAATTAAATCGTGAGATACGTCAAAAAGTAAAAGTTACAAAAAATATTACTGAAGGACATTTAATTATAACAACATATCATTCATCAAAAGGTCTTGAGGCACCAATTGTCTTTTTAGTTGATGTGGACAAGTTTGAAAGAATGGAGCTTGAACAAAATGATATTAAACTACGTAAGCTATTATATGTAGGCATGACAAGATCATCTGAGCATTTATACATTCATGCTGGAAGTTATGATAAACCTTCCTTTGGACAAGTATTAAGGAACGAAATATCTTGAGGGTATCCGTGAAAATCTAAAGAGGAGTATAATTGAACTGAATGTTAAAACATTAAAGGTGTAGGACGGGGGAATTATGATGATACATACTTTAGTAAGGGGACAAAAGATAGATGTTACAAAGAATCATCCAGAGATGAAAGGGTTACTGGTAGATTTAACTTGGAATGCCCCGATGAATATGGATGTAGATGCATCAGCTTTTTTAGTAGGTTTTAATGGGAAAATTACTAAAGAAGAGGATTTCGTTTTTTATGGACAACCTTATTCTAGTTGTCGATCTGTTCAATTAAATCAAAGTATCGCAAATGGAAGTAAACAAAGATTTTCGATAGATTTTACTCATATAAAAGATGAGGTACAAAAGGTTGTATTTTCGATTACAATTCATAATGCTGAAGAGAAGAAACAGGCGCTACGAGATGTTTCCCATATTCAATTGAAAATAAACAACGCACAATCAGGATTAGAAATTATTCATTTTCCTATCACGTATGCATTTACAGATGAAAGTGCCATTATTGTTGGAGAGCTGTATCGACATGGGGGAGGATGGAAATTCAATCCTATTGGAGCTGGCTATTTTGGTGGGTTAGCTGCATTATGTAAAAATTTTGGGATAGAAATCGCAGATGATGAAAAACAAACTGTTCCCCCTGTAGAGAAGAAAATAGTTCCTACTCCGCCTCCAGTACAAACAACTATTAATGTAGTGAAGGTTGAATTGAAGAAAAAACAATCTATAAATATACAAAAATCTAAAATAGTAACAGCTACTTTAGAATGGGAAACAAATAAAGATTTAGACTTATACTGTTTTTACGTAACAACGAATGGAGAAATAGGAAAGGTTTATTATAAAAATCTAGGTTCGTCTAAAGTTTCACCGTATATTGTGTTAGATGGGGATTCGCAAGAGCCAGGAAAAGAAACAATTCGTATTTATCGACCAGAAGCTTTGAAATATGTTTTATTTGCTGCGTATAGTGCTGTAGGCAATGGGGTAGGTAGTTTTTATTCTATGAGGGCAAAAGCTGTTGTCGATAATCATTTGGGAAGCATTGTAACAGCACCGTTATTAGAAATAAATGACCATGCTTATTGGGTGTGTATTGCTCATATTGATTTCACGAATTCAAATGAGATGAAAATTTCACATGTAGAAAGCTACTCAAAAGACCATTCAGAGGCTTCACCACTCTTGTACGAGAATGGAAAATTCCGAATGGATGTTGGGCCGATCGAATTTAAAAATGAAGAGGATTATCAGAAGTATTTTAAATAATAGAGTAGAAAATCATACATCATATTGTATGATTTTTCTTTTATACATAGTTTGGTAAAATAGTAGTAATTGTAATTAATGGTAACGGTGGGGATGAAAATGTTAGAGCAACTCATAATTGAATTGGCTAAATCAATGAAGCAGGCTGAAGATATAAATGGTGATAAAACTTATTGGATTATAAACAAGGATGATAAAGGATTAGATGTTCAAACTAAAACTTCAAGTGGACAATATGCAAAGGAAGAAGAAGCACCATCTTATTTTAACGTGAGTTTTGAGCTTCTTAAGAATGCTTGGGGAAAGCTTATCGCTATGCGAACGGTAAAGAGTGAGGATTTCGGACAAGTGAGTGAATGTAATACTTTCTTAGTAGCATTCTTTTCACACCTTCCATTTGTGGATGTAACGGAATCGGGGGCTATTACATTTAAAGAGTTCCAAACTGATAATTTACCATGTGAGCAGTATCATAAAGTTGTTGGATTTTTGGAAGAGGTAATAAACGATACGTACGATCCGAAAAATTTAAGTGATCACATTAGTGGTAATTTGTATAGAGTTAAATCTAAAGGAAGACAAGATTTAAGGTTACTGGGATTTTTAAATGATAATCATGATATTGATACGTCTTTATTAAATGAATACATTGGAGAAAAGAGTAAGAATGATGTTATTCGAAAGCTAGTTTTAAAGCAGGAGTATTTTCAAATTGCTCTGTTTGTACTTAATCTTTTAAGAGTGTATCCGAGGGCTGCCAAGAAGGCTACTTTAGTGAATTTAGCGATGACAATCGTCCGAAACTCTAGAGGAGATAATTTAATGCTAGAATCATTAGCGAAAGAGCGTACGCATAATCTCTTAATGTGGTCTGAGAAATTGGAAATAATTAATGCTGAATGGATTCCAGCCGAACAATACATAAAAAAGAGTGAAGAAAAGGGCGGTAATATGAGTAGTAGTTTACGTGAAGGCTTTTTAAAGATACTGAAAGAATATTTGGATGCAAAAACAGAAAAATTTGCAGGACATAAGTTAGGATTAACAGTCCGAAATGATATAGCAACAGAGATCATTCGTTTACCATTTATAAATGAGAAGCAGTACAGTGTGATAGGGTCAGTCGGAAAAGGGAATTGGGCGACAGTTCCATGGATTGCACTAATGCATAGAAGTATTACAACATCGACACAGAGAGGGTATTATATCGTCTATTTATTTAGTGAAGATATGCAACGATTGTATTTGACCATTGGACAAGGTGTGACAGAAACAACTAAAGAAGAGATGCAAAAAATTAAAGAAGAGATTCGTGAACAAATACATATGTCCCAAAAGGTGAAAAAAGATGATGAGATTTTCCTAGGTACAAGCCCAAAAGCAAAAGGATATGCAAATTCAACAGCAGCTTATATTGCGTATGATGTTAATAAAATGCCAAGTGAAAAAGAGTTAGTAGAGGACCTAGAAGAAATGCTTCGCTATTATGAGGGATTCATAGCTTATAAAGAGGAAGGAACGAAATATGAAATGATTTATGAAAGGAAAGAAGTGTATTTAGATCAACAATCAATTATCGATCATGTGTCTTCTTATATTCAAAGTAAAGGTTTCTTTTATGAGAAAAAGGATCTTATTAATTTCTTCCTTTCATTAAAAACAAAGCCATTTGTAATTTTATCAGGTATTTCAGGTACAGGAAAAACGAAAATTGTGCAGTGGTTTGCAGAGAGTTTAGGGGCCACGGAAGAGAATGGACAATTTACACTTATTCCGGTTCGACCTGATTGGAGTGATAGCTCTGATTTACTCGGTTATGTGAACCTCCAAGGGGAGTTTCAAGAAAGGCCATTAATCAAAGTTCTTGAAAATGCAGATGCAAATCCAAATAGGCCGTATTTTGTAGTGTTGGACGAGATGAACTTAGCTCGAGTGGAATACTACTTTAGTGATTTTTTAAGTGTAATTGAAAGTCGTAAATGGAAAGATGGAAAAATTGTTACGTCACCAGTTCTTCCAGAATCGATTACTAATAAGCACATTACGATTCCATCAAATGTATATATTATCGGAACGGTAAATATGGATGAAACGACACATCCGTTAAGTAAGAAAGTATTAGATCGTGCGAATACAATTGAGTTTAATACCGTTAACTTAGATTATTTTAATTTCTTAATGGATGTAGAGGAGAAGGAAGCTGAAATTGCTTCGAATCGCTCTTTAGAAACCGAGTATCTTCATTTAAAAGAATGTTTTAAAGAAAATGAAGACCTTGTGAGAAATATATCGACTATTTTAATAGAAATAAATGAATCACTGGAATCAGTTGGGGCTCAAGTTGGATATCGTATACGAGATGAAATTTGTTTCTATATGGCATACAACGAAAAAGGAAAGTTATTATCGTTTGATGAAGCATTTGATTATCAAATATATCAAAAGATTTTACCACGTCTTGCAGGTAGCGATGGAAGAACAGAAGAGGTATTAAAGCAGTTGTATGTATTATGTGCAAATGAGGAATATGATAGTGGCAACAATGACGCTTTATATGCTAAATATCCTCGTTCTGCTAACAAGCTGTCTCATATGTTAAGGAGGTTCGAGTATGATGGTTTCACCTCTTTCTGGATCTAATAATGAGATAGAGTTAGTTAAGATTGAAACAGAGGAGCTATCATTGACGATTAAAGGAAACCCTTATCATGAAAAATACGAGAGTTTAAAAGAGTATCACGCTATGAGTGCGGATGAAATGATGTATTTTCAGGTAGATGGGAAGGCAGAATCCGTTTCTGTATTTGATGCGAGATTGCAGAGATTAGATAAATGGAACGAACACCCGCCAATCTTTTTTGAAAATAGAAGTTATCAGCTTGTTGTTGTTCCGAAAAATAACAAGCAGCTCTCTTTTTATCATGAACATCCGGGATTTCGAAAGCAAGTTAGTTCCATTCAAATGGGATCACTTCATGTGTTAATGGGAAATCTTTCATTTCCAAATGAAGTAGGAAATACAACGTTTGAAATTAAAGATGATCAAAATACTTTATTAACTGTTACATTTGAAGTTTTCCCGGCAAAACTTGATTATAAGGATGATTACAGAGCTTTATTAGATGAAGTAAATGATGAAATTTATAATTTAGCGTTTCATTTATTAAAGAGAACTTACTTAGGAGCATCTGCAATTTACGCCACAAATCCATCGAAGAGTGAGTTCTATCGTATTTTAAATGATTCCTTTGAGCGTTTTATGAAGTCAATCTCTCATATTAAAAGACAACCGCATCATACGCTTATGACTAGACATCAACTAGTACGAGGAGAAAAAATTCGTAAATTGGATTCTGTCGGAATGAATTATTTACGAAAGCGACCACACTTACTGCAAGGAGAAAACAGTATACCGACTAAAGGCATTACAGCTTATAAGGAAGTGTCATATGACACGCTGGAAAATCGTTTTGTTAAATGGATGATTCAAAGAGTTGTACATAAAATAGATGATTTAATTAAGGTACTAGAGAAAAAGTCTAGATATACACGTGGTGAAACTGATGAAGATTTGCTAGAACGTGTAAAAAATATGAAGTATCGAATGAAAAATGAATTGAACGATCAATTTTGGAGAGGAATCGGAAAATTAGATCGATCAGTCTTTTCACTCGTTATCCAAATGGCAGCAGGCTATCGAGAGGCGTATCAAATTTTCTTAATGCTATCGCGCGGTTTAACATTACGAGGGCAAACTTTCAAAATGTCGGTAAAAGATGTCGCTAGATTATACGAATACTGGACATATTTAAAACTCGGACAAATTTTATCAAAGAAATATATACCGCTCCATCAAGATGTTATTCAAGTTAAGCAAGATGGTTTATACGTAACACTTGATGAAAGTAAAACTGCCAAAAGAAGGTTTAAACATCCAGAAACAGATGAGACAATCGAGCTTTACTTCCAAAAAAGAAACGGTAGACTACCAACAGTTACACAAAAGCCAGATACGATGCTCGCTATAGAGAAAAAGGGAAAGAGCTATCAATACCAATACATTTTTGATGCGAAATATCGAATTGATTTTGCTGAAACATCTCATTATAAAGGGAAGTATGGCGCCCCTGGCCCAATGGAAGAAGACATTAATACAATGCATCGTTACAGAGACGCACTAGTAGTGGAACAAGAGGGGCCTTTTGAGCGAACAGCTTACGGAGCGTACGTATTATTCCCATGGAACCAAGAGGAAGCATACGAGAACCATCCGTTTTATAAAAGTATAGAAAAAGTAAATATCGGTGGCTTCCCGTTCTTACCAAACGCGACAAGATTAGTAGAACAATTTCTAGATCATCTCATTGAAAAAAGCCCAGAAGAAATTATAAGAGAAGGCATCCTTCCAAGAGGCACAAAAGAAGAATGGAACTCCTCATTAGAAGAAAAAGTATTAGTGGGCAGCGTGAAAACTGAAAGTGACTATGAAACATATAGAAAGAATGGCGTATATCAGCTACCAGTTACACAACTAAAACCAGGATGGCAAGAAGCAAAGTACATAGCATTATATGCACCGAAAAAATGGCACGGGGAAAAAGGTGGCATTCAATATGTAGCCAAAATCAAAAATATTCAAATGCAACAAAACGATGAATATGTACATTTCGAACTAGAACCATGGGAAAAACTAGACCACCTCATCCGCCCAGTAGGATATGGCATTCAAATATACACCATAACAACTATGTCGTTATTAAGAGAAGTACAAGAACTTCCAGAACTATTCATGAAATCAAAAGAAGAACGAATCCTTTGGAAAACGCTGCGTCGTTTTACGAAGCAAGTTAAGGTTGAGCTAGATCATCGTAATTTAGATGAAGCTTCTTCTATAAAGAGTTATTATGTGCAGGATGTTCAGATTTGGGTTGATTATGAGAATGGGGTTGTTATGGTTGGGAGAGATGGGCGAGTTAAGGAAGTTCCTTTGGAGTTGGTTGTTGGTAGGGGTTCGGTGTTGTTTAGGGAGGTTTTAGGGGTGTTAAATGTTGGAGAATAGGGATTAGATACAAAGGGGGATTAAGCCTTGAATAAGGGCTGAGTTTATTTTTACATGGAATAAATAAGTTTAGGTGAAGTGGAGAAATTTTTAAATATAATAGATAAATATTAGTTGGATAAAGTGTATTGTTAGTTATGGGAAGAAGAGTATATGAGGTATATGCTCTTTTTTTATTTATAAATAAAGTGGATGTAAAATTAAAATGATGACCTCCACCCTGTCAAGGTGGCGCTCTCCCTGCTGAGCTACGGGAGAAACGTTGATTTAAAGGCATTTTTAAGGGTCTATACAAATGAAATTCCATTAAAAAAGCAATGGTTATTGTAAGTTCTGTGACCATTTGTGACCACAAAATTATGTGCTTAGCTGTCTGTATATGAGTTTGTTTATTTGTAACAGTTATTGAAATGTCGATTATAATATATTGTTTTATAAGATTAAAATATTAATAAATATAGGAACTTTCTATACAAGGATAACCAAATTATTCTAATTTGTTATGTAATTTTTGGTATAATAAGATTCTAAACGGTTGGTAAAACATTACCAAATATAAAATGAATTGTTATATCCGATTAAAATAATTTAATGTGTATTATTGAGGAGTAAATTTAAAAAAAGAACATGGAAGGAGTATAGATATGTCAAAGAATCAGCTAACTAGAAATATGGAAAAATTATTAAAAAAATTAAAAAAAGGCCTGAAACAATCCGATATAGATAAGGTAAGTACATATCTAAAACAGGGATGCGAAATTAGTGGTTCAACTTTTTTTGTCGTACTAAAAAGTAACGTATATGATATGTTCGGAGAAGATTATAAAAGAGTCTATGAATTTTTGGAGTTAATAGAAAAGGATGAGTATATTTGTTCTAATTTTTCTAATGAAGCGTTGAATTTCTGTCAAAATATAAAAAAAATATATGGGGATTTTTTACCAGCTTATCAAAAGTCAAGAGAAAATAAGAATCAAATGATAAATGAGTTACTTAGTAAAAATAAAAAGGACATAAAAAATGTACTATATTATTTTGAACAATTGATTTTCCAAGAATATAAAAGGCATTCAAATGAAAAGTGTTTAGAAATATATAGTCAATTTTTATATGACACTAATTTATTAGCTGATAGCATAGAATTAGAGAAAAAGCAGGAAATTAGGTGTGGAAATAATAATGAAGAGTTTGTAAAAAGGCTAATAATGGAATACGGCTTGATAATAGAGTTTAAGAATAACTTTTTTGATTTATTAAGTGGAAGATACAATTTTTCATTAAATGGAAATTGTTATACTTTTGAATCCTCCGATAATAATCTCGACTTAGTGTCGATTTTATATGAGGCTAACAGACAACAGCGAAGAATGATATCTTTAGATAGAAGAGGTGAGCGATTTACCCGGTCATTATTTAGAAGAACAAGTTTAGAATTTCTGTATAAAGATTTTGGATATAAAGTAGATGATGAAATAGAAAATGGTATTACTATTCAAGATATTTATAATGTCTGGGATAGTATTTGCGAATTTGTTGATAATATTAATACATCTAAATCAACTTGGTTAAGGATAAATTATGAGGGAATTATCAAAAAGGATTTTAAAAAAATTATTTCAAAGGAACAGTTTTACAAAGTTCTTGAGAACTATTTTGTATCGAATATAGAGAAAGTTGATTTGTACTTGTATCCTGTTCAAAAGTATAAATCTCAATATTTGATTTTAAATTGGGGCACAGATATTGAATTTACATATTTGCTAAATAATATTGTTCCTAAAGTCATAGATAAGAAGTTTTATGAAGCTGAACTTATAGATGATTTAAAGGTAGTAAAAGAGTTACTGTTTAAGAACAATAACGAATTTTTAGTCTATCCAAAGAATATAGAGTTTAAAGATTTATCAATAGAGATTGATTTGATGTTCATGTATGAAAAAACATTATTTATTGCTGATGTCAAACACACTATGAAGA
>NZ_WEIJ01000008.1:0-211451 GCF_009183795.1 Bacillus sp. B1-WWTP-T-0.5-Post-4
CCCATAGCGTAAGCTAGTAAGATCCCTGAAAGATGATCAGGTTGATAGGTTCGAGGTGGAAGCATGGTGACATGTGGAGCTGACGAATACTAATAGATCGAGGACTTAACCATATAATATGTAGCAATGTTATCTAGTTTTGAAGGAATATGCCTTCATAGTTTGGTGATGATGGCAGAGAGGTCACACCCGTTCCCATACCGAACACGGAAGTTAAGCTCTCTAGCGCCGATGGTAGTTGGGACCTTGTCCCTGTGAGAGTAGGACGTCGCCAAGCAAGAACCTAAGTTATTTTGACTTAGGTTTTTTTGTGTTTATTTTTATTTACCGAATGCTATAATCCGTAAATTTAATAAAGCTACAGACGAAAAAAGAATGAAGTAGAGACTCTTTAAAATAATAGTAATGATTTTTTGTGTTCCTGATTTTCCTAATGTCGCTAAAGTAATACTTAAAATAGGACACATTATTTCTATCATAAGTATATATTTTAAATAATGAGATGCTATAAATAAATATTTAATAATTACAGAAATTACTGCAATAGAGAAAAATAAATAGGATAATAGCATAGTTCTTTCTTTAACAGTTATCCTCCTTAGAAATTAAATCGTTATAATAATACAAGAGTGTATATATTTTGATTAAAAACATACTGAAGTGCTATTTAAACGATAAATACATAAAATAGATCTCTAGAAATATATATTCTAATTCCCTTTTCTTCTTGTATATAGTTGCAATTCTTCTTTTGAATATAACTAAAACACGAACGTTATTGACTGCTAATAAAAAAACATTCGATTATTTATTGACATTGTTTATGAAATATTGTTAATATAGCCATAGAAACAATAATATAAGACCTCATATAATCGCGGGGATATGGCCTGCAAGTCTCTACCTAACGACCGTTATTCGTTAGACTATGAGGGAAAGTCACTCGGTATTTTTCTATTCACAAGGGATACGTATGCCTGAGTAGAGCGCTTTCTCTCATAGTAAAAGAGAAACTGTTCTATTTCAGGCTTTTTTTATTTGAATCGGGGGGATTCTAATATGAAATCACTAGTTGGAGTCATAATGGGAAGTACGTCAGACTGGGAAACAATGAAATATGCTTGTGACATTTTAGATGAATTAAATATACCGTATGAGAAAAAAGTTGTATCCGCTCATCGGACTCCGGATTATATGTTTGAATATGCAGAGACGGCTCGTGAACGTGGATTGAAAGTTATTATTGCTGGAGCTGGTGGAGCAGCACATTTACCAGGAATGGTTGCAGCGAAGACAAATCTTCCTGTAATTGGAGTTCCAGTTCAATCAAAAGCATTAAACGGCTTAGATTCATTATTATCCATCGCCCAAATGCCAGGAGGTGTTCCAGTTGCAACTGTTGCAATTGGTAAAGCCGGTTCAACGAATGCTGGATTACTTGCCGCACAAATACTTGGATCATTTCATGATGATATACATGATGCATTAGAATTGAGACGAGAAGCGATTGAAAAAGATGTGCGTGAAGGTAGTGAGCTAGTATGACGAGAATCATTTTACCTGGAAAAACAATCGGTATTATTGGAGGCGGCCAGCTAGGAAGAATGATGGCATTGGCAGCTAAGGAGATGGGATATAAAATTGCTGTTTTAGATCCTACAAAGCATTCGCCATGTGCACAAGTTGCTGATATTGAAATTGTTGCACCATATGATGATTTAAAAGCAATTCAGCATTTAGCAGAGATAAGTGATGTTGTCACATATGAATTTGAGAATATTGATTATAGATGTTTACAATGGCTTGAAAAACATGCGTACTTACCACAAGGTAGTCAGTTGTTAAATACAACGCAAAATCGTTTTACAGAAAAGAATGCGATTGAGAAGGCTGGGTTACCAGTAGCAACGTATAGATTAGTTCAAAATCAAGATCAGCTTACAGAAGCAATTGCTGGGTTATCATTCCCTTCCGTCTTAAAAACGACGACAGGTGGATATGATGGGAAAGGGCAAGTTGTTTTAAGAAGTGAAGCTGATGTTGAGGCAGCAAGAAATCTTGTGGATAAAGCAGAATGTATTTTAGAGAAATGGGTGCCTTTTGAAAAAGAAGTATCAGTTATTGTGATTCGTAGTGTAAGTGGTGAAACAAAAGTGTTTCCAGTAGCAGAAAATATTCATGTAAATAACATTTTACATGAATCTATCGTTCCAGCTCGCATTACAGAAGAGCTTTCTCAAAAAGCAATTGCGTATGCAAAGGTACTTGCGGATGAATTAGAACTTGTGGGAACACTAGCTGTAGAGATGTTTGCTACAGATAATGGTGAGATTTATATTAATGAATTAGCGCCAAGACCTCACAATTCAGGACACTATACACAGGATGCATGTGAAACGAGTCAATTTGGTCAACATATTCGAGCAATCTGTAATTTACCTCTAGGAGAAACAAATTTGTTAAAACCAGTTGTCATGGTAAACATTTTAGGCGAACATATAGAAGGGGTCCTAAGACAAGTGAATAGATTAACCGGGTGCTATTTACACTTGTATGGAAAAGAAGAAGCAAAAGCACAGCGAAAAATGGGGCATGTTAATATTTTAAATGATAATATTGAAGTCGCTCTAGAAAAAGCGAAGAGTTTGCATATTTGGGACCATCAAGAACAACTGTTGGAGGGAAAAAGATGATTAGTCGTTATACACGCCCTGAAATGGGTGCGATTTGGACGGAAGAGAACAAATTTAAAGCGTGGTTAGAAGTTGAGATTTTAGCTTGTGAAGCATGGGCTGAGCTTGGCGATATTCCAAAAGAAGATGTTAAAAAAATTCGTGAACATGCATCATTTGATATTGATCGTATTTATGAAATTGAAAAAGAAACACGTCATGACGTAGTTGCATTCACTCGTGCTGTATCAGAAACGCCAGCATTAGGCGAAGAACGTAAATGGGTTCATTACGGTTTAACATCTACAGATGTAGTAGATACAGCATTATCTTACATCTTAAAACAAGCGAATGAAATTATATTAAAAGACTTAGAGAACTTTGTAAGCATTTTAGCTAACAAAGCGAAAGAGCATAAATACACAATCATGATGGGAAGAACACACGGTGTTCATGCAGAACCAACGACATTTGGTTTAAAACTTGGTCTTTGGTATGAAGAGATGAAACGTAACGTAGAGCGTTTCAAACAAGCTGCTGATACAGTTCGTGTTGGTAAACTATCTGGTGCGGTTGGTACATATGCAAATATCGATCCATTCGTAGAAAAATATGTTTGTGAAAATTTAGGATTAGAAGCAGCACCAATTTCAACACAAACATTGCAACGTGATCGTCACGCACACTACATGTCAACACTTGCACTAATTGCAACATCTATCGAAAAGATGGCAGTTGAGATTCGTGGTTTACAAAAGAGTGAAACACGTGAAGTTGAAGAAGCTTTCGCAAAAGGTCAAAAGGGTTCTTCTGCAATGCCACATAAACGTAATCCAATTGGTTCTGAAAATATGACTGGTTTAGCTCGTGTTATCCGCGGTTATATGATGACAGCTTACGAAAATGTTCCATTATGGCATGAGCGTGACATTTCTCACTCTTCGGCAGAACGCGTAATTTTACCAGATGCTACAATCGCATTAAATTACATGTTAAATCGCTTTGGTAATATCGTTAAAAACTTAACTGTATACCCAGAGAATATGAAACGTAATATGACAAGAACATACGGCTTAATTTATTCTCAGCGCGTAATGCTTACACTAATCGACAAAGGTATGGTACGTGAAGAAGCTTATGATATCGTACAGCCTAAAGCGATGGAAGCTTGGGAAACACAAGTACAATTTAAAGAGCTTGTAGAAGCTGATGAGCGTATTACAAGCAAGTTAACACAAGAAGAGATTAATGAATGCTTCAACTATGAGCATCATATGCAACACGTTGATACAATCTTTGAACGCCTTGGATTAAACGAAGCGTAAAATTTCATATGGCACAGAATAGAGTCATTCTGTGCCATTCTTTATAAAAATATTATTCACATTTTTCAAACTACAGGGGGCTTGCGAAATGCAAAAGCTAGAATTGCTGTATGAAGGTAAGGCAAAAAGAATTTATCGTACAGAATCAGCAGATATGGTTTGGGTAGAGTACAAAGATAGTGCGACTGCTTTCAATGGGGAGAAAAAAGAGACGATTACAGGAAAAGGTCGTTTGAACAATGAAATTACAACTTTATTGTTCAGAAAGTTACAAGAAGTGGGAATTAAAACACATTTTGTTGAGAAGTTATCTGAAACAGAACAACTTGTTAAAAAAGTGAGTATTATTCCTTTAGAAGTTGTCACAAGAAATGTAATTGCAGGAAGTCTTTCAAAACGATTAGGAATGGAAGAGGGAACTGTACTTGCAGAACCAATCGTAGAATTTTACTTCAAAGACGATGATTTAGGAGATCCGCTTGTAACGGAAGATCATATTCGTGTATTAAACGTTGCATCGCCAGAGCAAGTAAGTGTATTACGAGATATGGCTCTACAAATCAATCAAGTGTTGATTGATCATTTCGCAAGCTGTCGTGTAAGATTAGTAGATTTCAAATTAGAGTTTGGTGTAACGGAAGAAGGAGAAATCATTTTAGCGGATGAAATTTCACCAGATACTTGCCGTTTATGGGATGAAACGAGCAATGAAAAGTTTGATAAAGATGTATTCCGTCGTGATCTTGGAAATTTAACAGATGCTTATGAAGAGATTTTAAAACGTTTAGGGGGAATTTCACATGTATAAAGTTAAGGTATATGTAACATTAAGAGAAAGCGTATTAGATCCACAAGGAACAGCAGTAAAAGGAGCACTTCATAGTCTTTCATTCACAGAAGTACAAGACGTTCGAATCGGAAAGTACATGGAACTAACAATTGATAAATCTGTATCTGATTTAGATAGCAAGGTAAAAGAAATGTGTGAAAAACTATTAGCGAACGTTGTAATGGAAGACTTCCGTTATGAAGTTGAGGAGGTTGTCGCACAGTGAAATTTGCCGTAATAGTATTTCCGGGTTCGAACTGTGATGTCGATATGTTCCATGCAATTAAAGATGAGCTTGGCGAAGAAGTAGATTACGTTTGGCACGATACAGAGAATTTAGATGAATATGATGCAATTCTACTACCAGGTGGATTTTCTTATGGTGACTACTTACGCTGCGGTGCTATCTCTCGCTTTGCTAATGCAATGAAAGCAGTGCAAAAAGCTGCTGAGCAAGGAAAGCCGATTTTAGGTGTATGTAATGGATTCCAGATTCTTGTTGAATCAGGATTACTACCAGGAGCGTTAATAAGAAACGAAAACTTAAAATTTATGTGTCGCACTGTTCAGTTACGTGTTGAAAATAATGAAACGATGTTTACATCACAATATGAAAAAGATGAAATAATTAATATTCCAATCGCGCATGGTGAGGGGAATTACTATTGTGATGAAGCGACTCTTAAACAATTAGAAGAGAACAATCAAATCGCATTCCGTTACGTAGAAAACCCTAACGGTAGCGTTTCAGATATTGCTGGTATTGTAAATGAAAAAGGAAATGTACTTGGTATGATGCCGCACCCAGAGCGTGCTGTAGATGAATTACTTGGCGGTGCTGAAGGGTTAAAAGTCTTTCAATCTATCTTAAAACAGTGGAGGGAAACATATGTCGTTAATGCTTGAACCAAATCCAACACAAATTAAAGAAGAGCGTATATATGCGGAAATGGGGCTAACAGACGAAGAGTTTGCCATGGTTGAAAAGATTTTAGGTCGTCTGCCAAATTATACAGAAACAGGGTTATTCTCTGTAATGTGGTCTGAACATTGTAGTTATAAAAATTCAAAACCAGTTCTTCGTAAGTTTCCAACTACAGGTGAGCGCGTTCTGCAAGGACCTGGAGAAGGTGCTGGAATTGTAGATATCGGTGATAATCAAGCAGTTGTATTTAAAATGGAAAGTCATAACCATCCTTCAGCTATTGAACCATATCAAGGAGCTGCAACAGGTGTTGGTGGTATTATTCGTGACGTATTCTCTATGGGAGCACGCCCGGTAGCTCTATTAAACTCACTTCGTTTCGGTGAATTACAGTCACCACGTGTGAAATATTTATTCGAAGAAGTAGTAGCAGGAATTGCAGGATACGGTAACTGCATCGGTATTCCGACTGTTGGCGGCGAAGTACAATTTGATCCATGTTATGAAGGAAATCCACTTGTAAATGCAATGTGCGTAGGTTTGATTAACCACGAAGACATTAAAAAAGGGCAAGCGCACGGTGCTGGTAACACAGTAATGTACGTAGGAGCATCAACTGGTCGTGACGGTATTCACGGTGCAACATTCGCGTCGGAAGAACTATCTGAAAGCTCAGAAGCGAAACGTCCAGCGGTTCAAGTAGGGGATCCATTTATGGAAAAGCTTCTTATTGAAGCGTGTTTAGAATTAATTCAATCCGATGCACTTGTTGGAATTCAAGATATGGGTGCGGCTGGTTTAACATCATCATCTGCAGAAATGGCAAGTAAAGCAGGAATGGGTATTGAAATGTACTTAGATGATGTACCACAGCGTGAAACAGGAATGACACCATATGAAATGATGCTATCTGAATCACAAGAGCGTATGTTAATTGTCGTGAAAAAAGGTAGAGAACAAGAAATAGTAGATTTATTTGAGAAGTATGGTCTTGCAGCGGTTACGATGGGGAAAGTAACAGAAGATAAAATGCTTCGTTTATTCCATAAAGGTGAAAAGGTAGCTGAAGTTCCAGCAGATGCTTTAGCAGAAGAAGCACCAATTTATCATAAGCCATCAAAAGAAGCAGCATACTTTGCTGAATTCCAAGCAATGAAAATGGAAACGCCAAAAGTAGAAAATTATAAAGAAACGTTATTCGCTTTATTACAGCAACCAACAATTGCAAGTAAAGAGTGGGTATACGATCAATACGATTACCAAGTTCGCACAAGCACAGTTGTTACGCCAGGTTCAGATGCTGCAGTTGTACGTGTACGCGGTACAGAAAAAGGATTAGCAATGACGACAGATTGTAACTCTCGCTACATTTATCTAGACCCAGAGATGGGCGGTAAAATTGCAGTAGCAGAGGCAGCGCGTAATATCGTATGTTCTGGCGGAGAGCCACTTGCAATTACAGATTGCTTAAACTTCGGTAACCCAGAAAAACCAGAAATCTTCTGGCAGATTGAGAAATCAGTAGACGGTATGAGTGAAGCTTGTCGCACATTACAAACACCAGTTATCGGCGGAAACGTATCGATGTATAACGAGCGTAGTGGTGAAGCTGTATATCCAACACCAACTGTTGGGATGGTCGGACTTGTGCATGACTTAAAACATGTAACAACACAAGAGTTTAAGCAAGCTGGTGATTTAGTGTATGTAATTGGTGAGACGAAAGCTGAGTTTGGCGGAAGTGAATTACAGAAAATGATTCACGGCAAAATTTTCGGTCAATCACCAAGTATCGATTTAGATGTAGAATTAAAACGCCAAAAACAAGTATTAGAAGCAATTCAAGCTGGTCTTGTTCAATCTGCACATGATGTTGCTGAAGGTGGTTTAGCAGTTGCGATTTCAGAAAGTGCAATTGGTGCTAAAGGCTTAGGTGCTACTGTGAAATTAGATGGAGAAGCAACAGCAGCATTATTCGCTGAATCACAGTCTCGCTTCGTGATAACTGTAAAACGTGAAAATAAAGAGGCGTTTGAGAAAGTGGTAGAAGCAATCCAAGTTGGAGAAGTAACAAGTACAAATGAAGTAACAATTCATAATGAAGAAAATGAAGTATTACTTACAGCAAATGTAGATGAAATGAGAAAGGCTTGGAAAGGGGCAATCCCATGCTTGCTGAAATAAAGGGGTTAAACGAAGAATGTGGCGTTTTCGGAATTTGGGGGCATGAAAATGCAGCACAAGTTTCATACTACGGATTGCACAGTTTACAGCACCGTGGGCAAGAAGGCGCAGGCATTGTCGTAAATAATGGGGAAAAAATCGTCGGTCACAAGGGGTTAGGTTTAATATCAGAAGTGTTTTCAAGAGGTGAGCTAGAAGGATTAAATGGAAAATCAGCAATCGGACATGTACGATATGCAACAGCTGGTGGAAGTGAAGTTGCTAACGTTCAACCATTGTTGTTCCGTTTTTCCGATCATAGTATGGCGTTAGCTCATAACGGAAATTTAATTAACGCAAAAATGCTTCGTCGTGAATTAGAAGCAGAGGGCAGTATTTTTCAAACTAGTTCAGATACAGAAGTACTTTTACATCTTATTAAACGTAGTACGAAAGATTCTTTAATTGAAAGTGTAAAAGAAGCTTTAAACAAAGTGAAAGGTGCGTTTGCGTATCTTTTACTAACTGGAAATGAAATGATTGTTGCATTAGATCCGAATGGGTTCCGTCCGCTTTCAATTGGAAAGATGGGGGATGCTTACGTTGTAGCATCTGAAACATGTGCTTTTGATGTAGTAGGTGCAACATACATTCGTGATGTAGAACCGGGTGAATTACTTATCATTAATGATGAAGGAATTCACGTAGATCGTTTCACAAATGATGTAGAACATGCAATTTGTAGTATGGAATACATTTACTTTGCACGACCAGATTCTAATATTGCAGGCGTTAACGTTCATGCAGCACGTAAGAATATGGGGAAACGTTTAGCGGCAGAAGCTCCTATTGAAGCAGATGTTGTTACTGGTGTACCAGACTCTAGTATTTCAGCTGCGATTGGCTATGCGGAGGCGACAGGTATTCCATATGAGTTAGGATTAATTAAAAATCGTTACGTTGGACGTACGTTTATTCAACCTTCTCAGGAACTGCGAGAGCAAGGGGTTAAGATGAAGCTTTCCGCAGTAAGAGGTGTAGTTGAAGGGAAACGAGTTGTTATGATTGATGACTCTATCGTAAGAGGAACGACAAGTAAACGAATTGTTCGTATGCTTCGTGAAGCTGGAGCGACAGAAGTTCACGTAAGAATTGCTTCACCACCTCTGAAATATCCATGTTTCTATGGCATTGATATTCAAACGAGAAAAGAATTAATTGCAGCAAATCATACAGTAGAAGAAATCCGTGAAATGATCGGAGCAGATTCTTTAACATTTTTAAGCGAAGATGGATTAGTAGATGCAATTGGACGTCCATATGAAGGGAAATATGGTGGCCTATGCATGGCTTACTTTAATGGGGACTATCCAACAGCTCTTTATGATTATGAGCAAGAGCTTTTAGAAAGTATGAAATAAGAAAAGTGAAACAAGCTTCTACTTCTTTTGATGTAGAAGCTAGCTCCTTTCTTAAAATAGCCCGCCCTGGATGGGGAGAAATTAAAAGACGAGGTGTAAATAACGATGGCGAATGCATATAAGCAAGCAGGAGTAGATATTGAAGCTGGATATGAAGCGGTATCTCGCATGAAAAAACACGTACAAACAACTATGAGAAAAGAAGTACTAGGCGGTTTAGGCGGTTTTGGAGGTATGTTTGATCTATCAAAATTTGCATTAGAAGAACCTGTATTAGTATCTGGAACAGATGGCGTGGGAACGAAATTGATGCTCGCTTTTATGGCAGATAAACATGACACAATTGGTATTGATGCAGTAGCGATGTGTGTAAATGATATTGTTGTCCAAGGAGCAGAGCCGCTTTTCTTCCTTGATTATATTGCTTGTGGTAAAGCTGAACCTAGTAAAATTGAAAACATCGTCAAAGGTATATCAGAGGGCTGTCGCCAAGCTGGTTGTGCATTAATCGGTGGAGAAACAGCTGAAATGCCAGGAATGTATTCTACGGAAGAATATGATTTAGCTGGTTTTACAGTTGGGATTGTTGATAAAAAGAAAATTGTAACAGGTGAAAAGATTGAAGCTGGTCACGTGCTAATTGGCTTAGCATCTAGCGGTATTCATAGCAATGGTTACTCTTTAGTACGAAAAGTGTTACTAGAAGATGGAGAACTATCTTTAGAGCGTATTTATGGCCGCTTAGAACTACCTCTTGGTGAAGAATTATTAAAACCAACGAAAATTTATGTCAAACCTATTTTAGAACTATTGAAGAAACATGAAGTATACGGTATGGCGCATATTACAGGTGGCGGATTTATTGAAAATATTCCACGCATGTTGCCAGAAGGAATCGGTGCTGAGATTGAACTAGGATCTTGGGAAATTCAGCCGATCTTTAGTTTGCTTCAAGAAGTTGGAAAACTGGAAGAAAAAGAAATGTTCAATATTTTTAACATGGGTATTGGTATGGTAGTAGCAGTGAAGGAAGAAGATGCAAAAGATGTTGTTCGTCTTCTTGAAGAGCAAGGAGAAATGGCTCGTATTATTGGACGTACTATACAAGGAGCTGGCGTTACTTTTAATGGGGGCACAGCACTATGAGTAGATTAGCAGTTTTTGCTTCTGGAAGCGGATCTAACTTTCAATCTCTCGTTAATGCGGTAGAAGAAAAAAGATTGGATGCAGAAATTAGTTTATTAGTATGTGATAAACCAGAAGCACGCGCTGTTGGACGGGCAAATTATCATCATATTCCGTGTTTTGCTTTTTCAGCGAAAGCATATGAGTCAAAAGAAGCATTTGAAAAAGAGATATTAAAGAAGCTAGAAGAATATGAAATTGATTATGTTATTTTAGCTGGATATATGCGGTTAATCGGGCCGACGTTACTAGAAGCATACGGCGGGAAGATTATTAATATTCATCCATCATTACTACCGAGCTTTCCGGGTAAAGATGCTGTCGGTCAAGCGTTAGAAGCAGGTGTGAAAGTAACTGGAGTAACAATTCATTATGTAGATGCAGGTATGGATACAGGGCCAATTATTGCGCAAGAAGCAGTGGTTGTTTCTGAAGGGGATACGAGAGAAAGTTTACAAAAGAAAATTCAACAAGTTGAACATAAATTATACGTAAATACAGTGAATCAAATTGTTCAGTCTGTGAAAGAATCAACTGTTAACTAACATACAACCAGGGGTGAAGGATAAATGAAAAAGCGTGCATTAGTAAGTGTTTCAGATAAAACAGGAGTAGTAGAATTTGTTAAAGGGTTACTAGAACAAGGGATTGAAGTTATTTCAACAGGTGGTACGAAAAAGTTACTAGAAGAAAACGGTTTACAAGTAATTGGTATTTCTGAAGTAACTGGTTTCCCTGAAATTATGGATGGCCGTGTGAAAACGTTACATCCAAATATTCATGGTGGTCTATTAGCAGTTCGTGATAATGAAACACATGTAACACAAATGAATGAATTAGGTATGGAGCCAATTGACTTTGTTGTTGTTAACTTATATCCATTTAAAGAAACAATCGCTAAGCCTGATGTAACATTTGCTGATGCAATTGAAAATATTGATATCGGTGGCCCGACAATGATTCGCTCTGCTGCGAAAAATCATAAATTCGTATCTGTAATTGTAGATCCAGTAGATTATGATATTGTGTTAGCAGAACTGAAAGAGAACGGTGAAGTAGCAGAGGAAACAAAACGTAAACTAGCAGCGAAAGTATTCCGTCATACAGCAGCGTATGATGCGTTAATTTCTAACTACTTAACAGAGCAAATGGGTGAAGAAAGTCCAGAAACATTAACGGTGACATTTGAGAAAAAGCAAGACTTACGTTATGGCGAGAACCCACATCAAAAGGCAACTTTCTATAAAGCGCCATTCGCAGCAACTTCTTCTGTTGCATACGCAGAACAATTACACGGTAAAGAATTATCGTATAACAATATTAATGATGCAGACGCAGCGCTTAGCATCGTAAAAGAATTTACAGAACCAGCAGTAGTAGCAGTAAAACATATGAATCCATGTGGTGTTGGAGTAGGAACTGATATTCACGAAGCATATACTCGCGCTTATGAAGCAGATCCAGTATCAATTTTCGGCGGTATTATTGCAGCAAATCGTGAAATTGATAAAGCTACAGCAGAAAAGTTACATGAAATTTTCTTAGAAATTGTTATCGCACCTTCGTTCTCGCAAGAAGCTTTAGAAGTGTTACAAAGTAAGAAGAACTTACGTTTATTAACTATAAATATTGAAAAAGCGACAAGTGCAAGCAAAAAACTAACTTCTGTACAAGGTGGACTTCTCGTTCAAGAGGAAGATACGTTATCATTAGATGAAAGTACAATTTCAATTCCAACGAAACGTGAACCTTCAGAGCAAGAATGGAAAGATTTAAAACTAGCTTGGAAAGTTGTAAAACATGTGAAATCAAACGCAATTGTTTTAGCGAAAGATGACATGACAATTGGCGTCGGTGCGGGACAGATGAACCGTGTAGGTTCTGCAAAAATCGCAATTACACAAGCTGGTGAAAAAGCACAAGGTAGCGCACTTGCATCTGATGCTTTCTTCCCAATGCCAGATACATTAGAAGAAGCAGCAAAAGCAGGAATTACAGCAATCATTCAACCAGGCGGATCAATCCGTGATGAAGATTCTATTAAAGTGGCAGATACTTATGGGATTGCTATGGTGTTCACTGGCGTACGTCATTTCAAACACTAATAGAGGATGTTTAAAAAGTCCGGTTAAGATAACCTTTTATTGATATGAAAAAGCAAACTAGGAGCATAGCTTCTAGTTTGTACTTATTTAATTATTGGGGGATGAAATATGAATGTTTTAGTAATTGGCCGCGGTGGGCGTGAGCATGCTTTAGCTTGGAAGTTTGCACAATCTGAAAAAGTAGAAAAGGTATATGTAGCACCAGGTAATGAAGGTATGAGAGATGTTGCAATACCAGTTGATATTGATGAAAATGATTTTGATGCATTAGTTTTATTTGCCAAAGAGAATAATATTGAGTTAACTTTCGTTGGACCAGAAATTCCACTTATGAATGGAATTGTTGATCGTTTTAAAGAAGAGGGACTTCGCGTATTTGGTCCGAATAAAGCGGCTGCTGTTATTGAAGGTAGTAAAGCTTTTACAAAAGAGCTTATGAAAAAGTATGATATTCCAACTGCGGCGTACGAAACTTTTACCGATTATGAAGAAGCAGTACAGTATATTCAAAAAGTTGGTGCACCAATCGTTATTAAAGCTGACGGATTAGCTGCTGGTAAAGGGGTAACGGTAGCAATGACGCTTGAAGAGGCATTACAGGCTGTGAAAGAAATGCTACAAGATGTGAAGTTCGGCGCGGCAAGTAAGAAGGTTGTTATTGAAGAGTTTTTAGATGGACAAGAATTTTCATTAATGGCATTTGTAAATGGAACAACTGTACATCCGATGGTAATCGCTCAGGACCATAAACGAGCTTTTGATGGTGATAAAGGCCCAAATACAGGCGGAATGGGTGCATATTCTCCAGTACCACAAATTCCAGAATCAGCAGTCCAAGAAGCGATTCAAACTGTATTACATCCAACTGCTCAAGCAATGATCCAAGAAAATCGATCGTTTACAGGGATTTTATATGCAGGGCTTATTTTAACAAATGATGGTCCAAAGGTAATTGAATTTAATGCACGCTTTGGTGATCCTGAAACAGAAGTTGTATTACCTCGCTTAGAAAATGATTTAGTTGATGTATGTAACGCTGTATTAGATGAAAGTGAGTTAGTGTTAGAGTGGTCAGAGGAAGCAGTAATTGGTGTTGTACTTGCTTCAAAAGGATATCCAGAAGCGTATAAAAAAGGTGATATTATTAGTGGACTAGATGCACTGCAAGATGTGATTGTTTTCCATGCAGGTACAGCAATGAAACATGGGGACTTTGTAACGAACGGTGGCCGTGTATTATTTGTTGCTTGTAAGGCAAATAGTTTACAAGAAGCAAAAGATAAAGTATATAAAGAAATCGGTAAAATTGAGAGTGATGGTCTATTTTATCGAAGTGATATAGGATATCGTGCAATTGGGCATGAGATGACGAAAAGTTAATATGTAAAAATCCCGCTGAGGAATCAGCGGGATTTTTTATGCATCTTTATCTTTTTTTAATTTCCCTTTTTGCTTTGCCATTTCTCGAAGTAAATACTCGATGTGTGCATTGACGCTACGAAATTCATCATTTGCCCATTTTTCGATGACTGCGTGTAATTCAGGATCAATACGTAATGGAAAGCTTTTCTTTTTAGCCATAATTACTTATAGCCCTTAGTATAGGCTTCCTGTATTAATAACTGGTTGCGCACCTTTATCTGAAACGATGGCAACTAATAAGTTGTTTACCATATTTGCTTTACGCTCGTCATCGAGTTCTAGTACGCCTTCTTCATCTAACATATGGATGGAATCTTTCGCCATCTTCACAGCACCTTCAACAATTTCTTTTCTAGCAGCTAATACTGCTTTTGCTTGCTGGCGTTGTAGCATTGCATGGGCAATTTCTGTTGCGTAAGCTAAGTGCGTTAAACGAGTTTCTAATACTTCTACACCAGCAATTTCAAGACGCGCCTCTAACTCACGTTTTAATTCTTCAGAGATTTCTTCAGTATTTCCGCGTAACGTAACGCAGGTTTCATCTTGGAAATTGTCATAAGGATATTTTGTTGCAACATGGCGGATTGCCGTTTCGCTTTGAATTTCTACAAATCGATCATAATGTTCAACACCAAACATTGCTTTTGCAGAATCAACAACTTTATATACGATAACAGCTGCAATTTCAATTGGATTTCCATCAACGTCATTTACTTTTAATTTTTTACTGTTAAAGTTTTCAACACGTAAAGATACAGTTTGACGGAATGCGAACGGAATCGTTAAAAATAAACCGTTTTGACGAATTGTTCCTAAATAATTACCGAAGAACGTAATAACCTTCGCTTGATTCGGTTGAACAATACCGATACCTGTAGCGAGAACTGCGGCTAATATAATAGTTAGTGCTGCTCCTATGAAAATTTCTTGTGCAAGGAAAAATACACCGATAGCAGCTAAAATCAAAATTCCAATAATACCGAGAAAACCATTTACATAAAATACTTGTTTTTCTTTCATATGATCGCCTCCTGATATAAAAATGATATCACTTTTATATCATTTTAAGCAAGAGGTATGCACCTAATTTTCTGAATTTTATTGATTGATATCTTTTATATACATTTTAAGGTCAAAAAAGAGAATGTACGTTCTGTTTTATGGTAAAATAAAGAAGACTTAACCGCCCACTGCAGCAGCTAAGTCCCTTTGAGAGCATCTTGCATCGTGACAAATGATTCAAAGCGGTTTTGCCAGGATTATATTTTCAATCGCTGACTCAATCTCTTTGTCAGAAGCGTCATAACTTCCTTTTGACTTTGGCTTGTCATGAGTGGAAGTTTGATTCACTTCTTCTTTAGCATGTCCTTTTTCAGCAAAATTCATGCTAGGCATTTTAAATGCCCCCATATTCATGTATTTTCCGAATTTCCACATTTCAACAACAGGGCAGAAACGAACAATTCCTTCTGCAACTTTCATTGCACCAATCCATAGAAAAATGTTAGACCAAGTGCACCACGGCTTGCGTACAAGTTTAGTTGCACTACATCCGAAGAGGACGAGCCCAAGTGTAATTCGAATTAGAGCGTTTATTGTCCCGATATTTTGCTTCATTAGAAAAACACTCCTTTTTATGAAAGTTGAAATAGATAATACTATTTCTTTTATTAGTATCCCGTTTGATTTTTGGGATATGTAATCCAACATTTGACGTGGAAAAAGATGTTGGAATGTGCGTGTGTGTAAGTAACTTTTTTTGTTATAATGAAAGAATGCATAAAAGGAACTTCAAAATTAAATCCTCTAGTTTAAAAAATATGGAAGAGGTAATTCCAAACTTAATTCTCCGTTTTAAACAAATATTTAAGATGAAGTTAAAACAATAATGATGAAAATAAACTGTTATTTTGAACAGAAATATATATAACTAGAGAAAAGGAAGGGTGTTTTCATGTACGATATTTCCGGATGGAAACATGTATTTAAGCTTGATCCAAATAAGGAGTTAAGCGATGAACATTTAGAAATGATTTGTGAGTCTGGAACTGATGCGGTTATTGTAGGCGGAAGTGATGGAGTTACAATTGATAACGTATTACACATGCTAGTTAGCATTCGTAGATATGCAGTTCCTTGTGTATTAGAGGTTTCTGATGTAGAAGCAATTACACCAGGATTTGATTTTTATTACATCCCAAGTGTTTTAAATAGCCGAAAAGTAGAATGGGTAACAGGTGTTCATCATGAGGCATTGAAAGAATTTGGGGATATTATGGACTGGGACGAAATTTTTATGGAAGGGTATTGTGTTTTAAATCCAGAAGCGAAAGTAGCCCAGCTTACAGAAGCGAAATGTGATGTAACAGAAGATGACGTTATTGCATATGCTCGTTTAGCAGACAAGCTATTACGTTTACCGATATTTTATTTAGAATATAGCGGTACGTATGGAGATGTTGAACTTGTTAAAAATGTAAAAGCAGAATTGAAACAAGCTAAGTTATATTATGGCGGTGGTATTTCTAATGCAGAACAGGCGAAAGAAATGGCACAATATGCTGATACAGTAGTTGTTGGAAATATTATTTATGATGATATAAAATCGGCGTTAAAAACAGTTAAAGCAGTAAAAGGAGAGTAGGTGCAGGCGTATATGAGTATGACAGATAAGTTATTAAACGGTTTAAATCCACAGCAACAAAAAGCAGTACAAACAACGAATGGACCACTTCTATTAATGGCAGGTGCAGGTAGTGGTAAGACACGTGTGTTAACACATCGTATTGCGTATTTACTTGGTGAAAAAGGTGTAGCACCATGGAATGTACTAGCTATTACCTTCACAAATAAAGCAGCTCGTGAAATGCGTGAGCGTATTGATACACTTGTCGGACCAGAAGCAGAAGATATTTGGATTTCGACGTTTCACTCTATGTGTGTACGTATTTTACGACGCGATATCGATCGTATTGGTATTAATCGTAACTTTACAATCTTAGATTCAGGTGATCAGCTAACTGTAGTCAAAAAAATTATGAAAGAGCGCAATATTGATCCGAAGAAATTTGAGCCGCGCTCTATTTTAGCGGGTATTAGTAATGCGAAAAATGAACTGTTATCTGCGGATAAATATGCAAAAAAAATTACAATGGCTGATCCATATGAAAAATTAACGAGCGATGTATACACAGAGTATCAAAAACGTCTTTTGAAAAATAATTCATTAGACTTTGATGATTTAATTATGACCACGATTCAGTTATTTGAACGTGTTCCAGAAGTATTAGAGTTTTATCAGCGTAAGTTCCAATATATTCACGTTGATGAGTATCAAGATACGAACAAAGCGCAATATCTTCTTGTTAAACATTTGGCAGCGCGTTTTAAAAATCTTTGCGTTGTAGGTGACTCTGACCAGTCTATTTATCGCTGGCGTGGTGCAGATATTTCTAACATTTTGTCGTTCGAAAAAGACTATGAGAATGCACAAGTAATTTTGTTAGAACAAAACTATCGTTCGTCACAAAATATTTTAAATGCAGCGAATGCTGTTATTGAAAAAAATACAAATCGTAAGCCGAAGAAATTATGGACAGACAATCAAGTTGGAAGTAAAATCTCGTATTATCGTGCTGCAACTGAAAAGGACGAAGCGTATTTTGTTGCGAAAAAAATTCGTGACGATATTCAAATGGGGAAACGAAAATATACTGATTTTGCAGTGTTATATCGTACGAATGCTCAGTCTCGTATGGTCGAGGAGATTTTCCTTAAATCTAACATTCCGTACAAAATTGTCGGGGGTACGAAGTTCTACGATCGTAAAGAGATTAAAGATATTTTGGCGTACTTACGTTTAATCGGTAATCCAGATGATGAAATTAGTTTTGCACGTATTATTAACATGCCAAAGCGTGGGATTGGTGCGACTTCTATCGATAAAATTATTAATTACGGTGTGCAAAACGGAATTTCATTAACTGCTGTATTTGATGAAATTGAGCATGTTGGAGTAAGTGCAAAAATTACAAAGGCAGTAAAAGAATTTGCGAATTTATTAAATAACTGGGTAAATATGCAAGAGTATTTATCTGTTACAGAATTAGTAGAAGAAGTTATTGAAAAAACAGGCTATCGCGATATGTTGAAAAATGAACGTTCTTTAGAAGCGGAAGGTCGTTTAGAAAACTTAGACGAGTTCTTATCTGTTACGCAAACATTTGAATCTCAAAGCGAAGATAAGAGCCTTGTTGCATTCTTAACAGATTTAGCACTTGTTGCTGATATTGATCGTGTAGATGAAGACCCAACTGCTGGTGAAGAAGTTATTTTAATGACGATGCACTCAGCGAAAGGATTAGAGTTCCCGGTTGTCTTTATTGTTGGCTTAGAGGAAGGGATATTCCCTCATACTCGTTCTCTTATGGAAGAGGATGAAATGCAAGAAGAACGTCGTCTTGCTTATGTAGGTATTACTCGTGCAGAAGAAGAGCTATATTTATCTAACGCGCAAATGCGTACATTATTTGGTAGAACAAGTATGAACGCTGCGTCTCGATTCATTACAGAAATCCCGACAGAACTAGTGGAATCATTAAATGAAACAGCGCCAAAGCGTGAAACATCGTTTGGTGCAAAAGGCAGAACGGCAAGTAGCGGCAAAACGACAATCACAACGACAACACGCTCTCGTTCAGCTTTCGCGCGCCCTGCAGCTAAGACGACAGGCGGCGAACAAATTGGCTGGGCAGTAGGAGATAAAGCTTCCCACCAAAAATGGGGAGTCGGTACAGTTGTAAGTGTAAAAGGTGAAGGTGATGCAAAAGAATTAGATATTGCATTCCCAAGCCCAATTGGTGTTAAACGTTTGTTAGCAAAATTTGCACCTGTGACGAAACAATAGAAAGGAATGAGGATATGTCAAAAGAGATAGCAAAAAAACGTATAGAAGAACTGCGTGATTTATTAAATACATTTAACTATCAATATCACGTATTAGACAATCCTTCTGTTTCTGATGCGGAATATGACCGTAATATGCAGGAGCTTATAAAATTAGAAGCAGAGAACCCAGAGTTTATGAGTGAAGATTCTCCCTCCGTTCGCGTTGGGGGGACTGTTCTTGATATATTTGAAAAAGTAACACATAAGTCACCAATGTTAAGTTTAGGAAATGCATTTAACGAAGGAGATTTACGTGATTTCGACAGAAGAGTACGTCAAGGAATTGATGGTGCGAATGTAAGATATATATGTGAATTAAAAATTGACGGGCTTGCCGTTTCGCTTCATTATGAAAAAGGACGCTTCATTCAAGGGGCGACACGTGGTGATGGTGTAACGGGTGAAGATATTACTCAAAATTTAAAAACGATTAAAGCTATCCCACTTCGTTTAAATGAAGAAGTAACGTTAGAAGCACGAGGCGAAGCTTATATGCCGAAGCGTTCATTCGTTAAACTAAATGAAGAAAAAGAGCAAAATGGAGAAGATGTATTTGCGAATCCGCGTAATGCAGCAGCAGGTTCAATACGTCAACTTGATCCGAAAATTGCAGCGAAGCGTAACTTATCTATGTTTGTGTACGGTCTTGCGAATGTAGAAGAAAAAACAATTCCATCACATAGTGAATCGCTTGATTTCTTAGGTGAACTTGGATTTAAGACAAATCCAAATCGCCGTACATGTGAAACAATTGAAGAAGTTATAGCTTATGTAGAAGAATGGCAAGAAAAACGTCCGCATCTTGATTATGAGATTGATGGAATCGTTATAAAAGTAGATGATGTTGCCCTTCAAGAAAGTCTAGGAACTACAGCGAAGAGTCCAAGATGGGCGATTGCTTATAAATTCCCGGCTGAAGAAGTTGTAACGAGATTAACAGGCATTGAATTAAGTGTTGGCCGAACAGGAGTTGTAACACCGACTGCAGAACTAGAGCCAGTGAGAGTTGCTGGTACAATTGTTCGTCGTGCTTCTTTACATAACGAAGATTTAATTCGTGAAAAAGACATTCGAATTGGTGACTACGTTGTTGTGAAGAAGGCTGGAGATATTATTCCTGAAGTTGTGAACGTTATTTTTGATAAGCGTACTGGTGAGGAAGAAGAATACCGCATGCCAACTCATTGTCCAGCATGTGAGAGTGAACTTGTTCGTTTAGAAGAAGAAGTAGCACTTCGTTGTATAAATCCAACTTGTCCTGCTCAAATTCGAGAAGGGTTAATCCATTTCGTTTCAAGAAATGCAATGAATATTGATGGACTTGGGGAACGTGTCATTACACAACTCTTTGATGCTGATTACATTCGTACATTTGCTGATTTATATGCATTGACGAAAGAGCAATTATTACAGTTAGAACGTTTTGGTGAAAAATCAGCAACAAACTTAATACAAGCAATTGAAAATTCTAAAGAAAACTCGTTAGAGCGATTATTATTTGGTCTTGGAATTCGCCACGTTGGAGCGAAAGCAGCACGTACATTTGCAGAGCACTTTGAAACGATGGATGAGCTTGTAAAAGCAACGGAAGAAGAACTAAAAGCAATTAATGAAATTGGCGAAAAAATGGCTCAATCTGTTGTGACATATTTTGATAATGAAGATGTATTAGAGTTATTACAGCAGTTTAAAGAGTATGGCGTGAATATGACATACAAAGGTATAAAAATTGCAGATTTACAAAATGTTGAATCTTACTTCGCAGGAAAAACGGTTGTTTTAACAGGTAAGCTAGAAGTTATGGGGCGAAGTGAAGCGAAGAAGAAGATTGAGGCATTAGGTGGAAAAGTAACGGGAAGTGTTAGTAAGAGTACGGATTTAGTTGTTGCAGGTGAAGCGGCTGGTTCGAAATTAGCACAAGCGGAGAAACATAATGTTGAGGTTTGGAATGAAGAGAGGTTCTTACAAGAGCTAAATAAGTAAGAGGTGCAAACTTACCATGAAAAAAATAGCATTAGCGGTATTAAGCCTTGGCCTACTTGTAAGTGGGTGTAGTGCAGGTGCCGACAAAGATGAAAAAGTGGCTGAGAAATCGGGGAAAGCAAAAGAACAATCAGTTGTTCCAAAATACGCTATTTCGGATGAATATTATAAGACGACTATTCCATTTGATGGTGGAAAGGCACGTGGTTTAGTCGTGCAAGGGTTAAATAGTCGTCTTGATATAGATGAATTTGAAACAGGGTTAATGCGAATTGCAAAAGAATCATTTAGTACGAAAGATAATTTTTTAAAAGGCGGAAAAGCTCTAGATACTCAAACTATACAGATGCTTGTTAAAAGAAAACGTACAGATGCTGAACAAAAGGAACTAGAGGACAAATTAAAAAAAGATGCAGTTAAATTTCCTAATATAGGATTAAACCCTGCATTAGGAACAGGATCCGAATCACTAGAAGTGAAAAATAAAAAAAATCCAATATATATTTCGAATATTTTAGAGCATGATTATTATGTGAAAAAAGGCGATAACGACGAGGAACGCGTTGGTATGGTAGTTGGATTAGCGATGAATTCTGTTCAATATTTTAACGAAGAGCATGGTTATCCACGTGAAGCTGCAATCCCGGATGAAAAGATGTTAGCTGAAGGGAAAAAAATGGCGCAAGAAATTTTGAAAGTCATACATCAAAAAGAACCTGAAACCAAAAATATTCCAATAACATTTGCGATTTATCGCCAAGCTCCAAAGTCTTCGCTCGTGCCAGGTAATTTTGTTTCTTATGCGAATGTTGAAAAAGGTAGTGAAACGGTTGAAGATTGGAAACAAATTAATGAAAAATATTATTTGTTCCCATCAGAGCAAGCGAAAACAGATAATAAACGTGAAGACCTTGCAAGAGTATCCAACTTTAAGGCAAAACTAAGCGATTATTTCCAAGGCGACTATACAGCTGTTATTGGTACTGGTATGTATAGAGATGATGAATTAAGAGAAATGAAGCTTGATATTCCTGTCCAGTTTAATGGAAAAGCTGAAATAGTTGGGTTTACACAATATGTGGCAGGGCTTGTTATGGAATACTTCCCGAATTATATGAAAGTACAAGTAACGATTAAATCTGTAGAACGCCCAGAAGCTATTATTATACGTGAAGCAAAACAAGATGAACCACTTGTGAAGATTTTAGATTAAATATGAAGGCTGTTCCTCTATGGAACAGCTTTTTTTCTTATGTAATTTTGTTATAATTTAAAATGTTGTAAAAAATAGGGGTAAGGGGTAAAGCTCATGGAAGAATTAAGTTTTCAAGTCATTATTTTATTAATTGCATTCGGTTTTTTAGCAGCTTTTATTGATTCCGTTGTTGGAGGAGGAGGATTAATTTCGCTTCCTGCACTTATGTTTGTTGGCTTATCGCCAGCTTCGGCAATTGCAACGAATAAATTAGCGGCAACAATGGGGACGTTTACGAGTGCGATGTATTTCATTCGATCAGGAAAAGTTGATTTTAAAATTGTAGGAAAGTTAATCCCGTTAACTATTGTTGGAGCTGTTGCAGGTGCTTTAGTAGTAAAATTTATTCCACCGGATATTTTACGCCCATTAGTACTTGTAATGTTGGTATTTATTGCTATTTATATTATTGCAAAAAAGAATTGGGGAAGTGTGTCTACCTATAAGAAGATGACGCAAAGAAAAACATTAATATTTTTCTTTGCTATTTTAATGATAGGATTTTATGATGGATTTTTTGGACCAGGGACAGGGTCGTTTTTAATTTTTGCATTTTTATTAATTGGCTTGGATTTTATTCAAGCGGCAGCATCTGGAAAACTTTTGAACTTTGTTAGTAATATTGTATCTTTAATTACTTTTTTATTTTTAGATATAATTCATTTTGAATATGGTATTATCATGGGATTATCAATGATCTTAGGTGCTTATTTTGGATCGAAGTTTGCGGTTCAAAAAGGTGTTGGATATGTAAGGACTTTATTTTTATTAGTTACTATATTATTGATCGGGAAAAATGTTTTGGAATATACTCATATTTTGTAGATTCATACGCATGTATGAATCTCTTTTTTTTATTATATTTTAAAAATTTATTAATTTTTAAAATATAAGTCTAGGAATATTTGAATAAATCTAAATTATCGTGTAGAATAATGTTGTAAAATGTAAACGTTTTTCTAAGGGGAGGCTAAAAAAAATGGTAGTAGCATACAAACATGAGCCATTTACAGATTTTTCAGTGGAGGCTAACAAATTAGCGTTTGAAGAAGGTTTAAAGAAAGTAGAATCTTATCTTGGACAAGACTATCCATTAATTATTGGGGGAGAAAAAATCACTACAGAAGACAAAATTGTTTCTGTAAACCCTGCAAATAAAGAGGAACTTGTTGGTCGTGTTTCAAAAGCAAGCCGTGAGTTAGCTGAAAAAGCAATGCAAGTAGCGGATGAAACATTCCAAACTTGGAGAAAATCAAAGCCAGAAATGCGTGCAGATATTTTATTCCGTGCTGCAGCAATCGTTCGTCGCAGAAAACATGAATTCTCTGCTATTCTTGTAAAAGAAGCAGGTAAGCCATGGAATGAGGCAGATGCTGATACAGCAGAAGCAATCGATTTTATGGAATATTATGGTCGTCAAATGTTAAAATTAAAAGACGGTATTCCAGTAGAAAGCCGTCCAATTGAATATAATCGTTTCTCTTACATTCCATTAGGAGTAGGTGTTATCATTTCTCCTTGGAACTTCCCATTCGCAATTATGGCAGGTATGACAACAGCTGCTTTAGTTTCTGGTAACACAGTATTACTAAAACCAGCTAGTACAACTCCTGTAGTAGCAGCTAAATTTATGGAAGTATTAGAAGAAGCTGGCTTACCAGCTGGCGTAGTAAACTTCGTTCCAGGTAACGGTTCTGAAGTTGGTGACTACTTAGTAGATCATCCTCGTACACGTTTCGTAAGCTTCACGGGATCTCGTGATGTAGGTATCCGCATCTATGAGCGTGCAGCGAAAGTAAACCCAGGACAAATTTGGTTAAAACGCGTTATCGCTGAAATGGGCGGTAAAGATACAATCGTTGTTGATAAAGAAGCAGATCTTGAATTAGCAGCTAAGTCTATCGTTGCATCAGCATTCGGATTCTCAGGACAAAAATGTTCTGCATGTTCTCGTGCAGTAATCCATGAAGATGTATATGATCATGTATTAAATCGTGCTGTTGAATTAACAAAAGAATTAACAGTTGCTAACCCAGCAGTATTAGGTACAAACATGGGTCCTGTTAATGACCAAGCTGCATTCGATAAAGTAATGAGCTATGTTGCAATTGGTAAAGAAGAAGGTAGAATCTTAGCAGGTGGCGAAGGAGACGATTCTAAAGGCTGGTTCATCCAACCAACAATCGTTGCTGACGTTGCAGAAGATGCTCGCTTAATGAAAGAAGAAATCTTCGGACCAGTAGTAGCATTCTGTAAAGCGAAAGACTTCGATCATGCACTTGCAATTGCAAATAATACGGAATACGGTTTAACAGGTGCTGTTATTACTAACAACCGTGACCATATTGAAAAAGCACGCGAAGACTTCCACGTTGGTAACTTATACTTCAACCGTGGATGTACTGGTGCAATCGTAGGTTACCAACCATTCGGTGGCTTTAACATGTCTGGTACAGACTCTAAAGCTGGTGGACCTGATTACTTAGCACTTCACATGCAAGCAAAAACTACTTCTGAAACTTTATAAGAAATAGTAGAGGAGCTCTTCACAGAATGTGAAGAGCTCCTTTTAAAATTGAAATCCTATATACTACCATCGTTCGAAGGGAATGAGCTAAAACCTATTAATAGCGGGATAAACATGTGAACAGAGATAAAATGATGAGAAAAGTTGACTTATTAGTCATATTTTTTAGTATTCATTTTGAGAATTTCCTGTATAATACAATTTGAAAGAAAATCTATGGTTCGACAAGGAACACTCCTTTCGGTTTTGCTCACTGAAAGGAGTGTTTTTTATGTAGCTAAAAATTCTTGCGTGCTTATTACATTTGCATATACGCCATTTAAACTAGCTAAAATTGTATTGTGAATGTAAACAGCTGGTATAGTAGCGTTCTTAAAAGAAAGGTCTTTTGTAGCACAAGCATCATGTATAACGGTACATTGAAAGCCAAAATCGAATGCAGCCCTTACTGTAGCATCGATACACATATGAGTCATCATCCCACATACAACGACATGTTCAATATTTAAACGTTTTAATTGCTCTAGAAGATTAGTTTCTCGGAAGCTATTTGGATAATGTTTGACTATAACTGTTTCTTCTCTAAGTGGACGTACGCTTTCGTGAATATGTACACCTTCTGTATTAGGTAGGAAAAAAGTAGCGCCATCTTTTATAGCTACGTGTTGGATATGAAAAATAGGTTCGCTGTTTGTTCTAAAGTGTTGTAATAACTGATTAGCATATTCGCTTGCTTCTACTGGATTACGCAATTCCATCTTTCCATTTGGAAAATAATCGTTTTGAATATCGATGAGTAAAAGAGCTGTTTTCATATATTTATCTTCCTCCGAGTTTCATATTCAAATAAATTTATTCAATTCGTAGAGAAGATTCTCCTGTTTAAAAATATGAGGAAGAAGAATTTTAAATAACCTTGAAAGTTACTATTTTCTCATGAATTTTCATCTGAAAATTTTAATAAAGGAATAATTAATATTTTTCTAAAAAATGTATTGACTCTTATTATTCTGAGTTCTATAATGAGAATTAATTAAACGACAATTAAATCGATACATTCTTATCCAGAGAGGTGGAGGGACTGGCCCTACGATACCTCAGCAACGGGTTTTTTTAATACCGTGCTAACTCCAGCAAGCCATATAAAGGCTTGGAAGATGAGAAGATGTGAACGAGTACATATAAGTGCTCTCCTTCTTATCTTTATGGTTGATAAGAAGGAGAGCACTTTTTATTTTACCTCGAAAGCTCTACTTCAAGTTTTTACAGCATATAGGAGGGGAAAAAATGATTTCTTTTAACAATGTAAGTAAAGTGTATGAATCAGCTGGGCAATCTGTTCATGCGGTAGAGGATGTAACATTATCAGTTGAGAAAGGCGAAATTTTTGGCATTATCGGTTTTAGTGGCGCTGGAAAGAGTACGTTATTACGCCTAGTAAATATGTTAGAGAGACCGACGGCAGGAACGATTTCAATAGATGATAAAGATATTACATCATTATCGACGAAAGAATTACGTAAACTAAGACAAAGAATCGGAATGATCTTTCAAAGTTTTAATTTATTTAATTCAAGAACAGTATTTGGAAATATTGCTTATCCATTAAAGTTAGCGAAAGTACCAAAGAATGAGATAAAAGAAAGAGTAAATGAACTGCTGAAGTTTGTAGGGTTAGAAGATAAAGCAAACTATTACCCAGAGCAGCTATCAGGTGGACAAAAGCAGCGTGTGGGCATTGCTAGAGCACTTGCGACATCGCCAGATATTCTTATATGTGATGAGGCAACATCAGCCTTAGATCCAGAAACGACGACAGAAATTCTAAACTTATTAAAGAAAGTAAATCGAGAATACAATTTAACAATTCTTCTTATTACACATGAAATGCATGTTGTGAAAGAAATTTGTCACCGTGTAGCTGTAATGGAGAAGGGAAAAGTTATTGAAGAAGGAAAACTGTTCGATGTTTTCACACAACCAAAAACAAAGACGACTCAAAACTTTGTACGCTCTGTTATTAATGATCATTTACCAGAAAGTGTTCTAGCGAAAATTCAAAATGGTGGTCAAATTTATCGTCTAACATTTACTGGTGAGGAGACAGGACAGCCGGTACTATCATATATCGCAAAAAACTATAACGTCGATGTAAATGTACTGTACGGAAATATTATTGAACTTCAAAATGTGCTATTTGGAAATCTTCTTGTAGAGTTGCAAGGGGAGCAGAGGGAAATTCAAAAAGCATTACAACATCTAAGACTGCAAGTGCAGCTGAAGGAGGTAGAAGCTCATGCGAGTTGATTGGAGTATATTTTGGCCGCGCATACTAGATGCGACGGGGGATACCCTCTTAATGGTAATTGTAACCCTTATATTCGCTACAATTCTTGGTATACCTCTAGGTTTACTTTTATATGTAACGAGAAAAGGAAACTTTTTAGAAAATAAATGGGTCTTTTCTATTCTTAACATCATAATTAATACAATTCGTCCGGTACCATTCATTATCTTTTTAGTAGCCTTAAGTCCACTAACAAGAAGTGTTATCGGAACGACGATTGGAACAGCAGCGGCAATTTTCCCGATGACGTTAGTCGCATCAATTGGTATTGCTAGAATGGTTGAAACAAACCTTGTTTCCGTTCCGAAAGGAGTAATTGAGGCAGCACAAGCAATGGGCGCCTCGCCAATTAGAATCGTTTTTGAAATCCTTGTACCAGAAGCGTTAGCGCCATTAATCTTAGGTGTCACATTTATGACAGTTGGTTTAATTGAATTTTCTGCAGTTGCTGGGCTTGTCGGTGGTGGCGGTCTTGGTGATTTAGCAATGACATATGGTTATCAACGTTTTGATACATCAGTTATGTTCGTAACGGTCGTGTTACTTATTATTCTCGTACAGATAGCTCAAAATTTAGGGAATTACTTTGCGAAAGTCTTGTTACGCAGATCATAAAAAGGAAGAGAGGAAAAGAAAATGAAGAAAATTTTAGCATTTGCATTATCAGCGATTGTAGGGATTTCGGCGTTAAGTGGCTGCTCGGATGCTGGAGCAAAAGAGAAAACAGTTCGCATTGGTGTAACTGGAACGGATGGAAACGCTTGGGAAATTGTAAAGGGAAAAGCTGAAAAAGAAGGGATTAAAGTTAAACTGATTGAGTTCTCTGATTACACAACGCCAAATAAAGCGTTAGCTGATGGAGATATTGAACTAAACTCATTCCAGCATATTGCGTTCTTAGAGCAATTTAAAAAGGAACATAAGTTAGATATTACAGCTGTTGGTACAACACAAATTGCACCAATGGGTTTATACTCTGAAAAATATAAGAAATCAAATGAAATCCCAGATGGTTCAGAAATTGCAATTCCAAACGATCCAACGAACCAAGCACGTGCATTAAAACTTCTTGATGCAGCTGGATTATTAAAGCTGAAAAAGGATTTTGGTCTATTTGGAGATCCAAGTGGTATTGCTGAAAATCCGAAGAAATTAAAAATTACACCGGTTATCGCACAGCAAACACCTCGTGTGTTAAAAGATGTAGCGGCATCAGTTATTAATAACGGTGTTGCTGGTCAAGCTGGATTAGATCCAGCGAAGGATCCTATTTTCTTAGAAGATCCAAAGAATGAAAATGCGAAGCCTTATATTAATATTTTCGCAGCTCGTACGAAAGATAAAGATGATCCAACACTGAAAAAAGTAATTGAATTATACCATTCAAAAGAAGTAACAGATGCAATTAAGAAAGAAACAAATGATGGTTCAATTTCAGTAGATCTTTCACTTGAGGAGCTTGAAAAAATCGTAAAATAATGATTGGGTTTAACGGGCTAGCAGAAGGAACCCCTCCGCTGTTAGTTCGTTCAACATATAATCTGCTTAACAAACAAACCCTAATTCTGTACCTTCCAATTCTGTATAACGTAGAATCCAATGTTTGTTAAGTAGAGTAATGGACCAGGAGTTTTCCTGGTCTTTTTTTATGAATGAAAATAGCTAGCGAACAGTAAGGTGATCCAAATTATAATGGGATAAGAAAATAAGCTGAAAAGGATTGTAATTACGAATTGCTTTTGATGAATTAAGTGTTTTTTTGATAAAAAAAAGAAAATAGAAAAGAGAGTAATGAAAAATGCTGATATGACGCCGGGGTTATAGGAGCGATAAATGAAAAACAAAATAATATGTTGAACAGAGTTAAAGAAGATAGCCCCTTGTATAAAAATAATCCAGCATATAGAAGACAAGAAGTTAAGTTGATATAGAAAGACGATAAGTAATACAAAGATTGTTAATACGGAAATGGCAATGAAAAATTGTTGGCTAGTTATAAGACGGATTGAAAATTGATTAGCAAGATATTGTGGCATTTGGAAAGCTTCTTCAAGGTTATGAATGAAAAATAATAAGGGAATGATCCAGAGTATAGTAGTGGAATGCTTTTTCATCAACTTACATCACTCCAATAAAGTATAGAAAGCCTAAAAAAGGCCCTCTATACAGAGATAGTTATTCAATTATGATATTTTTTAAATTAACTTCATGATGATCTCGTTCTTTCGGATAAGCAGCTAGCTCCTCTTGCAAAATATTTAATATTTGCTTAGCTGATTGCTGGATTGGATTAGGTAGCTCTTCTAATATATGCATCCCGACTTTTACTTTTGTACGAATTACCCTTCGTAGTAGTTCCTCATGCATGCACTACACCTCCAAACCGAATGTTTAGTATATCTTCTTCAAATTTTGCCCCTTGAATAGAAAGGTGTGTTAATGTTTTTGGTAACGTGATGTTCCGTTTAACAGAACCCGCTCGAATAATAAGTTCATCACCTTTTTGATTTAAGGAAAGTTCACTTTTGTTTGAGAAGGGAATGGACAGAACGAAAATATATTCATCGCCATCCTTTTTTACATATTGAGTGCGCCCGTTAAATTTCACTTCTGTAGGGGAATGATCAGTTTTAAATAAAGAATCTCCTACACGTTCTAACATAGACAAACCAACAACTTCTTGTTCAAACATTGGAGCTTCGTAAATAGGAAGGGGTTGAAAACTATCTTGAATTAATGTTTTATATTTCTTCTGTGTATCTTTCCATGCCTGAAAATAAGGATCGGTGACAGTGTTAGGGATGACGCGATTAATCATAATGGCATCTACGTTATAATCGTATAAATTTAAATAAGTAAAGCTACGCTGAGCTTCTTTAATGACCATTTTTTCAGGATTTACAACGATGCGGATACTTGTTACTTCTCGGTTTGATAAAATATCTCTCATTTCTCCGAGCTGTTCAAGTGTATTTGTTAATTCGTCCATAATATCATCGGTTGGAAGAGGGACACCAAGGAGTGGTTGAGCTACAGGACGAACGACTTTTAAAACTTTTCTTTTAATAGGAAACAATTTTTCCATCCACCAGCCGAGCATGTCTGGAAAGCTTAGCATTGCTAATGTTTCTCCTGTTGGAGCACAATCAATAATAATAACATCATATGTGTTTTGTTTATAATAATCGAGTACGCGAAGTAAGCTAATTAAATCTTCCATACCAGGAAACATCGTTAATTCTTCTGTTGTAATATCATCGGCTGCTTTGGAAGTGAAGAGTAGTGTAATATATTTCTGTAATTTTCCCCATCCTTTTTCCATCTCATAAATCGTATTAATTTCTTGTGCCCACAAATTTTCATGAATTTCTAATGGCTCAGAAGATAGCTTTATACCAAATGAATCTCCTAAACTATGAGCGGGATCTGTACTCATGACTAAAGTTTTTAATCCTTGTTTTGCGCTTTGAATTGCTGTTGCTGCTGAAATGCTAGTTTTTCCTACGCCGCCTTTACCTGTATACAAAATAATTCTCATCATTCATATCTCCTTTGTTTCGAATATCGAATATTACGAGTGTCGAAGTAAATGATTGAATAAAAACCCAGATAGGGTTTTATTCAATCGGAATGTTTTTCATTTTAGGTGTAGAAACTTTTTCTTCTGTTTTTTGCTGTGACGTAGCAATGTGATTCATAATCTTTTGGAAGATTTGTAGTAAGAATGCTTTTTCTTCTTCTGACAATGCTTCTGTCAATAAGCTAAAGTAGTGGGCTGCATTTTGTTTTACTTCTTGAACGAGCATTACGCCGTTTTCTGTTAACCGAATTAATACAATACGTCGGTCGTTTTCATCACGGTAGCGCTCAATATATCCCTTTTTTACAAGGCGATTTACAACGCCCGTCGTTGTACTCATCGGTATATCAAGAAGGTCAGCAATTTTCGTCATTGTAATATCTGTATTTCGTTCCATCCAAAGTAAACAAAATACTTCTGTTTTAGAAAGTGTTAAATCTAGGCTTACCCATTCTTCAGGATAGAAAAGTTTCTTGGCGTTATCTAGCAGTAAGTCTAAAAAATGTTCATATTGCAACAATTAATTCCACTCCCGTATATTTCGAGGTTCGTAATATTTATTTTTATTTTATGTAGAATAGAAAAAATTGTCAATGATTTTAATTATTTTTTCAGATTAGACAGAAAACTTTCTTTAAAATAGTATTCTTTTATGATAGATTTATAAATATAAAACTAGAATTTACATAAAAATCCATCATGGTAAATATACTTATCTATAATGGGTATACAGCTAACGAGGGGGAGAACGATGAGAAGACGTAATACGCAAGCGTTCACATTTTTAGCATGGACTTCATTTGTTTGTGCGCTTTCAGGTATGCTAATTGGGATTTATACGTTAGATGAAACGCTTAGTGTAAAAGGATACTATTTAATTGGAACATTATTTTTAACGATGTCTTGTTTTGTATTACAAAAAACAATTCGTGATAATGAAGAAGATAACGAGAGATTTCCAAAAAATAAACCGTTAGATAAAGAGTAAATTGTAAAGAAAGGCATTTGCCTTTCTTTTTTTATGTAAAAATGGCGTAAGTACTCTGTGTTGACTTGCTTGAAGTACTGAAAATTTGGTATCATCAATAGTATTGTAGATTGAACGATATATTATGGAGGTGGCCTAGCCGTGTCAAGAATTTCCGTTGAGAATGTAAAGCACGTAGCACATTTAGCACGTCTTGCAATTACTGATCAAGAAGCAGAAAAATTTCAAAAACAACTAGATGCAATTGTTACATTTGCAGAACAGTTAAATGAATTAGATACAACAGATGTAAAACCAACAACTCATGTATTAACTATGAAAAATGTTATGCGTGAAGATGTACCAGAAAAAGGTTTACCAGTTGAAGAAGTATTAAAAAATGCACCGGATCACAAAGATAATCAAATCCGTGTTCCAGCAGTATTAGAATAGAGGAGGGGAATTTCGATGTCATTATTTGATCATTCAGTATCAGAGTTACATAAGAAGTTAAACAACAAAGAAATTTCCGTTACGGATTTAGTAGAAGAATCTTACAAACGTATTGCGGATGTTGAAGATAACGTAAAAGCCTTTCTTACATTAGATGAAGAAAATGCACGCGCAAAAGCGAAAGAATTAGATGCAAAAATCGGCGCTGAAGATAATGGTTTATTATTCGGTATGCCAATTGGTGTAAAAGATAACATTGTAACTAACGGTCTTCGTACAACTTGTGCAAGCAAAATATTAGCAAACTTCGATCCAATTTATGATGCGACAGTTGTGCAAAAGCTAAAAGCTGCTGACACAATTACAATCGGTAAATTAAACATGGACGAGTTCGCAATGGGTTCTTCAAATGAAAACTCAGGATTCTACGCTACGAAAAACCCATGGAACTTAGATTACGTTCCAGGCGGATCTAGTGGTGGTTCTGCAGCAGCTGTAGCAGCAGGAGAAGTACTATTCTCTCTAGGTTCTGATACGGGTGGTTCTATCCGTCAGCCAGCTGCATATTGCGGTGTGGTAGGTTTAAAACCAACTTACGGACGCGTATCTCGTTACGGATTAGTAGCATTCGCATCTTCACTTGACCAAATCGGACCGATTACACGTACAGTAGAAGACAATGCATACTTATTACAAGCTATTTCAGGTATTGACCGCATGGATGCAACTTCTGCAAACGTTGAAGTTGGAAACTATTTAGCTGGTTTAACAGGCGATGTTAAAGGTTTACGCATTGCTGTACCGAAAGAATACTTAGGCGAAGGTGTTGGCGAAGAAGCTCGTGAGTCAGTACTAGCTGCTTTAAAAGTATTAGAAGGTATGGGCGCAACTTGGGAGGAAGTATCTCTTCCACACTCTAAATACGCTCTAGCAACGTATTACTTACTATCTTCTTCTGAAGCATCTGCTAACCTTTCACGCTTTGATGGCGTGCGTTACGGTGTTCGTTCTGATAATGTAAATAACTTATTAGATCTTTACAAAAACACACGTAGTGAAGGTTTCGGTGATGAAGTTAAACGTCGTATTATGCTTGGTACATTTGCTCTTAGCTCTGGTTACTATGATGCATATTACAAAAAAGCACAACAAGTACGTACATTAATTAAGAACGACTTTGAAAATGTATTTGCTAACTATGATGTTATTATTGGACCAACAACACCAACTCCGGCATTTAAAGTGGGAGAAAAAGTTGACGATCCAATGACAATGTATGCAAATGACATTTTAACAATCCCAGTAAACTTAGCGGGTGTTCCAGCGATTTCAGTTCCATGTGGATTCGGTGCTAACAACATGCCACTTGGTCTACAAATCATTGGTAAACACTTCGATGAAGCGACAATTTACCGCGTTGCACATGCGTTTGAGCAAGCAACAGACTATCATACAAAAAAAGCAAGTCTGTAAGGAGGCGAGCATAGATGAATTTAGAAACAATTATTGGTTTAGAGGTTCACGTTGAGTTAAAAACAAATTCGAAAATTTTCTCTGCGAGTCCAACAGAATTCGGAGCGGAGCCAAATACACAAACAAGTGTAATTGACTTAGGATACCCAGGGGTACTTCCTACTTTAAATAAAGAAGCAGTTAACTTTGCAATGAAAGCTGCAATGGCATTAAACTGTGAAATCGCAACGGAAACGAAGTTTGACCGTAAAAACTATTTCTATCCAGATAACCCGAAAGCTTACCAAATCTCTCAATTTGATAAGCCAATTGGTGAAAATGGTTGGATTGAAATCGAAGTAGACGGTAAAAAGAAACGTATTGGTATTACACGTCTTCATTTAGAAGAAGATGCTGGTAAATCAACGCATACAGCTGATGGTTCATTAGTAGACTACAACCGTCAAGGTATGCCTTTAATCGAGATCGTATCTGAGCCAGATATGCGTAAGCCAGAAGAAGCATATGCATACTTAGAGAAGTTAAAATCAATCATTCAATACACTGGTGTATCTGATTGTAAGATGGAAGAAGGTTCCTTACGTTGTGATGCGAACATTTCTCTTCGTCCAGTTGGACAAGAGAAGTTCGGTACAAAAGCGGAACTGAAAAACTTAAACTCATTCACTTACGTACAAAAAGGTCTTGAGCACGAGCAAGTGCGCCAAGAAAAAGAACTGTTATCTGGTGGTATCATCCAACAAGAAACACGTCGTTATGATGAAGCAACGAAGAAAACAATCTTAATGCGTGTGAAAGAAGGATCTGACGATTACCGTTACTTCCCGGAGCCAGACTTAGTTGAACTTTACATTGATGATGAGTGGAAAGAAGCAGTTCGAGCTTCTATTCCAGAACTTCCAGATGCACGTAAAGCTCGCTACGTTGCAGAACTAGGCTTACCAGCTTATGATGCACACGTGTTAACATTAACGAAAGAGATGTCTGATTTCTTTGAAGCAACTGTTGCAGACGGTGCTGATGCGAAATTAACATCGAACTGGTTAATGGGTGAAGTACTTGCATACTTAAACAAACAACAAAAAGAATTAAAAGACGTTGCATTAACGCCTGCTGGTTTATCTAAAATGGTTCAATTAATTGAAAAAGGTACAATTTCTTCTAAAATCGCGAAGAAAGTATTTAATGAATTAATTGAAAAAGGTGGAGACCCAGAAGAAATCGTTAAAGCGAAAGGTCTTGTTCAAATTTCTGACGAGGGTACACTTCGTAAAGTTGTAACAGAAATTCTTGATAATAATGAGCAATCTATCGAAGACTTTAAAAACGGTAAAGACCGTGCAATTGGCTTCTTAGTTGGTCAAATTATGAAAGCTACAAAAGGACAAGCAAATCCACCGCTTGTTAACAAAATCTTACTTGAAGAGATTAATAAGCGATAATAGTAATGACTTTTAAAGATTAAGCAGAAAAACACCCGTACATGGGTGTTTTTCTAGGTTAATCAAACGTTTGTTTAAATGAGACAAAATCGTTTAAACAAACGTTTGATTAACTGTCAAAAGTGGAAAAATGTTTGTATAGCAACTATGGTATGATAGTTGCAAAAAGGTGGGAATAATGATAAATCTAAACATAGAGGTTTTTTTCATCTCATGAAATAATAGATAGTTATTATTCGTTATATGTAAATTTTTATGGAAGAATGGATAGAAATAAAGTGAAACTTTAATCAGTGGGAGGTTCATCCAAAGCTGATTATTAGCCCTCACCAATCGGGCATTTACTGCCCGCAAATAGCGGGATAAATTTTGGAGTCAAATAAAAAACCATTGAAATGAATATTTACTTTTGATGGACTACACGAATCGGGTTCTTACTGCCTGTTTGAGCGGGATAAAAGAAGGATAGCAAGATGAGAGGAGGTAGGCATGGGAATACTGAATAGAAGTTCAGTATGTTCTTTTTCGATACATAAAGAAATTTCCTGTGCTAATAAATGATGAAGCGAGCAAGAATTATTTATAATCCTACTTCTGGGCGTGAGCTATTTAAGAAGAGCTTACCAGAAGTATTACAAAAATTAGAACAAGCTGGCTATGAGACATCTTGTCATGCGACAACGGGTCCTGGAGACGCTACTGTGGCGGCGAGGCAAGCTGCGGATCGTAAGTTTGATGTTGTTATTGCGGCTGGTGGCGACGGTACATTAAATGAAGTAGTAAACGGTTTAGTTGGGCATGAATTCCGTCCGAAATTTGGAATTATTCCAGTTGGAACGACAAATGACTTTGCACGTGCAATTGGTGTACCTCGTTCTATTGAAGAGGCAGCAGATATTATTTGCGAAGGAAAAACAGTGCCATTAGACCTTGGTAGAGCGAACGATACATATTTTATTAACATCGCTGGTGGCGGTCGTATTACAGAATTAACATACGAAGTACCGAGTAAGTTAAAGACAGTATTAGGGCAGCTTGCTTATTACCTAAAAGGTATCGAGATGTTACCATCATTGCATCCGACATATGTTGAAATTGAGTATGATGGAAAGTTACTACAAGAAGAAATTACGATGTTTTTAATTACGAATACTCGTTCAGTAGGTGGATTTGAAAAGGTAGCACCGTATGCATCTATTAACGATGGGTTATTTGACCTATTAGTACTGAAAAAAGGTTCTATCGCTGATTTAATTAAAGCAGCAACACAAGCACAACGTGGTGAACATATTAATAATCCAAAAGTGTTATATACACAAGCGAACCGAATTAAAGTACATTCACCAGATAAACTAATGATTAATTTAGATGGTGAGTATGGTGGAGATGCACCGATGGAATTCGAAAATATATATCATTGTTTAGAACTATTTGTTCCTGAACATCAAGAGGATGCCCTGTAAAGGCATCCTTTTTTACTTTGTTAAAATGAATTGTAAATTGGGAGTTAGTTTGATTTTTATGGTATTTTTACAATTCTTTTATTTTACATCCATACTTTATTGATACACTGGAAGAGATAAGAAATGAGAGGTAGGGTGCTATGGAGAAGGTAAAGGCGATATTATTTGATAAAGATGGGACATTAATGGATTTTCATTCAATATGGATAAAAGTAGCTGAAGAACTTGTAGCTGAATGTATAAGTTTATATCATTTACCAAGTACAATGCGGCAGACCTTATTAGAAGAGATTGGTGTAGAGGGAGCATTTGTTAATCCAAGGAGTGCAATAGCTGCTGGAACAAGCCTTGATGTAGCGAAGGGGCTTTGTAATTATATTGAGTCTGCTAGAGAAGAAGAGATGCATCAGTGGGTAAGTGAGAAGTTATTTTCCCTTATGTATGAGCATCGTTCGCATATGAAAATGACAGCAGACTTACCGAAAGTGTTACAGGCATTAAAAGATAAAGGATTTATATTAGGGGTTGTCACGGCGGATGATTTCGCACCAACAGAATTATTTTTAAAACAATATAAGTTGGAGAACTTTTTTGATTATATTATAGCCTCGGATACATTCCCTGCGCAAAAACCAGATAAAAAGATTATAGAAGTGTTTTGTGAGAAATTTAATTTAGAATCATGTGAGGTTGCGGTTGTTGGAGATACGCCAACTGATTTACATTTAGCTAAAAATGGCGATTGCTATGCAATTGGGGTGCTATCTGGTACAGGAGACCGTCCAACATTAGAACCACTTGCTGATTTAGTGTTAGATTCTGTTGGAGAGTTTATTTCTCAATCGGGTGAGTTTTTCTGGGAGAAAGAAAAGTCTAATGTGTAAGGAAAATAAGTCTATAAAGACTCTTAATGAGTCTTTATAGACTTATTTTTTATGCCTGGATACAAAGAATATAGGATAAATGCTAGAAAAGAAAGTTGGCATATATTTTGCAATAAAAAGAGAAAACAATGTAAAGAAAAGGATGGGGTACGCAATGAACACAAAAAAATTTGCTAAAGTAAATGAACAAATTCCAGGACCGAAAGCGGCATCTTTATTAGAACGCCGTCAAAATATAGTACCAAAAGGAGTAAGTAACGGCATCCCAACGTTTGTACAATCTGCCAATGGTGCTCTTGTAACAGATGTTGATGGCAATCAGTACATTGATTTTGCAGGAGCAATCGGGACAATTAACGTAGGGCATTGTCATCCAACGGTTAAAGAAGCGCTCCATAAACAAGTCGATCAATACATTCATACTGGATTTAACGTCATGATGTATGAGCCATATATTGAATTAGCAGAAAAGCTTGCGGCATTGGCACCAGGAAGTTTCGATAAGCAAGTCCTGTTTTTAAATAGTGGTGCAGAAGCAGTTGAGAACGCGGTGAAAATCGCTCGTAAATATACGAAGAGACCTGGTATTATCGCATTTTCTAAAGGTTTCCACGGGCGTACATTAATGACAATGACGATGACAAGTAAAGTGAAGCCATATAAATTTGGGTTTGGTCCCTTTGCTCCAGAAGTATATAAAGCGCCATTTCCATACGAATACCGTCGCCCAGAGGGATTAACGGAAGAGCAGTATGATGATTTTATTATTGAAGAGTTTAAGAACTTCTTCATATCGGAAGTAGCACCAGAAACAATTGCAGCTGTTGTAATGGAACCTGTTCAAGGGGAAGGTGGATTTATCGTCCCAAGTAAGAAATTTGTTCAAGAAGTACGCCGCATTTGTTCAGAGAACGGCATCTTATTTGTAGCGGATGAAATACAAACAGGCTTTAGTCGTACAGGAAAATATTTTGCAATTGATCACTATGATGTCGTTCCAGATTTAATTACAGTGTCTAAATCATTAGGTGCTGGTGTACCGATAAGTGGTGTCATTGGACGTAAAGAAATTATGAATGAGTCTGCACCAGGTGAACTTGGTGGAACGTATGCAGGAAGTCCATTAGGATGTGCGGCTGCATTAGCTGTTCTCGATGTAATAGAAAATGAGAAATTAAATGATAGAGCGATAGAATTAGGAAAAGTCGTAATGAACCGATTCGAAGAGATGAAAAATAAATATCATTGCATCGGTCATGTGCGTGGGTTAGGCGCAATGTGTGCATTTGAGGTCGTTCAAGATCGTAAGACGAAAGCACCTGACAAAACGTTAACGGCTAATCTATGTGCAGAAGCAAATAAGCGTGGGTTACTGTTATTATCAGCAGGGACATATGGAAATGTTATCCGTGTGTTAATGCCTTTAGTTATTACAGATGAGCAACTTGAAGAAGGTTTAACAATAATTGAAGAATCGTTGCAAGCTTGCTATGAGCAAACAAACATCGCTCGCGTTTAAAAACTGAAGTATAAATAGCAAACATTCTAGCTGACTCTATGTTAAATGCAGAAAATTCACTTTATAATAAAGGTAGTGAAGTGGATCGATGGATTTGAAGTTAGGGGTGGCTAGGATGGTTGCAGAAAAGGAACGAGTGTTAATGGATTTAAAAGATGTATTTGAATATGCGTTTGACGAAATTTTTGTTACAGATGAGCAAGGGATCGTTGTACGTGTAAATAGTACATGTGAAAGGCACTACCAACTAGCTGCAGAAGAGTTAGTTGGTAAGCATGTAAAAGAACTACAAAAGGATGGAATCTTTTATCCATCAGCGACATTAGAAGTGATTGAAAAAAAGAGGCCAATTGAACTCGTTCAAACTACAAAATCAGGAGAGTATTTACACGTTCGTACAAGGCCTGTTTTTGATGATGAGGGAAATTTAAGAAGAGTGATTAGTTATTCTCGCGACCTTACTGAACTCTATCAATTACGTCAAAAGGTAGAGGAAATGGATAATCAGCTAAAAACATATAAAAAAGAATTAAGAGAAACATATGAGCATGAAGGACTTATTTTTAAAAGTCTAGCTATGCAAAAAATAGTCGATACAATCAAAAAAGTATCTGTAGTGGATAGTACTGTTCTCGTTTTAGGCGAGACTGGAGTAGGAAAAAGTCGATTAGTACGCCATTTACATGAAGTGAGTCACCGTAAGTATGAAAGTTTCTATGAAATTAATTGTGCGGCATTGCCAACTAATTTAATTGAATCGGAGCTTTTTGGATATTCAGGTGGATCTTTTACAGGTGCGAATCGTGAAGGGAAAAAGGGACTATTAGAATCCGCGCATAAAGGAACTCTTTTTTTAGATGAAATCGGTGAAATGCCGCTTGAAATTCAAGCGAAGCTTTTGCAAGTATTGCAAGAAAAAACATTTCGTCCTATAGGCGGAAGAGAATTAAAAAAAGTGGATGTTCGAATTGTGGCGGCAACAAATAGAGATTTAAGCGAGATGGTGAAACAAGGAACATTTCGGAAAGATTTATACTATCGTTTGAATGTCATTCCAATTGTAATTCCCCCGCTTAGGGAAAGAACAGAAGATATTTTGCCGCTTATTTATCATTACTTGCAGCACTTTAATAAAAAGTACGGACGTGATGTGAAACTAGCGCCGAGTACGTTACAAATGTTTGTTGGATATCCGTGGGAAGGGAACAATAGAGAAATAGAGAATGTAATTGAGAGAATTGTTATTACTGTTGATGATGTTGTAACGGTAGAGGATTTGCCACTCTCTATGCAAGAGGCTGCAGTTGAACAATCGGGGCAAAGCCTTTATAAAATGCTGGAAGAGGTAGAGAGAAATATAATTCTTAAAGCGTATAAAACGTATGGATCAAGTTATAAAGTGGCTGAGTTTTTGCAAATTAGTCAATCTGCTGCTACTAGAAAAATTAAGAAGTTCATAGAGGAGGAAGAAAACATTGGATAAAAAGGCGACTTTCGTAAGTATAGATAAAAAGGCGATGTATATAAATGGTGAGTGGATTACACTACAAGAACAAATTGAAGTAAATAATCCTGCGACGAAGGAAATATTTGCAACTGTACCAAAAGGCGGAGTAACAGAGGCAAAGCAAGCTGTTGATGCTGCACATGAAGCTTTTAAAACGTGGTCTAAGTTAACGGCAGCAGATCGTGCCACGAAGTTAAAAAAGTGGTTTACGCTTATTGATGAAAATAAAGAAGAGATCGCAGCGATTATGACGAAGGAACAAGGAAAGCCGTTTGCAGAAGCGCTTGGTGAAGTAAATTATGCAAACAGTTTTGTTGAATGGTATGCAGAAGAGGGGAAACGCGTATATGGTGAAATGATTCCTGCTGCTCATCCGAATAAGCGCATTTTAGTTATGAAGCAACCAGTTGGCGTTATGGCAGCTATTACACCTTGGAACTTCCCAGCTGCTATGATTACGAGAAAGGTAGCCCCAGCGCTTGCAGCAGGCTGTACAGCCGTTGTGAAACCGGCAAGTCAAACGCCATTAACTGCATTGAAATTAGCTGAATTAGCCCATGAAGCAGATATTCCAAAGGGCGTAATCAATATCGTAACAGGTAGTGCAAAAGCAATTGCTGATACATGGATGGAAGATGGTCGCGTTCGAAAAGTGTCCTTTACAGGGTCAACGGAAATCGGGAAAGAGTTAATGGCTAGTGCGGCGCAAACGATGAAAAAAGTTTCGCTTGAGTTAGGGGGACACGCTCCGTTTATCGTAATGAATGATGCAGATTTAGATAAAGCAGTAGAAGCGGTGATTGGTTCGAAATTCCGTAATGCAGGACAAACGTGTATATGTACAAACCGAGTATTCGTTCAAGAAGAAGTATACGAAGTATTTGTAGAGAAGTTCCAAAAGGCAGTAGGGCAGTTGAAAGTAGGAGACGGTTTCGGTGACGGAACGACTGTCGGGCCACTTATTGATGAGAATGCAGTTTCAAAAGTACAAGAACATATTGAAGATGCTATTCAAAAAGGTGGAACAGTTTTATATGGTGGTCAAAAGGTCGTAGAGTTAGAGGGACATTTCATTCAACCGACTGTAATTGGGTTGGCAAATGATACGATGCTTTGTATGAATGAAGAAACATTTGGGCCAGTGGCACCAGTTGCGAAATTTAAAACAGTTGATGAAGTAATCGAGCGTGCAAACAATACACCATACGGTTTAGCTGCGTATATTTTCACGAAAGACATTAGCCAAGCATTCCAAATTAGTGAAGCGTTAGAGTACGGTATTATCGGTCTAAACGATGGTCTTCCATCAGTTGCACAAGCACCATTTGGTGGATTTAAAGAAAGTGGTATCGGTCGTGAAGGAGGACATTTCGGCATCGAGGAATATTTAGAAATTAAATATATTTCATTGGGACTATAAGTAGTATACTAGAATCTCTATAAGGTAACAGAGAAGGAGATTCTAGTATGGTATATTGGCTATTATTACTTGTTACAATTATTTTTGAAGTAGCTGGAACAATTGCGATGAAACTATCAAATGGTTTAACAAAGCTCGTTCCAAGTGTACTGATTTTCGTGTTTTATGGAATTTGTTTCAGCGTGTTCGCCATCGTTGTGAAAAAGATCCATTTAAGTATTGCTTATGCTATTTGGTCTGGCGTTGGAACATTACTTATTACAATCATTAGTGTGTACTTTTTTAAAGAGCATATTAGTTTATTTCAAGCATTTTGTATTCTTTTTATTGTTTTGGGTGTCATTGGACTTAAGGTTTCATCGGCATCATGAAAGCTATCTTTTGTAGAAGATAGCTTTTTTCTATTTGTGCAGTTAGCAATTAATACGACAAAATATGACAAGAAAGAGTAAAGCGTTTTGTTATGATACATATGAAATATTGTCTTATGTGGAGGAAAGAGTATGTTAAAAAAGGTAAGTCAAATTGTTTTAATTTTTGGCATAGCTTTTAGTTTAAGTGCTTGCACTGAGACTAAAGATAGTAATGAAAGTAAACAAGAAGATGTTCAAGATAAAGTGTATAAAATAGGGGAGACAGTAGACGTAGATGGTTTGCAAGTAACTATCGATTCAGTTAAATTAGGATATCCGGATTATGATGAGAATAAAAAGAAAGAGGAGATTTTGGGGATTATTTTCAAAGTAGAAAATAATAGTAAAAAGGAAATACCTTTTGCATTTTATGAATTTGAGATTACCGATAAGAAAGGTACAAGATTTAAAGAATATAATAACCCTGATAGCTTTATTAGTAAAAAGTTAGCACCAGATGAAAAAATTCAAGATATCATGCTATTTGACGTAGCGAAAGAAAATACGTATATCGCTACGTATAGACCGGAGTTTACGCATGAAAATAGAACGATAAAATTTGAATTGAAACCAAATAAATAAAGAAACACATTGGATTATCCAATGTGTTTCTTTATGGTAATAAATTTAAAACGCCCAGTTACCTTTACGGAAGATAGGCTCATGTCTGCCATCAGCAGTAATACCGTCAATATCAAGCTCAGCTGACCCAATCATGAAGTCGTTGTGTGTGATACTAGCGTTTGCGCCGTTTTCAGCAAGTTCTTCTTTAGACATTGTTTTTCCGCCAACTAAGTTAAATGCATAAGCATTTCCGATTGCAAGGTGGCAAGATGCATTTTCGTCAAATAGTGTATTGTAGAATAAAACATTTGTGTTTGAAATTGGTGAGTCATGAGGTACTAAAGCTACTTCTCCTAAGAAGTGAGAACCTTCATCTGTTTCTACTAAATGTTTTAAAGCTTCTTCACCAGCTTCAGCTTTATAGTCTACGATACGCCCGTTTTCAAATGTTAACGTGAAATTATCGATAATATTACCTGCAAATACTAACGGTTTTGTACTAGAAACTTGGCCGTTTACACCTGTTTTAAGTGGCATTGTAAATACTTCTTCAGTTGGAATATTAGCCATAAATGGTACGTTCTTTTCATTTAAGCTACCAGCACCAGCCCATACATGTTTTTCTGGAAGCTCGATTGTTAAATCTGTTCCAGGACCTGTATAGTGAAGAGCTTTATAATGCTTTTCGTTTAAGTAATCCACTTTTGTATGTAATGTTTCATCATGTTCTTTCCATGCTTCTACAGGATTTTCTAAATCAGCACGAGTAGCTTTGAAAATAGCATCCCATAACTTTGCTTCTTGTTCTTCTGGCGCTACGTCAGGGAATACTTTCGCAGCCCATTCTTTCGTAGGAACAGAAATGACACACCAGCTTACTTTATCTGCTTGTACGTAATCACGGTATACTTTCATTGCTTCTCCAGCTACTTTATGAGCTGTTGCAATACGCGATGCTTCTACACCTTTTAATAAATCAGGGTTTTCTGCATAGATAGACATAAATGCAGCGCCTTCTTTTGCTAATTCTTCACGAGCATGTGCTTTCCAAGATGGAAATTCAGCGAAAGCTTCTTCAGGAGCTAGATCGAACTTTAAGCGTGTTAACGTCTCATCATTCCAATCTACATATACGTGTTTTGCACCAGATTTATATGCTTTTTCTGTAACGAGGCGTACAAATTGTACAGCTTCAAGAGGTGCACTAATTGATAAAGTTTGTCCAGGTTGAATATTAACACCAACATTAACTGCAAGAGCAGCATATTTCTCTAACGTTTGTTCAAATGACATATGTATAATCTCCTTTAATTTGAAAGATTTCTTACTATATATAATACAAGAAAATTCTAAAAATATATATAAATATAAAGTAAAAAGAGAGCTCAAAATGTATTGAGCCCTTATATTTACTTAATTGAAGAAGCAAACTGCTCTACAGTCGTTGTATGGTGTATACGAACGCGCTTCATCTTTAACAATTCATCAGGTTCACCCTTCGTAATGAATTGCCCAGGCTTTGTCGTCGTCGCAAATTGATAATACTTCTTCGTTTCTGTAACAACCTTATCATCTACATGACCGAATGGATAAGCAATCGCGATAACAGGCTTACCTGTTATTTTTTCTAGTTTTTCTTTTGAACCTTTTAACTCTTCCTCATAGTTTGTAATTTTCGGTAAGTCTGCATGTGTTGCAGTATGAGATTGCACCGAGAAAATGCCGGAATCAACCATTTCTTTTATTTCAGAAGTAGACAATGCTCCTTCTACATCAACGTTATCAACAATCATATATTCTGTTGCTGCCGGTTTAAAAGTATCATCTTTTAGCTTTTGTAAAACGCGAAATGCATTCATATTATTTTTCATACCGTCATCAAATGTAACGAAAATCGGCTTATTTACTTTATTTATATCGCCCCAGCGTTCAAACGTTAAAAGCGTATAACCATTGTCTTTTAAATGTTTCATTTGTGCTTCAAAGTTAGCTGGTGATACGAATAAGTCTTTAATACCTTGACCATGATAATCATCGATTGCGTGATACATAAGAACAGGAACCTTTTGTTCGAAAGTAATAGTAGATTTCGTAAGCGGGATTGTTTTCCCATCTTCTTTCATTCCTGTTGCTTCAATTTGGAACTCACCGCGTTTTCCTTCAAATTCTTTTATGTCAAAAGGAATTGTAAATTGTTTCTCCTTTTCTTTAGAAGAAAAAGATTTAGCACGTTCCTTTCCATCAGCTGTGCGCCAAATTTTATATTGTACTTCATTTAAAGAATCTTTTAAGTCTGTAATATGAATACTTGTGTTTGTAGATTCGTGTGTGATGGGAGTATAAGAAATTTTACCTTGTTCTTGTAGAGTCTCTTTTTGTATAGCTACTTCTTGAACCTTTTTCTCTTTTTTAGGTTCTTGGCTTACATTGCTAGTATTGCAGCCTGCTAGAATGGCAGACGTACATAAAGCAATTGCTGCGTATTTTCTCATAAAAATCACCTTCTATTGTGTAGTATGTTGCATATTGACATTAAAATCCCCACCGCTATAAGAGTGGTGGGGATATACCCTTGTTCATCATATCATTTGAAGAAAATGAGGGGAATATGATTTTTAGGAGGCTATTAAGGTAATAGATTAGTGACTTTGAATAGATGTATTTTTTTGTTTCTTATTAGAATTAATAATAATATAACCGACTACAAAGATAAGAGGAATAATGAAGACATAGATAGGCATTCCCCATACATAATAGCTTTTCAGCGTTAAGACTAGTAAATGTAAGAAATCGAAAAGGGCGTGAGCTTTCATAATATCCTCCAATGTTTTTTTACAAATTATAACATTTAACACTTGTTATTTGTATAATTTGGAAAGTTATTTAAGCTAATTTTAAAGTAAGAAGAAGACATATTAATATGCAATTTTGCATAAGGATATGTATTTAATTAAAATATAAAGATTTTATACTATAATGAAAACCGCTATAAAACTAAGTAAGAATAATGTATGGAGTGGAGAATAGAAATGAAATATAAAAAAATAATATATATCTTTTTCATATCGCTATTTATAGTTGGTTGTCAAAGTGAAGTGAGTAAAGCGAATAGCGTGGAAGAGTATATTCCATCGCATCTTATGAATGCGGAAGTGACGGCGGATATTATGACACTAGAATTTCCTTATGAGATAAAAGAGAAATTAGAGAAAATAGGAAATAAAATGAGCGATAGTATTACAAATAATTTAGATTGGTATTTGAAGTATGCCGAAGAAGAAATTATACCGAAAAAAACGTTTCCTTATCATCAAAACTTAGGTATTACAAAAGAAGAATATGATTTTATGATAGATAAAATGAATAATGCAGAATATGTAAATACCAAAGACGGAAAACTCTTTTTTAAACAGAAAGATCATGAAATTCAAATTCTCTCTGATGAAAATTTGAAGCTAATTAAAAATATTCGAATTGATACAGAGAAGAATATAATTAAAACTCCTTTAGGAGAATGCGAATATGAAGGTGAAATAAAGGCGTCGGATGAACAAAAAGCTACTGGTCCATGGAGTGGGAAGATGTGGACTTTAAAAAGCGATGGATTACTTTATCATTTTTCATTAGGAAAGTTAAAAAACATAAACAAATCTATCATTTACATTTCAATAAAAGGTATATATAAAGATAGGATTATCAATACAGAAGAAGCAGTTGAATTTCACTCGGTTTCATAAAGAATCAAAAAAAACACCTTACTTGTTAAAGTAAGGTGTTTTTTTATTAAATAAACAATCCAGCGATTGTCGCAGATAAAATAGAAGCAAGTGTTGATGCAAATAGCATTTTCCAACCAAATTTAGAAACAACGCTTCCTTGCTTTTCAGAAAGGGCACGGATTGTACCAACGATTGCACCAATTTGGCTAATACTTGCGAAGCTAATTAAGAATACTGTAACGATTCCAACTGTACGTGGAGCTAATGTTGTAGCTGTGTCTTTTAAATCAAGGATTGCTACAAACTCATTTAAAACAATCTTCGTACCCATAATACCACCAGCTGGGATAATATCTTGAGTTGGAATACCCATTAAGAATGCGAATGGAGAAAGTACGTAACCGAAGATTTGTTGTAAAGTAACAGCATGTCCCATTGCGCCTGAAGCTGCACTAATTACGTAGTTTACAACTTCCATCACACCGATAAAGGCGATCATTAATGCGGCAACGATACCAGCTACTTTTAAACCATCAAGCGCACCGTTAATCATTGCGCCGATAAAGCTGTCTCCGAATAGAGTTCTATCAAATTTCTGAATCACTTCATCTTCTTTCTTCGTATCAACTGGTGTTAATAACGAACAAACGATTAAGCTTGAGAATAAGTTTAGCGGAAGAGCTGCCAGTACGTATTTTGCATCTAACATCATTACGTATGATGCTGTAACAGAAGCAGAAACGGAGCTCATCGCAGAACAACAAATGATAAACATACGGTTTTTATTGAAATGCTGTAAATCGTTTTTAATAACGATTAACGCTTCACTTGAACCGAAGAATACAGAGTTTACTGCGTGGAATGACTCAACACGTGGTAAACCAGTAATTTTTGAAATAGCACCGCCGACAACGCGAACGATGAATGGTAAAACACCTAAATAACTAAAGATTGAAAGTAGTGCTGAGAAAAATACGATAATTAATAATACGTTTAAGAAAAAGACAAAATCTCTGTGAATTCCATTAAAGAGAAAATCGACACCTGTCGTACCAAGTTTAATTAGTTTGTTGAAAACTTTACTAATGAAAATAATGATTTGTTGACCAATCTTTGTAGCAAACATAAACCAACCGATTAAAATTTGGAAACCAATCATAATTGCAATTGCACGGAAGTTGATTTTACTTTTGTTGTTTGACAAAGCAAAACATAAACCTAACACGGCAAGAATACCGATAATGCTCATTACATATTGCATGTAGTTGCCCCTTTCAGAAGTTCGTATAAAGTTTGTACATAAAACGCTCGTTATATTACTAAAAATAAAAGAACGAGGTTTTATGTCATACGTAAGATGTCTGACCTTTTAGAAAAATAAAAATAAAAAAAGACCCATATGGATTCACTTTCATCTATGAGAGAAAGCTAATCAATATGAGTCCTTTTTTGCGCATAGGCTAATATTCATTAGTTTTCCCCATAGTCCAGCAATTTAAGGTTGCCGGGTAGAAACTCTCGATCCATATTATCAAGTATATATGAGGTAACATCGTCCGTATTAAATTAGTAGTAGCGTAACATTAACAGAGAAGTATCGTCAATAGCTTTTTTTCTTCCAATAGAAAAAGACCATATAAGTATGATAAAATGTAACGCAGTGTTATGAAAAAGAGAGGTCGGAAAATGAGTACTAAAATGACGCCACCAGTTGAGAAAAACGAGTTTATAGATGTAGTATTTGAAGATTTAACACATGATGGTGCCGGTGTTGCGAAAGTAAAGGGCTATCCTATTTTCGTTAAAAACGGATTACCAGGTGAAGAAGCGCAAATTAAAATTATTAAAGTGAAGAAAAACTTCGCATTTGGCCGTTTAATGAAGCTTCATACAGAAAGCCCATATCGTAAAGATGCTGAATGCCCAGTATATAATCAGTGCGGCGGTTGTCAGCTTCAGCACTTAACTTATGAAGGACAATTACAAGCGAAAGAAAAACAAGTACGTGACGTTATGCAGCGTATCGGAGGACTAGCTGATGTTCCTGTTCATCCTGTACTTGGCATGAAGAATCCGTGGGTATACCGTAATAAAGCACAAGTACCAATCGGAGAACGTGAAGGCGGACTTGTAGCTGGTTTTTATCGCCAAGGAACGCATGACATCATTAATATGGAATCATGCTTAATTCAGGCAGAAGAAAACGATACATTAATCCAAGAAGTAAAACGTATTTGTGAAAAGCACGGTATCACTGCGTACAACGAAGAGCGTAACAAAGGAACACTTCGTCACGTAATGGCTCGTTACGGACAAGTAACAGGGGAAATTATGCTTGTCTTCATTACGCGTACAGCAGAATTGCCGAACAAAAAAGCAATTATTGAAGAAATTGCAGCGAAATTCCCAGAAGTAAAATCAATCGTTCAAAACGTAAATACGAAGCGTACAAACGTAATTTTCGGAGACAAAACGACAGTATTATACGGATCAGAATATATTTATGACTTTATCGGTGACATTAAATTTGCGATTTCAGCACGTTCATTCTATCAAGTAAACCCAGAGCAAACGAAAGTGCTTTACGATAAAACGTTAGAATACGCAAAATTAAATGGTAACGAAACAGTAATCGATGCCTATTGCGGAATCGGATCAATCTCGTTATTCCTAGCGCAAAAAGCGAAAAAAGTGTACGGCGTTGAAATCGTCCCAGAAGCAATCGAAGACGCAAACCGAAACGCAGCACTAAACAACATGACAAACGCTGAATTTGGCGTAGGAGAAGCAGAAGTAGTCATTCCAAAATGGTACAAAGAAGGCGTAATCGCCGACACAATGGTCGTAGACCCACCGCGTAAAGGCTGTGACGAAGCATTACTAAATACAATCATCGACATGAAGCCAAACCGCGTCGTATACGTATCGTGTAACCCAGCAACATTAGCACGTGATTTAAAAGTACTAGAAGAAGGCGGATATAAAACACAGGAAGTACAACCTGTTGATATGTTCCCGCATACGACTCACGTAGAGTGTGTGGCTTGGCTTAAGTTGGTATAATAGGAAAGCAGTTGATATAGGGGAAATCTATACCACCTGCTTTTTGGTTTACAAAAATACCATTCATAAGCGATTTTAGTTAAAATAAATATTGCTGATTTTCACAAATTATAAATTGAGATTTTGAAATTGTATTCATAGTGAGAGGATTTGAATTTGAAATGATAGATAATTTTTGGCGTGAATTACCACGACCATTTTTCGTACTTGCACCAATGGAAGATGTGACAGACGTTGTTTTCCGTCACGTAGTAAGTGAAGCAGGTCGTCCGGACGTATTCTTCACAGAGTTTACAAACTCGGATAGCTATTGTCATCCAGAAGGTATGAAAAGTGTACGTGGCCGTTTAATTTTTACAGAGGACGAACAGCCGATGGTGGCACATATTTGGGGAGACAATCCCGAATACTTCCGTCAAATGAGTATTGGTATGGCAGAACTAGGATTTAAAGGCATCGATATTAACATGGGTTGCCCAGTACCGAACGTTGCATCAAGAGGAAAAGGTAGTGGCCTTATTCTACGTCCAGACGTTGCGGCAGAACTTATCCAAGCAGCAAAAGCGGGCGGACTACCTGTCAGCGTAAAAACACGACTTGGCTTTAAAGAGTTAAGCGAGTGGGAAGATTGGTTAACGCACATTTTCAAACAAGATATTGCAAACCTTTCTATTCACTTACGTACAAGAGAAGAAATGAGCCAAGTAGATGCGCATTGGGAACTAATTCCGGAAATTAAAAAATTACGTGACCGTATCGCACCAAATACGTTAATAACAATCAATGGAGACATCCTTGATCGTAAAATGGGGCTGGAACTTGCTGAAAAATACGGCATTGATGGCGTAATGATCGGACGAGGCATCTTCAAAAATCCATTTGCTTTTGAAAAAGAGCCAAGAGAGCATAGCAGTAAAGAGCACCTAGATCTTTTAAGACTACAACTTGATCTTCAAGATCAATATGCAGAAGTACTGCCACGCTCAATCACAGGGCTTCACCGCTTCTTCAAAATTTATGTAAAAGGCTTCCCTGGAGCTGCTGAATTGAGAAATCAATTGATGAGTACGAAATCGACGGATGAGGTGCGTGCTTTGTTGGATAGGTTTGAGGATAGTGTTGGTGAGGCTCAGGATAGTGAGACGGTTTAACTTTTAAGCAGTTAAATCATTTCATATGTAGTGCATGACATGAGTGAGTTGAAAATAAGTGCAGAGCTGGAAAAGAACAGTGTATTTGAGAAATCAAAGCACTGTTTTTTTCTTTTAGTTAATGTTAAGAGAGAAATCTTTTTATAGGCATATAAAAAACATGTAAGAGCTCTGTAGATACAATGATAGAGAAAAGTTCGGGTAAGACTATAAAACATATCTTTAAAATGTTAAAGTATTAATTTAGCGGACAATAACTAAAAGGTTAGATTAAACATGATAATTTAAAGCAGGTTATAGCATAAACTTTAACCGCTGAATAAATAATCAACATTTCAGGAGGAAACCCAATGGCAATGAGCAACAACGATATATTAAAAAGAGTACGATACGCTTTAGATATAAAAGATATAGATATGGTAGAAATCTTTAAACTTGGCGGGATGGAAGTAACGAAAGAAGACGTAGTTGATATGCTTACAAAAATAAAGAGAGCTCCTCAGCATGAAGCTGAAAATGATGAGGTAGCTGAAGATGAGTACGTAAAAACATGCGATATGATGATGTTAGAGGCATTTTTCAATGGATTTATTACTTTAAAAAGAGGAAAGCAAGATCCGAAACCAGGACAACCAGCACCTGTACAGAGCAAGGAGAGTGCCAATAACCTTCTTCTAAAGAAAATGAAAATCGCACTATCTTTAACGAGTGAGGATGTACTTGATATATTAGATAGCGTAGGCGTTACGGTAACAAAAGGAGAGTTAGGCGCTCTATTAAGAAAGAAAGGCCATAAAAATTACAAAGAGTGTGGCGATAGATACGCAAGGAATTTCATTAAGGGATTAGGTGTAAAGTATAGAGGATAATAAGCTTGCTAAAGCAGTAAATGATATAATAGGTAGAGTAGGACGTTCGTATCCTACTCTTTTTTATTTGTAAAAATACTATGCTAGGTGATGAAATGGTACATACATATTTAGGTGAGACAATTAATTTTCATATAACTTATAAGAAGAAAAAGTCCGTGCGTCTTTTTGTGGATTCGTATGGAAATGTGGAAGTGCAGGCTCCGAAAGGAACACCTGTTGAATACTTAGTCCAGTTGCTAGAGGAGAAGTGGGATTGGATTCAGACAACACGTAAGGAAATGGCGGAGCGAGCGCGTGGACCACAGGAAAAGGATTATGATCAAGGAGAGGGCTTTTTGTATTTAGGGAATACGTATCCGATACAGATTTCCCAAGATGCAAGCATTGAGCAAGACAATGCGATTTTTGAAGGGGATAAGTTACATATTTATGTAAAAGAGCTTAAGGATGAGAAAATACAACAAGCTTTAAAACGATTTTACTATAAGCAGTGTAAATCTTTAGTAGAGAAGAGTATTAAAGCGCATCAAAGTAATTTCAAAACAAAACCACGTTCTATTCGTATTACAGATAGTAGTCGTACTTGGGGTACTTGCGATTCGAATTTACAACTAACATTCAATTGGAAGCTAGCGATGGCACCACAGCGAGTAATTGACTATGTAGTTGTTCATGAAATGTGTCATATGGTTCATTTAAATCATGATCGATCTTTTTGGCGTCTTGTCGGGAAGATAATGCCTGATTATAAAGAAATGGAGAATTGGTTAGCGTTATCTAGTTGGAAGATGACGGTTTAGGAAGGGATATCGATTTTTGTCTGTAAATCGATATTTCTTGTCGAATCGTTGATATATTGTGAGTTTTGATAGATATATTTTAAAAATCGTTGATATATTGTGAGTTTTGATAGATATATTTTAAAAATCGTTGATATATTGTAAGTTATGATAGATATATTCGAAAAATCGTTGATATAATTTCATTTACCACAGGATTGTTCAACAAATCGAAAAGAGAAGAGGTCACAGCAGACATCTCCTCTTTTCGACCATATAGATTATCGCCCAAACTTCACAACAAAATCCCCATCCACTTTCTCCATCTCATACCCACGATACCCTTCCGAAAGCAAAGCCTGCTGTCCACTAGCATCACTCATTAGAATACTTTGAATATCCGTCCAATCGCTTTCTTTATCTCCGCGCAATTTCTTCACAAAAACATACCGCAGACTACCACCATACTTCTCCTTTAGCGCAGCAATCGCCATCCCTTGCGCAAACTTATCCTTCAAACTCGGGATGTTAAAAGGAGCAACGGTGCAGCATACATAATCATATTTGCTATCTTCTTTTTGTAATTCGTCCATGATGACGTTTGCTAATATTTTTTGCATCCCATTTCCTCGGCAGTTCGGATGAACGTTTGAGATTTCTTGATAGATGACGCGGTGCAGTTCACTTTCTGATAGACCAATATCAAGCCCTAAATGTTCATCGTCGATAGGAGGGACGAGTAGAGCGCGAAATGCGATGAGTTCGTTTTCGATAAAAGCACCGATCATCATGCCGTTTCCTTCTAGAATGTATTGAAATTCTTCTTGTGAGAGTGGTTGTAAACGACTTTTATCTTCTAGTGTTTCAACTACGATGTTTTGTAGTGATAAAATTTGTTCGATGTGCTCTAGTGATAGTAATGTAACGTGAAATGATTCGTTATTTTGTTTTAATGTTCCTTTGTATAGAACTGTCATGTGTTAGTCCTCCTTTAGCGTACAATGTCCTGAAAGACGGTGAGTTCTTGTAATGTATCTTCGTTTATTTCAATGCCGAGTCCAGGCTTTTCGTTTAAGCGAATGAATGGTACGTCGTAATGTAAGTTTCCGATGTCTTTTGTGAATTTTAATGGCCCTGTTAGCTCTACGCTCGTAATGATTTTCTTTGAGAAAGCGACATGGAATCCTGCGGAAGAGGCAACAGATGATTCGACCATTGATCCCACTTGGCATTCAATGCCTGCCATTTCTGCTTGATGAGCGAGCTTTACAGCTGGATATATGCCGCCGCATTTCATTAGTTTTATATTTACTTTATCAGCAGCTTCTAATTTAATAATTTGGCGCATTTCACGAGAACTTTTTAATCCTTCATCAATCATAAGCGGGAGGTCTGTTTTAGAACGAATATGAGCCATGGCATCAATATCGTCCGCGATAACAGGTTGTTCAATCCAGTCAATGTTTAAATGTCCTAATGAACGTAGTGCTGTTAATGTGTTTGCGCTATTTTTCCAGCCTTGGTTTACATCAACGCGAATAGCGATGTCATTTCCTACACGTTCTCGTACAGCTTCAATACGTTTTACATCTTCTTTTACATTTGTACCAACTTTCATTTTGAAAGATTGGTAACCTTTTTGAATCATAGAAGCAGCTTCTTCAGCCATGTTTTCTGGATCGGCAATACTTAAAACGTGAGTGACAGGGAATTCTTCATGGTAGCGCCCGCCAATTAATTGATATACAGGTTGATTTAGTTTTTTGCCCATTATATCAAAACAAGCAATATCAATTGCGGCTTTCGCTGTTGGAACACCGTAAATTGTATTGTCCATCATGTCGTGTATTTTTTCGATATTCATTGGATTTTGCCCGATTAGAGCAGGGGTTAGCGTATGTTTTAAAGTATGGAAAGTACTTTCCCATGATTCACCTGTGACGTGATCATCAGCAACGCCTTCACCGTAACCGATAATACCTTCATCCGTTTCCATTTTGACGATAATAGAGGGCATATCAGAATAAGAGCCATAACTAATAACAAACGGATTGCGAAGCGGTAAACGAATTGCGTAAAGATGAATAGCTGTAATTTTCATTGAATAGAAACCCCTTCCTGTTTACAATAGTTTTATACATTTGATATAGTTGACGTTAAATAGTCGTTAATTAATGATAAGGAGTTAGAGAAAATGATGATAAAAATTGCAGTTGTCGGTTCAAAGGAGTTTATGGAGAACCTTTTTCCTATTGCTCAAAAATTAGAGGGAATAGAAATTGATCCATATATTTACCTTCATCCGGCGGAATCTTCTGAACTATTAAAGTGTCTAAAGCCTTGTGATGTCATCTTTTTCTCAGGTGCTTTACCTTATTATATGGCAAAAGAAATAAGAGAACAATTACGAATTCCAAGTACATACTTACAGCAAGACGAGACAACTGTCGTATCTTCAATTCTTTCTATCATGTATCATCAAAGTATTCAACCACATAACATTTCCATCGATTTAGTAGACCGCTCGTTTATTACAAATGTGTTCCATGATATCGGTATAAAAGAAAGCCCGCAAGTGTTGGATTATGAAAATATGCTGTGGAGTAAAGATGAAATAAATAGAGTTATCGATTTTCATGTAGCTAAATATCAATCTGGAGAGGCTCATTTAGCTTTAACTAGTATTCACGCTGTTTACGACGAGCTTCAAAAAATAGGTATTCCTTCAGAGCGTATGATTGATCCAACACAGTCCATTATACATGGGCTAAAAGATGCAAAAATAAAAGCTGAGTTAGCAAAAAGCTATTCAGCTACTGTTGGTGCTTGTATTATTTCTTCCTTAGAATTACGAGCGAGTTTGCTTGAAAAACTAGATGTCATTTCAAAAGAACTACGTGGTTCATTTAAACAAGTGGATGAAATGACATGCATTTTGTATACAACTCGTGGTGATATCGAATCGATTATTAAAACAAATGCGATAGATAACTTGTTTGCGAGCATAGAAGGAACGATAGCTATTGGATTTGGTTATGGGAAAACCGTGAAAGAAGCGGAGCAAAATGCAAAAATTGCTCAAAGTTTTGCAAAGAACAATCCAATAGATCGTTGTTTTTATATACTAACAAGTGATAAAGATTTGTTTGGTCCGTTCCCGAAAGAACAGAGAGTACAAAGTTTGAAAAATGATAATCCGGAACTAATGAAAATAGCGAAGGAAACGAAGCTTAGTCCGGCCAACTTGTCAAAAATCATTCAATTTAGTCAATCGCACCCGTCATTGAAGTTTACAGCAGCTGACCTTTCTGAGTATTTACAAGTGACTCGAAGATCGACAGAAAGGTTGTTAAAGAAATTAGTTGATTACGGGTATGCTCATATTTGCGGCGAGGAAATGCCCTATCAACAAGGGCGACCTCGCGCACTATATGAACTGAATTTACCGCTATTTTTAAGCTTCTAGTTGAGCTTTTTGTTTCTTTAGTAGTTCTGCTTTTTCAATGTCTGATAGTTTTACAATTGTGAAGCCTGTTATACCATAAATGATTGAGATAATAGGTACGATGAAATTCAAAATAGCATAAGGGGCATATTCAAATGCACCTACGCCAAGTGTAGCGAGAATAAATACACCGCACGTATTCCAAGGAACGAAGACAGAAGTTAATGTTCCGCCATCTTCTAATGCTCTGGATAAGTTTTTTGAATGTAGTCCTTTTTCTGTGTATGCATTTGCGTACATTCTTGAAGGGACAACAATTGAAATATATTGTTCAGAGCAAGTAAGGTTTGTTGCAAAACAAGATGCGATAGTAGAAGCGATAAGCCCTTTTGCTGATTTCGCTAACTTTAAAATCTGATTTACAATTGAGCGAAGAATACCTGTATGTTCTAATACTCCTCCGAAAGTCATAGCGACAATTGTCATCGAGACTGTATTCATCATCGAATCTAAGCCACCGCGGTTAAATAGTTCGTCTACTAGCTTGTTTCCAGTGTCTATAACAAATCCAGCTTGGAGTGCACCGACAGATGCTGAGACAGAACCACCTTGAATAAAGACTTGTGATAAAAATCCTAAAATAATACCGACGAGAATCGCTGGTATAGCAGGGACCTTTTTAGCGACCAATACCATAACGACTACGGGTATAATGAGTAGGAAAGGTGAGATAACAAAGTTTTGTTGCAATACTTGTAACGTTTGATCGATGCTCTTCGCATCAATATTGTTAGCGCCGAAGCTTCTTCCTAAGACCGCGTAGACGATAAGAGTAATAATTAAACCTGGAACTGTAGTAAATAACATATGACGAATGTGTGCGAATAAATCTGTATTTGTTAATCCTGCGGCTAAGTTAGTTGTGTCTGAAAGCGGTGACATTTTATCGCCAAAATAAGAGCCTGAAATAATGGCACCAGCAACCATTGGAGCTGGAATTCCCATACTTAGGCCAATTCCCATTCCAGCAACACCAATTGTGCCCATTGTAGACCAAGAGCTACCAATTGCTAATGCTACGATAGAACAAATGACGGTAATGGAAACTAAAAATAGTGATGGAGTTAAAAGTTTTAAACCGTAATAAATCATCGTTGCGACGATTCCACCGCCAATCCAAGCACCAATTGTTAAGCCAACAAGAATAATAATGACGATAGCAGGTAATGCAAGACGAATCCCTTTATACATTGCTTCTTCAAGATCATTCCATTTGTAACCGTAACGCCAAGCGACAATAGAAGCAACGGTTGTACCAATAATAAGTGGAACGTGAGGGGTTTGTTTTAATACAACAATTGTAACCATCATAACTGCAACGGTAATGATAATAGGGATAATCGCTATTCCAAAAGGTATTTCTTTTTTCATAAAGTTCCTCCTTGTTACGTATGTTTGTTTGTATTTTTAGAATTGTCGTAAAATAGACGTTTATTAGGTTATGATAACTAAAAGTTTATGTAAGCGTCAACATAAAAAACAGAAAATAAGGAATGTTCTAGTTGTTTGTTTAGTTTGTAATATAAGTGCAGAGTAAGCTTTTTAAGTATTTAAAAATAAATAATTGACTTTTTTCTTAAAATTCAATATGTTCATAAAAACATCTGTTTTTCATAAGTATAATTAACCCGAATCGTTTGTAATGTGGGAAGGAGACTGGAACGTTGAAAACATTAGAACTACAAGAGCGCTTAACGGAGATTTTTCAGCATTTACACGAAAACCCTGAAGTAAGTTGGAAAGAATATGAAACGACAGCGTATATTACTGACTTTTTAAAAGAAGAAGGAATTTCATATAGAACATTTGATGATTGTCCAGGTGTAATTGCTGAGATTGGAGGCGGGAATCCAGTTATTGCGATTCGTGCTGATATGGATGCACTTTGGCAAGAAGTAAATGGAGAATTTAAAGCGAACCATTCATGTGGCCATGATGCTCATATGACCATTGTAATGGGACTTATTTTACAATTGAAAAATATGAGATGGAAAAGTGGTACGGTTAGATTTATTTTTCAGCCAGCAGAAGAGAAGGGGAATGGTGCTTTGAAGATGGTGGAGAAAGGTGCTGTAGATGATGCTGATTTCTTATTTGGCGTCCATCTAAGACCAATTGAAGAACTATCTTTGAAACAAGCAGCCCCATCTATTCGTCATGGAGCAGCAGGATTTTTAGAGGGTATGATTCATGGGGAGGATGCACACGGGGCAAGACCACATCAAGGTGTGAATGCAATTGATGTCATTTCCATGATTAATATCGGTTTGAAAAATATTTGGCTGCCACCGCAAAGTTCTTATTCAGTAAAAATGACGAGATGCCAAGCTGGTGGTGATAATTTAAATATTATTCCGGGAAATGGTCATTTCAGTTTAGATGTAAGAGCAGAGAGTAATATACTATTAGAAGAATTAAAGAAAAAGATTGAGCATGTAATAGAATCAGCTGCATCGATGGGATCAAAAACTTCATACGAATGGATGGATCTTGCACCAGGAGCAGAGGTTTCCGAAGAAGCAGAGCGCTTTATGCGTAAAGGTATTCTCGAAGTGTATGGGGAAGAGAGATGCACAGGGCCTCTCTATACGACAGGAAGCGATGATTTCCATTACTATACAGTGAAAAGACCACATTTAAAAGCTGTCATGCTTGGACTAGGAGCAGACCTACAACCTGGATTACACCATCCGTATATGAGTTTTGACCATAGTTGTATTATGGATGGGGTAGAAATATTGAAACAAACTATATTGAAAGTGTTAGAAGACAGGGGCTAGAGAGCTCCTGTTTTTTTGTCGTGAATTGTCGGCAAATCGATATATTTGAAAAACCGTTGATATATTTTGAGTTATGATAGATATATTGAGAAAATCGTTGATATATTTGAAGTTACGATAGATATATTAAGAAAATCGTTAATATAATTTCACGTACCTATTAATTTGATGAAAAATGAGCCTCCAGTACATGGTGTATAATAATAAGTACCATTTTTTAATAGGAGAAAACGAATGAACGAACAATATTACGATGCAGTTTTACATATAAAAACAGTCGGTGAGCAAAAAGGGTTTAACAAGTCTATGCATTATCACCGCTACGAACCGACGCCGTATAGCGGGTTAGATGAGTTATTGAATCAATATGAAATACGAAGTAGCGACCGAATTGTAGACTTTGGGTGCGGAAAAGGGCGATTAAACTTTTATATGCATCATAAATGTGGTGCTTCAGCAGTTGGAATTGAAATGAATGAAGAATTTTATAAAGAAGCGATGGATAATCGAGATCGTTATGCCCGAAAGGCACGAAACAGTAAGGGGAAAATTCAATTCCAATGTTGTTTAGCGCAGGAATATAAGATTGATCCACATGATAATAGGTTTTATTTCTTTAATCCGTTTTCTGTGCAAGTGTTTATGAATGTAGTAAATAACATTTTGCTTTCAGTAGAAAATACGGGGAGAGAAGTGGATATTATTTTATATTATCCTTCTGAGGACTATATTTTCTTCTTAGAAAATCAGACTGCGTTTGAGCTGAAGAAAGAAGTTAGATTGCCAGGTGCTTATGAGAAGAATGGGAATGAGAGGTTTTTAGTGTATAGATTGGAGTGTTAATGTATGGGGGCTTGGGGAGTAGCAATATTATCAGACGATATTGCTGAAGATATTAAGTTACTGTATAAGGATTTGTTAGCAAATGAATATTCAAATGAGGAAGCAAGTAGGACTGTAATTGAGGAATACAAGAATGAATTAGATGATGAAGAGACTATTGTTTTTTGGTTAGTATTTGCTTCCATACAATGGAGGTTAGGGAGACTTCAAGAGAATGTTAAGCAGGAGGCATTGCAAATAATAGAAAGTGGTGCAGATTTAGCCCGCTGGGAAGAAGAACCTAAATTACAGAAGAAACGTGAAGCAGTTTTAAATAAACTAAGAGAGCAGTTACATTCTCGGCAGCCAGAAGCTAAAAAAGTGCCGAAAAGATTTATAGCTAATACTTCTTTAAAAGCAGGTGATGCTGTTAGTTATGAATTAGCATCAGGGAGTTATATTATTCTTAAAGTCATTGAGATTATTGAGGAATGGCACGGAGATCGGTATCCTCTATTTGAAATATGTGACTGGGAAGGCAAAGAAGTTCCTTCAAAGGAACAAATTAACCAATTCGGTTTAAAGAAAAGGATTTATGAAGATGGAAAGCAAGAAATGATGAAACTTGCTATTTATCCTTCAGGAAAAAGAGATAATCCAACTAAGAGAATGCAAGTAGTAGCAGAAAATGTAAAGGTAGTATTGAATGTAGGAACACCTTATACAGTAATGGGTTGGAAGGAACTTGATAACTATTTACATGAAATATAATAAAAAAGACGCGCTACCTATTGGTAGCGCGTCTTTTTTATTAGTTACGGATTAAGTAATCAAATGCACCTAAAGCTGCGTTTGCACCTGAACCCATAGAGATGATGATTTGTTTGTACGGATTATTTGTACAGTCACCTGCAGCAAACACTCCTGGTACGTTTGTAGCGCCGTGCTTGTCTGTTACGATTTCACCGCGAACGCGTTCAACTGTTTCGCCTAACCAGTCTGTGTTTGGCACAAGACCGATTTGTACGAATACACCTTGTAATTCAACGTGATGAACTTCTTCAGTTTCACGATCGATGTAAGAAATACCGTTTACTTTATCAGTACCAGTGATTTCTTTCGTTTGAACGTTTTTCAGAACAGTTACGTTTGGTAAGCTGTTAAGACGCTCTTGTAATACAGCATCAGCTTTTAATTCTGGCATGAATTCAAGAACAGTTACGTGCTTAACGATACCTGCTAAGTCGATAGCTGCTTCAATACCAGAGTTACCTCCGCCGATAACTGCTACGTCTTTTCCAGTGAATAATGGACCGTCACAGTGTGGGCAATATGCTACACCTTTATTTTTGAACTCAGCTTCACCTGGTACGCCAACATTACGCCAGCGAGCACCTGTAGAAACGATTACGCTCTTACTTTTCAGAATAGCGCCGTTTTCAAGTTCCACTTCAATAAGTTCTTTTTTCTCTAAACGTTTCGCACGTTGTAGATTCATTACATCGATGTCGTATTCTTTTACGTGCTCTTCAAGGCTTGCTACTAGCTTAGGACCTTCAGTCTTTTTCACGCTGATGAAGTTCTCAATGCCCATAGTATCCATTACTTGACCACCGAAGCGCTCAGCAACGATACCAGTGCGGATGCCTTTACGTGCTGCGTAAATTGCTGCACTTGCACCAGCAGGGCCGCCACCAACAACAAGAACATCGTATGGATCTTTATCAGAAAGCTCTGATGCATCTGGACCGTTACCCATTTTAGCTAAAATTTCTTCAAGTGTCATACGACCGCTTCCGAAAGATTCGCCGTTTAGGTAAACAGTTGGTACTGCCATGATGTCTTTGCTTTCTACTTCCTCTTTGAATGCAGCGCCATCAATCATAGTATGTGTAATACCAGGGTTAAGAACGCTCATTACGTTAAGAGCTTGTACAACATCAGGACAGTTATGACAACTTAGGCTGATATAAGATTCAAAATGATATTCGCCTTGAATGTTTTTAATTTGATCGATTAATTTTTGTTCAACTTTTGGAGCGCGTCCACTTACTTGTAGTAAAGCTAACACTAATGATGTAAATTCGTGTCCTAATGGAATACCAGCGAATACGACACCAGTGTCTTCACCAGGGCGGTTTACGCTAAAGCTTGGTGTTCTCTCTAATTCAACTTTTTCTACTGTAATCTTAGATGACATAGTAGCTAATTCGTCTACTAGAGCTAACATATCTTTAGATACGTTATCGTCTCCTGCGCTTACCTTAAGTAAAATATCGTTCTCCATTAATTGAAGGTATTGGGATAGTTGTGTTTTTATATCTGCATCTAGTATCATTTTGATCGAACTCCTTAGATTTTGCCTACAAGGTCAAGGCTTGGTTTAAGTGTTGCAGAACCCTCTTGCCATTTAGCTGGGCAAACTTCACCTGGGTTGTTACGTACGTATTGAGCAGCTTTAATTTTGTTAACAAGAATGCTTGCGTCACGGCCGATACCGTCAGCATTGATTTCCATAGATTGGATAACGCCGTCTGGATCGATGATGAATGTACCACGAGCAGCAAGACCTTCTTCTTCCATTAAAACGTTGAAGTTTGTAGTGATTGTGCGAGTTGGGTCACCAATCATGATGTACTCGATTTTGCCGATAGTTTCTGAGCTATCATGCCATGCTTTGTGAGTGAAGTGAGTGTCTGTAGATACAGAATATACTTCAACGCCTAAGTCTTTTAGAGTTGCGTATTGGTTTTGTAAGTCTTCAAGTTCAGTTGGGCAAACGAATGTGAAGTCAGCTGGGTAGAAACAAACTACACTCCATTTTCCTTTTAAACTTTCGTCAGTAACTTGGATAAATTCTCCATTATGGTAAGCATTAGCTTTAAACGGTTTTACTTCTGTGCCGATTAATAACATATTAAAATTCCTCCTAAATGTTGGTTTTGAGCATCAAAAAATAGTGTGCTCATAAAATATATTTTTTAATTAACTATAATAATTCTAATTCGATATTAATTATCATATAGAAGTGGTTATTTTGTCAAGAGAATAAACCAACTTTATACCGATTTAATTAATATTTATTCTCAATTAAGGCTAACAGAGAATGGAAAGGTAACTTTAAGTTTATAAATTTTCAATGATTGTTTGAAAGAGTAGTGTGTATGTTAGAGATATGGTGTAAGTGTAAATTCTTAGGAAGGAAATATTTCTTAGAAGTTATGTATTTGAAAAGGAACTGCTTATTTCTATTTTACAAAGAATTGTGCGATAAATAAAATAAAATGAATCGAAATCTTTTTGAACAATTTTTGTCATCTCGAATATATAATTAGGAAGTATATTACGATGATAGTTAGAAATATTGACTCAAAGTGCTAACGAGATATAATAAAACCTAGATATACCTTTCAAAAAGAAGAATACATATTTATAGGATGAAAAAATTCAACCTATTATTTTTTATAGCTTTTAGAAAACGCTTACAATTGGTGTGGAGGGGAAACCATGTCTAAGTTCACAAAGTATTTTTTAATGGAAGCTAAAGATGTGATTGCATATGTGAAAGAGAAATTATCTAAGTTTGAACATGCAAAGGGGCTAAAGTGTAAAGAAATAGGTGATGGCAATTTAAATTATGTGTTCCGCGTTTGGGATGAAAAAGAGAACATGTCTGTCATCGTAAAGCAAGCTGGGGATACAGCTCGCATTTCAGATGAGTTTAAGTTGTCGACGAATCGTATTCGCATAGAATCAGATGTTTTGCAGTTAGAGGATGAGTTAGCACCTGGACTTGTTCCTAAGGTGTATTTATTTGATAGTGTGATGAACTGTTGCGTAATGGAAGATTTATCGAATCACACAATATTACGTACAGCACTTATAAATCATCAAATATTTCCGCGGCTTGCTGACGACTTAACTACTTTTATGGTAAATACACTTTTATTAACATCGGATGTTGTAATGAATCATAAAGAGAAGAAGGAACTTGTGAAGAATTATATAAATCCTGAATTATGTGAGATTACAGAGGACCTCGTATATTCAGAACCATTTACAAATCATAATAAGCGTAATGAGTTATTTCCTTTAAATGAGGGATGGATTAGGGAGCATATTTATAGTGATAAAGAGCTTCGTATGGAAGTAGCGAAACGTAAATTTTCTTTTATGACGAATGCACAGGCGCTTATTCATGGTGATTTACATACTGGTTCTGTTTTTGTAAGAGATGATTCTACAAAGGTTATTGATCCTGAGTTTGCTTTTTATGGACCTATGGGATATGACGTCGGGAATGTAATGGCGAATTTAATGTTTGCTTGGGTGAATGCAGATGCAACGATGCTACCTGGAGCTGAGAAAGATACGTATATGGATTGGTTACAAACTACGATGGTAGAGGTAATTGATTTATTTAAGAAGAAGTTTTTAGATGCTTGGGATATTCATGTGACCGAGATTATGGCGAAGGAAGAAGGCTTTAACGAAGCCTATTTACAATCTGTATTAGAGGATACAGCTGCAGTGACAGGTCTTGAATTAATCCGCCGTATTGTTGGATTAGCGAAAGTAAAAGATATTACTTGTATTGAGAATGAGGAAGCACGTGCTAGAGCGGAGCGAATTTGTCTTAAAGTAGCGAAGAGTTTTATTTTACGAGCGAATCAATATAGAACGGGTACAAGTTTTGTAGAAACGTTAAAAGAACAGTCAATGCACTACGCGGAGTAAGGGGAGAATATGATGGAAGAGCAATTAATACCAATTCAGTGGAAAGATGATGCCTTAGTTTTGTTAGATCAAACGTTATTACCGAATGAAATTGTTTATGAATCTTTTAAAACAGCTGAAAGTGTGTGGGATGCCATTCAAGTAATGAAAGTACGAGGTGCACCAGCGATTGGTGTTTCAGCAGCTTATGGAGTGTATTTAGGGATAAAGGAATTTGCTGAAGGTACGGAAGAAGGATTTATGGATGAAGTAAGAAAGGTATGTACATACTTGGCGACATCAAGACCGACTGCCGTAAATTTATTTTGGGCACTTGAAAGAATGGAAAGTGTAGCGACAGATAATATTCATTTATCAATCTCACAGCTGAAAAATAGATTACTAGAAGAGGCAAAAGAGATTCATAGAGAAGATGAAGAAATTAACCGTCAAATTGGAGAACATGCATTAACATTATTCCATGATGGAATGGGAGTATTAACACATTGTAATGCTGGTGCGTTAGCGACGACTAAGTATGGTACTGCGACGGCTCCAATGTACTTAGCGAAAGAAAAAGGATGGGACTTAAAAATCTTTTCGGATGAAACACGTCCAAGATTACAAGGGTCAACGTTAACGGCATTAGAACTACAGCGAGCGGGAATTGATGTTACTGTCATTACGGATAATATGGCGGCTATGGTCATGTCACAAGGGAAGATTGACGCTGTAATTGTTGGATGCGACCGTGTGGCAGCGAACGGTGATATAGCAAATAAAATTGGAACATTAGGCGTATCTATTTTAGCGAAATACTACAACATTCCGTTTTATGTAGCGGCACCAACGCCGACAATTGATTTAAAGACATCGACAGGAAAAGAAATTCCGATTGAAGAAAGAGATGCTTCTGAAGTGATTAATCGTTTCGGACAATATTCAGCTCCGACAGAAAGTAAAGTATATAATCCAGCATTTGATGTTACTCCACATGAAAATGTAACAGCGATTATTACAGAAAAAGGGATTGTAAAGGCACCGTTTACGGAGAATTTAAAAAAGCTATTTCAATAAGTAGATAAATGTAAAAGTCAGTCATCATAAGCTTCATACTTAGGGGGATGTATATGTTATTACAAAAAGAAAGAGAAGAAATTGTAGCGTATGGAAAGAAAATGATTTCTAGTGGTTTAACAAAGGGAACGGGCGGTAATATTAGTATCTTTAATCGTGAACAAGGTCTTGTTGCGATTAGCCCAAGTGGTTTAGAGTATTATGAAACAAAGCCTGAAGATGTAGTTATATTAAACCTAGATGGTGAAGTAGTAGAAGGAGAGAGAAAACCATCAAGTGAATTAGATATGCACCTTATTTACTATAGGAAGCGTGAAGATATAAATGCGCTTGTGCATACACATTCTCCTTACGCGAAGACGATTGCGTCATTAGGATGGGAGCTTCCGGCTGTGTCATATTTAATTGCTTTTGCAGGCCCGAATGTCCGCTGTGCGCCGTATGAAACATTTGGTACGAAGCAATTAGCGGATGCTGCTTTTGAAGGCATGATTGATCGCCGAGCTGTGCTACTTGCAAATCACGGTTTAATTGCTGGTGCAAATAATATAAAAATGGCGTTTACTGTTGCAGAAGAGATTGAGTTTTGTGCTCAAATTTATTATCAAACGAAAAGCATTGGGGAACCAAAGCTATTGCCAGAAGATGAGATGGAGAATTTGGCGAAGAAGTTTGAAGGGTATGGGCAGCAGTAGAATGAAACAAAGACACCCTCAAGAAAAGATCTTGAGGGTGTCTTTTACGCTTTTTTAAGCAACAAATACATAAAGTAAGGAGCCCCAATTAAAGCAACGACAATACCTGCTGGAATGCCATTAGGATCAACGATATTTCGTCCGATTGTATCTGCTAATAATAATAGCCATCCGCCGATTAAAAGGGCGATAGGCATGAAAATTTGATGTCTTGGACCTACTAAAGATTTCGCAATATGAGGAGCCATTAATCCGATAAAGCTAATTCCTCCTGTTACGGAAACAGCTGCAGCTGCAAGTGCAACGGCTGCAACTAATAAGTACCTGCGTTCTTTTTCAATTTCAATTCCAACGCCAATTGCGACTGGTTCGTTTAATGCTAAAATGTTTAATCGATTTGCTTTATAGAAAATAAACGGAATGAATACGATTAACCATGGGAGCATTGCTAAAACAAATGTCCAATCATCTCCCCAAATGTTTCCGGCAATCCATTTTGAGATAAAGTCCACTTTCATACGATCAGCGGATGAAATAAGGACAATCATCGTTCCAGATAGTGCAAATGCAAAACCGATACCAGTTAATGTTAATCGCACCGGCTGAAGTCCAGTTGATTTACTATATGAAAATACGTAAATTAGAACAGCTGTCAGAAATGCCCCAATAAATCCAACGACAGGTAGTAAGTAAAGAAATGAACCTACGTCTATTGGAAAGTATAAAAAGAAAATAGCAACAGCAACACCAGCCCCAGAGTTAATACCAAGAATACCAGGTTCAGCTAAATCATTTCGGGTAATTCCTTGCAGAATAGCCCCTGATAAAGCGAGAGCCATACCAGCTAATAATGTAATGACAATTCTAGGTAGTCTTAAAGAGTATAAAACGAACTCCTCTTTAAAAGTCCCTTGCCCCATTAATGTTGGGAGTAGTCGATCATAAGATAAAGATGCTGAACCAAGTCCCATTCCAACTACAATGGTTGTGATGATTACTATAAGTAAAGCGAGTATAATGAGACGCTGTTTTCTTAAAATAGATTGCATCATGAGAATGTTTTTCCTCCTTTACGTACAATGAATAGGAAGAATGGTAACCCTACAATCGCAACAATTGCCGCAACTGGTGTTTCGTATGGAGCGTTAATAGTACGTCCGATTGTATCTGCAAGTAGCATAAAGGAAGCTCCAGCAATTGCTGACATCGGTATAACAAATCGGTAATCTGGACCGACAATTGGGCGTACCATGTGAGGTACCATCAAGCCGATAAATGCCATATTTCCAACAAGCGCTACAGATGCACCTGCAAGTAAGATAATAATGATAAATAAAATAGTTTTAATAACAATAATTTTTTGACCTAGTCCAATAGCCACTTCTTCACTGAAACTAAGAACTGTCAATTTTTTTGCTAGTAAGATAGCGATAAAGATACTAATTGAAATGACTGGAATAATAATTTTTAATTGGCTCCAAGTTGTTCCAATTACGCCCCCAGCAGTCCAAAGTGATACATCTTGTGAAATTTTAAAGTAAATGCCGATTCCTTCTGAAATTGCGAGTAGAAATGCTGAGACTGCAGCGCCTGCTAATACAATTCGAAGAGGAGAAAGGCCGCCTTTTTTCACCATACCAATTCCAAATACCATAATTGCGCCAATTGCCGCACCGATAAAGCAAGCTAATGTTAAGTAAAGATAGCTGATGGAAGGGTTGAAAGCAAGTGTCAGTGCAAGCGCAGCATTTGCTCCACCAGATAGCCCTAATAATCCAGGATCCGCAAGTGGATTTCGTGTTAATCCTTGCATAATTGCCCCAGAAACGGCTAATCCAGCTCCTACAAAAATAGCAGCAACTTCACGTGGTAAACGTATTTCTCGAATAATAGATATTTTGTCTCCTTTAGCGGAGGAAGTGAGTGCTAACCATACATCTTTTATCGAAGTATCTGCAGCACCTAATACCATTGCAACGATAAAAATAAGAAAGAATGCAATTAAGCTTAAAATTAGTTTGTATGTAAAAGCTATAGAACGTGGATTGTCATGATCTTTTGTCATTCGTTTCACATCTTTTCTGTTCATAGAATAAAGGAAGAGGAATTCTTAAATTAAGAATTCCTCATGTTTGTATTATTTACCAAGAAAGCTCTTCTTGAAGAAGTCTAGTTGGAAATCTAATGTAAGTGGATCATTGAAATAGAATTCCATCATGTTTGCTTCATATACGCGATTATTTTTTACTGCTGGGATGTTTTTATATGATTCTGTCTCTTGGAATGAGTTATCAGTATCTTTGTTTTTACTTACGATTAAGTAATCACCAGCAAATTCAGGTAATACCTCAGTAGATAATGCGTAGTAACCTTCTTTTAATGCTTTTTCTTTTACTTTTTCAGGCATTTTTAATTTCATTTCTTGGTACAGGATTTCTGTTCCACGGCCCCAGTTCTCGCCGTATACATAAAGCTGTTTGTTGAAGTTTTCTACAACAGAAACTGTTGCATCTTCACCGATTTTTGCTTTAATTTCTTTACCAGCTTCTTGTGCACGTTTCTTGAAGTCATCAACCCAAGTTTTTGCTTCTTTTTCTTTATTTAATAACTTACCGATTTCTAAATGCTGTGTTAAGTAATCAACTTTTCCGTAAGTGTATGTTACAGTAGGCGCGATTTTCTTTAACTTATCGACATTTTTAACATTTGATAAACCGATGATTAAATCTGGATTTAGTTCAGCGATTTTTTCAACATTTTCATCAGATACTTCAGCAACATCTTTAAGTTTGCTATCAAAACGTGGGTTTTGTTTAGACCATGAATCTACCCCAACAAGATTTACACCTAATGACATTACGTTACCAGCGAATGATGATAATACAACAACGCGTTTTGGATTTGCAGGAACTTCTACTTTACCATTTTCAGATTGGTATGTAATTGTTTCTGATTTACTACCTTTTGCATCGTTCTTTTTGTCTGTAGAGCCATTGCTACAAGCGCTCATAACAAGAACGAAAAGGACTGTTAGTGAAATAAATAACTTTTTCATCGTCTTTCTCCTTTAACATAGATGATATGTGTATACAATAATTTGTTTAACTGCAATCTTTTTGAAAGAGTAGTGGTAAAGCAAAATAATTTATTAAAAATCTTGAATATGAGATTTTATAATATAGTATTAACCATATTAATAAAAGAAGATGTAATCTCAAATTTGCTAATTATTAACAAAATGATAATGATTATCACTATTGATTCTTTAAATAATATAATTTTATATAGGTGTATTGTCAATAGTAATTTTGATTGTAAATTTTGCGGAAACAGGTTATATTTTATTGAGAATGATAATCAATGATTAATAGCTGAGGAGTGAGCACGAATGAATCGAGAAGAATTGTTTGATGTAACCGTGATAGGCGGAGGACCTGCAGGGCTTTATTCAGCTTTTTATAGTGGACTCAGAGAAATGAAAACAAAAATAATAGAATTTCAACCACATTTAGGTGGAAAAATACATGTGTATCCGGAAAAAATGATTTGGGATGTAGGAGGACTATTGCCAGTTACAGGTGATAAGTTAATTGAACAACTTGTACAGCAAGGGTTAACATTTAAGCCAGAAGTTGTATTAGATACAAAAGTAGAATCGATTATTCGTAATCAAGATGGTACTTTTACATTAAAAACAAGTACTGGCGAAGAACACTTTTCAAAAACAGTTATCGTCGCAACAGGAAGTGGTATATTGAAACCGCAAAAGTTATCTATTGAAGGTGCTGAGCGATTTGAAGTATCGAATTTAAATTATACAGTTAAATCTTTAAAGCGTTTCAAAGGTAAAACAGTTATTATTTCCGGTGGAGGCAATTCTGCTGTTGATTGGGCAAATGAATTGGAACCAATTGCGAAAAAAGTGTATGTAACTTATAGAAAAGAAGAATTATCTGGTCATGAAGCACAAGTAAAACAACTTATGAACAGCTCAGCGGAGTGTTTCTTTAATACATCGATTACAAAATTAATTGCTGGTGATAATCATGAAGCAATCGAATATGTAGAATTAACAAATCATGAAACAGGTGAGGTTTCTCATTTACCTATTGATGAAGTTATTATTAATCATGGATATGAACGCGACATTACATTATTAGAAAATAGTGAGTTAGACGTTGCAATTATAGATAATTATTATATTGCAGGTAATGCAAATAGTGAGTCTTCAGTAGATGGATTATATGCTGCTGGAGATATTTTAAAGCACGAAGGGAAACTACACTTAATTGCAGGTGCATTCCAAGATGCGGGAAATGCTGTGAATAAAGCAAAACAATTTATCCAACCAGATGCAAGTGAGTATGGAATGGTTTCTTCTCATAATGAAGTATTTAAGAAGAGAAATCGCGAACTGATTAAGCAGATGATGAAATAATAAGGAACAAGTATACCCCCACGTATTTCTCTATTCAAGTGAATGAGAGATGTACGTGGGGGTTTTCCTGTTTACTATATTTTCTATCATTATAATGACACCGGTTTCATCAGTTCATATGATATGAACATTTTATTGGTAAAGCATCCTAGAAAACAATTTAGCTATGTTTTGCTTACACAGAACATGGCTAAATTACGCTGTCCCTTTAGCGCGTTTATTAGGAAATGGCATATTTAGTATAGAAGCAATATACTGTTTTCCGTGTTTTCGAGCCAATGATTCTAATATTTGACGGATGCGTTTTGTAAGATGACCTTGTTTTTGGATGGCTTCACAATATGCGTCATAGAAGGCATATTTAGCCCAAAGGAAATCATCTTGTTGGAATAAGAAATGATTTTTGTACCATTCACCAATTGTATGATAACAATTGTTTTCATGTATTGCTGTGCTTTGAGAAAGAAAACGATCAGATAAAGATACATTCAAATGAGAAATTGTGTTTTCTGTTTCAACTTGTAGTGTTTTTTCTAACATTGTAATGATGTGACGAGTAGCCATATGTTAACTCTCCTTTGTGTAAATGGGTAATACCATTCTATATTTAAAAAATTCTTACTATATAATACTATACAATATATGGAATGCATCTACCTGCTTTTTGAACTGCATTTACAAAATCTTTTTTATTTGTTTACAAAAATAAAGTAAAGTAAGATACAGTATAGATGAAAAAATAATAAAGGAATGAACGCATTGTATATAACAATAGAAGAGACTGCGGAGTATTTGAATTTACCAAAATCGTATATTGAAGAGTTAATTCAGCAAAAGAAAATTCGTGCGCTATTCGATGGAGAGCAATATTTAGTAAATAAAGAACAATTCAATACGCATTTAGAACAAATGGAGAAATATAAGCAATTAGTGGAAGAAATATTGAACGAACCAATTCCAGAAGATATGGATGTTAAAGACGAAGATTAAACTATGGGAAATCCCTTATGAAGATATGCAGAAATGTATCTTCATAAGGGATTTTTTGTTTGAAGATATCAAAAACATAAGGAGTTCTTAGCCTTTCTTCAAATTTTGATAGGTAGTAGTCTACCATGTTAAAAGCATATTTTTTTCTAGCTAGGACAAACATAGAGAACGTAACCTGTACAGATACATATACTATCAGTGCAAAAGCTTATAAATTAATGGAAGGGGTTTTCTCGTGAGTTTATTTCATTGTGATTTTCTGAAAGACTTAATTGGATCTTTTGTGAGAGTAAACAGGGGTGGTCCAGAATCTCAAAAAGGGACAATAGTCGCTGTATGTTCGGATTACTTTGTATTAAAGAATGAAAAAGGAGAGCTCTATTACTATCAGATTCGTCATCTGAAAAGTATTACAAAAAATGTGAAAGATTGTAAAGCAGATGATTGCAGATGGTTGGAATGTGAATGTGAAGATGACTTTGAAAAGTTACTTCAAAGCTTCAAATATTGCTGGGTGAAAATTAATCGTGGTGGCCCAGAGAAAGTTGAAGGTATTTTACAAGATGTTTCTTGTGAATTTGTGACACTAATTGTAAAAGAAGAAGTTATATTAGTTGCAGTATCTCATATTAAGAGTGTAACAGTACCTTGTAGAGAGAGCGAAGAAAGCGAAAGTGAAAGCGAAAGTGAAAGTAATGATTCAGGTCGAGCTCGCGCACAAAGACAGTCAAGAAGAGGAAGATAATAAGAAAGGAGGATACAAATTTGGAAAGTATATTATGCTGTGAACAAATTAAAGGCTTAGTCGGTGAGACTGTAAAAGTAAATCTTCGTGGACCAGAGAGTCGAGTGGGGGTACTTGTATCGTTAGGAAGAGATTACCTTACATTACAACTTCCTCTTGGTGAATTAGTATATTACCAATTGAAACATGTGAAGAGTCTAGTTAAGAAAGTGAAAGAAAGTAAATGTGGCGATGGCTATGTTTCATGTTTCTGCTCTGATGATGATACTTTCGTCGATGTATTACGTGACTTGAAGTATAAGTGGGTAAAGATTAACCGTGGCGGCCCAGAGTGTGTAGAAGGCCTATTAAGTGAAGTGCATGAAGAATGTATTACGCTAGTAAACGGTGATGAAGTTATTTATATCATTAATTATCATATTAAGAGTGTGAGTCAAGTAGTGAAATGTAAAAAGAATGAAGATGAATAATGTTTAATAAATAAGAGGGGCATTATGAGGGAAAGAGAAGAACAATTTCTTATTTCGATAGTATGAAAAGGAATTACTTACTATTAAGACAGAACATTGCCCTGATTATTTTTTTGAAACGGAAGATAGGAAAGCTGAAATTCATAGGAAGGAGGATATAGATGAATGTGTTAAACAAAAGTATTGGGGAAAATATATATGTTAAATTAATCGGTGAAAAAAGGTTTAAAGGTATATTAATAGACGTAGGAAATGACATTATTGTTCTTTACAATGGACAAGACTATGTATATATATCTTTATATCATGTACAATACTATAAATTTTTAAGACCACATGACGAAGACATACTAAAACCAGATGTTGATTCTGTAATTAAGAGGGAATCCCCTTCAATTTCTTTGAGAAAAGTATTAAGTACTTCTAAAGGGATTTTTACAGAAGTTTATGTAGCAGGAAATGCTCCAATACATGGTTATGTTACAAGTGTGATGAACGACTATATTGTTTTTTATAGTCCGGTTTATAAAACGGTATATATATCTTTAAAGCATTTAAAATGGTTAATTCCGTATAAAGAAAACCAAGTACCGTATGCCCTCAATAAAAATGAACTCCCCGTAAATCCGTTAAATATTACATTAGCTAGAACATTTGAAGAACAGCTTATTAAAATGACTGGGAAAATTATGGTGTTTGATTTAGGTGAGGAGTCCAATAAAATTGGAAAAATGGCGAAAATTGATGAAGGTCATATTGAAATATCAAAAGCACGTGATGCAAAAATGTATGTGAATATTCAACATGTAAAATCCGTCCATTGTCCGTAGATTAGTTGGAAGGGCTGACTTTTTCTTTTATATGCAGAAGAAAAGGTCGAGCCTATTTGTTTTAGTTTAATTTGAAGATGAGGGGAAAATGAATTGAATATAAGCATAGTATAGTGTGATTTTTTAAAAGGTAACTTTGCACTAACTTATAAACATTGTGTACGAGCTATCTTATTATATATTCAATTTATTTTTTGAGGAGGAGCTGCTCAACTAATTTATTAAAGGGGTTTTGTTTGTGGAGCAGTTTCCGAATTCGTTATCAATTACATTGCTTGGTAGTGCTGGTGGAGCAGCAAAAGCAGTTTTAGCAATTTTAAATCAAGCGATAGCAAATGAAAAAGATCCAATTTATGAAGTATTAAAGAATGCTAAATTTCATTTGGTGGATATAAAACAAAAAGATAGGAATTATTACGATGAGTTGTTTTCGAATTTGAAAGATCAATTATATTTATATGAAATAAACCTTCAAAATGTAGTGGAATTTAAAAAACATTTAAAAGAAAAAAGAACGAGTGTTGTGATTGATGTTTCAGGGGCAGATACAATTAGAGTATTAAGCTGCTGTAATGAACTAGGAATTTGTTATATTAATTCAGCCTTGGAAAATGAGGCAGTAGATCAGGACGATAGCTTAATCGGTTTTCAGCTTACGGAAAGATATACAAGGTTTGAGAAGGAGAAAGAGAAATTTACAAATACAAAAGCGATTATAGGTTCAGGTATGAATCCAGGTGTTGTTCAATGGATGGTTGTTGAGCTTATGAAGGAACGACCAAATGAAAGGCCAAGAGCATGTTATATTGTAGAACATGACACATCATTTTTGAATGATACAGCACTTATAAAGCCACATACACTTTATGCTTCATGGGCAGTAGAGCGATTTTTAGATGAAGCGATCTGGAGTTATCCGATGTATATGAGTCATCATCGTCCTCTTTACTTTTATGAAGATGTATATTCTTCAGAGTATAAAGTGAAGTTAGGAGAAAAAGAATTCTATGGTTGTTTAATGCCACATGAGGAAGTATTAATTTTAGGGAAAAACTTCAATATGGAAGTTGGTTTTCTTTATCGAATTAATGAGTATACAACAAATATAATTAGACAGAACTTAGATCAAGTAGAAGATTTATGGAACTGGAATCGTAAAGTGTTTAATCCAGCGGAAGAAGAGGTTGCTGGAGAGGACTTGGTCGGTGTGTTACTCGTTTATGAAAATAGTGAGGCATATATGTATAATGTGATGAATAGTAGCCAAGTTTTTCGTAAATATAAAACGAATGCAACGTATTTTCAGGTAGGGTGCGGGATTTATGCGGGCTTGTCCAGTTTACTTTTAGATCAATTTGAACAAGGTGCTTATTACGTCGAGGAGTTGTTATTAAATACAGAAAGTAAGTACGGTGAGTATTTAAATTTATATATGAAGGATTTTGTAATGGGGCATAATAATTTTACGGATGGATTGTTACATGACAGGGTAAGATGGATGTAAGTTGTTACCAAAAGGAAGGAGAGATCTCCTTCCTTTCAGTATTATAAGGTTAAATATTGCCCTGAAAGCAATTTCATACTTATACTTTAAGGAGATAACAATGAAAGTTTTTTGTATCGATCAAGGGGAGTTTTTATATGAATAAATACAAGAGCTTGATTTATGAAGAAAGAAGAGCCTTAAAGGTATTTATATTATTATTTTATATTATATTCTTTTTATATGACGCTATATATTATTTTGTATATCCTGCTATGAATATTAGTGGAACAGCGGTAGGGTGGCCAGAAGGTGGTCTTGGGGTAGGTGTGCCTATATTTGTAATAGCATTATTTCCTATTTCTATATATCTTCAAAAAAGAGGGTATGTATATTCTGTAAAATATTTATTTTTATTTGGGTACATGTTTATCAATCTTGTGAATAATTTAATGATTTATTTGCGAACGGATAGACCTTTTGAACATGGCAGTATGGTAGAAATGTTATTAATTTTATTTGCCCCAGTTTTCGTGAATAAAAAATACTTTTATTTAGTGTCCTTTAGTGTAATTGGAAAGTACGTATTTTTCACATTGCTATTACAAGATTTAAAAGTGATAATTCCACTTGTTTTATGTGTATTTTATTTCATTATTTCACATTCTTTATTAAAACGATTTCAATCTTATGTAAGAACAGTGGTTGAAATGATGAACAATATGAAAGAGACGGAAAATTTAGCTGTGATTGGGACTATGTCTACAACAATTGCCCATGAAATTCGAAATCCGTTAACAGCGTTAAAAGGGTTTACGCAAATGCAAAAAGAAAGAAACCCAACTGATACGATGAGCTACGACATTATGCTACAAGAAATTGAAAGAGTCAATGGATTTGTTAGTGAATTGATGTTGTTAGGAAAACCAAAGCCAACAAATTATGAAAGGTGTAATATACGAGACATCCTTCTATATGTTGTGCATCTAATGGAAAGTTATGCAACGCAATATAGAGTTAAATGTCATTTACAAGTAGATGGGAATTTACCGGCTATAAACGGTGATGATAAGCAATTAAAACAAGTGTTATTAAATATCATTAAAAATGGAATAGAATCAATGCCAGAGGGTGGAGAAATTCATATCCGTGCATATCAAAAAACGCAAGGACATTTGTGTATTTCTGTTGAAGACCAAGGATTTGGTATAGAGAATGAGAAGTTAGAAAAAATCGGCAAGGCGTTTTACACAACAAAGGAGACTGGTACAGGACTTGGATTAATGATTACATATAAAATTATTAAGGAACATCAAGGGAGTATCACGATCCAAAGTAGTGTAGGAGTAGGAACGAAAGTAGAAATTTTTTTGCCTACCTTTTAATGTATTGGGAGAAAAGATTTTTCAGAAAAGCGTTCTTGTTGTGTAAATATAAACATTTTATAAAATGTTTCAAGAAGGGTTTTTTTTATAAAATACTTCGTTTATAATGGAGGAAAATATCGACATGAGATTGATTGCTCATGTAGCGGTTCAGTAGTGTTATGAAAAGATAAGAAGGGGTGCACACGCATCCTTTTTTCTATGCAGATATTATGAAAGAGGTGGTATGATGGAATTAACATTAAATTCGACTGTATGTTTACACACGATTCAATTTCGAAAAGAGCAAAAGAATTATATTGTAAAAGATACAATTACAGGAGAAAAATATGAAATGCCGCCACTTTGGATTGATGCATTGGCAATGATGCGTGACGGTTTTTTATTGGGGGAAATTGAGGAGAAATTAAAAGAAGAGTATCCATCCGAAGAAGTGAATATGTTAGCATTCACGAGGCAACTGTTAGAACTAGAACTTGTTGAAATGGTAGATGGAGAAGAGATAGCTTGCACAAAGAAGAAAGAGATAGATTGTTTAGCTTGGGTGCGTCCTCGTGTGGAACAATTCTTTCTTAATTTAAATAGAAAATATAGAAGCAAAGACCAGTAGTGGCCTTTGCTTTTTTTATAGGCTGTGTTTAAAAAATAATAGCAAATGCTCTTGCGAAAGCACCGTCACTATTTTTAATTTTTAAAGGTGCTGCTGAGAAAAAGAAACGTTTTGCTTCGATAGCATCTAGATTTGTTAAGTTTTCAATTAAGTAAATATCATTCCCTAGTAATATGTGATGAATCGGTGATGTTTCTGTTGTGACTTCATCAGGAGAAATGAAATCTAAACCGATAGATTTTACTTTTAATCGCACTAGTTCTTTAGCTAATTCTTCAGAAAGATAAAATGCTTCCTTCTCATAAGCTTCTGTATTCCATTTTGTGGATAGATTAGAATGAAAAATAACAATATCTCCTTCTTTTATATCAGCATCGTGCAGTACTTCTTTAGGTAGTTTTCGTTCTTGTACATGAGTTACATCAATAAGAACAGCTTCACCTACAAATTGATCCAGCGGTAATTGATCGATGGTCGTTGCGCCTGAAATAAAATGCGCAGGAGCATCACAATGCGTGCCAACATGAACGACAGAATGAAAATCTGTAACTTGATATCCTGATTCTTCAACACTTGTAACAGCTTCTAGTTGTATTTTAGGTGTTCCAGGAAATTGAGACATATTATTTTCAAATGTTTGTGATAAATCAATTACTTTCATTTTACATACCTCCAATATATGTTTTTCAAATAATAAAAAGCTCATCCTTCAGTATCAAGAAAGATGAGCTTTACATGCTAGTTGAGTTTTATCTTCCAAAATGCATTGCATTTTGCAGGAATTAGCACCTATTCAGTTTGTATAAACTGAGGTTGCTGGGCTTCAAAGGGCCGGTCCCTCTGCCTCTCTTGATAAAGAAGTATTCAGTTTTTAAAATCGGAATTTTCCGATAGTTAAATTGTAATTCATTTCCTTTTTGCGTGCAATACAAAATAGGTATTCACCCAAATAAAGCTGCTCGCATATTGTAGCTTATGTAAATAGAATGCTGCGAAGGAGTGAGTGCAGTGACAGGAAATGTATTAAATTATTATGCTGGTGGTAATACAGCTAGGGGATTTCACAATTTATACGAAGAGAATTTAAAAGGATTAGACAGATTATTTATCTTAAAGGGGGGCCCAGGAACGGGAAAATCTTCTTTAATAAAGGCAATAGGTCGTGAATGGATTGAAAAAGGATATGATATTGAATTTTTACATTGTTCTTCTGATAATAAATCGGTTGATGGTGTAATTATCCCACAATTAAAAGTAGGAATTGTTGATGGGACATCGCCGCATGTTATTGAGCCAAAAATGCCAGGAGTTGTTGAAGAGTATATAAATTTAGGAATTGCTTGGGACTCAGATAAACTAAGAAAGCAGAAGTTAGAAATTGAAAGATTTGTTTCAGAAGCAAGCAAAGCTTTTCAGTCTGCTTACGCACGTTTTAAAGAGGCATTGGTTATACATGATGAGTGGGAGAAGATATATATTGATAATATAGATTTTAATAAAGCAAATGAACTAACCAATCAGCTAATCCAGAAATTATTTGCAGATAAAAGCGGGAGACAATCGCTTGTAAAACATCGTTTTTTAGGAGCTGCTACACCGAAAGGAGCAGTTGATTTTGTTCCTAATTTAACAGAAGGGTTACCACATCGTTATTTTATAAAAGGGCGCCCAGGCTCTGGAAAATCAACGATGCTCAAAAAGTTAGCTAAGGCAGCTGAAGAAAAAGGGTTTGAAGTTGAAGTATATCATTGCGGATTTGACCCGAATAGTCTTGATATGGTTATCGTAAGAGAATTAGGTTTTGCAATTTTTGATAGCACCGCACCACATGAATATTTTCCAAGTCGCGAGGGTGATGAAATTATTGATATGTATGCCCTTATTGTTACGCCAGGGACGGATGAGAAATATGCGAAGGAAATTCGTGATGTTTCCATTCAATATAAAGCAAAAATGAATGAGGCGATGTCTTTCTTAGCGAAAGCAAAATCGATTCGTGATAAATTAGAACGAATTTATATTGCTGCTATGGATTTTTCAATAGTAGATGCATATAAAGAGGAGATTCAAAAAGAGTTTGAACGAATTGCTGCTACTGTAATTGAAAAGCAACAATAGACGTTTCATTAGGCTGTCAGTAATTTCTGACAGTTTTTTTAGTATGTAGTAAAATTAATAGTGTATTGTCGAATTTCCAGGGAAATAATCAAAAAATGGAGATGTTATGAAATGAGAGAGAAAATCGAGTTGGAGTTAGAAAGAATTGAAAAAGAGAATGATGTAAAAATTTTATTTGCGGTGGAATCAGGGAGTCGTGCTTGGGGGTTTCCATCGAAAGATAGCGATTATGATGTTAGGTTTGTTTATATACATCCGGTAGAATGGTATTTATCAATTCATGACAAACGAGATGTAATTGAATATCCAATTAGTGATGATTTAGATATAAGTGGTTGGGATATTAAAAAGGCGTTGCAACTATTCGCGAAGTCGAATCCTGCTTTACTTGAGTGGATTCGATCACCAATTTTTTATTCGAAAAACTCTAATTTTCCAGAACTACTTCAACAGATGAGTGAGAAGAATTTTGATCCAAAAGCAACGATATATCATTATTTACATATGGCGTCGAAAAATTATCGTGAATTTTTGCAAGGTGAGAATGTAAAGCTGAAAAAGTACTTTTATGTATTACGTCCCATTTTAGCTTGTAAGTGGCTAGAAGAGAAAACGACTTTACCTCCTGTAGAGTTTGACCGATTAATTACAGAATTATCATTAGAACGTAGCGTATTAGATGAAATTGAAAAGTTGTTAATAAAGAAAAAAGCAGGTACTGAATTAGATGTTGGATTGAAAATTAAGGTGCTAAATCAATTTTTAGAAGAACAAATTCATTACTATGGGCAATATGTAAAAGGAATTGAAAAGGGATCAGGAATCGATATTGAGAGTTTAAATACATTGTTTCGAGATATGTTGTTTGAAGCATATGAAAAAGAGCACAAGTAAGTTTGTGCTCTTTTTATTTTGTAGGAATGAAGAAAACAGATATAGCTGCGATAAGACCTGCAAAGGAGAATAAGTAAAAATTCCATGCTAAGTCATATTGCATTGTCATAATAATACCGACGAGAATTGGGCCAGCAATTGCACCAACTCGGCCAAGCCCCAGTCCCCAGCCTAAGGAGGTAGCTCGGATATGTGATGGGAAGTATTGTGTTACATATGCATTTAATATTTGAGTAATACCGACTGATCCAATACCAGCAAGGCCAATTAAAAGATAAATGATTGTAACAGATGGTTTGATTGTTAATAGTCCGATACATATGGCTGCCATAAGATAAGAGATGCTAATAACAATTTTTGCTCCTATACGATCAGCAATTGCTCCAGCGAATAATGCGCCGATAGCTGCGGTAATATTTAGCATAAGTAGAAAAGACAGACTAGATCCAAGAGGATATCCCGCCTGGCGCATCATCTGTGGTAACCAAGTGTTTAAACCATATATTAAAAACATTCCCATTATATAAGTGATCCAAAAAAGTAGTGTTGCTTTTATATATTCTTTTGAGAATAAAGTGAAAAATCCATTTTTCTTTCGTATAGTAGATGGAGCTTGATGAGTTTTATTTTTTATATGAAATTCAATTTGAAAACGATTAAGAATTTGGTTCACTTCTTCTTGGCGATTACGTGATAATAAAAATTGAATGGACTCGGGTAAATAGCGAATAATGAAAGGAATGAGGAGTAGTGGAATCATTCCGATACCAAACATAATTCTCCATCCGAAATCTTCTAACATAAGCATGGACAAAATAGCACCTAACACGATACCTAAAGGATAGCCAGTAAACATAAGAGCATAAATAAAAGATTGCCTTTTTTTGGGTGAATATTCAACAGTGAGTGCTGAAGCCGTAGGGATAACACCGCCTAATCCGATTCCTCCTATAAATCGAGATAATCCAAATAACTCAGGAGAAGGAGCGATAGCCGCTAAACCCATTGTGATAGAAAAAAGTGCTAAACAGCATATAAGCGTCCATTTACGCCCAATTAGATCTGTAATCGTTCCAACTAGAATAGCTCCAATAAACATCCCAAATAAAGCATAGCTTGCAATTGTACCAGCATGCGCTGGTGATAGCGCCCAGCTTTTGTCTTCTAGGAGCTTTGGTAGAACGGCACCGTAAATACCTAAATCATATCCATCAGCTAAAATGGCTAGCCAACAAATAAAAACAACAAGTTTTGTAATAGAGCTTGGAAAGATAGTTTCTGTAGATTCTAGATGAGGTGGAGCTGAAGGTTGCATAATATTCACCCCTTTTAATTTGTAGATGAATATATTATTTTATTTAATGTTAATATTTTCCTCCTTGTGTCGAATTTTATCTGAAAAGGGTTTATAACAAATAAAGAAGTTCAACAGTAATTTTGTTGAACTTCTTTATTTGTTTACTCATTATCAACTCGTTTTAACGGTTGATCTGCTGGGCCTTCAAGAACGTCTCCCTCAATTGAAAAACGAGAACCATGGCAAGGGCAATCCCAAGTACAATCACCATTATTCCATTCAACTTCACAGCCGAGATGTGTACAAGTTGTATCGACGATATGTAATTTTCCTTCTTTGTCCTTATAAGCACCTGCTCGTTTACCGTTAACATGTACGACAGATCCTTCACCAACTTCGAGATCTTCTGGCTTACGTAATGCGGTTTCAATCTTTCCTGCAATTAAATGTTTCGCAACATCAATGTTTTGGGAGAGGAACGTTTTTATATCTGGATTTGCATGGAAGCGTGATGGTGCATACAGTTCTTTATAGGGACTGTGAACTTTTAGGATGGAGTCCTTCAGTAGGTGAGCGGCAGCAGTTCCAGTTGTCATTCCCCATTTGCGATATCCAGTTGCAACAAATATATTTGGATTTCTTTCGTTAATATGTCCGATATAAGGAAGCTTATCTAGAGTGATTAAATCTTGTGCTGACCATCTATAAGGAACTTCGTCTATTCCAAAAGTTGCTTCAGCAAAAGAATAGAGTGCTTCATAATGAAGCATCGTATTTATTCCTTGTCCTGTTTTATGACTCTCTCCGCCAATCAAAATTAATTTTTCTCCATTGTTTGTTATATAGCGTAAGGAGCGCTTTGGATCATCAATACTTAAATACATGCCACCTGGATAATCTGTTTTTGCTTTTATTGCAAGAGCGTAGGAGCGTTCTGCGTACATTCGCGTAAAGAAAAAGCTATTCGCATCATAAAAAGGAAAATGTGAACAAGAGACGACATATTCACAAGTGATATGATGGCCCTCTTTTGTAATTATTTGTGGATAATCTTCCTTTTCCACATCCATAGCTGTTGTTTGTTCGTAGAGCTTTCCGCCCATCTCCACAAACTTTTCTAAAAGTGTTTTTAAATAAAGAAGGGGATGGAATTGTGCTTGATTTTTCATTACAAGTGCAGATTGTACTGGAATAGGAATCGATAGAGATTGAACATAGTCACAAGGTATATTTAATTTTTGATAAGCTTCATATTCTTTCGTTAAATTTCTTAATCCGTTATCGGTAGTTGTATATAAATATGAATCTTCATTTGAGAAATTACAGTCGATTTTATATGTTTGAACAGTTTCATTTATGAATTGTAGAGCCTGATTATTTGATTCATAGTAAAGCCCGGCCTTTTCTACACCGAAATGATTTATTAATTCATCATAAATAAGATCATGTTGTGCTGTTACTTTCGCTGTTGTATGCCCAGTTGTTCCATTTAAAATACGACCAGAATCAATTAAAACAACATCGATGCCTTCTTTTGCAAGTAAATAGGCGGTAGTAATACCTGTAATACCAGCACCGATAATAGCAACTTTCGTCTTTATATTTTCGGATAAACGAGGGAAAGTAGGAAACTGAGTAGATTCAATCCAATAAGATAGCGGCAGTTGTGGAAATGTATCACTTGTCATTGCGGAAACCTCCTGATTTTAGAACAATTTTCCTTTTAATATTTCCATATTATATGAAATTCATGTGTGTTGTTTTAGAAGTAGTCTATTTTTATTAAAAGAGGTTATAAATTATTTTAATATAATTAATTAGATGGGGCATTATGAAGTGGTAGGATTTATATAAAACTAAATTCAAGGGATTCTGTTTGTTGATTACATAGGGAGTTATTGAATGAGATAGAGTCTATGGCGTTTAAGAAAATGTCTATATATAGTGGGTAAATCCTTATGGAATCTATACATTTTCTTTAGTGAAATAAAGTATGATTATAAAAATATAACCACCTTTTATTACTAGGTCATAAAAGGTGTTGACAATATAGAAATTCTATTGTTATGATTCATCATGTGGAAAGGTTGATAGAGAGTAAAAAGAGAAATGTTTTTCATTGATAATAAAAGCGAAAAATAAGTGACGATAGAGTGAGTATATTTTCCTTATAATAGATGCTTTTTGGATCATCTAGTAAAATCAATCTGGAAGCAAGAATTGATATATGTAAGTTGCGCAAGGCGCGGCATAAGAAAGGAGCAAAAGGATGAAGGAGCTTCATACGTTTGGGTGGTATGCAGCACGTGTATCACCACATTTGCCGAAAAAAGCATTTAAACCAGTGCCTACTCGTTTATTTGGTGGACTGGCTTATTTGCTTGTGGCATTGGCGGGGTTAATATCGATTGGTGTATTTGAATTGAATGTGTGGGCGAATCTAGGAATTGCGATTGTTCTTGGATTATGTTTTGCTTCACTAGGATTTTTAGGGCATGAAATTTTACATGGAACTGTTGTAAGAAAGGCATGGCTTCGTGACTTCTTAGGCGCGATTGCATTTATGCCATTATCAACAGGGCCAAAGCTTTGGAGAAAGTGGCATAATGCAACGCATCATGTTCATACACAGCATGAAGAGAATGATCCAGATGCATGGCCGACACTTGAGAAACTTAAGAAGAGTAAGTTTTTGAGTTGGGTATATCGTATGCCTTTACATGTACGTTCATTCTTTAGTTTTCTGTCACTAACAATTCAATTTACATTGCATTCGACTCGAATGTTCTTTCATTTTATAAAAGAGTTCAAGTCATCCAATCAAAAATCTGTATGGCTTCAACTTCTTTTGCCTTGGACAGTTTGGATTAGTTTATTGTTTATTATGGGACCTGGAAAATGGTTATTTGCATATGTCATTCCGTTGTTAATTGCTAACTTTATTGTAATGGCATATATCGCAACAAATCACCGCTTAAATCCAATTGTTCCAGTAAATGATCCGTTAGCAAACTGTTTGTCAGTAACAGTGCCGCGCTGGGTAGACGTTTTACATTTCAATTTCTCATATCATACAGAACATCATCTGTTTCCTGCTATGAGTTCTAAATACTATCCGTTAGTAAAAGAGAAGATTAAAGAAATGTGGCCGGAACGCTATCATGAGATGCCGATGACAAAAGCTTTGGCAGCGCTATGGAATACACCACGTGTGTATTATCAAGGAAGTGAATTAGTGGATCCGCATAGAGAGCATTTCTATGGTTCTTTAGGAAATGGACTAGATCCTCATAATATTTCATATCGTGAGGAACATATAGAAGAAGAAAAGAGTATTAAAAAAGTAAATCAGTAAAAATTAATATATTTTTGCAATGAAAAAGCAAGCCATCTCAGGCTTGCTTTTTCTTATAAAGAAACTTCCTTTTTGTTCCTTTTATGGACTTGGACGGAGTTAGTTTCTTTTCGTTGTAGTCGTTTTTCTAAAAGATTAACAAAATAAGTAAATAGAAGAACAAGTATGAGATAGTATGCACCAACGATTATGTAAGTATCTAATTGTTGGAAATTACCTGCTGCAATTGATAAACCTGAACCCCATAATTCGGACATTCCTACATAAGCAACAAGTGAAGAATCTTTTAATCCGATAATAAATTGGTTTCCTAGAGGAGGAAGAGACAGACGAAATGCTTGTGGTAATATAATTCGTCGCATAGCTAAAGGATAAGGCATGCCTAAAGAGCGAGCTGCTTCTAATTGTCCCCGGTCAACGGATTGAATAGATCCACGGAAAATTTCCGTAATATATGCTCCGTTATGAATTGCTAAAGCGATTGCACCTGCCCAAAAAGGGGTGAAAACAACAACGGATGTAATTCCAAAATATAGAATGGCAATTTGAACAATTAAAGGTGTACCACGAATAATAGCAATGTAGACATGAGCGATACTATTTAAAACTTTATTGTTAGAGATTCGAAAGAAAGCGAATAATAATCCAATTAATGAACCGAGTACTAGGGAAGTTAATGTTAATTGTAATGTGACAATAGTAGCCTTTAAGAGTGTGGGATAGGAAGAGATAAAAATTTCAAACATGCGTTTCACCTCATATTGTATAGATTTTAGTAGAGAATGAAATGCCCCACATAAAATGAACATTTAATCAGTGGGGCATTGTTTATGAATCTTTTGAATGGCTAACTTACTTCGTTTTTTCCTCTTCACCGAGAATATTACGCCCGAACCATTTTTTACTGATCTTTTCATACGTACCATCTTTAATGATTTCATCTAACGCTTTATTTACTTTCTCAACCATTTCTTTATCATCTTTGCGAATAGCAATTCCCATTTCATCAAGATTTAATGGTTTTCCGGCTTCTTTTATCTTCGATTTTCCTTCTTTTATCATACGTAGACCAACCATTTGATCCGTAATTACTGCGTCAACACGCCCAGGCTCTAAATCCATAAGAGCAGTAATATCGCTGTCATATTCTGTGATTTGATCTGTATATTTTGCAACAAGATTTTTAAAGGTACTAGCTTTTACAACACCAATTTTCTTACCTTTTAAATCTTCTGGAGAAGAGATAGCGTTATTCTTTTTAGCTACAAAAATTTGGGCGCCAGAGCGATAGTACGGATTTGAGAAACTAACAGCTTTTAAGCGCTCCTCTGTAATTGCCATACTACCCAGTATTACATCATATTTCTTCGCTTGAAGACCTTGAATCAGCGTTTCCCATGGGTTTGTAACTGGCGTAGCCTTCATGTTCATCTTTTTAGCAAGAGCTTCACCGATTTCTACATCAAAACCGACAAGTTTGCCGTCATTTTCTTTATAGTTAAAAGGTTTGTATAATCCACTCATCGCATAGCGAAATTCTTTTTCACCATTTGATGAAGTAGTAGAGCTTTCTTTGCTACAAGCTCCTAGTATGAAGGATGTACATAGTGTAATGCCCGCAACAATGGTTAATAGTTTTCTTTTCATAAAACCCCTCCTATATATTGATCATACGGATGGTTTTTCAGTATGTTATTGAAATATTTTATTTGGATGATTAGTTGTGCACCGTATGAATGTATTCCTTTTCGTTTGAAACAAAAGTTACATTATAAAACGTTGCGTAAAAATTGTTTTGCCCGTTCATGTGATGGAGCTGAAAAGAATTGTGCTGGCGGAGCATCTTCTACAATCTTTCCATCATCCATAAAGATGACGCGATCAGCTACATCTCTTGCGAAATTCATTTCATGAGTAACAATAACCATTGTCATCCCTTCTTCAGCAAGTTCTTTCATAACTTGCAATACTTCTCCAACAAGTTCAGGGTCTAAAGCTGAGGTAGGCTCATCAAACAGCATAATCTTAGGGCTCATTGCAAGAGCTCGTGCAATGGCAATGCGCTGTTTTTGACCACCTGAAAGAAGATGAGGAGTTACATCCGCTTTATCTTGAAGGCCGACTTTTTGGAGAAGTTGATTTCCAATATCCTGTGCATTTGCTTTCTCTAATTTTTTTACGTGAATAGGTGCTTCTATGATGTTTTCTAGTGAGGTCATATGAGGAAAGAGGTTAAAGTGCTGAAAAACCATACCGACATTTTCACGGACTTTATTTAAATTTGAATGCTTTGGATCAATTCGCTCACCTTGTAAGTGAATTTCGCCTTCATCGTACATTTCTAAAAAGTTAAGACAGCGAAGTAATGTACTTTTACCAGAACCACTGGCACCAATTAAAACAACAACTTCTTTTTCTTTTACTTCTAAATCAATTCCTTTTAACACATCAAGTGAACCGAATGATTTTACTAGATTTCGAACTTGAATCATACAAAACCCCCAGTTAAAAATATATTTTACAAATGTTGCCCCGTATTTCTGTTATTAGTCATAAATTGTCAGAATCCTTTATTTTTTTCGTGCAATTTGATATTCAAAGAAATAATGATTTTTAAAATCTCTATATCCTTCTATGATGAAAATATGGATAATAATATATAGGTAGTATTTATATTGCTTATAAAAAGGGGGAAAGGGAAGATGGAAAAAGAAAGAAAAACATTTTCTTTTGGATTACGTACACAACTTATGCTATTCACTACAGTTTTAGCTTTCATTACATATTCAACAAGTATATTTTTTATTTACGTGATATACGATTATTTTCAAAGTTATGTAAGTCAAACAGTATATAATATTATCGTTATGTTATTAGGGGTAGTATGGTCTGGAATTTTAGCATATGGAGCAGCCGTATTTTTAATTAAACCGCTTCGCAAGTTAGAGGAAGCGGCAAGAAAAGCAGCTGAGGGTGATATTCGTGAAGATGTTCCATTACCGAAGACAGATGATGAAATTAAATCTTTAAGTGTTGCATTTAATATGATGTTAGGAAACTTAAGAGGCATGGTAAAAAATATTGATACAACATTTTCGTATACAAATAATCAAGTACAGCAGATTAGAAAACAAACAGGCGAAGCAACGAGACAAGCGCAAGGTGTATCTGAGACACTTGCAGAGATTTCTTCAGGCGCCGAGCAATCGGCGGCATCAATTCAAGCAATTGTTTCTGCTGTTGATACAACGACGTCTATTGCAAGTGAAGTAGAAGAAAAAGCGAAGCAGTCTGATATGTTGTCTTCAGAAATGGTTCAAGCTTTAGGGCATAGTACTCGTGTCTTTACGTCTTTAATTCAAGGTATTCAAACATTGGCAAAAGAAAATGAAGATTCAATGCAAAATGTACAGAAGTTAGAAGAACGAATGAAACAAGTAGAACATATTGTGTCTGTTGTGAGTGCGATTGCTAGCCAAACGAATTTATTAGCACTAAATGCTTCTATTGAGGCAGCTCGTGCAGGAGAGCATGGAAGAGGCTTTGCGGTTGTTGCGGAAGAAGTACGTAAACTTGCTGATGAAAGTGATCATTCTGCAAGAAACATATCGCAGTTATTACAGAATATGCAAGATGAAGTACAACAAGTTGCAATGAAAATGACAGAACAAGTGAAAATAGCTAAAGAAGAGGCGAAACGTGGGGAAGCTACGGAATTAATTTTAAAAGAAATGTCATCAAGTGTTATGGAAGTAGCCGATGCAACTCAGCAAATTAGTAGTTATATGAATGAACAAGTGAGCCACATTCATCAAACAGGAGCACAAACAAAAGCTGTAGCAGCAATTGCTGAAGAAACGTCAGCTGGTTCGCAAGAAGTGGCACGTGTGACGCTACAACAGTCTAAAAATATGATAGTAATCGATCAATTATTAAAGGATTTAGAGAAGCAAGCAACTGATTTGAAACAAACAATTGAACGATTTTCAATGTAAAAGGAAGAACAGAATATTGTTCTTCTCTTTTTTATTTAGCTTGATTTAATATTTACAGTTAAACTATGAACGTTTCCGCAACATTCTTTTCTGTCCCTTTCGGATGAAAATTATAGCGAGCTATAATATTAAAAGGGGTGTCTTTTATGAAAAAAGAAAAAAGACAACGGTTAATTAAACAATTTGTAAAGGAGTATGAAATAGATAAGCAAGAAAGATTAGTAGAATTGTTAGCAAAAAAAGATGTATTAGTAACACAAGCTACGGTTTCTCGCGATATTCGTGAGTTAAACTTAACGAAGGTACCTTCTCAAGAAGGATTAATGATATATAAAGTTTTCTCAGAAGAGCATTTACAAACTGATATAAAGTTAAAGAAAAAATTACGAGAAGTGGTTGTGAAAATTGATTGTGTAGATCAATTAATGGTTATTAAAACATTACCTGGTAATGCACATGTTATTGGTGTTTTATTTGATGAGTTAGATTGGAAAGAAAAAATAGGATGTATATGTGGAAATGATACATGCCTTATAATTTCACAGTCGAAATCAGATAGGGAGATTATAGAAGAAAGATTAAATTTAATTATTTAGATGCAAAAATCCTGTTTTTAATAAAATTAAAAACAGGATTTTTGTTTAAATACGGAAGTTAAATATTCAACATATATGCGTAATATATGTATTTTTTATTGAGAAAGCAAGATAGTTTGTTATAAAAATACATATTCGTATGATTTTAAAAAAATAACTTGTTTAATATTTCACAATGATAATGTGGATGCTTTCACAAAGATGAAAGTACAGAGCATTTATTATGTACTTGTAAGACATCAAACATATTTAAAAGGAGGTACAACAAATGAAACATCCGATACATGTTACTTCAGAAATTGGGGAATTACAAACGGTTTTATTAAAACGACCAGGTAAAGAAGTGGAAAACTTGACGCCAGATTATTTGCAGCAATTATTATTTGACGATATTCCATACTTACCAATTATTCAAAAAGAGCATGATTATTTTGCACAAACGTTACGCAATCGGGGTGTTGAAGTTCTTTATTTAGAAAAACTAGCCGCTGAGGCGTTAGTAGATAAAAAACTTCGAGAAGAATTTGTTGATCGTATTTTAAAAGAAGGACAGGCCGACGTAAATGTTGCACATCAAACTTTAAAAGAATATTTACTTTCCTTTTCAAATGAAGAATTAATTCAAAAAATTATGGGCGGTGTACGGAAAAACGAAATTGAAACAAGTAAGAAGACACATTTATATGAATTAATGGAAGATCACTATCCGTTTTACTTAGATCCAATGCCTAATTTATATTTTACTCGTGATCCAGCAGCTAGCGTGGGCGATGGCTTAACGATAAATAAGATGAGAGAACCAGCGCGTAGACGTGAATCATTATTCATGGAGTACATCATTAAATATCATCCAAGATTTGCAAAACATAATGTACCAATCTGGTTAGATCGTGATTATAAATTTCCAATTGAAGGTGGCGACGAGCTAATTTTAAATGAAGAAACAATTGCGATTGGAGTATCTGCTCGTACTTCAGCTAAAGCAATTGAACGTTTAGCTAAAAATCTCTTTAGCCGACAAAATAAAATTAAGAAAGTGTTAGCAATAGAAATTCCAAAATGTCGAGCATTTATGCATTTAGATACAGTATTTACAATGGTTGATTATGACAAGTTTACAATTCACCCAGCCATTCAAGGGCCAAAAGGGAATATGAATATTTATATTTTAGAAAAAGGATCAGATGAGGAAACTCTTAAAATTACACATCGTACTTCTTTAATGGAAGCATTAAAAGAGGTATTAGGCTTAAGTGAATTAGTTCTTATTCCATGTGGAGGAGGAGATGTAATTGCTTCTGCTCGTGAACAATGGAATGATGGCTCGAACACATTAGCAATTGCGCCAGGTGTAGTTGTTACATATGATCGCAACTATGTATCTAATACGTTATTACGTGAACACGGTATAGAAGTGATTGAGGTGCTAAGTTCGGAATTATCTCGTGGTCGTGGGGGTCCACGTTGCATGAGTATGCCAATTGTTCGTAAAGATATTTAGTATAAATAACGGAGAAAGTAGGGATGAATTATGTTAATGACTAGACCAAATTTAAAAGGAAGAAGCTTTCTAGCAGAAAAAGATTTTACACAAGAAGAATTGTTATATTTTCTAGATTTGGCAGCAGAATTAAAAGAGAAAAAGAAAAATGGTATCCCGCATCATTATTTAGAAGGTAAAAATGTAGCGCTCTTATTTGAAAAAACTTCTACTCGTACGCGTTGTGCATTTACAGTAGCATGTACAGATTTAGGGGCAAATCCTGAATATTTAGGGAAAGGTGATATTCAACTTGGGAAAAAAGAATCTGTAGAGGATACAGCAAAAGTGTTAGGGCGTATGTTTGACGGAATTGAGTTTCGTGGATTTAATCATGAAACTGTAGAATCTTTAGCACAAAATTCTGGTGTGCCAGTTTGGAATGGATTAACAGATATGTGGCATCCAACACAAACACTAGCAGATTTATTAACAATTAGAGAACATATAGGGAAATTGAAAAATGTGAAGCTCGTTTACGTTGGCGATGGGCGAAATAATGTTGCTAATAGCTTACTAGTTGGTGGAGCAATCGTTGGAATGGATGTACGTATTTGTACACCGGAATCTTTATGGCCTGCACAAGAAGTAATTGATTTAGCAAAAAAATATAATGAACAAGTAATGATAACAAGTAATGTGGAAGAAGCTGTTGCAAGTGCAGATGTAATTTATACAGATGTATGGGTGTCTATGGGGGAAGAAGAAAAATTTGCTGAACGTGTCGAGTTATTGAAACCTTATCAAGTAAATATGAAAATGATTAAAGCAACAGGGAATGAAAACGTAATTTTCTTACATTGTTTACCTGCATTTCATGATGTTGAAACGATGTATGGCGAAGAAGTTTATGAGAAATATGGGTTGAAAGAAATGGAGGTAACTGACGAAGTATTCCGCAGTAAACATTCAAAAGTATTTGATCAAGCTGAAAATAGAATGCATACAATTAAAGCGGTTATGGCAGCTACTTTAGGAAACATGGAGTAAAGAAGAAAGGGAGTCTTCCTTTCTTCTTTCTCCTCCTTTAGACACGATCATTCACTATTGCTTTTGTATTGTTATTGCAATTAAAGAGAGGTGAGTGGAATGGGTGAAGATAAGAAATTAGGGTTGTTTACACTAACGGCTCTTGTAGTTGGGTCTATGATTGGCGGTGGAGCCTTTAATTTAGCGAGTGATATGGCAAAAGGTGCTGGTGCTGGAGCCATTATTATTGGCTGGGTTATAACAGGAATTGGGATGATTGCACTCGGATTATCTTTTCAAAATCTAACTGTAAAACGGCCAGATTTAGATGGTGGTATTTTTAGCTATGCAAAAGCAGGGTTTGGTAATTTTATGGGGTTTAATAGTGCGTGGGGATACTGGCTATCTGCTTGGCTTGGGAATGTAGCTTACGGTACATTATTGTTTTCTTCATTAGGATATTTCTTCCCGATCTTTGAAGGCGGTCAAAATGTAGAATCCATTATTGGTGCAAGCGTATTATTATGGTGTGTTCACATGTTAATTTTACGTGGAGTTCAATCAGCAGCCCTTGTGAATTTAGTAACTACAATCGCGAAATTAGTACCTGTATTTGTATTTATTGTCATAGGAATCTTTGCGTTTCATATTGATACGTTCTTAGATGGATTTTGGGGGCAAACTGGTTCTTTTTCATGGGGAGCAGTTGGCAGCCAAGTTAAAAGTACAATGCTTGTAACTTTATGGGTATTTATTGGGGTAGAAGGGGCTGTTGTTTTATCCAGTCGAGCAAAAAATAGAAGTGATGTAGGGAAAGCAACCGTTATTGGCTTAATTGGTACACTCATCATTTACATTTTAATCACATTATTGTCTCTTGGACTTATGCAGCAAGCAGACATTGCAGGTTTGAAAAATCCGGCTATGGCTTATTTGTTTGAAAGTGTTGTTGGAAAATGGGGTGCTATCTTTATTAATTTAGGTTTAGTCATCTCTGTATTAGGTGCTTGGTTAGGTTGGACTTTGCTCGCTTCTGAAATTCCATATTTAGCGGCTAAAGATGGAGTATTTCCAAAATGGTTCGCAAAAGAAAATAAAAATAAGGCTCCAGTAAATTCATTATGGATAACAAATGGTTTAATACAAATATTCTTGTTAACATTCGTCGTTTCTGATCAGGCGTATAACTTTGCATTCTCTTTAGCATCTTCAGCTATTTTAATCCCATATGCTTTTTCAGCATTTTATCAACTGAAGCATAGCTTAAAGTCTGAAGAAGCAGATCGAAATAAAAATATAATAATTGGCTTGATCGCAAGTATTTATGGCGTGTGGTTAGTTTATGCAGCCGGTTTAGAGTATTTATTATTAACAATGACTTTATATGCGCCAGGTATTTTTATTTTTTACAATGTTCAAAAGCAAAAGAGTTCGAAGCAAATATTTACTCGAGTGGAATTAGCATCATCCGTAGCAATTGCTGCTTTAGCATTCTTTGCGATTTATGGATTAATTACAGGCAGTATTACTTTATAAAGCGCTGTGAAAGCGAAATCAACTGGAGGGCTGGAATATGGCACGAAGAAAAATTGTAGTTGCACTAGGGGGAAATGCGATACAGTCTGGAGAAGCTACTGCGGGAGCGCAGCAAGAAGCGTTGGAAAAAACGGCAGAACAACTTGTGAAAATAATGGAAAATGATGTGGATATAGTAATTGCGCATGGAAATGGCCCACAAGTGGGGAATATTTTATTACAGCAAAAAGCTGCAGAAACGGAAAAGACACCTGCAATGCCATTAGATACTTGTGGGGCAATGAGCCAAGGGATGATTGGATATTGGATGGAAAATGCAATTGGAAAGGCATTGAAAAAATGGAATATAAACAAAGATGTAGCAACGGTTATAACACGTGTTGTTGTGGATAAAAAAGATGAGGCATTTAAAAATCCAACTAAACCAATTGGTCCTTTTTATACAGAAGAAGAGGCCAGAAAATTAATGGATGAAACAAAAGCAGTGTTTAAAGAAGATGCTGGTAGAGGATGGAGACGTGTTGTTCCATCACCGAAGCCTGTAAGTATTCATGAACATAAAGTGATTAATTCTTTGGTCGAAGATGGAAACATAGTGATAGCTGTGGGCGGAGGTGGAATTCCAGTAATTGATTCTGAAGAAGGGTTAAAAGGAACTGAAGCGGTTATCGATAAAGATTTCGCTGCGCAGAAATTAGCAGAATTAGTAGATGCCGATACGCTCGTTATTTTAACTGCAGTTGATTATGTGTATGTAAATTATAATCAACCGAATCAAAAAAAATTAGAGCATGTCACAGTGAATCAATTAGAAGAATATATTGAAGAACAACAATTTGCTGCGGGAAGCATGCTTCCAAAAATCGAAGCTGCTATTAATTTTGTTAATACAAATCCAAAAAGAAAAACAATTATTACGTCTTTAGAAAAAGTATATGAAGCACTAGAAGAAAAAGCCGGTACTATTATTTCAAAACAGAATGTATGCATGTGTGTTTAAAATTATTGTGTACGCTACTTAGTAGTAAAAAAGAATGGAGTTAGTAACTTCATTCTTTTTATTTATTAATATTTTTTGTATTCATTGTTCATAAAGTTTTCATGATGAAATCTGAATATACAAGTTAATTATGATAAAATTCAAATTGAATACGCTTTCTTGATTTTTCGCTCCAACATACAGCAAGAGAGAGGGAATTTTATGAATAGACGGAACGTAGTGAAAGACTTAAAGCAGTTCGAATTATTTGTTCATTTAACAGAAAAAAAATTGAAAGGCTTAACAGAGTTTGTTTATTGGCGAACTTATAAAAAAGGTCAATTTTTATTTTTAGAAGGGGATTCAAGGGAAAGAATTTACTTCATGTTAGATGGTTTTGTAAAGTTAGAGCGGGTTAATCAAAATGGGAACTTATTATACGATGACTATGTAAAGCGGTATTCTATTTTTCCTTATGGTGGTATGTTTACAGACAGAGGATATAACTATACAGCAGAAGCAATGACGGATGTGGAGGTATATTATATTCCAACGGTAATCTTTGAAGATATGGTAAAGTCCAGCAGAACGCAATTGATGTACGTTGTTCAGCAATTATCATCTATATTAAAATTGAACGAAAATCGAGTGCAAAATATTACAATTCCTAATGCACAAGATCGTGTTATCCAAACGTTAAATTATTTAATGCAGGATTTAGGAGAACAGAGTGGAGAAAAGATTGTAATTTCATGCCCACTTACAACAATTGAAATATCCAAAATATCTGGAACATCTCGAGAGACAGTTAGCAGCGTATTAAAACAATTAAAAAATGATAGCATTGTTACAATTTTAGATAAAAAAATTACAATACATGATCCAACATATTTTGAAGAAATCTCTATGTGAAAATTGTATATTGATTTTTTAATTCATAGTGTATATTAATAAGGTTCTTTATATATTTATAAGGAACTTTTTTACGTTATCCTCTATAAAAAGATTGTATAGTATGGTAATAATAGCTAAAATCGATAATAAAATACAAAGTGAAGGGGAGAAAGAATGATTCGTATTGAGTATGATCGATTAGTAGCTATTTGTTACAGTATAGGGGTTTTGTTATTATTAAAAATTCCAAATGATAATGAATTAATTGGGGAAAAACTATTCAATGTCTATAAGATTCCGATACATACGTATGTTTATATGGATTATAAAGTCTCAAATATATTGATTGTTTCTTTCATACTACATGTAATTGCATTTATATTATTTTTAAAATGGCTAGGAAAAAAGGAGTCTAGTACATTTAGAAAAATGAATAAGATAAAAGTAGTAGGTACTAGTATTTTGATTGTAATGATGCCTTTTATTTTAAATACAATCCTCCAGACATTGAATAAAACATGGTATTATGCAGGAAAAACAGGGGTAGAAGCAATAGAATATAAAAAAGAAGATAGCCAGTGTAGAATGGAGAAAAATGGAGGGAATATTCAACCGAAGTGCATTGTTACTTTAAAAAATTATCGTAATCATGCACAAGCATTAAAAGTTGTTTTATATGATAATGCAAACGAGAATTCAAAAAGCTATCCAGTACCGAAACCAGTCTATTTACAAAAACATGAGACAAAGCAATTTGAATTTCAAGTTCCTGTTTCTTATAATAGAGGTATTGAAAAAGATAAAGTACCAAATATTAAATTACATTCATTGCATGAAAATGATACGAAATACAATTAATCTGTAAGTAAAAGTTTATGAGTAGGAGCAAGAATTTGAAACGATATAGAAAATCAACTTGAATCATCCAACATACTGCGAGGTAACGGTATATTGGATGATTTTTTTATGTTATCCCCTTTTTTCACGTATGAAAAGGAGGAATACTTTGTTGGAAATGAAAAACATCACAAGGATCATACATGGTTTTTACTTTACGTAATCTGTGAAAGTTAGAGCCATAATAACTAGTTTGCCAATTTTTAATGTCGATATCGGGCCAGTTCACATAGTCACCTAGTGTATAAGGATCTAAGCTTTCTCGTAAACCTTTAACCCAGCGTATATTTCGATTTTCTTCATCATCGCATTTCCAAGAGGTAATGTATTCTTGAGCAATAATTGCTTTACGATGAAAATAAGCCGTTTCATTCGGCGAAATATTTTCAACAGCACCTATGAGCGATTGATGCCAAATACTAGCATCTTTATTTGGTGCATGAGAAAGAAAGGATTGCATGATTTGAATGCCTTTAAGGGGAATAGGTTTATAGACATAGGAACCAGAGCGCTTGAAATTTTCAGGGATGTTACCTCCATTAAAAAATTCAACAGCCTTTATATAAGGAACTTCTTCTATAAAGAGAGAGGGGCTACCAGTTTCAAGAAGAGGGGATAATAGGGAATGGAGTTCAGAGGGAGAACCGATAAACTCGCCTTGTGCTTCGATTTTATTTCGTTGCTTGGCGAATAATTCGATCGATGAAGTGAGACGTTCATCTATATAAGGTGCCCAGTTTTGCCACGCTTGAAATGCAGCAATAAATTCTTCCCATTTCCATGTAATTGAGAAAATTGATACATTTTTAATCGGGTGGACTCGAAAAGTTAATGAAGTGACAATTCCGAAGTTTCCACCACCGCCACCACGGCATGCCCAAAAAAGGTTAGAGTTCTCTTGTTCATTTGCACGAATGAGTTTTGCACCAAATTTTCCACATGCTTGTACCATTTCCACTTCCATTAATTGATCACATGTTAATCCATATAAGCGCGAAAGCATACCAATACCACCACCAAGTGCTAATCCAACAATTCCAACGCTTGCACTTGTACCAGCAGGAATTGTAACACCGTAATTCCAAAGTTCTTTATAAACAGTGCCAAGATTTGCACCAGCCTCAATTGTTGCTGTTAATTTCTCTGTATTAACAGTAATGCGATGCATTTCACTCACATCAATAATAAGTCCTCTATTTAAAAGAGAAAAATTTTCATAGCTATGACGTCCACTTCTTAACCGAAATGGTATATGACGTTCACGTGCCCATTTTAAGGCGTTACAGACATCCTTGTTATTTTGACAAAAAATAATAATACAAGGGAGTTTTGGAATACTTAAATTTAAATTCATTCGGGCTACGTCGTAGTCAGGATCTGTGGGAACAACGATACGACCTGTTAATTTTGTTTGCTTCAATTTATTACTCCTTTCTAAAATAATCAGAGTTTTTTATTAATATATGAAAAATGTCTGTAATACGCGTGGACAAGGAGAGGTGAAGAATGAGATTTACCTTTGTGAGAAATAAATAAAGCATAAGAATAAAGAATCTACATAGAGTTCAATGAAAACAGTTGCAAACTGTTCATATTTTGTTATGATAGTGTTACGAAAACGTTTGCATAAAATTTCCGATGGGATGCAAAAGGAGAGAATGACTATGAATAAGACATGGTGGAAAGAAGCGGTTGCTTATCAAATTTATCCACGAAGCTTTATGGATTCAAATGGCGATGGTATTGGAGATTTACAAGGTATTATTGCAAAACTGGATTATTTAAAAGATTTAGGTATAGATGTAATTTGGATTTGTCCAATGTATAAGTCGCCTAATGATGATAATGGTTATGATATTAGTGATTATCAAGATATTATGGATGAGTTTGGTACAATGGCAGACTTTGATGCTTTACTAGATGAAGTTCATAAGCGTGATATGAAGCTTATTATTGATTTAGTTATTAATCATACGAGTGATGAACATCCATGGTTTATTGAATCACGTTCATCTAAAGATAATCCGAAGCGTGATTGGTATATTTGGCATGATGGTAAAGATGGTGCGGAGCCAAACAACTGGGAAAGTATTTTTAATGGTTCGGCATGGGAATATGATGAAGAAACAGAACAATATTATTTACATTTATTCTCACGTAAACAACCAGATTTAAACTGGGAGAATAAAGAAGTTCGCGAAGTACTATACGATACGGTTAATTGGTGGCTTGATAAAGGTATTGATGGTTTCCGCGTTGATGCGATCAGTCATATTAAAAAAGAAGAAGGCCTCAAGGATATGCCAAATCCAAAAGGGTTAAAATATGTGCCATCTTTTGATAAACATATGAATGTGAAAGGTATTCAACCTTTATTAGAAGAGCTAAAAGAAAATACATTCTCTAAGTACGATATTATGACTGTTGGTGAAGCAAATGGTGTTAAGATTGAAGATGCTGAGCTTTGGGTTGGAGAAGAGCAAGGTAAGTTCAATATGGTATTCCAATTTGAACATTTAAGTTTATGGGATGCAGAGAAGAAGAAAGACCTTGATGTTGTAGGATTGAAAAAAGTATTAACGAAATGGCAAAAAGGATTAGAAAATAAAGGATGGAACGCTTTATATATTGAGAATCACGATAAACCACGTATCGTTTCAACATGGGGAGATGATAAACAATATTGGCGTGAAAGTGCAACAGCTCTAGGGGCGATGTATTTCTTTATGCACGGTACACCTTTTATTTATCAAGGCCAAGAAATTGGTATGACAAATGTTCAGTTACCAAATATTGAAGATTACGATGATGTAGCAATTAAAAATTTATATCGCGAGAAAATTGCAGAGGGCGTACCACATCAAGATATGATGGAGATTATATGGGCTTCTTGCCGCGATAATTCACGTACACCTATGCAGTGGAATGATGAGATGAATGCTGGTTTCACAACAAGTACACCTTGGTTTAGCATGAATCCAAATTACAAAGAAATTAATGTTGAGAAGCAAAAAAATGAAGAAAAGTCTATTTTCAATTTCTATAAGAAAATGATTGCCCTGAAAAAAGAGCACGATGTACTGAACTATGGCACGTACGATTTACTTTTAGAAGACGATCCACAAATTTATGCATATACACGTACGTTACAGGATGAAAAAGTCATTGTAATTAGTAATATCTCAAAAGAGGAAGCTGTGTATAATGAGGGTTCATTTGCACTAGAACGCAAACGTTTGCTTTTAAATAACTATGAAGTTGCGGAACATGAAGAAGTAACAACAATTGCTTTAAAGCCTTATGAAACAAGGGTTTATCGCATTTCATAATAAAAAAGGATGCTCTTTGAGCATCTTTTTTTATGAAAAAAAATAAATTTCTATTGCAAAGTGAAAACGCTTTTATTAAAATAGATTTATGAAAACGGTTGCGTAAAGATAAAAATAAAGTAACATAAGGAATCGTTTTCATAAAGGGAACAGAAATTATAATTTAAATCACTATGTTTTTATAAATAAAGGGGAGGAAGAACAGATGAAAATTACGTCTTTTGATTTTTGGCAAAAGTTCGGGAAAGCGTTATTAGTTGTTGTAGCCGTAATGCCAGCAGCTGGTTTAATGATTTCCATCGGTAAGTTAATTGGTATGTCTGCTGGGGATGTTAACGCAGTTCATACAATCGCTCGCGTAATGGAAGACATCGGTTGGGCAATCATTACAAATCTACACATCTTATTCGCAGTAGCAATTGGGGGATCTTGGGCGAAAGATCGCGCGGGTGGTGCATTTGCAGCGCTATTAGCATTCGTCTTAACAAACCGAATTACAGGAGCTATATTTGGGGTAAACGCTGAAATGTTAGCGGATTCAAAAGCGAAAGTTTCTTCAGTAATAGCGGGAGATTTAATTGTAAAAGATTACTTTACTTCTGTACTTGGTGCACCTGCATTAAACATGGGAGTGTTCGTAGGGATTATCACAGGTTTCTTAGGAGCTACTTTATATAACAAATATTATAACTATAATAAACTGCCACAGGCATTAGCATTCTTTAATGGAAAACGATTTGTACCATTCGTTGTAATTCTTTGGTCTACAGTTACTGCGATTGTATTATCACTTCTATGGCCATTCATCCAAAGTGGGTTAAATGAATTTGGTCGCTGGATTGCAGCTTCAAAAGATAGTGCACCAGTTGTTGCACCGTTTGTATATGGAACGTTAGAGCGTTTATTATTACCATTTGGTTTACACCATATGTTAACGATTCCGATGAACTATACAGAGCTAGGCGGAACATATACGATGCTAACTGGTTCAAAAGTTGGACAAGTTGTAGCAGGGCAAGATCCATTATGGCTTGCATGGATTACAGATTTAAATAATTTATTAGCAAATGGAGATACGAAGGCATATAACGATTTATTAAATAACGTTGTACCAGCTCGTTTCAAAGCTGGACAAGTTATCGGCTCAACAGCAGCGTTAATGGGGATTGCATTTGCGATGTTCCGTAACGTTGATAAAGAAAAGCGTGCAAAATATAAACCAATGTTTTTATCAGCAGCATTAGCAGTATTCTTAACAGGTGTAACAGAACCAATTGAATTCATGTTCATGTTTATTGCTCCAGTATTATATGTTGTATATGCTATTACAACAGGACTTGCATTCGCGCTAGCTGATTTAATTAACTTACGTGTTCATGCATTTGGATTTATTGAGTTAATTACTCGTACGCCAATGATGGTTAACGCAGGTTTAACAAGAGACTTAATCAACTTTGTTATTGTTTCATTAGTGTTCTTCGGTCTTAACTTTACACTATTTAATTTCTTAATTAAAAAATTCAATTTACCAACACCAGGGCGTGCAGGTAACTATATTGATAATGAAGATGAGGCATCAGAAGGAACAGGAAATGTACAAGACGGTTCATTAGCAACAAAAGTTATCGATTTATTAGGTGGAAAAGAAAATATTGCTGACGTAGATGCTTGTATGACACGCTTACGTGTAACAGTAAAAGATTTAGATGTTGTTGCACCAGAAGCACAGTGGAAACAAAATGGTGCTTTAGGGCTTATTGTAAAAGATAAAGGTGTACAAGCGGTATATGGTCCGAAAGCTGACGTATTAAAGTCAGACATTCAAGATATGTTAGGTGCGTAATAATATGAAATTGCTAACTTTAAACTGTCATTCTTGGCAAAAAGAGAATCAAATAGAAAAGATACAATACCTTGCTAAAGTAATTCAAGAAGAAGAGTACGATGTCATCGCATTGCAAGAAGTAAGTCAGTCCATACAAGCTGAAAATGTATGCGGTAACAAGAAAGAAGATAATTTTGGACTTTTACTATTAGAAGAGTTAAAAGCGCTACATGTAAAAGATTACAATATTACTTGGGATTTCTCTCATATTGGTTATGACGTGTATGAAGAAGGATTAGCGATTATAACGAAGCATAATATTATAAAAGAAGATACGTTCTTCATTTCAGAAAACGAGGATACAACGTATTGGAAAACGCGTAAAATTGTAAGTGCAACAATTGCTTATAATGGTAAGGATATAACGTTTTACTCTTGTCATCTCGGTTGGTGGAATGATGAAGAAGAGTCATTCAAAGGTCAAGTCGATCGTTTGATGGAGCGTGTAGATAGCAATAAGCTCGCCTTCTTAATGGGGGATTTTAATAACAATGCTCGATTGAAAGGCGAAGGTTATGAGTATATGATGCAAAAAGGGTTGTATGACACATATGAATTAGCAATAGAGAAGGATGAAGGAACGACTGTCCAAGGCGAGATTGCTGGTTGGGATGAAAATAAACATAATTTGCGAATCGATCTAATATTGTGTAACCAAAGTAAAAAAGTTCATTCTTCAAAAGTTATTTTTAATGGTACAAACAGAAATGTAATTTCAGATCATTTCGGTGTAGAGGTTCAATTAGATATATAATAGAAGAAATCCTCACAGAGAATAAAAGCTGTGAGGATTTTTTTTAGGAATACAAGTATTTCCAAGAGAAAATACTTGTATTTTTTATGACATTTCATATATATTTGTTATTATTGAATGTAAAACCGATTTGGTCATTTTGTATTCATACTTTGACTCACTTCGTTATATAATGAAGTAAGTGAAAGTTAATGGGAAAAAATAGTACGTTTTTGGTTAATACACGATGTAGAAAGTGATATAATTGCAAAATGTATGTATCATTTTCTAAAGAAGGAAAAATATATAATTAGGTGATAACTTCTATGAAACAGATTTGGCGTATTTATAAGACAGATTTACGGAATGTAGCCAAACATTGGGCTGCAATTGTTATTGTTTTAGGATTAATGATTTTACCATCGTTATATGCATGGTTTAACATTAAAGCTTCTTGGGATCCGTATGGAAATACAAAAGAGGTTCCCATTGCAGTTTCTAACCAAGATGCAGGTTCTAATTTAAGAGGGAAAGATATTAATATCGGGAAAGAGATTGTAGACTCCCTTAAGAAAAACAAAAATCTTGGCTGGAAATTTGTAGATGAAAAACAAGCAATTTACGGAGTTGAGCGTGGAGATTATTATGCAAGTATTACGATTCCAAAAGATTTCTCTGAAAAAATTGCAACTGTTCTGGATGAAAATCCTAAAAAACCAGAACTGGATTACTATGTGAATGAAAAAGTAAACGCGATTGCACCGAAGATTACAGCAAAAGGTGCATCAGGTATTACAGAAGAAATTAGTAAAAACTTTGTAAAAACAGCAAACGGTGAGATTTTTAAAATTTTCAATGATCTTGGAATCGATTTAGAAACAAACTTACCAAGTATCGAAAAAGTAAAAGATCTTGTATTTAAGTTAGAAGCGCAGTTCCCAGAAATGAATACACTTATGGATAAGGCGTTAGATGATGCGACTCGAGCAGAAGATGTTGTAAAAGTAGCGCAAAAAGAGTTGCCTGTTGTAGAGAGCGTTATGAATGATGGGCAAGAAGCGTTAGGGAATTTAGATAAATTCTTTGCTAGAAATGATGAAACATTGAATCGCGCTCCGGGAACTATTAAAAATAATTTAACAGTAATGCAGCAGGGATTGGATGCTGCAGCGAAAATTACGGATTACTTAAAAAATCCGGCATTTGACTTTAATCTGACATTGCCAGATCCAGCTAAATTACCAGTCTTACCTAATATAACTATTCCACAAATACCAGAGATTCCAGCATTACCACAAGTGAATGGTGAAGGGTATAAAAATATTGCTAAAAATATTGATCAAACTGTAAACACTGTTTTCAATTCTACTCGTGTTGGAACGGCATATGTAAAGAGTGTTATGGATGGCCTTCAAAATAAAGGCGTGGATCCAGCTGTAGCACAGAAAAATGTGCAGGATGCTTCAAAGCTCCTCCAAGAGCGTATCGATAGTGTTTCATATTTGATTGATTTCTTTACAGCTTTCAAGGAATCAGCTTCCACGGAATTCGGTAAACAGTTCTTTGGAAACAGAGTGGAAAGTTTAACGGTGCTTAAAAATTCTATGGTGGATGCTAACAATAGGGTTAAGCATGTAGGAGATTTAATTAGTTCCGGACAAGAGGTTAAACAAGATGTGAGAGATGCTGTAAATCAAAAATTAGATGCAGTAAATAATTTAGTAAATCAAGCTGAAAAGGATTATAATGCAACGTTTGTAGCTGATTTTGAAAAAGCAGTAAGTACAGCTGAGCAACTGAAAAGTAAGGCTGAAAATGCGCAAGAAAATGCACAGCAGCTTAGAGGCAATTTAAATCAAGATATAAATAAGGCTAATGAGATATTAAACAATGGTAGAGAGAAATATGATAAAGCTGTAAATGATTACAGTAGATTAAAAACGGAGCTTGAAAAAGCAAGAGAAGACTTAAGTAACAAAGGTGTTAATGGATTAGATTCTACAAAAGTAGCCTTAAATGATGTGAATGGACAGTTCAAAGCAGGATGGAATTTAGTTAATGACATGATTCCAGTTCTGGAAAGTACAAATAAAGTGTTAGCTGATGTGAATAGTGATAAAAATCTTAATGGCACAATCGCTAAGTTAAATAAAGTAAAAGATGGTTTCCAAAAAGGAATCGATTTAACTGATAAAGGAATTGACGCTATTAATAAAGGTCAAAAACCAGCAGCAGATGTTATTGAAAGTATTAATCAAGTGTCTAAAAGTGTTTCGGGCCAAATTGGTGACATTTTAGCTAAATATGACTCAGAAATCACTCCAAATTTCAATGCAGCAATTGCTCGCACAAAAGAGATGTCTAAAAACACATCTCAAATTTTAAAAGAGGCAGACAAAAAGCTTCCAGATGTTAAAAAATTACTAGAAGATTCATCAAAAGGTTTAGTAGATGGTAAAAAGAAATTAGCAGACATTAAAGCTGAAATGCCAGCTACTGAGAAAAAGATTAAAGAATTAGCAGATAAAATTCGTGATTTTGAATCTGAAGAGGATTTAAAAGACATTATACGCTTATTGAAAAATGATGTTGAAAAGCAAAGTGATTACTTTGCGAATCCAGTAAATTTAAAAGAAAATAAATTATTTGCGATGCCGAACTACGGTTCAGCGATGTCACCATTCTATACAGTGCTTGCATTATGGGTAGGCGCATTATTAATGGTTTCATTATTAACGGTAGAAGTACACGAAGAGGGCGCGAATTATAAGAGCCATGAAATTTACTTCGGACGTTTATTAACATTCTTAACGATAGGTCTTTCACAAGCGTTTATCGTATCGATGGGAGATATATTCTTACTCGGTACGTACGTAGTCGATAAGTTCTGGTTTGTGTTATTTAGTTTATTTATTGGTGGAGTCTTCGTTTGTATCGTATACTCACTCGTTTCTATTTTCGGAAACGTTGGGAAATCGATGGCGATCATTTTACTTGTACTACAAGTAGCAGGATCGGGCGGAACATTCCCAATCCAAATGACACCAGCGTTCTTCCAAGCGATTTATCCGTTCTTACCATTCACATACGCAATTAGCGCAATTCGTGAAACAGTTGGCGGAATGCTTTGGGATATCGTAACGCGAGATTTACTTGTGTTAAGTGCTTTCGTAGTAGTTATGATTGTTGCTGCGTTATTACTGAAAACACCAATTAACAAATCAAGTGAAAAATTTGTTGAGAATGCAAAAGGAAGTAAAATCATTCACTAAAATAAAAGGTTCCTACCGATAGAGGTAGGAACCTTTTTGTTTAATCAAATTTTAATTTTTTTAATGCTTCTGCGAACGGGTTGTTTAATGGTTCTTCTTCTTTGTTCTGTTGTTTCATATATTTTTGAACGTCGCGCTTATCAGCTTTGTTTCCAGATTCTTTTTTACGTCTTTCTTGGAATGTTGATAATTTCTCGCGATAGCCACATTTACATGCAAAGATTTGTCCTGCACCCTCACCACGTAATTCTAGTTTCTTCTTACATTGCGGACAGCGAGCGTTTGTTGTACGAGATACATTTTTACGATGACCACATTCACGATCTTGGCATACGAGCATTTTTCCCTTTTTGCCGTTTACTTCTAGCATTGGTTTACCGCAATCTGGACAAGACTTCGTTGAAATGTTGTCATGTTTATATTTTTTATCGCTTGATTTAATTTCAGAAACGATTTCTTTCGTATAGTTCTTCATTTCAGAAATGAATACTTCTTTTTTCAATTTACCTTTTGCGATAGCCTCAAGTTTTTGTTCCCATTCACCAGTTAGTGTAGGAGATTTTAATTCTTCTGGTACTAAATCAAGTAACTGGCGACCTTTTGAAGTAATGTGAATATCTTTACCGCGTTTTTCAATTAAGAATGAATTGAATAGCTTGTCGATAATGTCTGCACGTGTCGCTACAGTACCTAATCCACCAGTCGATTTTAACGTATCAGCAAGTTGTTTATTTTGCGTATCCATATATTTTGTAGGATTCTCCATTGCTGAAAGTAAAGTCGCTTCGTTAAATCGTGCAGGTGCTTTTGTTTGACCTGATGTTTGCATAATTAACTTTACAGCTAATGTATCGCCTTTCTCAATGTGAGGTAGAAGTTGCTCTTTTACGTCATCAGTTACATCATCATCTTCAAAGCGATTTTCATATACTTCTTTCCAACCGGCATGTAGAATTGTTTTTCCGCGCGCAATGAACGTTTCATTGCCAACCTTTGTGCGTAACGTTAGTTGCTCATATTCGAATGCCGGGAATAACACAGCTAAGAAACGTTTTACAACTAAATCATAAATTTTGCGTTCTTTATCTGTGAATGCTGAGAAGTTAACGTATCCTTCTGTTGGAATAATCGCATGATGATCGCTTACTTTACTATCATCAACAAATGATTTGTTAGGTTTGATAGGCTTTTGTAATACTTTATGTGCGAAGGGACGGTATTCTCCAACACCACATGCTTTTAGACGTTCTGGAAGTGTTCCAACGATATCAGATGAAATGTAGCGTGAATCTGTACGAGGGTACGTTAGTACTTTATGCTGTTCATACAATTTTTGCATAATATTTAATGTTTCTTTAGCAGAGTAACCGAACTTTTTATTCGCATCACGTTGCAATTCAGTTAAATCGTAAAGACCAGGAGAGAATGACTTCTTCTGTTTCTTATCAATTTCCACAACAGTAGCATTTTGTTTATCTAAACGTTTTACAATACCATCGATTTTTTCTTTATTAAAACTACGGCTATTGCCATTTGCATCTTGCCAAGTAAGTTTGAGCTTCTCCATTGTTTGAGCTTCGATGCCGTAGTAAGTTTGTGCTTTGAAGTTCTTTATTTCATCCTCACGACTAGCAATCATAGCAACAGTAGGGGTTTGTACACGGCCGCAATTTAACTGGGCATTAAAGCGAGTCGTTAAAGCACGAGTTGCATTAAGACCGATATACCAGTCAGCTTCTGAACGTGCAACTGCTGAAGCGTATAAATTGTCATAGGCTTTACCTGGTTTTAAATTTGCAAAACCATCTTTAATTGCTTTATCGGTTACAGATGAAATCCATAGACGTTTGATCGGTTTATTAATGCGAACCTTATTAATAATCCAGCGAGCGACCAATTCTCCTTCACGTCCAGCATCTGTCGCTACAATAATTTCATTTACATCCTTTCTAAGTAGCTGGCTTTTCACAGCATTGAATTGTTTCCCAGTTTGTTTAATAACCGTTAATTTCAAACGCTCCGGTAGCATCGGTAAATCTTCTAAATTCCACTTTTTATATTTCACATCATAGCTTTCTGGGTCTGCTAATGTAACGAGATGGCCTAAAGCCCAAGTTACAATATATTTACTACCCTCAAGATAGCCGTTTCCTTTTTTATCACACTTCAGTACACGAGCAATATCTCGTGCAACGGAAGGTTTTTCAGCGATTACAACGCTTTTTGACATATTAAAAACATCCTTTCAAATTTCCATAAGTTAAATATAGCATACATCTTCTTGAGATTCAGTTTCGCTCCATATTTCAGCTGTTTTTAATGGAGTTAACAAAATCCCAACTGATTAAAGTTTCACTTTATCAGTTGCCTCTATATCAAATAGAAAAGTAAAGAACTTGTTATTTTACTAGAATAAGAGTAGACTTTGAAGTAGATGAATAAGAAACACATGGGAGTTTGTGGATACAAACTGAGAGTATGGCTACTAGTCCGTCATTGACCATTTGAACCTGTTGGATAATGCCAGCGTAGGGAGAGTGTAAAAGCACATATTCAGGCACTTTGCGTACGCGCAAAGTGTCTTTTTGTGTATCTCCCATCATTATAGTTAGGAGATGAAAAGGATGAATATGAAAGAAATTAGTAAAGTAGTGGATTTGGTGAGAGAATCTAATCCGCTTGTTCATAATATTACAAATGTTGTTGTAACAAATTTTACTGCTAACGGTTTGTTGGCACTTGGGGCATCGCCTGTAATGGCGTATGCGAAAGAAGAAGTAGCAGAAATGGCTAGCATTGCTGGAGCGTTAGTATTAAATATGGGGACACTTCGTCCTGAAGAAGTAGAAGCGATGTTACTCGCGGGTAAATCAGCAAATGCGAACAATGTGCCAGTACTATTTGATCCAGTTGGTGCAGGAGCAACTTCGTATCGAACAGAAGTTGCGAGACATATTCCGGCTGAAATTGAGTTAGCAATTATCCGCGGAAATGCAGCTGAAATAGCAAATGTTATTAATGAGAAATGGGAAATTAAAGGGGTAGACGCTGGTACTGGAAATGGAAATGTTGTAAGTATTGCAAGGCAGGCAGCAGATGAACTAAATACAGTTGCGGTCATTACTGGAAAAGAAGATGTTGTTACAGATGGAGAGAGAACTATTGTTATTCGAAATGGTCACCCTATTTTAACGAAAGTTACGGGAACAGGTTGTTTACTAACTTCTGTAATAGGAGCATTTGTAGCAGTGGAAAAAGATTATGTAAAAGCAGCAGTAGCAGCATTAACGTTTTATGGTGTAGCTTCGGAACTGGCAGCTGCTAAGACCGTGGAAAAGGGACCTGGTAGTTTCCAAATTGAATTTTTAAATCAGTTAGCGAATACTACTTCTGGTGATATTGAGAAGTATGGAAAGATTGAGGAGTTAGAGTAAGAGGGAGTGAAAGAAATGGCACGCATTGAAATAGATAAAATGTCTAAGCTATTGCAAGTGTATTTTATTATGGGAAGTAATAACTGCACGAGGGATCCTTTAGCTGTATTGAAAGAAGCGTTAGATGGTGGAGTGACAATTTTTCAGTTTCGCGAGAAGGGGGAAGGTTCTTTAATCGGAGAAGATAGAGTGCGCTTTGCAAAAGAATTGCAGACGCTTTGTAAGGAATATAGTGTTCCTTTCATTGTAAATGATGATGTAGAATTAGCCATTGAATTAGATGCAGATGGTGTTCATGTAGGACAAGATGATGAAGGAATTACATCTGTTCGTGAAAAAATGGGAGATAAAATTATCGGCGTATCTGCTCATACAATTGAAGAAGCACGCTTTGCAATCGAAAATGGAGCAGATTATTTAGGCGTTGGACCTATTTTCCCAACGAGTACGAAAAAAGATACGAAAGCGGTTCAAGGAACGAAAGGATTAGCCTATTTTAGAGAACAAGGAATTACAGTGCCAATCGTTGGTATTGGTGGGATTACAATTGAAAATACAGCGGCAGTTATAGAAGCGGGTGCGGACGGTGTTTCAGTTATTTCAGCAATTAGTTTAGCTGAATCTGCGTATGAAAGTACGAGAAAATTAGCTGAAGAAGTAAAGAGAAGTTTGTAGGGAAGGACGTGTAGTATTTTAAGTGCTACATGGAGAAATAGACTGCCCCAAAATTTAAACAAACATTTGATTAAAAAAGCACAAACCTTTTTAAATAAAGGTTTGTGCTTTTTCTTTAAAACATAATTGAAATTAAGAGCATTCCAATTCCGATAGAAGTAAATGTTGCAATTAGGCCAGGAATCATAAAACTATGATTTAATACGTATTTACCGATACCTGTTGTACCAGTACGGTCAAAGTTAATAGCAGCAACGATTGTTCCATAGTTTGGAATGAAGAAATATCCATTTACTGCAGGGAACATAGCAATCAGTAGCGCTGGTGGAATGCCAAGAGATAGTCCAAGTGGCATTAAGGCACGAACAGTTGCTGCTTGGCTGTACAGTAAAATAGATAGAATGAATAGTGCGATGGCAAATAGCCAAGGTGCACTTGTTACTAAATGCTGAATGGATCCTTGAATCATATTTAAGTTTCCATTAAAGAAAGTATCTCCCATCCAAGCGATACCGAAAATAGCAACAACTGCTGTTGCCCCCGCTTTAAAGACGTTACCAGACACAATGCTTTCTACATTTGGTTTACAGAAAATAATAATAAGAGCCGCGATAGTTAACATAACCATCTCAATTGTATTCGGCATGGAAAGACGAGCTAACTTCCCATCAACTATCCATCCTGGACGAAGTGCTTCAAATGAACCAAGAAGTACAACAAGGAAGGTTCCTACAAGGAAAAGGATAACTGATAATTTTGCGCCCTTTACACCTACAAATTCTTTTTTCTCTTCAAGCTTAGGAATCATTCCTTCTTTTAATCGTTTTAAGTATTCAGGGTCTTCATTTAATTCTTTTCCCATCTTACTAGCAACAAATGCTGCTAACATACAAGCAATGAAAGTAGAAGGAATACTCACTTTTAAAATATCTAATAAAGTGATTTTATAGTCAGCTAACATTGCTAAAAGAGCAACTGTGGCAGCTGAAATTGGACTAGCTGTAATTGCTTGCTGAGAAGCGATTACGGCAATCGACATTGGGCGTTCCGGTCTAATCCCTGATTCACGAGAGACTTCTGCAATAACAGGAAGTACAGAATAGGCAACGTGACCAGTACCTGCACATAGTGTGAATAAATAAGTAACAATTGGAGCAAAAAAAGTAATACGCTTTGGATTTTTTCGCAATGCTTTTTCAGCTAGATGAACAAGATAGTCCATTCCTCCAGCAGCTTGCAAAGCACCAGCAGCTGTAATTACTGCCAAAATCATAAGCATTACATCGATAGGAGGCGCGGTTGGTTGTAGGTGGAAGACAAAAACGAGTATTGCCATACCAACTCCACCCATTACTCCTAAACCAACTCCGCCTAGGCGTGCACCAATAAAAATACAGAGTAACAAGGTAAGAAATTGTAGCCAAAACATGATAAACTACCTCCGAAATTCATTAGTTAAGATATATTCGAATAGTTTAATTTGAATGAAAATCAAATAAATACCCGAAGAAATCCTTGTTATTTATACATTTTTTATTATATAACACAAAAAAAGTAACATTCACGTACTTTTTGAAATTATTTTGAAAAAGCAATGCATTAAAAATTTGTATTTATATCTCTAAATAAGTAGACATTTTGATTTATATGTTGTAATCTTTGAAAGAGAATAAATTAATTCTCATAGAACTCCCATATCGTTCAACTCGTTCAGCGAGAAAGGCAAACTGATGGAAACATGAGGACGCAAAACTACAGGAGCTAAGGTCGAAAGGCTACGCTAGCCAGTTACCGGACGGATAGGGTTGGTCTTGGCCAATGCTTTTACATTGGCTTTTTTTTATTCTCGAACATATTGAGAAACATTTTCAAACAAAATATCCATATATTTTGTTTTTTTGTTTGTGTTGATTAAGGAAGGTGGATATTAATGAAAAAATATTGGCATAAGTTATCGTTCCTTCAAAAGAACGTCTTATTAACCGTATTAGTTATTTTGACACTTGTTGGAAGTATGGGTGCATTAAGTTTCAATATGTTTCAAAATAGTATGATGTCTTTATTTGAAGGGCAGTCTATTGAAACAGGAGAAATAGTATTGAAAAAACTGGATGTAGAATTAGTTAGAGACATGGCGAAAGATCCTACAGCCGAAAAAGTGAAAAAAGAAAAGTTAACAGAGAAATTAGATGAAGTGTCAAAAGAATTGAAAAGCGTTGGACAAACGTATGTTACAGGAGCAAAGCCGAATGAAAAGCGAGAATTACAACTCGTTGGTTTGACTACAGAGTTAACAAATGCGTTTCCTATAAAGCCGGGAGATTATTATGAACAACCCGCTCATTGGATGAAGGCATACGATAAAGTGATTGATACGAAAAAGGCTCAAATGACAGAAGTATATGAAGATGAAATAGGTTCGTGGGTGACAATATTAGAACCAATTACAGATGGAGAAAACAATATTGTTGCAATTATTGCGGCTGACTTAGATGCTTCCATTGTTCCTATTACAAAAGAGAAGTTTATGATACAGGGCTTACTCTTTATCATTATTTCATTAGCAATTGCGACTATTACTCAATTCTTTATCGTGCGTCACTCGTTAGCTCCATTAAAAGATTTACGAGAAGGGTTACGTAAAATTGGTGAAGGTGACTTAAGTATTAAATTAAAAGAAAGACCAGATGATATTGGAATTATTAATGTTTATTTCAATAACACGATTGAAAAATTTAAAGGGATTATAGATAAAGTAAGGCAAACTGCTGAGCAAGTTTCTTCTTCTTCACAAGAATTGTCGGCGAGTACAGAGGAAAATAGCATGGCAGTTCAAGAGATTGCAAGTTCTATTGAAGGTTTAAGAGTAGGGGCACAGTCTCAAAAAACTTCAGTACAACAATGTTTAGGAATTGTACATGGAATGGAAGATAAGGTAGAAGAAATAACTGGGGCTGCAAAACAAGTTGCGGTTGCTTCTGAAGGTATGGAACAACATTCAATTGAAGGTAATGAAGTGATTGGACAAATTATTAATCAAATGAGTTTAATCCAAAATGCAGTACAAGATTTATCTTCCATCATTTATTCGTTAGAAACAAGGTCAAAAGAAATTAGTGATATCGTAACTGTAATTACAGGTATTTCAAATCAAACAAATTTATTAGCTTTAAATGCTTCTATTGAGGCTTCACGTGCTGGAGCAGCTGGAAGAGGGTTTGCAGTTGTTGCTGATGAAGTACGAAAATTAGCAGAACAAACGGAAGCGTCTGCTAAAGATATAGCGAAATTAATTGGTGAAACACAAGCTGAGACAGAAGATGCTGTAGTTTCCATGCAAAAAGGTTCAAGAGAAGTAGAAACTGGAATTTCGCTTGTTCAAAGTAGCGGTGATTTCTTTGAAAAAATCTCAAAATCAGCGCAATCTGTTACAGATCAAGTAAAAGCTGTTTCTGGTAATTCGAGTGATATTTTACAAAATAGCCAGAATATCGTTCAAGTCGTAAATGAATTATCACATATTGCAAATACTTATGCCAACAGCAGTAGTAATGTTGAAGAAAGCATGAAAGAGCAAGAAATATCAGTACAAGATATTGCAGAATTAGCGACTTCTTTAAGTTGGCTTTCTCAGGAATTACAAGAGCTTATTGGTGAGTTTAAAAGCGAATAAGGAGAAAGTTCAATTCTAATCAAGGGGGTATCTCCGCTACTGATTATGAATTGAACGAATCTGCCCTTTAATAAGGGATGAAAAAGGTGTGAATTTTCACACCTTTATTATATTTAAGAGAGGAATTTACATAAATATGAAATTAGCAATTTCTTATAATGAGATGGTAAAAGAATTTTTAGGAAAAGTAGAAGGAAGTATTAAAATACCTAAAGATGTGCAAGGAACAGAACTTAGGATAAAAAGGAAAACGGAACTGTTTTCAAATTTGACTCACATTGTAGATTTAATAGGAGCGACTGCAACGTGGTTATATCATATTTCTAAAGAAAAACATATTGTCGTGCTTTATCATGTAAGAGGAAGTTTATTTCCGATTACTATTGAAGTTTCTAATTTTCTCTCCTATGAAAGTTTAAATTTACAAATTGAAGAGCAACTGGAGCAAATTAAAGAAATGAATGAGGAAGAAATAGAAGAGTTTCAAAACGGTAATACGTTATATGAAATGTCACCTATTATTATTGGTGAAACATATTATGAGCTACAAGACACGAATACATTACAATTTGTATTTAGTAAAAATATGCAAAGTGTAGAAATAATATTTAATAGTGTTAATTGGAAAGAGACAACGATTACTCGTTATGCACAACAAATACAAGGTGTTTTAATTAATAAATCACAAAATAAGAATAATCATATAAATGATTTTAATATTATTACAGAGGCCGAGATGGCACTTTATAGTCAAGTGAATGATACGACAGCAGTATATCCTGAGAAAAGTATCGTCGATATGTTCTATAATACTGTTACTCAATTTCCAAATCGTATAGCTTTATCTTCAAGGGAAGGTACTTTAACTTATGAGGAGCTAAATAAAAAAAGTAATCAAATAGCTCGTATGTTAATTAAAAACGGCGTCCAGTTAGGAGACTATGTTGGAATATTTATGAAACGTAGCATAGACACAGTAGTAAGTATGGTAGCTATATTAAAAGCTGGTGCAGCGTATGTTCCGATTGATCCAGATTATCCGGAAAGTAGAATACAGTACATTATTCAAGATAGCCAAGCGAAAGTTATATTGATGAAAGAGACGCCTATAACATGTGATGGGGTTCAAACAGTTTCAATGTATGATAGTGAAACTTATGAAGATACAGATGTAAAGTTGTCTATTCATTGTGATGATGTAGCTTATATGATTTATACATCTGGTTCAACAGGGAATCCAAAGGGAACAATGTTAGCACATAGAGGCGTTGTCAATCTGTATACTTGGATGAAAAAGCAATATGAATTGACAGAAGAGGATGTATTTGCCCAATTTCCTTCCTTTAGTTTCGATGCTTCTGTATGGGAGTCATTTGCTTCTTTATTCTGTGGAGGAAACTTATATGTACTATTAGAGGAAGAGCGATTGTCTGTAGAAGCATTTGCAAATGCAATCTATAAAGTGAAAGCAACTTCAATCTTGGCATTAGCAACAATTTTTGTTCGACAAGTAGCAACTTATTTAGCAGAAGAAGATATATATAAGCTAGCTTCCCTAAAAAGAATTGCGATTGGCGGTGAAATGTTGCCTGTAGAGGTTATTAAATTGTGGAGAGAAAGAATAGGTACAAATGTTGAAATTCATAATGTATACGGACCGACAGAATGTACTGTAGTGACGACAACCTATAAAATACCTAGTCAGTTAAATGAGGATGTTGCGAGTATTCCCATTGGTAAACCATGTGCTAATTATCAAGTTATGATTTTGGATGAGAATATGAATCTTTGTCCAATTGGTGTACCTGGTGAATTATATATAGATTCAGTGGGATTAGCAAAAGGGTATTTTAATAAGCCTAATAAAACAATTGAAGCTTTTATTCCGAACCCTTTTAATCCTATAGTTAATATATACAAAACAGGTGATATCGTTAAGCTGCTAGAGGATGGAAATATAGAGTTTTTACATCGGAAAGATGATCAAGTAAAAATTAGAGGACATCGTATTGAACTAGGCGAAATCCAAAGTAAAATTTCTCAAAATCATAATATAAAAGAAAATGCTGTTTTTGCTAAGAAGAGTAAGGAAGGTAGCCAATATTTAATCGCGTTCTATACAACTTTAAATAAAAAAGAAATACCAGAATTAGTTTATCAGTTACAAGAGCAATTACCAGATTATATGGTGCCATCTAAACTAATTTATATTAATGAATTACCACTTACACCTAATAAAAAGATTGATGTTAAGAAGTTAGCTCAGTTAGAAGAAAAGTATGAACCGGGTCGGCTACAAGAATATGTTGCACCTTCTAATAAAGCAGAAAAACAAATAGCGAACGCCTGGGCGGAAGTATTAGGAATTTCAAAAGTTGGAGTGCATGATGATTTCTTTACAATTGGTGGACATTCATTAAAAGTATTACGAGTCTTAACATTGTTAAAAGAAGATTTCTCACATTTAACAATTCAAGATTTCTTTAAAGAAAGAACGATATATGGATTAGCTCGAATTGAGCGAGAAGTAAAAGTAGAGAAAGAAGAAGTATTTCGTGAATATAAAGTGATTCACGAACCAGATACTATCACGTATGCAAACGTTTTGGAAGAAAACCAGATTTCAAATGTCTTTTTAACAGGAGCTACTGGTTATTTAGGATCACACATATTATATGAATTGTTGAGAGATACATCTGCTACTATTTATTGTTTAGTAAGACCAACTAAAGATGTGCAGCAAAGAATTATAGATACATTAACAGGCTACTTTAATGATATATGTGAAGAATGGTTACAGCGTATACAGGCCGTAGCTGGTGATCTTGGAGAAGAGTATCTTGGGATGAGCGAAGAAGAATTTATGTTCATCAGTTCTAAGATGGATACGATAATTCATTGCGGTGCAGATGTAAGACATTTTGGAGATGTAAAACAATTTGAAAATATAAATGTCCAAGGAACTAGCCGTATGCTAACATTAGCGGAGAAAGGTGCTACATTCCATTTTATTTCTACAATTGGTATCCCGTTAGAATTAGCGGTAGATCAATGGGATACATACATGAAAACTGGTGATTTTAATTACAGTGTAGACTTAGAGAATGTATATTCAAATAGTAAACTACAAGCGGAAAACATTGTTCGTGAAGCAATGAAAAATGGTTTGCGTGGAAATATTTATCGTGCAGGTAATTTAGCATGTCATTCAGAAACAGGTTCGTTCCAACAAAATATTGAAGGAAACGCATTTTATCGTCTTATTAAAACAATGCTATTAATTGGGAAAGCACCAAATGTGAAGTGGAAAGTTGATTTCACACCAATTGATTTTGCTAGTAAATCAATTGTATCGTATTTGCAAGATGCGCAAATTATAGGAGAGACGTTACATATTTGTCATCCACATCAAATTGAGTTTGAACAATTTATACAGCTAATTGGAGAGTGTGGATACAATCTTGAAATGGTTCCACTTTCAGAATATGTAAATACCGGACTTGCATTAGCGAAGGGAAATGAAGTAATAGCAGAGTTAATTGCTTCTCAAGTTGCAGGAGATGGAGCGCAGCAATCTGAAATTGTAATGGGTACGCGTAGAACGAATAAATGGATTAAGAAAAAAGAATTGATAGTACCAGCAATTAATAAAGAATTTATTCAGCAGTTATTAGCTCATGGTGAAAAAGTTGGTTATTTTCCAAAAATAATGAAATGATTATGCATGCTTTTGTTTGTTCAATAAAATAAATCATGCTACAATGAAAACGAATTAAGGACCGGGGAGCCAATTGGCTGAGAGGATGTAAGTAAACATCGACCCTCAACCTGATCTGGATAATGCCAGCGTAGGGAGTTACTTAAAGTGATGTAGCATATGTTATTCTGTAATAACTTGCATACAAGGCTTTCCTACGCAGTAGGAAAGCCTTTTCTTATTTTTGAAATTTATTTTTATAAGGGGGATTTTATTATGTCACAACAAGTTACAATGTCATTTTCAGTAGTACCACAAGCAAAAACGAAAGATGTATATTCTGTTGTCGATAAAGCAATTGAAGTTGTGCAACAATCGGGAGTTCGTTATGAAGTAGGGGCAATGGAAACAACTTTGGAAGGAGAATTAGATGTACTTCTTGATGTCGTTAAACGTGCGCAACAAGCTTGCGTCGATGCTGGAGCAGAAGAAGTGATTACTTCTATTAAAATCCATTATCGTCCAAGCACTGGTGTAACGATAGATGAAAAGGTTTGGAAGTACCGTGATGAATATGCAAAACCAGAAGCAATCTAAACTTATTACAACTATTTGGCTTATCCTTCTCATTGCGATATGGGAAGGATCTGTTTCATTATTTAAAATCGAACCGTGGATTTTACCAAAGCCTTCTGCCATTGTTCAAGAATTAATTGGGATGAAAGATTTACTATTACCAAATACGATGCAAACACTGCAGGAAGTTATAATTGGACTATTTTTTGCAATTTTATTGGGGACGAGCATCGCAATTATTATGGACGTTATACCGTTATTTCGTATTTTAATAAATCCATTGCTTGTTATTTCGCAAACAATTCCAATTGTTGTACTTGCACCGCTATTTATTATTTGGTTTGGATATGGGATGTTGCCGAAAGTAATGGTCGTAATACTCGTTTGTTTCTTCCCAATTGCGCTTAGTATTTTAGAAGGTTTTCAAACAGTAGATAAAAACATGCTGAAACTGTTACAAACAATGAAGGCGACAAAATGGCAAGTTTACCAGAAAGTAAAATTTCCAGCAGTACTTCCATACTTTTTCTCAGGTTTAAAAATTGCAGTTACATATAGCGTAATGGGGGCAATTATCGGAGAATGGCTCGGTGCAAGTGAAGGATTAGGCGTTATGCTTACGAGGGCTACAAAATCCTTTTTGACTGCCCGAGTATTTGGGGTTGCAGCAATCATCGTTATGGTGACATTATGCCTGTATTTTATCGTAGAGTTTATGGCAAGAATAACAGCACCATGGATATATAGAAAGGACGGCAGAAAATGAAAAAAGGTTTGAAAGTTATGTTAGCTGCCTTAGTAGCGGTAGGTGTGGCTGGATGTAATCCGGCGAAGAAAGAAGAAAGTGCAAGTAAAGATCAAAAAGTAAAAGTAGTATTAGATTGGTTTCCAAATACGAATCATACTGGCTTGTATGTAGCGCAAACGAAAGATTATTACAAAAAGCAAGGATTAGATGTAGAAATTATTCAACCAGGTGACAATGTAACAGCAGAGCAAATGATAGCATCAGGAAAAGCAGACTTCGCAATAAGCGCACAAGAAAATGTAACGTTAGCTCGTGTAGAAGGAATTCCTGTTGTATCTGTAGGAGCGATTATTCAGCATAACACTTCAGCGTTTGCATCGCTTAAGAAAGATAATATGACGTCACCGAAAGATTTTGAAGGTAAACGTTACGGCGGCTGGGGAGGACCAGCGGAAGAAGCGACATTAAAGACGATTATGGATAAACATCAAGCTGATTTTAATAAAGTTGAAAAAATCATCTTAGGACAAACAGATTTCTTTAAATCAATTGGCCGTGATGCAGATTTTGAATGGATTTATTACGGTTGGGATGGGATTGAAGCGAAGCGTCAAGGAAAAGAGTTAAATACGATTATGGTGAAGGACTTAGATCCAGCGCTTGATTTCTATAGTCCTGTTATTATTACGAGTGAAAAACATACGAAGCAAGATAAAGACTTTGTGAAAAAGTTTATGAGTGCAACGACAGAAGGTTATAATTTTGCAATTAAGGAACCGAAAGAAGCTGCTGATATTTTAATTAAAGCTGTTCCAGATGTAAATAAAGATTTAGTTCAAGAAAGCCAAAAATGGTTAAGTACGAAGTATCAAGATGATGCTAAAGCATGGGGAGTACAGAAGGAAGAAATTTGGACGAATTACATGAATTTCTTATATGACAACAAAGTTATTAAAAAGAAAATCGATGTAAAAGATGCTTTTACAAATGAATTCCTTCCAAGTGAAAAATGAGCGGATTACAAATAAAAAATATAGTGAAATCTTTCGACGGAAAGAATGTATTAGAGAATATTAGTGCCTCTATACAAGAGGGAGAGTTTGTTTCCTTTGTAGGACCGAGTGGTTGCGGGAAAAGCACATTATTAAACATGATTGCAAATGTTGAAAAACCAACAAGCGGGAACGTAACGTATAACGATAAGCAAGTACAAGAGCAAGATGTTGTTAGTTATATGCCACAACAAGATTTATTACTACCGTGGCGATCAGCTTTGCAAAATATCGTTCTTCCGTTAGAAATTGAAGGAAAGCCGAAAAAACAAAGGCTGACAGAAGGAATGGAAGCATTAAAGCAGTTCGAACTAGATGAATATGCAGACCATTATCCAGATGAATTATCTGGTGGTATGCGTCAAAGAATTAGTTTTCTGCGCACATATTTATGTGAAAAGCCAATTATGCTGCTTGATGAGCCTTTTGGTAAATTAGATGCATTTACAAAAATGGAAGTACATAGCTGGCTTTTAAACTCTTGGCATCAAGAAAAGCAAACAATCGTTATGGTGACACATGACTTAGATGAGGCAATCTTGCTTTCAGATCGCGTATTTATTTTATCTCAAAGACCAGCGTCAATAGTTGGCGAGGTACAAGTGAAATTACCTAGGCCGAGAACGATGGATATGTTAACATCACTCGAATTAAAAAAGGATAAAGAAGAGATTTTAAGTGTGTTAGCTCCTTATATGAAAAAATAGAAAAAGCTGATGTTTTAATTTTAGACGAACCGACTAATCATTTGGATGTAGAAACTAAGATGGCTTTACAGGAAGCGTTACAACAATACAAAGGAACGGTTTTAATTGTCTCACATGAACCTTCTTTCTATGAATCGTGGATAACAAAAGTATGGAATATAGAAGATTGGAATGCTGAACAATATGAATAAAGAAAAGGCATTAGCTTTTATGAGCTAATGCCTTTTCTTTGTGATTAACATGATTTTCGAGAACTCTTACATGAGAATTGTATGAAGAAGCACTCTTATGGTGCGCTTATAAGCGTGCTTTTTCTTTTGTTATATTTATAATAATACGAAAGCCTTTCCCTAACAGGTGACTATCTTTCTTTATATATATAGATAGTTCAAAATGGAATAAAAATAATTCCTTTATGTAAAGGATAATATGGATATTATAGGAAGACAATAGAAATTAAAGGAAATTCATGTAAAATTCAAATGAACTTCATATAAACTTCATATTAAAAATTAAATATAATTATAATAGGTTATTGTGATATTTTTGATTTTTCATAAAATTAAAAGTTTGAATTTAGGAGGTATTGCTCAAACCTAAATTCAAACTTTATTGAAGTAATTAATGGATATTACGTCTAGTTTTCGCTAATGACGGCATTTAAAAGTTCGGCAGGATTACCTGTTCCTGCACCGCCAATTGTAATAGATCCACCAGAAGGAATTTCACCATTCCATCCTGCGTTCGTAATTACATAATGATTATTTGTTTTACTACTAATTTTAGAATCCCAAACTTGTGTTAAATTGCCGCTATAATCAAATTCTAATTTCCAATTTTTAATAGGAGTCGTTCCATTATTTTTGATTATAATCGAGAAGTTATAACCGCTGCCCCAATTTGAAGTGACTGAAAATGTAGCAGTACCATTTCCATCAGGAGGTGTCGTATTAGCTTCATCCGTTTTGACAGTAAGAGCGGTAGGTTGTGATTTATTTCCAGCAGCATCTTTGGCAATTACCGAAAATTTGTATTCCGTATTAGGTTTTAAGTTTTTAATTGTAATGCTATTTGTTGTTGTACTCCATTTCTCTTCTCCAGCAGTAATTTCATATTCCGTAACTCCTACGTTATCAGTAGATACAGTCCAGTTTAATTGAACTGAGTTTGAACTTTTATTCGTAACTACAATGTTTTTAACATTCGTTGGTGGCTCAGTATCTTTTTGACTAATAGGTCCACCAAGTAATTCTTTTACTAGCGTATCAAGTAATTTTGGACCACTGCAACTATATTTTGGACTTGTACGGCAATCTCCGCTTAGTTCCCAAAACATTGCTCCACTTAAACCTTTCGTCTTTATATAGTCTGTTTTGTATTTCATAGATTCATTGTCATCGTAGCTAATAAATGTGCCTGTAGTTGCATTATATAAGTAAGGTACTTTAGCTGTGTCATTCCAGTAGCGTACAAAACCATTTTTATTAACGTAATTGGCTGCTAAATCACCGTAATCATACACACCTGTGTCACCGGTAGAGTAATCATCCCAAGTACCTTTAGAAGCAAGTTTCCCATCACTACCTGGTTTGCAAGGTTGATATTGTCCGTTATTTTCTTTGCCACAACTTTTCCAGCCACGTCCGTAAAAGGGTACGCCTAATACTAGTTTATCGACTGGAACACCTTCATTTGTATAAACATTTATAGCACCATCTACGTAAAAATTCGTATTTGCTGCTGGGTCATTTGGATCCTTATATAGAGCTGCATTATGATTAGAAGTAGCTTCCCATCCGCCGTGGAAATCATATGTCATAATATTAATCCAATCGAGTATTTGAGAAATTTTCTTTAGTTCTGTATGATCAGCGTAGCGTTGACTTGCACCTGAAGCGATTGTTAGTAAATATTGTTTGCCATCTTCAGCACCTGCTTTATTCAAAGCATTTCGGACGTCTTGAAGAAGGAGAGTGAAATTTTGTTTATCTTCAGGACGATAACTACCACCAGGAATCGTTTCAACGCCCGGATATTCCCAGTCTAAATCTACGCCATCAAACCCATATGCGCGAAGAAAAGCTACTGTAGATTCAGCAAATACTTTTCTTGTTTTTTCATCAGCGGCCATATCAGAAAAGCGGTTAGACCAAGTCCAGCCACCAACGGAAATAATTGTTTTTAAGTGAGGATATTTAGCTTTTAATCGTTTTAGTTCCCCGAAATTTCCGCAACGGGCATATTTATCGCAATCTTCCCAAGTTGTCCCTGAGCCAGGATACGATTTGGTAACATCAGCCCATGGTTCCCCGAGTACGAGAGTACCATTAGGAACCTCTTTATTTTGCAATGGTACACCAGATTCTTTACAGTTCCACGTTTGTTTATTTGGATTATCAGGATGAGTAGAAGGGTTTCCATGTTTTCCATTCCAACAAATATCCGCGAAAGCATAGTTAAGGTGAGTAAGTTTTGATGCATCAATGTCAGCAACTTGATAATTACGTCCGTAAACGCCCCACGAAGGAAAGTACCCAACAATTTTTTGACTTTGCTTTGGTGAATCTGCTAATGCGAGATTTGGAGTAATAAAATTTGTGAGAAAAAGAGGTAAGAAAAGTAGTAGGGATAGTAATAGCAGTGTGAATTTTTGAGACCTCATAGCCATTTCTCCTTTCAAAATAAAAGATATATTTAAAGGCATACGCCAATAAATCAAAATGAATCTAGACGTGTGAAACGTCTAGATAAAATGATCAGACATCACGAAGTCTATACAAGGGAGCTGGGGGTGATTAAATCGTAACAAATGTAAGATTTAGTGTAAACGCTTTATTAAGTTGAAAAAGACTTTCTCAATACAAAAAGGCTTAAATACAAACTATATATGAAAACGAAAAATCGGTATGGGAGGAAAAAGCTCATTATAAATAAATTTGAGAAAAAATTGTATGGAGCCAATTATTAAAGACGTAGAAAGATAAGGAAATATCATGTAAAATAATAGTAAAAATATGTAAAGGAGGGAATAGTGTGGATGTGTTTTTGAACATTGCTGAAGAAAAAATTCGACAAGCAATACGGAATGGTGATCTTGATTATCTTCCGGGAAAAGGAAAACCACTACAATTAGAAGATCTTTCAATGGTACCTCCAGAACTTAGAATGAGTTATAAAATTTTAAAAAATGCGGGAATGATTCCACCAGAAATGGAACTACAAAAAGATATATTAAAAATAGAGGATCTAATTGCTTGCTGTTATGATGAAGAAGAGAGAAAGAAATTACGAGAAGAGTTAACAGCAAAAACGCTTCGTTTTCAGCAGGTAATGGAAAAGAGAAAGATTAAAGATAGTTCAGCTTTTCGTATGTATCAAGACAAAGTATTTCGTAAATTACGCTAAGAGGGATAAGATGACTACATTTAAAACGATAGAAGAATTAGTGAACTATATCGAAGAACAACAATTGGTACTTCTGTTTATTAAAACGGAAAATTGTGGTGTTTGTGATGTTATGCTAAGAAAAGTAAATTGCGTATTAGAGAATTATGATTACGTAGAGAAAATAGAGATATTACTACAAGACATGCAAGAGATTGCGGGGCGATATGGAGTATTTACAGGGCCAACAATTTTATTATTTCATAATGGAAAAGAAATTTTTCGTGAATCACGCTTCATTTCACTTGAAAATCTAGAGAGAATCATTCAATTATTCGAGGAATAGGGGAGGCTTTTATATGGGATTTATTATTGTCATACTATTATTTGTTGTAGTTGGAATAATCGTAACAGCAGTTCGATCGAACAAAAAGAAGGTGAACTTGGCGAAACAAAATAACATACATAATTCATCTAACAGCTCATCACCATTATTTTTCTTTGCTGGATCGGATAATGATAGCTCGCATGATGGCGGTTCACATGATTGTGGAGGGTCTTTTGGGGGAGATAGCGGGGGAAGCTGCGGTGGCGGTGGTGATTGATGAAAATGCGCCTTATATAGGCGTATTTCTTTTTAAACAAACGTTTGATTAGTTGGCTTACATATGCATAAACACAGTTAAACAAACGTTTGATTAATATTTTTAACATACTAAGGGGAATGGAAATGAAAAGGGAACCGAAAGTGAAAAATAAGGGGAAAATAGTGTTATTTTTATTAGCTGCGGGAGGCGTGTTTTTTGTTAAATTAGCATTTAAGTTTGGAACCATACATATGATTCGAACTTGGTTTGAAAGTACGTTTTCTTAAATAAGGAATATAGCCTCTTGCGATAGAGGTTTTTGATTTGTTATTATTAAACTGAACGGTCGGTTTAAAGAGGTGTGAATATGAGAAGAAGCGCAGAAGAGATAAAGAAAGAAATTGCATATAAAGCAGAAAGTCTATTTTCACAGAAGGGCTACGCAGCTACATCTATGGAAGAGATTTGTGAAATTACAGAGCGAAGTAAAGGAAGTATTTATTATCACTTTAAAAGTAAAGAAGAATTATTTTTATTTGTAGTGAAACAGCATACGTATGATTGGATTGAAAAATGGAATGAAAAAGAGAAGTTGTATAGCACTAGTACTGAAAAACTATATGGTCTCGCGAAATATCATGTAGAGGACATACAGCAACCAATTTCAAATGCAATAGAGGAATTCTCTATGAGTCAAGTTGTAAGTAAAGAGATTTTGGAGGAACTATTAGCTTTAACTAGAGAATCATATGTTATGTTTGAGAAATTAATTGAAGCAGGTATACAGTCTGGAGAGTTCCGTGAAGATAATACTCGTGATCTTATGTATATTGTGAATGGATTATTATCAGGGCTTGGAGTACTTTACTACGAGCTAGATTATAAAGAGTTGAAGCGTATTTATAAAAAGGCAATAGATGTATTGTTAAAAGGAATGGCAGCTGAATAATAGGTCAGTTGCTTTTCTTACAAAATAAAATAGACCGAACGGTCGGTTTGTAAAAGGGGGATGAAAATGAACGCTTTATTTAAAAACCGAGCATTTATGCTCGTTATGGCATCTGATATTTTACAACAATTTGCAATTTGGATCAGAAATATGGCTCTTTTATATTTCATAATGGAGCGAACGAATAATGATCCGGTTTCTGTTTCTTTGTTATCAGTTATGGAATATGCACCTATTTTTATTTTCTCGTTTATCGGTGGTGCGCTAGCTGATCGCTGGAATCCGAAAAGAACAATGGTCGCTGGAGATGTATTAAGTGTACTGTCTATTATAGGAATTGTCCTGTTGTTAAAGCTGGATTATTGGCAGGCTATATTTTTTGCAACACTCATTTCCGCGATTGTAGGCCAGTTTTCTCAGCCCTCATCTTCGCGCATATTTAAGCGCTATGTAAAAGAAGAAGAGGTAGCAAATGCAATTGCATTTAACCAAACATTACAGTCATTATTTCTGATTTTTGGACCAGTGTTAGGATCGCTTGTGTATACACAACTTGGTTTATTTACGTCACTATATAGCTTAATCATTTTATTTTTGTTATCTGCTATCGCCCTTTCATTTTTACCAAAATGGGTTGAAAAAGAGCAAGTGGCGAGAGATTCATTAAAAAATGATATAAAAGAAGGTTGGAAGTATGTTCTTCATACGAAAAATTTACGTATGATTACGATCACTTTCACCATTATAGGCTTAGCTGTTGGATTAACAACTCCATTAGAGGTGTTTCTTGTAATAGAACGCCTTGGAATGGAAAAGGAAGCAGTTCAATATTTAGCTGCAGCTGATGGAATAGGTATGTTAATTGGTGGTATTGTTGCTGCAATTTTCGCTTCAAAAGTGAATCCGAAAAAAATGTTTGTATTCGGTATGGGCATATTAGCAATGTCATTTTTAGTAGAAGGGCTATCTACATCATTTTGGATTACTAGTTTCATGAGGTTTGGAACAGGTATTTGTTTAGCTTGTGTTAATATTGTTGTCGGTACGCTTATGATTCAACTTGTACCAGAAAATATGGTTGGAAGAGTAAATGGGACGATTTTACCACTGTTTATGGGGGCAATGCTAATTGGAACTTCACTAGCTGGAGGATTAAAGGAACTAACTTCACTAGTTACTGTGTTTTGTATAGCAATGGCACTTATTTTATTAGCGATAGGGCCAGTTCTACGTATGCAAATAAAAAAAGAAGATGTTGCTAATAAAGAGGCACTAACAAATTCGTTAGCTTCGAAATAACTATTGTAAGGGAGCAATATTGCTCCCTTTTTCTTTGAGGAACTTTTGACAACTATATGAGCCAATTATATACTGATGTTGTAAAAACGATTTTACAGGTTAGGAGCAATGGTGTGAAAAATCAAATCTATGAATTACGTACTGAAAATAATATTTCACAAGGCGCATTAGCTGATAAATGTAAGGTTTCTAGACAAACGATAAATGCAATTGAGAATAATAAATATGATCCAAGTTTAGCGTTAGCATTCCGTTTAGCTGAAGTATTAGGAACAACTGTTGATAAATTATTTTTGTACAAGCAGTAGAGTCGTTCATTATAAGTCGCACCTTTAAAAATAAAAAAGATCCTCTTCTTATGAGAAGAGGATCTTTTCTTATAGCGTTTTAGTCTTTGGACTAGGTGGTGTAACGGATGTATTATTTTCTGGAACTCTAGTTAGTAAAAATCCTCCGATAATAAACAGAACAATAATACTAAGAACACCAGCGTTTGTTTTTCCTGTTAATTGGGTTGTAACACCGACTAATACTGGACCCATAATCGCGGCAAACTTGCCAAATATATTATAAAATCCGAAGAATTCATTTGCAGATTCTTTAGGTACTAGTTTTGCAAAGTATGAACGACTTAGTGCTTGAATACCACCTTGAGATGTAGCAACTAACATTGCTAAAATCCAAAAATCAAGTGTCGTTTTTAAGAAATAAGCATATGTGCAAATAATGATATAAATAATGATACCGACATATAACATTTTTTTACCAGTAAATGTTTCAGATAGTTTTCCATATAGTAAAGCAAATGGACAAGCGACAATTTGTGTTACAAATAATATGATTAATAGATTCGTTGCACTAATACCGAGATCGGTTCCGTAAGCGGTAGACATAGTAATAATCGTATCGACTCCGTCAATATAGAAAAAGTAAGCGATTAGAAACATAAATACAGTTTTATATTCTTTAATATTTTTAAAAGTATCAGCAAGGCGTTTGAAGCTCATTCTAATAGGTCTTGGATGACGTTCAATATAGTGCGTTTGCTCTACGTTTTTTAGCATTGGAATTGTAAATAATCCCCACCAAAGAGCTGTTATTGCAAAGGAAATTTGACTAGCAATGCCGACCGATAAGGGAATAGTTCCTTTTTGGGAAAGAATAATAAGAGCGATACAACCGATAAAAGGAATTGTACTCCCGATATAACCTAATGCAAATCCTCTTGTAGAAATTCGGTCCATTCTATCTTCAGAAGTGACGTCTACTAAAAATGCATCATAGAAAATGTTTGCTCCAGCAAAGCCGATTAAGGCTAGCATATAGCACCCTAGCAATAAGTACCACTGAGAGGTTGGAACGACTGCTAACATACTTGTAAATACGATACCGAGTCCAAAGAAGAATGTGAAAAAACGTTTTTTAAATCCTTTATAATCAGCAACTGTGCCAAGAATAGGAGCAAGTATAGAAATTAAAAGTGTTGCGAATGAGTTTGCATATCCCCAATATGCTGTTGAAGTTGCCCCGGATAGTCCAGCTTCTTTTGCAGCTGCTTTAAAGTAAATTGGAAATAATGCAGTTGTAATGACGAGCGAGTATACAGAGTTCGCCCAATCGTATAATATCCAGCTTTTTTCTTGTCTGGACATTTTTTTCATATAATGTTCCCCCTTAAATTTGTTTTACTAACAGTGTACAAAAATAAAAATTATAAAAAGAGAAACAATGATGAATTTTACATAACTTTTACATATATACACAGTTCTTTACAATTGGAGTAAATCCTCTACAATTGCTCCGTCTGTTTCACCTAAGTGTAAACCGAGTAGTCTAGCGATAGTTGGACCTTCATCAATAAGTCTCATATACGGTATGGTAATGCCGCTTTTTATTCCTTTCCCAGCAGCGATAAAAATTGTTTCATAGTTAGGTTTTGTTGGAGAGTATCCATGCGTACCAAATGTATATTTTTTACTAGGCGTAACATCTTTTTCGGTAATTTCTTTTATAAAATCTCCTGTATAGTTTTCAGTGAAATAATACCCTTCTCGTGCTTCTAACATGAATAAACAATTACCGTCTGCACCGCAGTCTTTGGCAGCTTCATCATGAAGTATAAATTCAATTCCGTTTTGTTTATTTTGAAGTAGTTCTTCAAGGAGTAGTTGTACCTCCCGAATTGTATCCGTATCATTTTTGTCCTTTACATATACATAGGCAGAGCCGTCGCAACTTTGGCAATAGGCTTTCCAGTCTACTAATTTTCCTTTTTTATTAAGAGATATAAGTCCTCTTTGATGGAATAGCACATTTAATTGGATGGATTTGTTTTCACTTAAAGCGCTATGATCACCAAGGGCAATAATTGTACTTTCTTCGTATAGGTCACTGTCTTTTAAAGTTTGAATAATTTTCCCGAGCCGCTCATCATGTCTATGAATTGCAGCAATTGTTTCGTTAGATTCAAATCCATGATAATGTCTTTGCGTGTCTAAATCAGTGAAATGTACGAACATAACATTAGGCTTTTTCGTCTGAATGGTGTGTACAGCAGAGGCGAGGACGAAATCATCCAGCTCTGGTTGTGATAAACCATTTCTTATATGGCCGAAACGACGATTTAAATCTAATTGGTATAGTGGGCTACCGCTAAATAAGGAAACTAACACTTGGTTTTGCCACGGTCTATTGGGGAAAATTTCTGGTAAATTGTAATCAATGTTTGCTCTCCCAGTAACAGGCCATAGAAGGGCAGCTGTCGTTAAATTTGCTTTGCGCGCTTCATCATACAATGTTGTTCCTTTTATTGATTTTCGATACCAATGCCAATCAGGTGATTCACGCCCTGGTTGAAGTAACGTATTGCTAACAACACCGTGCTTGTTAGGGTAATTACCGGTTACGATTGTTGAGTGGCTTGGATATGTTACAGAAGGATAAATTGGTTCTACTTTTTCGACAACCGTGCCCTTTTTTATTAGAGATTGGAAATGAGGTAGTTTTTGTAGTATAGGAAAATCTAAAGCTGATAAACAGTCGAATGATAAAATAATGACATGGTTTGTTAATGCTTTATCCATAAAGTTCCCTCCTGATTATATAAAACCTATTCTTATATATTACTATTAATACCTAGTAATAAAAATATATTTTTAGGTGAAAATTTATTATTTATTTTCAGAAAAATTAAACATATAATTAAGTATAAGGGAATCTATGGAAGGAGGAAACACTATGGATTGGTTAGATGGATTTGGTATCTTTTACATCATTGGCGGAGTCACGATTATCCTTGTATTTGCTATTTCATATTTACTAAAGAAACGGTTTCCAGACAAACAGTTCGATATTATATTTGCACTTAGTTTAATACTTCTTTGCTTAGCGTCCTTTCCCGTTACAATGATTGTTATTGGTGGGTGGGAAGGAATGGGATATGGATTTATTGGTTTCTTCGTCCTACTTGGTACACTTATCGGTATGATTGCGCATCAACTTGTGAAAATTACGCGGAAAAGCTACGTATAAAACTGCAAAAAATGAAAAGAATATATAAAAATAAGAAAATTAGCTATTGTTTTAAAAAAGAATTTGTATTATGATAATCAACAAATTTATTTCGTTATAACGATGAAAAAGGACTAGTACATGTTCAACCTTTTTAGCAGAGAGAGAATCCGTCAGGCTGAAAGATTCTTAAAAAGGCAATATGGAACCTGCCTTTGAGTTCTGCATATGCAGCGGGAATTTCCCGTTATCAAAAAGAGAGCATGCGCAATTTTTGTGCATGAATCAGGGTGGTAACGCCGACAAAGCTCGGTCCCTATTTAGGGACGCGGGCTTTTTTGTATTTTCTAGAAGGAGGAAGACTGACTATGGCAAAAGAACAAGTGCAAGCCATTACGAAGATGGAAGAGGACTTTGCGCAGTGGTATACCGATATTGTAAAAAAAGCCGAACTTGTTGATTATTCAAGTGTAAAAGGATGCATGATTTTACGTCCGTATGGTTATGCCTTATGGGAGAATATGCAGAAGGTGATGGATGAGAAGTTAAAAGAAACTGGCCATGAAAATGTATATATGCCAATGTTTATCCCAGAGAGTTTATTGCAAAAAGAGAAGGATCATGTTGAAGGATTTGCTCCTGAAGTAGCATGGGTTACGCATGGCGGAGATGAAAAGTTAGCGGAAAGACTTTGTGTACGTCCTACATCTGAAACTTTATTCTGTGAGCACTTTTCAAAAATTGTGCAATCCTATAATGATTTGCCAAAGTTATATAATCAGTGGTGTTCAGTAGTTCGTTGGGAGAAGACAACTAGGCCATTCCTTCGTACGACTGAATTTTTATGGCAAGAGGGTCATACAATCCATGAAACGGCAGAAGAATCGCAGGCTGAAACATTAAATATTTTAAACTTATATGCTTCTTTCTGTGAGGATTATTTAGCAATACCAGTTATTAAAGGACAAAAAACAGAAAAAGAGAAGTTTGCTGGAGCAAAGGCAACTTATACAATTGAAAGTTTAATGCATGATGGAAAAGCACTTCAAACAGGAACCTCTCATAACTTTGGAACGAATTTCTCTAAAGCATTTGATATTAAGTTTTTAGATCGTAACGGTAAGTGGCAATATGTGCACCAAACATCTTGGGGTGTATCAACAAGAATGATAGGCGGGCTAATAATGGTTCATAGTGATAATAATGGACTTGTAATGCCACCAAAAGTCGCTCCAGTGCAAGTTGTTATTGTACCAATTGCTCAGCATAAAGAAGGAGTTTTAGCAAAAGCAACAGAGTTACAAGCACATATTCAAAAGGTTGCACGAGTAAAAATAGATGCTAGTAATAAAACACCAGGCTGGAAATTTAATGAGTATGAAATGAAGGGGATTCCAATTCGATTAGAAGTTGGCCCTAAAGATATTGAAAAGAATCAAGTTGTACTTGTAAGAAGAGATACGAAGGAAAAAGAGTTTGTACCAATGGATCAATTAGAAGAACGTATTCCAGCATTACTTGAAGAAATTCATATTGCTTTATTTAATAAAGCAAAAGCATTTCGCGATGAGAATACGTATGTTGCGACAAATTTCGAAGAGATGAAAAAAATAGCTGACAAAAAGCAAGGCTTTATTAAGGCAATGTGGTGCGGGGAATTAGCTTGTGAAGAAAAACTAAAAGAAGAAGTTGGCGTATCTTCACGTTGTATGCCTTTTGAGCAAGAGCATTTAGCTGAAGAATGTATTTGTTGTGGTAAAGAAGCTAAACAAATGGTGTATTGGGGAAAAGCGTATTAATACTTTTTCTGATAGGTGATAAAAGGACTTTGGGCTGCATAATAAAATGTAATCCAAAGTCCTTTTTAGTTTTATACAGTATTTCATGTACTTTTTAGATGGAAGGATGTTGTTCTTATTTTACGTTTTTACGACGAATAAACAGTAACATACCAATTAGGAATGTTGAAAGCCCCATTAAAATAGATATAGGGTAATGCGTTGCAGTATTAGGTAATTTATCACCTTGTTTTTTCGTATTACCTTTTACATTACCCCCTTGAGAACCGTTGCCCTCCTGAGAATTGCTATCGCCTTTAACACGATTGCCACCTTGAGAGCCATTACCCCCTTGAGAACTGCTATCACCTTTAACACGATTGCCGCCTTGAGAGCCATTGCCGCCAGAACCGTTACCGCCAGAACCGTTACCGCCAGAACCATTGCCACCAGAGCCATTGCCGCCAGAACCGTTACCGCCAGAACCGTTGCCACCAGAGCCATTGCCGCCAGAACCATTACCGCCAGAACCGTTGTCACCAGAGCCACTGCCGCCAGAGCCGTTGCCACCAGAACCATTGCCACCAGAACCATTGCCACCAGAGCCACTGCCACCAGAACCGTTACCGCCAGAACCATTGCCACCAGAACCGTTACCGCCAGAACCGTTGTCACCAGAGCCACTGCCGCCAGAGCCACTGCCACCAGAACCAGTATCGTCCTGAGAGCCGTTATTTCCTGGAGGTATATTATTATCCTTTGAGTTTCCTTCTGCAAAATGATCGCTATTTTGTACAATAGCGTTTGTTAATGGTTGGAAGTTTTCAGTTGCAGCATTACCGATATTTAAACCGCTAAAAAAAGATAAAGAGAGTGTTGATGCTAAAATGAAGATTTTCGTCATGGTTTTCCTCCTAAGAGATTAATGTTCCATCTAAAATACATCCCTTTGTAATATTTCTTAGGAAAAAGAGTTTTATGCAAAAAAAACTATATATAGAAAAAGGTGGTGTATTTGTCAAAGCAGAAAAGAGTTAATGTAGATTTCCTACAAATAGTAGAGGGGGAGAATTTACATTCATAACGGTAGAGGAAGTGGCAGCAGATGAAAGAGTATATAGCGTTTGATATTGGCGGTACGCAAATTAAGTATGGTATTGTTTCAGAAATAGGGAGAGTATTAAAGCGTCAAACAGTTGCAACAGAAATTCATTTAGGCGGAGAACAAATTATTCAAAAACTTATATATGTATCCAAAAAAATAATGAATGAACATACTATTGCCGGAATCGGTATTAGCACTGCGGGAATTGTTGATATTAATAAAGGAATTGTGACGGGAGGTGCGGATCATATTCTGGGATATAGTACTATTCCTATTATTGATAGATTGCAAGAGATATTAAAAGTTCCAGTATCGATTGACAATGATGTGAATTGTGCAGCGTTTGGAGAAAAGTGGAATGGTAGTGGAAGAGAGAAAGATAACTTTATTATGCTCACCCTTGGAACAGGGATTGGGGGAGCAATTTTTATAGATGGAAAATTGTACCGAGGACATTCATTTAGTGCTGGTGAATGGGGGAATATGTTAATAGAAGGAAAAACGTTTGAAGAGGTTGCTTCGATTGCAGGATTAATTCGACTTGTAAGCAAATATAAAGGCAAAGGCAAGTGGAATGGGAAAAGAATTTTCGAGTTGTATGATAAAGGAGATCGGGAAGTTGCTCAAGCAGTTGGGATTTTCTTTAAACATTTGGCAATCGGAATTAGTAATCTTGCTTATATTTTTAATCCAGAAACGATTATTATTGGTGGAGGAATTACCGATAGAGGAAATGAGTTTTTAAAAGAAGTAAAAGAAGAGGTCAGTAAATACTTAAATCAAGAGATTTATAATAATTGTGAGATTGAACTTGCGCAAAACGGTAATTGTGCAGGAATGATTGGTGCTATTTACCACTTCTTACATCATCATAAGTAAATTATATGAATGTTTTCATATAACTGAGAATTTATCCTTTTTATCGCTAGGTAAATAATGCTACAATATAAGAGAAGAATACAATATTTTCCGATTTGGAAAATGCTTTGTAGAAAGGGAGAAACTTCATGCCTATTATTTTAGAAAAAGGTCAAAAGATCGATTTAACGAAAGGACAACCAAAAGTAGCAAAACTACAGGTTGGCTTAGGCTGGGATCCAATTGGGCAATCAGGTGGATTTCTGTCTTCATTATTTGGAAGTAAACCAAATGTAGATTGTGATGCATCTGTTGTTATGTTAGAAGGAGATCGTTTTTTAAACAAAAATGATTTAGTTTACTTCGGAAATAAACTTTCTACTTGTGGTAGTATTATTCATTCAGGAGATAATTTAACAGGTGAAGGCGCTGGTGATGACGAAACAATTTTCGTAGAATTACATAAAGTTCCAAGCCGTATTAATCGTTTAGTATTCGTTGTAAATATTTATGACTGTGTAAATCGTCGTCAAGATTTCGGGATGATTCGTAATGCATATATTCGTATTCAAAACCCGCAAACTGGTGAAGAATTAGCACGCTATAATTTATCGGATAATTATGCTGGCAAAACAACTCTAATTGCAGGTGAAATGTATCGTCACGGAAGTGAATGGAAGTTTTCAGCAGTTGGAGAAGGCACGCAAGATAAAAACTTAAGTGAGATTGTATCACGTTATCAATAAAATAACCGAGGAGGAATTGTATATGGCATCAATTTCATTGAAAAAGGGACAAAAGGTAGACTTAACAAAAACGAATCCAGGTCTTTCGAAAGTTCTTGTAGGACTTGGTTGGGACACGAATCGTTATGACGGACAAAACGATTTCGACTTAGATGTTAGTATTTTCTTAGTAGGCGCGAATGGTAAAGTTTCAGGAGCTGAAGATTTCGTTTTCTATAATAATCCAAAAGGTGCGAATGGTGCTGTAGAGCATTTAGGAGATAACCGCACTGGTGAAGGTGAAGGCGATGACGAAGCGATTAAAGTAGATTTGAAAAATGTTCCTGCTCACATCGAACGTATTTGTTTCACAATTACAATTTATGATGGAGAAGGCCGTAGCCAAAACTTCGGACAAGTTTCTAATTCTTTCGTACGTATTCTTGATGAAGAAAAGAATGCAGAATTAATTCGTTACGATTTAGGAGAAGATTTCTCTATTGAAACAGCCGTAGTAGTAGGTGAATTATATCGTCATGCAGGTGATTGGAAATTCAATGCAATCGGAAGTGGATTCCAAGGTGGATTAGCGTCTCTATGTAATAACTTTGGTTTAGATGTAGAGTAATAGATTTGATTTATATATCCATCGGTGAAATGTATGTTTACTGATGGATATATTTTTAAAGATAAAAATATAGAGGTGAATATAGATGGTTATTCAATTACAAAAAGGCCAGAAAATCGATTTAGGTAAGACAAGCCCTGGTTTAACAAAAGCAGTAATTGGTCTTGGATGGGATATTAAATCTTATGACGGCGGAGCCGATTTCGATTTAGATGCATCTGCCTTTTTATTAGATGCAAACGGAAAATGTACGAAGGAAACTGATTTTATCTTCTATAATAATTTACAGTCTCCTTGTGGATCTGTTTTACATACAGGAGATAACCGTACAGGTGAAGGTGAAGGTGACGATGAGCAACTTGTTGTGGACTTGAAGAAAGTTCCAGCAGATGTGCACAGAATTGCTATTACAGTTACGATTTATGATGCAGAAGGCCGTAGTCAAAACTTTGGGCAAGTAGGAAATGCGTTTGTTCGTTTAGCGAATGAAGAAACGAGTGAAGAAGTTCTTCGTTTTGATTTAGGGGAAGATTTCTCCATCGAAACAGCAGTTGTCTTTTGTGAATTATACCGTCATAATGGACAGTGGAAGTTTAATGCAGTAGGAAGTGGATTCCAAGGTGGTTTAGGTGCGCTTGTAAGAGCGTATGGCTTGGATGCATAGAAAGGAAACGATATTCGTTTCCTTTTTTTGACCTTTCTATAAATCTAGCAAAGAATAGGGGATAAAGGTAAGATGAGTATTTTGCAAGGAATCCTTGATACGTATGCTCAGTTTTTCGACTTGGACATGTGGATTAAAGTGTTGCAGGATCCAGTATCTTGGGGATTAATTGGTACACTTGTTGTACTTGAAGGATTATTATCTGCTGATAACGCACTTGTGTTAGCGGTAATGGTAAAACATCTTCCGGAAGAAAAACGTAAAAAAGCATTATTCTATGGACTTATTGGAGCTTATGTGTTCCGCTTTATTGCGATTGGAATCGGAATGTTCTTAATTAAATTATGGTGGGTAAAACTTCTTGGTGCACTTTACCTTGCTTGGTTATCAGTAAAATACTTTATTGATAAGCGTAAAGGTGCAAGTGAAGAAGACGAAGCTCACGGTATGAATCAAAATAGTATTCTCTTTAGAATGTTTGGTGTCTTCTGGGGAACAGTTGCGATGGTTGAATTAATGGATATCGCATTCTCTGTAGATAGCGTACTTGCTGCATTTGGTGTATCTAATGAAGTTTGGATTTTACTATTAGGCGGAATGCTAGGTATTTTAATGATGCGTGGTATTGCTGGTGTATTCTTAAAATTGTTAGAGCGTATTCCAGAGCTTGAAACGACAGCATACATTTTAATCTTAATTATTGCAGCAAAAATGTTACTGTCTTTAATCGAGATTGAGATTAGTCATACACTATTCTTTATTATTTTAGTTGTAGCATTTGGAGCAACATTTATACTTCACTACATGAAGAATTCTGGACAAGCTAGAGAAGAAGTTGCAGCTACTAAAGAAGACAATAAATAATTGAAATGGGTTTGCTCGTTTTGCGAGCGCCCATTTTTTATAACCAAAAATAGTTTATAATAGAAGAAGGACTTAGAAAAAACGTAAATGTTTTTGGAGGTGAACTGTTGTGTTTTCACGTTTTACACTTCAACCATATGCATTAAAAGATGAATCAGATTTAAAGCAATTTGAAACGCTTTTAGAAAAACGCCCACAATATGAGCTGACAGAGAATGAGATGAAATTTAGTTATATAGCATGTCGAATCCTTGGTGTTCCTAATGATGTAGATGAATATTTTAATGAACTGTTTGATTATAGTGAAGCGAAAGGAATCGAAGTTTTACACGAACAAAATTTAAACAAAGTGATTGATTCGGAAAAGCTTCGTCATATTCAAGAAGTGTTCGGATTACATCAAGAAGCACCAAATGGTCTGACAGTAAATAGGCTAGTTGCACACTTATCTGGGAAACAACTTTTACCGAAAGTAGACAATCCTGATTTACAGCATTACATACATACGACGTTTATTTCACTATTGAAATTATATGAGAAGCAACATAATCAGTCGTTAAAGACAGAAGGCTTCCGTCGTTTCTTAATCGACATAATTAAACTAAGCGAAAATTACGTAGCGAAGTGGTTCTCTACGATTAATTATAAGAAACAAATGCCGCGTATCATTTGGTACGGTGATGCACAGGAAAGCCGTATATATTTCTTATACTTTCTTATTATGCTCGGTTGTGATGTGCTTTATTATCACCCAGAAGGAAAAGATGGATTTGAAAATATTGATGAAGAGGGAAGAACTTTTGTTGTATCTCATTCAAGTCGCATTTCGCTTGAACCATTCCCTGATCGTCGCCGTGAGCGTGTTGCAACAGTAGCGTATCAAGCTTCGAAAGAAATTGAACAAGTACTTCACCACGATAATTCACTGCTGTACAAGCCGTGGCAATTCCGTTCCTATACGCCTGTAGCTCGTACACTAAAAACAACATATGATGAACTCTTTTTAATTACGAAAGAAAAGGCGTTTGTACGCCCGACATTCTTTGTTGAAAATAAACACATTTATATTCCTTCTTTATTTGCGAAAATATCAGGCGTTTCAAAGAATGATAAAGAATATTTTCAACGATTAAAGGCTGTTACATCATTTGATAACAGTTTATTAATTAATACATTCCCATTTACGAAAGAGCAAAAAGCAAACTTCCAATATCATTATCGAGATGCATTGGACCGAGCTGGGAAATTGCATCCTGATCTAATTATGAATAGCCATTGGTGGCCGCATAAGCGTTTACCGGAAGGTTTACAGCATGGAATTGCAGAAGCGATTATCCATACGTGTGAAAGTGAAATGTGTAAACCAATTGCGAAAGAGACGAAACAAGATGTAGCGCTATATGTTTTCGCGCAACTTTCTCAAATACCACCGAATATTTTAGAACAGCTTGAGAAATTTGATTATTCACAAGATGTACCGAAAATTGTTATATTTAATAATGAGAAGAGTGGAGAGTTAACTCGTTCTGATGCTGTTTTATTACTATTTTTGAATCAAATTGGAGTAGATGTATTTCATTTCAATCCAACGGGAAGAAACGATATTGAACCGTATATTGAAGCGGGGGCATTTGATTCACATTGGCTTGAAGAGGTTAATTTCGATCTTGAGTTTCATGGTTCATCAGCCTATAAAAATTTATCACAAACAATAAAAGGACTATTTCGTCCATTTTTATAAGGAAAGGGAGAATACCATATGAATAACCCAGTCGTACTAGATCCGAAAACAGAATTAAATGAACAAACAGCACAAGATGTTCGCTTACAACTTAGACAAGATGCGGATGTACAACGTATTTATAATGCGGTAGATATTAAAGATCAATTAGAATTAATTGAACTTGGAAAAGAACCTTCTATGGAAATTTCACGTTTTGCTGATCAAATTTTACATACAATGTCATTATCAAAGATAGAAGATTCTGGTGAATTATTAAAACAGCTTGGTAAAATTATGGACCGATTCGATAGTAAAGACTTTGCGGAAGAGAAAAGCGGTTTCTTTTCACGTATGTTTAAAAAAGCGGATAAAATGATTGAACAAATTTTTAGCAAGTATCAAACGATGGGCCGTGAAATTGATAAAGTTTATGTGGAAATTACGAAGTACCAAGATGAGATGAAAAAATCAATTGGTACGTTAGATGGCTTGTATGAGCAAAACTTAAAATATTATCTAGACTTAGAGAAGTACGTAGTAGCAGGAGAAATGTTATTAGAGCGTTTAAATACAGAGTTAGTTCCGATGTATGAAGAGCGTGTACGTAATAATGATCAATTAGCAGGTATTGAATTAGAGTCGCTTAAAAACTCTGTTGAAATTTTAGAACAGCGTATTGACGATTTAGAAAAAGCACGTATGGTTGCGTTACTTACAGCACCACAAATTCGTATGATTCAACGTGGTAATAATAAATTAATTGGTAAAATTAATACAGCATTTATTACAACGATTCCTATCTTTAAAAATGGTATCATTCAAGCGGTAAATGCCAAGCGTCAAAAGCTTGTTGCGGATTCTATGGCTGAACTGGATCGCCGTACAAATGAATTACTTAAGAAAAATGCACAAAATATCGCAACGCAAAGTGTAGAAGTAGCGAGATTATCAGGTTCTTCTAGTATTAAGATGGAAACACTTGAGGAAACTTGGAACATTATTTCAAGAGGTATGCAAGAAACACAACAAATTGAAGAGCAAAACAAACGTGAGCGTGAAGAAAGCCGCAAACGTATGGCTACATTAACAGAGAACATCAAAAAAGAATTACAAGGATAAAGTGAAACTTTAATCAGTGGGGTTTTGTTTATCCCCACTAATTATTAGCCTTCACCAATTGGACATTTATGGGCAGTTAATCCACCACCTAACTTCTTTGCTCAAACTGAATTTTGAGGTGGGAGTTTTACTGCACGGAAAATAGTAGGATAAATGAAAAGGCAATGAGGACTATTCCTCATTGCCTTTTAGTTTCTCTTCACTAATTTAATAATCTCATTCACAATAAGTGGAATGATACTTAATAAGAGAACAAATCCCCAATCTCGCATCGTTAATGCATGTACACCGAATATATTTGCAAGGGGCGGGATGGAGATGATACAAACTTGCATAAGAACACCGATAAGAAGGGAGAAAACTAAATATTTATTTGTAAAGATCCCAATTGAAAAAATTGATTTCGTTCTTGAACGCAAGTTAAATGAATGAACGAGCTGAGAAAAACTAAGAACGACAAATGCCATCGTTTGAGCATGTAATAGAGCATCGTCATCAATTCGCTCTGGGAAAAGAGGGAATAAATTTGTATCTCCAGTATAGAATTTTGCTCCGGCGATAAAAGCTATTAGCGTTAAAAGTCCAATGATAACTCCATTGAAAATCAGGAAAGGAACGCTGCCACTAAATAAGCTTTCTTTCGCATGTCGTGGTTTTTCCTTCATCACATCTGGATCTTCAGGATCAACCCCAAGTGATAATGCAGGCAGTGTATCTGTAATTAAATTCACCCACAAAATATGAATAGGTCGTAGTGGTGTTGCCCAGCCGAGTAAAATCGCTAAAAATAAAGCGATAATTTCTCCGAAGTTACAAGAGAGTAGGAAGAGAATTGATTTTTTTATGTTACGATAAATATTTCTACCTTCTTCAACGGCTTTCACAATAGATGAGAAATTATCATCTGTTAACACGACATCTGCTGCCCCTTTTGCAACGTCTGTTCCTGTAATGCCCATCGCTACGCCAACATCAGCTTGCTTTAAAGATGGAGCGTCATTGACACCATCACCAGTCATAGAAACGATATTTCCTTTCGCGCGTAATGCTTTTACAATTTTCACTTTATGCTCTGGAGAGACTCTAGCGAATACATTTAAATGATTAATTTTGCTAGCTAGTTCTGTATCAGAAATGTTATCTAATTCAGTTCCAATCATAATTTCCGATATTTCTTCAGCAATGCCAAGTTCTTTGGCAATTGCAAAGGCGGTATCTTTATGGTCACCAGTAATCATAACTGTGCGAATACCGGCTTTTTTACATTCTTTAATTGAATCTTTCACTTCAGTTCGTGGTGGATCAATCATACCGACAAGACCAATAAAGATAAGATTTTTTTCAAGATGATTTATATCCACATCGTTTGAATCGTATTGTTTAAATGCGAATGAAAGTACTCTTAAAGCTTCTTGAGACATTGATCCGGCAGCTTTTAATATTTGATTTTTATCAGAATCAGTTAAAATCTCGATTTTGCCGTTTTTAAAAATATGGGTACATCGGGGTAAGAGCTTATCAATAGCGCCTTTCGTCATGCTATAGTAGCTTTCATCGTATGTATGTACAGTTGACATCATTTTACGATCTGAATCGAAAGGTACTTCGTTAACACGTTCATGTATTTTTTCTAAATGATCTTTTTGCATATTAAAGGTGGTTCCGGCAACGAGAAGAGCAATTTCAGTCGGGTCTCCCGTTTGTGATTCGTTATTGTAAGACGCATCATTACATAGCACCATATTTTCTAACAATAGACGTTGCGCATCATTATTTACATTTAAACTCTCTAAGCGATCGTATGTGTTATCACTATAAAAGTGAGTAACGGTCATTTTATTTTGCGTTAACGTACCTGTTTTATCTGAACAAATAATTGTGACAGAACCGAGGGCTTCAACAGCTGGTAGTTTCCGAATGATAACGTTTTGTTTAATCATACGTTGCACACCAATTGCAAGAACGATGGAAACGATAGCTGGCAAACCTTCTGGAATAGCTGCAACGGCTAAACTAATTGCAGTCATAAACATTTCTAGTGTATCTCGTCCTTGTAAAAAGCCTATGAGAAACATCACGATACAAATAGCTACAGCAACAAAGCCTAAATACTTTCCGACTTGTGCTAAGCTTTTTTGAAGTGGTGTCATATCATCGTCAGCTTCATGTAAAAGGGTAGCAATCTTACCAATTTGTGAGTTCATTCCAGTTTCAACAGCAACACCGACGCCTCGTCCATATGTAACAAGAGTAGACATAAAGGCCATATTCTTTTGATCACCGAGTGGTACTTGCTCATCACTTTGCATGGAAGGGTGGTAGATTGCATCTTTATCAACAGGGACAGATTCACCAGTTAGAGCAGATTCTTCAACTTTTAAATTTGCGGTTTCGATCAGGCGTAAATCGCATGGGATATATCGTCCGGCGTCGAGCATAACGATATCACCTGGAACGACGTGCTCAGATGGAATTTCTTTTAGTCCACCATCTCGCTTGACGATAGCTTTAGGTGTCGCCATCTTTTTCAATGCCTCTAAGGCTTGTTCTGCTTTCGATTCTTGGACGACACCGATAACAGCATTTAAAACTACAACGAGCGCAATGATACTTGCATCTGCCCATTCACCTACAAAGGCAGAAATAAGGGCTGCAATAATAAGGACATATACGAGGACGTCATTAATTTGGGCGAAAATACGCTGCAATAAAGTGCGTTTTTGTTTTGTAGCTAATTCATTAGAACCGTATTGCTTTAAACGTTCACTTACAATTTCATCTGTTAAACCGTGTTGTTCGTTTGTTTCTAGGTCAATTAATGTTTGATCTTTCGTCTTACTGTACCAATTGCTCATAAGTAAGCACCTCCAGTAAAAACAGTTAGCAATGGTAGTGTTGCTATTATTTGTGAGTAGTATGTATGGAGAAAAAATCTAAGGTGAGGTTCTACTTCTATTGTACAATATTTTACAGTTGGTTGAGGGAAAGAGAAGAGTTGTCATGAATTTGTTGGAAATAAAAAAGAGCCTCATATAAGAGAGGCTTTTTTACTTTTTAATTAATGTACCTAATTCTTCTGTAATAGCTTGCATTTCACTAATGCTGAATGTTTCACGTTTCATAACATGATCATAAATGTCACGTAAATCTTCGTACATTTCTTCGTTAAAACTAGCAGCTCTCATCGCTCCAGCATTAACCATACGTAATTTTTCTTTAATAGCTTCGACCATGTATTCAACGTTTTCTTCTGACTTTACGGATAAATCCACCGAAGTGTCCCCCTTTAAAATAACATAAGGCTATCTTAACATTTTTTATCATTTTCGTTAATGAATCTTTTCAATCCCATTAAATTAGTAGGGATTTCCTTTATATTTAATAATTGGTTGTTTATACTATAAGTATATATTAAGAAATGCACCAAGAAGGGAAGAAACAAAAATATGGTTCAAGTATTGTTTGTTTGTCTTGGGAACATTTGCCGTTCTCCGATGGCAGAAGCGATTTTTCGAAATCTTGTCGTAAAAGAGGGACTTGAAGAGAAAATTGTCATTGATTCTGCAGGAACTGGAGATTGGCATGTTGGCCATCCGCCACATAAAGGAACACAAAAAATTTTAAAAGAAAATGCAGTCACTTTTGAAGGAATTAAAGCAAGGCAAGTAGAAAAAGAAGACTTAACAAAGTTTGATTATATTATTGCCATGGACAACAAGAATATAGCAGATTTAAAAAGTTTAGGTAAAACTGGAGGCTATATTGGTAGGCTGTCCGATTTTGTTCCAGACGGTGGCTGGACAGACGTTCCCGACCCTTACTATACAGGGAATTTCCAAGAAGTATATGACCTTGTAACAGAAGGGTGTGCAAAGCTATTAGCTTTCATTCGAAATGAACAAGGAATATGAGGAAGCTTAGAAAGAAATACTTTCTAACATAAGAAATGAAAGGGTGAAGGAATATGGCAAAGAAAAATAATATTGCTCGAAACATTGCGATTGGTGTAGCTGCAGGTGTAGCTGTATCTATGTTGAAGAAAGAAAATCGTGAAAAAGTAAAAAATACTGCAGAAAAAGCAAAAACAAAGATGATTGAAATTGGCGAAAATGCAAAGATCAAAGAAAAAGTGCAAACTGTTACAGATAAAGGACGCGAACTTGCTGATTTCAATGTGGTAAAAGCGAAAGTAGCAGAAATTAAAAAATTAACGCCATCTGTTGTAGAGACGTTAAAAGAAACGAAAGAAATTTTTAGTAAGAAAAAAGTTGAGCCAGAAGAAAAGCCAGAAACGATTGAAATTCAAGCTGTATCTCCAAAGGTAGATGAGTTGAAAGTAGAAGAAGAGCCAATAGTTGCTGAAGATGGTGGTATGAAAGAAGCGCGTGAATTATTTATGAAAGACTCAAATGCAGTGGAAAAAAAAACTGAAGCGTACATTGAGTTAAAGCAAGATAAAGAAGAGAAGAAAAGCGTTTAAACATATATGAGAAAAATTTTAGAAAAAGTGAGAAGAAATCGTACTTATTCGTTTGGTAAAGATTTATATGACCGGACGATGCGCGATGATGTAGCGGGCTTGGCAGCACAGCTCGCTTATTTCTTCTTGCTTGCAATTTTTCCTGGGCTCGTTTTCTTAATTACGCTTCTTGGATTTATTCCCATTCAAACAGAGGATGTGCTTAGTTTATTAGAGGTTTATGTACCAGATGATGCAATGAACTTAATTGAGGTAAATGTAGATAAAGTTGTAAACCAGCAAAATGGTGGTTTATTATCATTTGGTTTATTATCCATGTTATGGTTTGCCTCAAATGGTGTTAATGCGGTTATGAATGCTTTTAACCGCGCTTATGACGTGAAAGAAACACGTTCTTTTATTACAACAAGAGCGTTATCAATTGTGTTTACATTAGCTATTATTTTTATGATTGTCTTTGCGTTAATTGTTCCGGTATTCGGACAAGTTATTGGAGCAGCAGTGTTTAAAGCACTCGGTTTATCAGATAGTTTTTCTTTCGTATGGAGCATTACACGATTAGTAGCGAGTTTCTTCGTGCTATTTGCTTTGTTTAGTTTCTTATATACATTTGCACCAGATCGAAAGTTAAAAAGAAGAGAAGTTATTTCAGGGGCGTTATTTGCTACTGTAGGATGGATTGTGGTATCGTACTCATTTGCTTATTATGTAGATAAGTTTGCGAATTACGCCAATACATATGGTGGTCTCGGTGGTATCATTATTTTAATGTTATGGTTTTACTTAACTGGATGGGTAATTTTACTTGGCGGTGAAATTAATGGTTTACTCCACCATTATAGAACCGGTGACAATAATTCCCGTAATGAATAATGAGCTCTTGTTCCATAATAAAAAGGAACAGGGGGGATATTTCATGAGTAATAATAAAAAGAACCATAATAATAAAAGTAATAATAAACAAAAGAGCAGTTCGCATCCAAAGCATAAAACGAGTAGCAGTGCGAACGGTCATAATAGCTATCATTAAAAAAAACGGGTCCTCTATGAGGGACCCGTTTTATTTGCTTCCTTTTAATAATCGTAAGCCATTCAAAATGACAAGAATCGTACTTCCTTCATGGCCAATAACACCGAATGGAAGAGCTAAAAATTGCAAGAAGTTTGAACAAATTAGCATGGCAATAACGGCTAGCGAAAAGATTACGTTTTGCTTCACAATACGATTCATTCGTTTTGATAGACGGATTGCTTGAGAAAGACGAGATAGTTCGTTCTTCATCAGTACAACATCCGCAGTTTCTAAAGCTACATCTGTTCCTTCTCCCATTGCGACACCAATGCTAGCAGTAGCTAGTGCAGGTGCATCATTTATACCGTCTCCGACCATTGCTACTGTACCGTATTTTTCTTTTAACTTTTTAATCGTTTCAACTTTTGTTTCTGGTAAGCATGATGCGTAATATTCCTTTATATTACTTTCAGAGGCAATTGCTTTTGCCGTTTCTTCATTATCTCCAGTAATCATAATTGCTTCGACACCAATGCTTTGTAAATCACGAATAGCAGCTATTGTTTCTTGGCGAAGCGTATCTTTTAAAGCGATAAGTCCAAGAATGCCTCCCTCATCACTAATATAAACGACAGTTTTACCTTCCTTTTCAAGTGAGGCAGAAATACCATTATGAAATGTGTTTGTTTCTTCACCGATAAAATCAGCTTTACCTATTTTATAAGCGTTGTTTTCGAATATTCCTTTTAGCCCAAAACCAGTTACATCTTCAACCTTTTCTGGTTTTTTTAATGTAATGTCGTACGCATGTTGTGCATATTTAACAATAGATTCAGCCAAAGGATGTGTAGAGTGACTTTCAATTGATGCTGTAATAGAAAGTACTTCTTTTTCTGTCATATTTTCTCGAACATATATATCTGTTACGGTAGGTTTTCCTTCTGTTAATGTTCCTGTTTTATCAAAGGCGATTGCTTTTACTGAAGCGAGGCGTTCTAAATGTATGCCACCTTTAAAGAGAATTCCATTTCTTGCTCCGTTAGAAATTGCAGATAACGTTGCTGGTGTAATGGCAGCAACGAGTGCACAAGGAGATGCGACTACAAGTAAGATCATAGCGCGATAAAACGTTTCATTCCAGCTCCAGTCAAGTAAGAAATGAGGAACGAACATCATAAGCGCAACAACGAGTAGTACACCTTTTACGTATGTTCCTTCAAACTTTTCGATGAATAGTTGTGATGGTGATTTTTCACTTTGTGCACTTTGTACGAGACGGATAATTTTTTGGAATAATGTTTGATCGCTCGGCTTCGTAATTTTAACTTCGATAGCACCACGTAAATTTACAGTACCTGCAAATACTTCATCGCCATGTCTTTTCTCATTTGGAATAGGTTCTCCCGTGATTGCTGCTTCATCGATATTTGTTTCACCGTTATGAATCGTACCGTCAGCAGGAACACGTTCACCTGGTTTAATTAAAATAATGTCGTTAATTTGTAACTCTCCAACAGGAATACGTTCCTCTGTTCCGTTGGAAATGCGTAATGCTTCTTCGGGTTGTAAGTCAAGAAGAGCGGAAATTTCTTTTTGGCTCTTACTTAATGTATAAGATTCCATAGCACCGCTGAGCGCAAAGATGAAGATTAAAATAGCCCCTTCTGCCCAGTAGCCAATAATTGCAGCACCGATAGCTGCAAAGAGCATTAGCATTTCAACATTTAGCTCTTTTTCTTCAATCGTATCTTCAATTCCTTCTTTCGCTTTTGCATATCCACCAACTATATAAGCAAGGATATAGCAAGTAATACCTGCATTCATTGCATCGTTCTTTGTGAATAGCCAGCCAGCTAAAATAAAAATACCAGATGCCAATGCAAATACAAGTTCATAATGTTTTTTTAATGTGTCCCATAAAGAGGGATGAGAAATTGTTTCTTTTGCGTGTAACGTTTTTACTTCTGAGTTCATTACTACTCGCTCCTTCCGAATTCTTATTGAGAAAAATAATCAAAATCGAAACCCCTATAAAACGACGAAAGCTGCCATCCATAATGGATAGCAGCATTTCTGTTGAATCTGTTTTTAATAGTTATTATGTTGTAATTATTCTATAGTATATCATATGTTTTTATGAGATGGTACGGTTTTGTTTCAAGTATAAACGGAAAACTTGTGTTTTCGCAATTCCTTTGGTATATATGAATATTGTTCATAAAAAGGTCGGAAAGGAAGACAACAAGTGAAGACAGAGAAATTTTTTACCCATCCGATTGGCGTATTTATTGCTGCAATAGTAGCAACTTTTTTATGGGGAAGCGCATTTCCTTTTATTAAGTTAAGTTATGCTGAACTTGGAATTCAACCACAAGAAGTTGGAGAACAAATATTATTTGCCGGTTATCGTTTCTTGTTATCTGGAGTCATACTCTTATTATTCTTTAAAGTGTTAGGAAAAGATATGAGCTTCAAAAAAGGAACGGGGAAACAGTTAATACAAATTGGTTTATTCCAAACGTTTCTTCAATATATCTGTTTTTACATTGGAATGAGTTATAGTTCAGGAATTGAAGGAGCTATCATTTCAGGGACATCATCATTCTTTCAAATTTTACTCGCCCATTTTTTATATAAAGATGATGCTCTCAATATAAGAAAAATAATTGGGGTATCGATTGGTTTTTGTGGCGTCGTTTTAGTAAATGTGCCGAGTGATGGTAGCTTATCATTTCATTTTGGAATCGGAAGCTTATTACTTCTTAGTGCAGCAATGCTGTATTCATATGGAAACATATTAGCAAAAGAAGGTAGTAAAACATTAGATGTTGGCTATATGACAGCATACCAAATGATGTTTGGTTCTATAGGATTATTATGTATAGGGGCTTTACAAGTTGGAGTCATGCCATTTACATTTAGTCTACATGCACTACTTATGCTGATTTATTTATCTTTCTTATCTGCAGCTGGTTTTTGCATTTGGAATACAATTATGAAGTACAATAAGGTTGGAAAAGTATCTATGTATATGTTCTTTATACCCGTATTTGGTGTGTTATTATCGAGCATGATTTTAGGTGAAGCAATTCATTCATTTGTGTTACTCGGTTTAGCATGTGTAGCCGCGGGAATTATTGTGGTAAATCGGACGCCAGCTAAGCAAAAAATAGAGAAAGAAAAACAAGTAGCATAGAAAGCAGAAAAGCGATTACAATGGAAGAACAGTACTGTTCTTCTTTTTTTATAGAAAAAGGATAATAGACTAAGTGTAACGAAAAAAGATACAAAAAGCATTTATTGAGGAGAACATATTATGAATCTACTTTACGTGGTGTTAATTGGGCAAATACTTCTTTTTTTAATTGGTGCAATTTATGCAATGCGGCAGACAAAAAGAACGAAAGATAATATGCCGTTACCTTTAGCAATCCGTCTTATTCTTAGTTTTTCTTTAACAGGTAGTGCAATTTGGATATGGTTACAAGATCCATCTGTAGAGTATAGTACGTGGGTTGCACTTGGTATGACTTTATCGACTGTGGGAGATTTGTTTATGGCTGGGCTGATTCCAATTGGTCACAGGTTAATTGGAGGGATGGTTACTTTCGCTCTTGCTCATTGTTTTTACGTAAAAGCATTTTTGCAAACAGGAATTTCGTGGAATGGTTTTTGGATTGGTTTACTCGTATATGGGCTCTTTCTAATTGTAGGATGGTTCTTCTTTATCCGAAATGATAAACAGGATAAATTGTTTACGATAGGAGCTCTAATTTACGGATTGTGGGTTGGAGGAATGGCTTGCTTTGCATTCGCCTTATATTATGAAAATACAGGAATATGGTGGATACCAGCGTTTGGTGGTTTACTGTTTGTGATTTCTGATTTTATTATTGGCGTGACAGATATCGGAGGGCGTAAATTGAAGTATGAGCCACTTTGGATTTGGTTTACATATGTAGCTGCTCAAATGTGTATTGTATATGTGGGATTATAAAAAGATACTCTCAAAATAGTGGATAGACTATTTTGAGAGTATCTTTTTTGCTTGTTTAATTTGATCAGTATTACCATTTTTAAATTTCTAATATTATAATTTTATAATTCAGAATTTTGTAGAAAAATATCGGTTGTATTATTTATAATAAAAGTAAAAAGATGATGAGATGGTGAAATGATGCAAAAGAAAAAACGTTGGCGTGAATTCTTTGGAACTATTGCAATTGCATGTTTATTGGTGTTTTTGGCGAAAATTTTTGTGTTTTTCCCTACGACTGTAAAAGGAGCATCTATGAGGCCAACGTTGCAAGATGGAGATAAGGTAATTGTTAATAAGTTAGCAAAACAATTTGAAAGCTATGGGAGAGAAGACATTATTGTTGTGAAAACAGATAATTTTTATGTCAAAAGAGTGATTGGATTATCTGGAGATATAATTGAGATGAGAAATGATCAATTATATGTAAATTCTGAAGTGAAAGATGAAGAGTATTTGGATAGTAATAAAAAACAAGCAGAAAAAAAACTTATGAATTTAACAGAGGACTTTGGACCGATTACAGTTCCTAAAAATAAGATTTTTGTTATGGGAGATAATCGCTTAATAAGTAAAGATAGTAGAAATGGTTTAGGTTTTATTGATAGAGAAGATGTGTTAGGAAAGTTAGCAGGCATTTATTATCCGTTTGAACATATGAAAATAATAAAGTAAAAAACCAAGCAAATTTTAGTTTGCTTGGTTTTTTTGTTAAACAGTAGGAGATTCGTTAGATACGAACATATTTTCATGTTTCTTTGTAGTACTTAAAACGAATTTATGTTGTAGCAATTGTAGTTTAAATAACGCCAAAGGATCATGATATGTTTCTGGATTGCTTCTTAGCGTTGCTAATGTTTGCTCGTCTTCCTTTATCTCAAGTTGAGCTGCATCTACATTTTGTTTCAATATATTAAGTGGATCTTTGAAGAACATCATGATATCACGTTCTAATGCACCTTCAAATACTTCAAATTGAAGGAAGAATTGTTTTGAAATTGTGTGAGCAATTTCTGTATAGTCTTCTGTTTCAATATATTGTTTATATTTGTTGGCGAGCATAGATTGGTTTTTTTGCATATTACCAAATAATTTTCCGGCACTTTTTAAGAAAAACTGTGTCGGTGTAAAGCGTAATAAAATATTGATGTTCGTTACTGTAATTCGATTTGTCATTCGTACAACATCTCGATTCCAATCATCTAATAATTTGAAATCGCAAGGAAGTTTCATACGTTCTTCTTTATATAATTTATTAAACGTTTCACTCATTTCATCTAAATAAGCTTGAGCTTGAATAAATTCATTATGTGCTGTTTCAATCCATTCTTGAATAGACCCAGTAAATTTAGGAAGAAGTACCTGTTGTACATGCTTTTGAACTCGTTCATTCATTGCAGCATTTAATTCTTCATGAACTAGTTTGAAATCACTATCTTCTTGAACAAGATCAGAGCAGCTCTGTAATAATTCAGGGATTTGAGAATGTATATCTCGTGTAATTTCTTCTTTCGTTAAAAGATAGGATTCGGTAATAGAGCGAATTTTATCTTTTTCAAGAGCAGTAAGGTTATTAATAAATCCAGTAAGTTTCACTGAGATGTGTTTATTCCAGCGTACGGATTTTACTAATGTATTTTCTAATTCCACACGTTCATTTATGAGATAAGCAATTGTCTTTTGCGTAAACCATATTAGCTTTTCTATACGTTCTTTTTCTATATCGCGTTTTGCAAGATTAGAAAGAATAGATTCTGTTACATCTCCAAGTTGCTGGCTACTCTCTTGCGAAGGAGAGTATGGGAAGAATTGTGCATCTGGAAAATGTACTTTAAGTTTACTAATTAGTTTTTCATTAGTAGTCGTATTATTTGTGTGTGATACGAAGTGAATTTGTAAGTTTGGTACTTGTTCACGTAAATAAATTAACGTATCAATTTCTTGACTATGCAATGGTGAAGAAGAATTTAATACGTATACAAGGCTATCTGCTGCTTGTAAGTATTCAAAGTATGCATTGTTTTTATCCAATTGTTCTTGAATGGATGGTGTAATAAGAAATGTAAACTTATTTTTTCTTAAAAACCTACTTGGTAGCTTAATTTCTATACATTTTTTCTCAAGTTCTGACTGAGCAGATGTAGCCGTTATTTGATGGAATTCATCAAGGTTAGGGATATTTCTTATATCTAACTCGGTAAATTCTGTTATTTCAGTTTGACTAGCGTCTTTAAATAGAATAGGAGTTGTTAAAGTTTCAGTTAAGATGTTCTCTCCTAATATTGAATTAACAAATGATGTTTTATCATGGTCACTAGTTCCAGCTATTAGTATTGGTGTGACATTTAAATCACATAGTTCATGGACGAGTAGCGTAAATTGATGACTTAAATCTACATCATTTTTCTCAGCCCATACAGCGATTGTTTCGAATAAATGAGAAACTGTTTCCATATTTACATCTGCTTCAGCTGATGTATTAGAAAGTAAGGATCCAGCACTTTTTACGAGTAATGATTCTAAAGTTGTAGGTGAGACTTCATTCCATGCTAACACTGCTGCAGAGACAACTAGAGAATCTTTTGCTTTCGTTAAACTGAACCAATTTGTTAATAGATTTGGTACAAGTCCGTTTAATTCATGCATAAAATGATTTCCGGTAATTAATGCAAAGTATGTTTCTTGGTAGCGAGTAGAAATTTCATTCCAATCGTCATTATTGTCTGTTTCAATATGCAAGAATAAATGATTAATACTTTGAATCCAAGGAAGGTATAAGGATTCATGTTGATAGCTATTCCAAAGAGCAATAACAAGTTCTTTAAATTGAGCTTGATCAACAGCATATAGAGCTTTTAAAGACTCATAGAAATATTCAGGCTTAATGTTTTTTGTAAATCCTTTGTTTATGTAAGTTATTAACGTATCAAACCAGTGTAAAGATTGTGTTCGGATACCTTCTTGAACAGCTAGTTCGATAGCGTTGTTCCAATCTTCTTGTTTTTCATAGAAAGAACGTGCAATTGCAGTAATATTTGGGTAATCCGGTTGGAATGCAACAGCTTCACTAATCGTCTTAAAAGCGAGTCCTAAACGATCTTGTTCGATATAAAGAGAAAGAAGTTGTAAGGAAACCTCCATCGTAAGAGTCGTATCTTCCGTTTGAATAGATTGATAAATTTCTTCTGCCTTTGGTAAGAATCCTAGTTCAAAATAAGCATCTGCAATATTTTTTGTCGCCCAAAGTGCAAGAGCATTATTTACTTTTTCCCATTTAAATATAGCTGCTTCAAAATCTTTATTTTGATAATAAAATTCACCTTGAGCAAATCGAATATTAGAAATGTTGGAGAATTCATTTTTAGATTCATTTATATATGCTTCACCGAGTATTTCCGATGCAGGAGTAGAAGTTTCTTCTGTTAAAAATGTTTTATAGTAAACTTTTTGAATAAATTGATTTTCAATGGTCATGTTCGTTCCCCCCTGTATAATTTAGAAAAATGATGTTGTATGTAAAAGGGTGTATGTTCTTTTAATAGGTAGAAGTTGCATTATATAGACCAAACTATGTTTTTGCTAGATATATCATTTTTCTTGAGAGTTAAACCGTTGCGAAAAGTAACTTTCCTTTATTGTAACAAAAAAACACGCATATGAATTTTTATTTTTTATCGGGTTATTTGCGGGCAATAAGAATCTAATCTCAAAATTGGTGAATGTAAGTGAGTTATGTGGAGTCGGGATGTCTGTAAAAGCAAGATTGGCATAGGTTAATAATTAGTAGAGGATGAACAAAACTCCCACTGAGTAAAGTTTTCCTTTATCTCTGTTAAAGGAAAGAATAGAAGTAGAGTTCATTATAAAAACAATGTATAGTGAATATGTATACCATGTTTGCCTTAAAGATAGAAAGGGTACAATGTGGAATAACGACCGTGCATAGGATGTGTCTTCCGAATGGAACAACATATTGGCGAGTTAATCGCGCATTATGGCTATTTTGGAATTGTTATAGCTTTGGCTGGTGGGATTGTCGGATTACCGATACCAGACGAGTTTTTATTGACCTTTGTTGGTTATAATGTTTCAAAAGGAGTTATGTCAGGAACTGCTGCTTTTTTAAGTGGGATGGCTGGTGCGATGTTAGGGATCACGTTAAGCTACATATTAGGTTTAAAACTTGGGCTCCCTGTTTTAAAGAAATATGGGCCGAAAATTAGAATTAAAGAACATCACATTGAAAAAACACATATTTTATTTGAAAAATATGGGCCATTTCTTTTAATGATTGGTTATTTTATACCGGGCGTACGTCATTTAACAGCATATTTTGCTGGGGTATCAAATTTGACACTTTGGCGTTTTTGTTTGTACGCTTACGGTGGTGCGCTCATTTGGATAAGTGTTTTTATTGGGCTTGGCTGGAAATTAGGCGAGAAGTGGCGCTTCGTTGAGTATAGTTTACATCATTATGGAATATGGATTTTATTAATTTCAGCAGTTGTTACATGTGTTGTATGGTTGTACATAAAGAAAAAGAAAAACCGCTAATAGCGGTTTTTTTAGCTGAAAGCAATAAATAATACACCAGCTGTAATAAAGACTACACCAACGCCGGTCATAAAGTTTAACTTTTCACCGAGGATAATCATAGCGAGAATGATAGAAAATACGACGCTTAATTTATCGACAGGAGCTACTTGTGAAACCTTTCCTGTTTTGAGGGCAAGAAAATAAAATAGCCATGAAGAAGCACCTGCAATCCCACTTAATGTGATAAATAGCAGTGCTTTTTTATTTAGCAGTACGTCGCCGATATTTTGAAATTTACCTTGTATGATAATAACGCCTATCATAAATAATGCCATAATAATAGATCGAATTGTTGTTGCAACGTTTGCATCGATGCCGTCTAAACCAAACTTTCCAAAAATCGATACAAGGGCAGCAGCAATTGCTGATAATAGTGCAAATAAGAGCCACGAACTCATAGTAAAATTCCTCCAATCTTACAGTATTATACATGAAAATGATTCTCATGTATAAAGTTGAAGCAATTGAGCTTTATAGGAAGCACGACTTCAACTTAACTTCTTGCTCCACCTGAATTTTAAGGTGGGAGTTTTACTGCCTGTAAATAGTGGGCTAAATAACGAAATAATCCCCACCTTATATTTTTAATAAGGTGGGGATTATTATACTACTCTGCAATTTCCTCATATAAAAAGTACGTTACATTATAAATATGTTCTACTTCATCGTCTGTCATAAACAATAATTCTTCACGCTCAATCCCTTTTTTCTTTTCAATAAACTCAATCATATTTTTGCGTTCTTCTCTCTTCATCAATTTTATTTCTCCTCTCAATCTGTTTTAATACAGTTTATTTAAGTTACTGCTATTATATAACAGAATCTTTGGAAAGTTCCACCTATTTTATTATTTTTTTTAAAAGAACTTTTCGACAAAACAAGCCCACCTAAGGGGGGGCTTGTTTTATTTTATAGTCGTAAAAACTCAGGCTCCGTCGTACCCGCACCATCGATGTAATAAATTGTGTCGGGATTGATTTTGATCAATACGTAATTAGGGTCTTCAGGACCGAGTAACCAACGTTTTAAGCTATTATTCCAAAACTTGTTTTTTAATGTTGAGTCTTCCTCGATTGAAGCTAACCCTTCAACTTCAATATAATCTTCATCTAATTTTTTTCCTTCTCGTCCGAGTAGTACATGGACATTAGGATTTTGTTCAATATCTGTTATCTTTTTTGATTGTCGATCTGTTGCAACATATAGTACAAAATCTTCATGGAAAAACATCATAAAGGCGCTATGAGGTTTCTCATTTCGTACTGTAGATAATACACCAGTACGTTGACCTTGAATAATAGTTGCGATTTTTTCTTTTAAGTGCATAATTTTAACCCCTTTTCACAATTTATAATTCTGTCTGTTTAAACAAGATAATTTAAATATCTTTCATACTGTTTTCTTCAATCCGATTTTTTAAACGTAATTGTGATGAAATCGGACAAGTTAGGAGAAGAATAATAATAATATTGAGGAGAAATACATACGATGGAAGGATGAAAAGCATGTTTAATAAAATATTTCTTATAGTAGCGCTTATAGGTGTACCACTATCTGTACTTGGAAAAACACTTCATTGGCCAGAAACAATTATGTTCGCTGTGTATTGTATTACGATTATCGCATTAGCTGGTTTTATGGGGAGAGCAACAGAGAGTCTAGCAATTGTTTCTGGTCCTAGAATAGGCGGATTATTAAATGCTACTTTCGGTAATGCTGTTGAACTTATCATTTCAATTTTTGCACTTCAAGCAGGGTTAATTGAAGTGGTGTTAGCTTCTTTAACCGGTTCTGTACTTGGAAATTTATTATTGGTAGGAGGGTTATCTTTCTTTGTTGGAGGTCTTAAATACAAAAGACAAAGTTTTAATGTATATGATGCAAGGCATAATTCAGCTTTATTAATATTTGCTGTTGTTGTGGCCTTTGTTATTCCAGAGATCTTTTCAATGAAGATGGACGCTGGCAAGACGTATCAATTAAGTATAGGTGTTTCTATTATTATGATTATCATGTACCTTGCTGCATTACTATTTAAGTTAGTTACGCACCGTGGTGTATATCAACATAAAAGTGACGAAGTAGCGCATGAAGAAGAGCCAGAGTGGTCAAAAGGGAAGGCGCTCCTTATTTTAGCGATAGCAACACTGGCAGTAGCTTATGTGTCAGAGGCACTCGTACATACTTTTGAAACTGTTGCAAAGTCATTTGGTTGGTCAGAGTTATTTATAGGGGTTATTATCGTTGCAATTGTTGGGAATGCAGCGGAACATGCGTCTGCAATTATTATGGCTTATAAAAATAAAGTAAATATTGCAGTCGAAATTGCAATAGGCTCTACATTACAAATCGCCATGTTTGTTGCTCCTGTATTAGTATTGCTATCTATGTTCTTCGCGCAAAGGATGCCTTTAGTATTTACCATACCAGAACTTGTGTCTATGATTACAGCCGTTTTCTTAACGATTGCGATTTCCAATGATGGAGATACAAACTGGTTTGAAGGTGGCACTTTACTAGCGGCGTATGTCATTATGGGAATTGGTTTTTATTTATTATGAAAAATAGGCATAACAATTGCGCTCAGAGAAAACAATAAACGAAGTAGTATATATACCTACATAGGAAGGAGCCAGACAGGTGAAACGAGTATACAGCATATGTCTTTCAACTATGGTCTCGTTTATTTTATTATTTCCTAACATGAGTTTTGCAAAGACAACAGTAGGAACAAAAATGCCTTCATCTGTTTTAAATATTTCAAAAGACAATACATTTCCAAATGATGCGCAAGATTTGCCACGTTTACAACCAAGTAAATTTGCTCAAGAGCTATTGAAAACGGCTAATATTAAAATTGAAAATCCAGACTTAATTCGGATGTTTAATGAAACGACAATTTCAAATGCTCCGCTTGCAGTAGGGTATCGGGCAAAAATTTATTTAGGTCAATGGGCTTTACATTATGAATCAGTAGACACATCGATTAATTGGGAATATAAACAAGTGAATCGAAATGTGTATGATAATCGCGGAGGAGACCGTTTGTATCCACTTCGCTATAAGCAAGAAACACAAAAGACGGTTGAAGGCGATTTAACAGCAGATATGAAAGATGCTGCAGATGTGAAAAAAATGATGCTTCTCAAAGCGCTTGAAAAAGTACAATTGCCCCTTTCGTTTAAAACAACTATTGGTTATGGTACTGGACATGAGCGTGTGTATAATATTAGTCCGAGTCAACTCGGATATTTATACGCTTATACACCAGCAGTAAATGAAAAGGGAAAAGTAACATTTGGAGAAGTGTATCTTGTATTAAAGGGAAATCAAAAAAGACTTGTTGTGAAAAATATTACTTCTCAAGGAATTGGAGCGGCTATTCCAATTCATGATCATTTGTATTTTAAATTCATTTCTTCTTCCCACTCGCAATAACATGAAAAAACGTCAGCTTATAAGCTGACGTTTTTTCATAATGTAATGTTTGCTGTTTTTGATAAGAAATCTTCTGTCGGATAGTAGCTGTTTTTTACAAGAACATTTGGTCCAAGACATTTTACTGCAGGACAGTGACAGCTTAATGATTTTGCTGTTTTTGAAGCGCTCCATTTTTCATACGCTTCTTGTAATGTGTTTGTTTGTATGTTTCCTAGAAGTGGAACATCACCAAAATCAGTAACGATAATATTACCATCAAAAATATTTACATTTAAGCGTGAACGACCATCTGGATCGTTACGAACAGTTACATTTTTGCTCTCTTGCAATTTTTTAAATGTAGCTATGTCTTTTTCGTCATCGCTACAAGCATAGAAAGGTAAAGTTCCAAATAGCATCCATGCATTTTCATCGCGAATTTCTAGTAAATGTTCAATCGCATCACGAATTTCAGCTTTTGTTAAAATCTCTAGATTACTCGCGAAGTCACTTGGATACATTGGATGAACTTCATGACGTTTACAGCCCATCTCTTCGACGATTTGGCGGTGAATATGTTCAATATGTGGTAGAGTTCTTTTGTTTAGCATTGTTTCGGCCGATACAAGTACACCTGCATCTGATAGAGCCTTACTATTTGTAATCATTCTTTCGAATAATTTTGCACGTTGTTCGTAAGTAGGCTTACGCTCCATCATTGCAAATCCGCCTTCAACGAAGTCATCAATTGTTCCCCAGTTATGAGAGATATGCAATACGTCTAAATAAGGAATAATCTGTTCGTAACGTGCTAAATCTATAGTTAAGTTAGAGTTGATTTGAGTGCGAACGCCTCGTTCATGGGCATATTTTAAGAGTGGTGTTACATAGTTGTCGACGGATTTTTTTGAAAGCATAGGTTCTCCGCCAGTAATACTTAAAGAACGTAAATGAGGAATCTCATCTAATCGTTTTAATAAAAGATCCATCGGAAGCGGATTTGGGTCTTTCGGCTGTAACGTGTAACCAACAGCGCAATGCTCACAGCGCATATTGCATAACGTCGTCGTTGTAAATTCAACATTTGTTAATAGTAGTTTGCCGTACTCTTCAAGGTCCATATACGCTTCCCATGGATCGTAAGAAGGAGTAATCGGCTTCATTTTTTGTGATATCGTCATATGAAATACTCCTTTGACTATTGAAATAACAATTTGTCCATTCTCTATAATAGAAGAATATGTGCTTTTTATAAAGTGAAACTTTTTAGCATGAAAAGAGAGAGGGCTTACATTATAGTGGATGACTGTGACAAAATTGATGAAATTTCATGCCCATAGCAATCGTTTTTGCGGTATAATAAAAGCAACTCGAATTAAAAGGAGAGTGCCTTCATGGGAAAAGCAATTCAAGATAAAGATACACAATTAGTATATTTAAAAGAACGTTTAAATATGTTCATTGAAGTAATTGATACAATTGAACCTGAAGAAGTAGAATTAGAAGATGTAGATCGTCTTCTTGCAATGTTAGATGAATTAGAATTAAAATGTGAGCAATTTAAAAAAGACGAATAATATATTAAAAAGGCTACCAATTCCAATTTGGTAGCCTTTTTCTGTTCGGGTAATAGAAGGACGATAGAAAAAGAGGTATAATCAAGTTGTGAAAAATTTCATTTATGCTCTAATAGCGTGAAACAAATAAATAGCTAAAGAGCATAACAATTGAATTTTCAGCTCATAACGTTTTGGTAGCGTTCACAATTGAGGGGGAAGTAACAATGGAAAAGCTTCAAGAAAGCATGTATCAACTAATTGTTGAAACGTCAACGAACTTACCGAAAGATGTTCGTCGTGCGATTCAACAAGCGAAAGAGCGAGAAAATGCAGGGACTCGTTCTGCGATGGCACTTGGCACAATTACAAATAATATTAAAATGGCTGATGATAACATCTCGCCGATTTGCCAAGATACAGGGATGCCAACGTTTAAAATTTATACACCAGTTGGTGTGAATCAATTAAAGTTGAAGGAAGCTATCTATAATGCGCTTGAGCGGGCGACAAAAGATGGTAAACTTCGTCCCAATTCTGTTGATTCTCTTTTTGGAGATAATAGTGGAAATAATTTAGGACCAGGTACACCGGTGATTAAGTTTGAACAATGGGAAAAAGATTATATTGATGCACGTTTAATCCTAAAAGGTGGTGGCTGTGAGAATAAAAATATTCAATATAGCTTACCATGTGAACTAGAAGGACTTGGACGAGCTGGCCGTGATTTAGAAGGGATTCGTAAATGCCTTCTTCATGCAGTATATCAAGCACAAGGGCAAGGATGTAGCGCTGGTGTAATTGGTGTTGGTATCGGGGGAGACCGCACATCAGGTTATGAATTAGCAAAAAATCAATTATTCCGTACATTAGATGATGTCAATCCAGTACCAGAGTTACAACATCTTGAAGAGTACGTATTAGAAAATGCGAATAAGCTGGGCATTGGTACGATGGGATTTGGCGGAGAAACAACTTTACTTGGTTGTAAAATTGGCGTCTATAATCGTTTGCCAGCTAGTTTCTATGTATCTGTTGCGTATAATTGCTGGGCATATCGTCGCCTTGGTGTGAAAATCCATCCTGAAACAGGAGACATTATGGATTGGCTATATCAAGAAGGTGAAGATACACTTCAGCATGAAGTACAAGAAAAAACAGAGCAACGTGAGATTGTATTACAAGCACCAATTACAGAAGAGCAAATTCGTGAACTTCGCGTTGGTGATGTTGTAACAATTAATGGCATGATGTATACAGGTCGTGACGCAATCCATAAGCATTTAATGGATAATGATTGTCCAGTAGATTTAAATGGACAAATTATTTACCACTGTGGTCCAGTTGTTGTGAAAGATGAAAATGACAATTGGCAAATTAAAGCGGCAGGTCCAACGACAAGTATTCGTGAAGAACCGTACCAAGGCGATATTATGAAGAAATTCGGTATTCGCGCTGTCATTGGAAAAGGCGGTATGGGTGCGAAAACATTAGCGGCTTTAGAAGAACACGGCGGCGTATATTTAAACGCAATCGGTGGTGCAGCGCAATATTATGCTGAATGTATTAAAGAAGTGAAAGATGTTGATTTCTTACAATTTGGTATTCCGGAAGCAATGTGGCATTTACGTATCGACGGGTTTAAAGCAGTTGTAACGATGGACTCTCATGGTAATAGCTTACATGCAGATGTTGATAAAACATCACTTGAAAAATTAGCTAGCTTTAAAGAGCCAGTATTTAAGTAAATAAAAAATGCATCTCGAATGATTCGAGATGCATTTTTTTGGTATATATAGAAAAACATGTTCAGCATGAAAGAATGTGTAGCAACAGAAACTACAAGTACGATTATATATGGAAAGGAGACTATTTATGAAATATAAATGGTTATATATCGGTCTCATTTTTTCAATTATGATGGCACTTGTTCCAGTTTCAGCACTGGCTTATACAAATACTCCACATAACTGGGGAATCCCGCGTCCTAAAAATGAAACAGTACCAGATGCAGGAAAGCTATATACAGATTTATTACAAAAAAATGGCGGGTTTTATTTAGGAGATACGAAGAAAAAAGATATTTATTTAACATTTGATAATGGATATGAGAATGGATACACAGGGAAAATATTAGATGTATTAAAAGAGAAAAAAGTACCAGCAACTTTCTTTGTAACGGGGCATTACATTAAAACGCAAAAAGATTTATTGTTAAGAATGAAGGATGAAGGACATATTATTGGAAACCATTCTTGGAGTCATCCTGATTTTACAGCGGTAAATGATGAGAAACTTCGTGAAGAATTAACGAGTGTAACGGAAGAAATTAAAAAAGTAACTGGGCAAAAAGAAGTGAAATATGTACGTCCTCCGCGCGGTGTATTTAGTGAAAGAACGTTAGCTCTTACGAAAGAAATGGGCTATTATAATGTATTTTGGTCACTTGCATTTTTGGATTGGAAAGTGGATCAGCAAAGAGGATGGCAATATGCGCATAATAATGTAATGACGATGATTCATCCAGGATCTATTTTATTACTTCATGCAATATCAAAAGATAATGCAGAAGCACTTGCGAAAATCATTGATGATTTGCGCGAGAAAGGGTATCATTTTAAAAGTCTAGATGACTTAGTAAAAGGCAATCAACCGTAAGCATGTATGCTTACGGTTTTCTCATGCTATAATGATGTGTAAAAAGGATGGGGAAACGTATGTGGAGCGAACATGTTACGTTAGAGTATCCGTATCATTTTGAAGAAGTATTAAAACGTTTATCTTTTGATCCTCTTAACGTCATTCAATTAGATGAGAAAGTTATTTATATCCCGCTTTGTATAGACGAGGAACAGGTTGTTGTTCGCTTACAAGGGATTGGTACTGTTCAAAATCCACAGTTTTGGATTTCTAGTCAGACAGGAGATCCAGAGAAAGTCATGAAACGAATGAGGGCCATTTTTCATTGGAATGAACCGTTTCAAGATATACAAAATCATTTTTTAAACACATCATTACGTCCACTATTTGAAACATATGCTTATACTCCAATTATTTTAGAATTTGATTATTTTGCTTGTCTGCTTCGCTGTATCATTCACCAACAAATAAATTTGAAATTTGCTATTGTGTTAACAGAACAATTTGTGAAACGGTATGGAACAGAGAAGAACGGTGTATTCTTTTTCCCCACTCCGGAAATAGTAGCAAATATTTCAATAGAAGAATTGAGAGAGCAGAAGTTTAGTCAGCGAAAGGCTGAATATATAGTAGGATTAGGTCGAAGTATTGTCAGTGGTACATTAAATTTAGCGAGTATAGAAAATGGGACGGAAGAAGACATTTCAGCACAATTGTTGCCAATTAGGGGAATTGGTGCATGGACAGTGCAAAACTTTTTAATGTTTGGGCTTGGACGGAAAAATATGTTCCCGAAAGCGGACATTGGGATTCGGCGTGCAGTGCAAGGTATATTTCAATTAGATGATAAACCTGATGATGCATTTTTAGAAAAAGTGAAACAAGAGTGTGAACCATACTGCAGTTATGCAGCGTTATATTTATGGAAAAGTATAGAGTAGAGGTGTAATAATGATACAAAAGCAACATGAGAGTAAGTTGGAAGTTGGTCAAACGTTTCCTGTGACAATTAAACGTCTTGGGATTAACGGAGAAGGCGTTGGTTATTTTAAGAGACAAGTTGTTTTTATTCCAGGGGCATTACCAGGAGAAGAAGTTGTTGCAGAAACAACGAAAATTCAGCGGGGCTTCGCTGAAGCGAAAGTGAAAAAAGTTCGTAAAGCTTCACCGCATCGTGTGAAAGCACCGTGTCCAGTATATGAGGAGTGTGGTGGTTGTCAGCTGCAACATTTAGATTATAAAGAACAATTGAATCAAAAGCGTGATATCGTTGTACAAGCATTTGAGAAGTACATGAAAAATAGTATGGAAGAGAAAATTCGCCCAACGCTTGGCATGGAAAATCCATGGCATTATCGTAATAAGAGTCAATTACAAGTGGGGCGTAAAGACGAAAAGGTTATTACAGGGCTATATAAACAAAACTCACATCAGTTAATTGATATCGCTCACTGTATGATTCAACATAAAGCAACGAATGAAGCGACAAAAGTTGTAAGACGTATTTTAGAAAAATTAAATGTTTCTATTTACAATGAGAAAGAACAAAAAGGTTTAGTACGCACAATTGTAACACGTACTGCAGTTCAAACAGGGGAAGTACAAGTTACACTTATTACAACAAAAGAAGAATTACCAAATAAAGAACAATTTATTGCAGAAGTACAAAAACAGATGCCAGCGGTTAAATCAATTATGCAAAATGTAAACTGGCGTAAAACATCTGTTATTTTTGGCGACAAAACATTTAAATTAGCTGGAAAAGAAGTCATTCAAGAAACACTTGGCGATTTATCATTTGAATTATCAGCACGTGCATTCTTCCAGTTGAATCCAGAGCAAACAGTTGTTTTGTATAATGAAGCGAAAAAAGCAGCTGCGTTAACAGGAAACGAGAAGATTGTGGATGCGTACTGTGGTGTTGGTACAATCGGTCTTTGGCTTGCAAATGATGCAGCGGAAGTACGTGGTATGGATGTAATTCCAGAAGCAATTGCAGATGCAAGAAAAAATGCAAAGCGTCACGGATTTACAAATACGAAATATGAAGCAGGTAAAGCTGAACAATGGTTACCGAAATGGGTAAAAGAAGGATGGCGTCCAGATGTAATTGTTGTCGACCCACCACGTACAGGTTGCGATGATAAATTACTGGAAACAATTTTAAAAGTGAAGCCGAAACAAGTTGTGTACGTGTCTTGTAATCCTTCTTCATTAGCACGTGATGTACAAGCATTAATGAAGAGCTATGAAGTGGAGTATGTGCAACCAGTTGATATGTTCCCGCATACAGCTCACGTAGAAAATGTAGTGAAGCTTGTTAGAAAGTAAAGTTTATTAATATTCCCTCATGGTATGAGGGAATATTTTCTATGAAGGAGAATATTATGCATAATTATAAATTAACGATTCAGTACGACGGCGCACGTTTTAAAGGATGGCAACGTCTCGGTAATAACGATAATACAATTCAAGGAAAAATCGAAAGTGTCATATCTGAAATGGTCGGAAAAGAAATTGAAATTATCGGTTGTAGTAGAACAGACGCTGGTGTACATGCTTTGAATCAAGTTGCTAACTTTCAAAGTGATGAGAAGTTAGTAGAACATAAAGTGAAAAAATATTTAAATCAATATTTACCTAACGATATTAGCATTACGAATGTGGAAGAAGTACATGATCGTTTCCATGCTCGTTACAATTCTAAAGCAAAAACATATCTGTATAAAATTTGGAATGAAGAGCATACAAATCCATTTATGCGTAAATACAGCATGCATGTGAATAAAAAATTAAATGTGAAAAGCATGAAAGCAGCTGCAAAACATTTAGTTGGTTCACATGACTTTACTGCTTTTTCAAATGCGAAATCAAAGAAAAAATCCATGGTTCGAGAAGTATATACACTTGATGTGATGGAAGAGGCAGGGTTTGTACAAATTAGAGTAAGTGGTAACGGCTTCCTTCATAATATGGTAAGAAAAATTGTCGGGGCATTAATTGAAGTTGGATTAGGACAATTAGATGCTGAAGCAATTCCAAACATTTTAGAGGAAAAGCAGCGCAATCAAATTAATTGTCTTGCTGAGGCAAGTGGGTTGTATTTAGAGAATGTTGAGTTTTAATGGCAAATAAAAAAATCGGGCTAAGTAGCTCGATTTTTTTAGTATTAAGAAGATTTTTCGTTTTTTATACGTATCTTCAAATTCCAAAAAGCAGCAAGCATAATAGCTGCAAAGGAGCCAAAAATTGTTCCTAATAGCTTTGCATAAGGAGAGCTGCTTACATCGGCATTAATGAATAACATCATACAGAGCATGGCAGGGAAAAAGTATAAGTATTGTAATAACTTTAATTTTTTATCATTACTCATATATATAGCCCCTTTCTAGCATGTTATATGTTTATTATAACATATTTTACCAATTTATTTTTACACTTGGAGACATGTTTATTTCATATGTGTAAATGCAGTTTTTTAATTCGATATTGTAAGTTTTGCCTACTTAATCCTAAAAATTTTGCAGCTTGTGAGATGTTGCCATGATTCTCTTTAAGAATTTGGTTAATGTAGTTCTTTTCCATTTTTTCTATTGTGTGTTTTAAAGTTTTAGGTGCATCAGTATTGTGAGTAGTTAGTGCATGTTGCATATTGAATTCTGTTTTTATTCGTTCGCGAAAGCGAGTAGGAAGATGAAACGCTGTAATGATGGTTTCATCTTCTATCAGGTTCATGGAACCTTCAATTATATGTTCCAACTCCCGTACGTTTCCAGGCCAATCGTATGCATAGAAAAATTCTCTTACATTTACATCTACATCGGTTACGTTGAGCCCGAATTGAGTATTATATTTTTCAATAAAGTGCTGAACAAGAGCTGGAATATCTTCTTTTCTTTCACGTAAAGGCGGAAGACATAAAGTAACGACGCTTAATCGGTAATATAAGTCTTCTCTTAATCGATTATGTGCGATGGCTTCAAAGGGATCTTCATTGATAGTTGCTATAATGCGAACATCAATTTCTTTTTCGTGTGTACCTCCGATTCTTCGTATTGTTTTTTCTTGTATAGCCCGCAGCAACTTAGCTTGAAGTATTGGGCTTAATGAATTGATTTCATCTAATAACAAAGTTCCTCCGTTTGCTTCTTCGAATAAGCCTGATTTATCTATTGCTCCTGTAAAGGCACCTCGATTTGTGCCAAATAGTAGGCTTTCCATTAAGGTATCAGGTATAGCGGCACAGTTTTGTGAAATAAAGGGTTTTGTTGAACGCTGACTTTCATTATGGATGCTTTGTGCAAATAGTTCTTTACCAGTGCCTGTTTCTCCTACTAGAAGTATGGAGGAAGATGTACGAATTACTCTTTTTCCTTCTGTAATGATTGATTGAATGGCTTCAGAATCACCAATTATGTGATCAAAGGTAAATTTAGTGCTTTGTTTTCGAGAAGGACCTATTTTTATCGTTTGCTTTAAGTTACTAATTTCTTTTGATATTTCAATAGCGCCTTTAATTTTTCCATTTTCTATTATAGGGAAAGTATCGTTAATCGTTGTAATTTCTTGTCCTTTATTGTTAAAATACGTTTGTTTTATATTTTTCTTTGTTTTTCCAAATTTTAATGCCTCTATAAGAGTACTATTTTTATTTTCCTCAAATGCGAATACTTCTAAAGGACTTTTATATAGCACATCTGAGCGCTCCATTGATTCAATTTCCATCATTTTGCGGTTATAGATAATCGTCTTACTTTCCTCATTAATAATATGAATTCCGATGTCGAGTTCATTGAGTAAAGTTTCATATAGCATATTCATTTCAATGATCTGTTTTAAATTAATTTCTTCTGTACGCATAGATTATCTTCTCCTCATTCCACCCTATGAAGACTGACTTTTTATAATTTTATTAAAATTCTTATAAAATCGCAAAAATTTTTTGCTATTTTCCTTTTAAAATCTCTGAAATGATAGAAAAATTTTGCGGTTATGAAGTTTTTTTTTGAGAAACCTTCATTTTAAATAGGAATTGGAGATTGGTACGCATTTTGCATAAATAATAATTGATATATCTAAAGGAGGGATATGCAACGTTTCAGTACCAACTAATAAGAAGGAGGAGTGTATAAAGTGAAGACGGTTATAGAATGCGTGTATAGTCCTTGTTACGGGAAAGTAGAGAAGTTATTTGTTACGGAAAGTTCTTACGTATATGAGTGGGAGAAATTAGCATTAATTGAAACAATAGATAAACAGAAAGTAGAAATTAAGATAGGGATCAGTGGTTATATTGAATCATTAGAAGTAGTAGAAGGACAAGCTATTGCTGATCAAAAGTTATTAATAACAGTAAGGGATGACCTTTTAGTAACAGGCAGTGATTAATGTAAGTGACGTGTATTTTTGCTCTTTTAAATCATTATTTTTACGGTGAATAATTTTAAAAACGCTTACATTAAATGGGTTTACAAAGTGAAAAGGGGGGATTTATATGATGAATCAAAATCAAGGATTAAAAAGAGAATTGAAAAGCAGGCACATATTTATGATTGCACTTGGAGGCGTTATTGGTACCGGTCTTTTTTTAGGATCTGGGTATACAATTCATGAAGCTGGGCCTGGAGGAGCGATTGTAGCATATCTTGTTGGAGGATTTGTTATGTATTTAACGATGCTCTGTCTTGGAGAGTTAGCTGTTGCAATGCCTGACGCAGGATCTTATCAAACGTATGCTACGAAGCATATTTCCCCTGCAGCGGGTTATGTAGTTGGATGGATGTCATGGTTAAACTGGTCAGCTACGATAGGGATTGAACTAATTGCAGTTAGTATTTTAATGAAGCGATGGTTTCCAGATGTACCTTCATGGATTTGGTGCGTAGTGTTTGCGTTACTCCTCTTTGCTATTAATGCGTTATCTTCAAGAAGTTTTGCGGAAGTTGAATTTTGGTTTGCAAGTATTAAAGTAATTACGATCATTGCATTTATTATTTTGGGCGGGGCAGCAATGTTTGGTTTTCTAGATATGAAAGGAAATGAACCAGCACCGATGTTCTCTAGTTTTACTGATTATGGTGGATTGTTCCCAAATGGATTATCAGCTATTTTAATTACGATGATTGCAGTTAATTTTTCTTTCCAAGGAACGGAACTAGTCGGTATTGCAGCAGGTGAGAGTGAAAATCCAGAGAAAACAATCCCGAAGGCAATTAACAATACAGTTTGGCGTATACTTGTTTTCTTTGTACTATCTATTTTTATTCTTGCTGGACTATTCCCTTGGCAACAAGCAGGAGTAATAGAAAGTCCATTTGTAGTTGTATTTGATAAAATTGGTATTCCTTATGCAGCAGATATTATAAATTTTGTTATCATTACAGCGGTTCTATCCGTTGCGAATTCAGGATTATATGCAACTTCTCGTATGCTATGGTCTATGTCTAATCAAGGAATGATTAGTCCGATTTTTGGTAAGTTATCTAAAAACGGTGTTCCTATTTATGCATTGATTGTAAGTACAATTGTAGGTTGCCTTTCATTACTATCAGGTATTTATGCGGAAGATACAGTTTATTTATGGCTACTTTCTATTGCTGGGTTCGGGGCGATATTAGTTTGGGCATCTATTGCTCTATCTAACTTATTAGCTAGGAGGTCATACATAAAGCAGGGCGGGGATGTGAAAGAATTGAAATTTAAAACACCTCTGTATCCATTCGTACCACTGCTTGCACTAGTATTAAATGTAACAGTAATTATTGGTATGGCCTTTATTCCAGAGCAAAGAATGGCATTGTATTGCGGAATTCCATTTATGATTGTTTGTTTACTGTTTTACCGTGCGACAAGAAATAAGGCACGTAAAGTAGAACATATTGAAAAGACAAATACGACGGAAGTAGAGAGCTTCTAATATGAATTAATTTGGAGACTGTAAGATTTGTAAACAGTCTCTTTTTTTGTGAAAATAAAGTTGGAAACATACTACGTATGTAAAGGGGAATTAGCGATGAATAAAAAAGTTTCACAGCTATTAGAGCAGATTGATTTACGAAAAGATGAGTTACTAGAGCTTACAAAGAATTTAATTCGTTTTGAAACACCAGCACCGCCGGCGAGAAATACAAATGAGGCACAACAATTTGTTGCAGAGTTTCTAAGAGAACAAAATTTTAGTGTTGATAAATGGGATGTATATCCTAATGATCCGAACGTTGTTGGTGTGAAAAAAGGGGCAAAAAGTGACTCATATAAAAGTCTTATTATTAATGGACATATGGATGTAGCTGAAGTATCGGCAGATGAGGCGTGGGAAACAAATCCGTTTGAGCCATTTATAAAAGATGGTTGGTTAGTTGGACGTGGTGCAGCTGATATGAAAGGGGGACTAGCTGGAGCGCTATTTGCTATTCAGCTATTACAAGAAGCTGGTATTGAATTACCTGGAGATTTAATCTTTCAATCCGTAATTGGAGAAGAAGTTGGAGAAGCTGGTACACTTCAATGCTGCAAAAGAGGTTATGATGCTGATTTTGCAGTCGTAGTGGATACGAGTAATTTACATATGCAAGGACAGGGCGGCGTAATTACTGGCTGGATTACTGTGAAAAGCCCTCAAACGTTTCATGATGCAACGCGTAGGCAAATGATTCATGCTGGAGGACGTTTATTTGGAGCGAGTGCAATTGAAAAAATGATGAAAATTGTGCAAAGTTTACAAGAATTAGAGCGTCATTGGGCAGTTATGAAAACATATGAAGGCTATCCGTCTGGAACAACAACAATTAATCCAGCTGTTATTGAGGGTGGAAGACATGCAGCTTTTATTGCGGATGAGTGCCGGTTATGGATAACAGTGCACTTTTATCCGAATGAAACACATGAACAAATAATAAAAGAAATTGAAGAGTATATCGGTAAAGTAGCAGCTGCCGATCCATGGCTAAGTGAAAATCCACCACAATTTAAGTGGGGCGGAGAATCAATGATTGTGGATCGTGGCGAAATTTTCCCTTCTTTAGAAATAGATAGTGAACATACAGCTGTAAAAACGCTTAGCTCAGTACATGAATCAATTCTTTCTAAAAACGCAATTTTAGATATGTCTGCAACGGTAACGGATGGTGGTTGGTTTAGTGAATTTCATATTCCGGCTGTTATTTACGGACCAGGCACATTAGAGGAAGCTCATTCAATAAATGAGAAAGTAGAAGTAGAGCAGTTAATTGAATTTACAAAAGTAATAACAGCATTTATATATGAATGGTGTCATATGAAAAAATAGATTAGTATGTTGAAATCGTACAGGTATGTATACTTGTACGATTTTTTAGTGAACTATTTCAGAGTTAAATAGAAACAACTGAAATAGTTCTTTATTTTTCTATGTCTTTCGTTTTAGTTCCATTAATTTCTCTTTTGCTAATTCAACAGCAATCGCATCATCTAAATAGCCAATTGGAAAGAGATAGTCGGGAATAATATCTGTCGATAAAATGAAATACAGTAATGCGCCACCAAGAACTGCACGCTCTTCTTTTGGAATCGTTTCATTGCAAAATTGTTGATACATATCTGTTAATTGTTCAATGAAAGGGCCAGCACTATCAATTTGTTCTAACTTGCTCGCGAAACTTTCATGAATGCGCTTTTCACCTTCTGTTGTTTGAGCATATCGTTCATAGTTTTCAAGTTCTTGTTTTACGCGGGTTGTTGTGTAGTCGAAATCGAATAAGTTAGAGGATTGCAGAGTTTGCTGAATTGTATCAAGAGATGTGTACATATCCGTCTTTTCTTTATTAATGTGAGGAGAATCAGGATACATTTCATCAAATAACAATTGGGGTGGAACTTGCAGACATTCTGCGAATTTTTGTAGGTGTTTTTGTTTTGGCGGTTGTTTACCATTCATAATTCTTGAGATTGTTGCGGGATCAATATTTGTAAGCATTCCGAGTTGGCGCATAGATAAGGCACGTTCTTTTAAAAGTTTTTTTATTAATCTACTAAGCCGCTCATTTGGATTTTCTTTAGGCATAGCGAAGGCACTCCTTTTTATTGTTGAAAAAATGTTGAGCATTTATTACATGTATATGAAACAGACAGGCACAGTTGCTCAACATTTTCATAAGATGCATGGAAAAGTGAGGAAAAGGGGTGGCTATTTATGAGTACGGCAGGTCTATTTTCAATTTTTTTAATCGGGATTGCTTCTAATTTAGATAATGCAGGTGTTGGGATTGCATATGGCATTCGTAAAATTAGAATTTCGTGGTTCAACAATTTTATCATCGCATTTTTTGGGTTTTTATTTACTTTATTAGCTGGATTTTTTGGGAACTGGATCGCGTTATTTATTTCAGAGTTTACAGCAAACCTGATTGGAGCAATCGTTTTAGGGATAATCGGGGTGTTTATTTTGTGCCAGCCTTTCTTGGGGCAAAGAAATACCGTAGGCTCTAAAGATGGTAATGTACTTATGGGAATTTTACGTGATCCAGAAAAAGCAGATTTTGATGGTTCTAAAACAATTAGTTTTTCAGAAGCAATTGTATTAGGGATTGCGTTGTCTATTAATAATATTGCAGGTGGATTTGATGCTGGGATAACAAATTTGAACCTTTGGCTTACAGCAACTATTTCAGGGGTGTTTAGTTTTATTTGTATTAGTGGCTTTGCGTATGTAGGGAAACGATTTTTAGCAGAATACTTAGGAAAGTGGGCGACAGTTATCGCAGGAGTGTTATTAATTCTTATTGGGATTGATCAGTTGTTGTAAGGAGAGTAGAAAACAAGGTTCGAGTATTTCCTTGGAAATACAGCAAGGGATTGCATATATCGACGTACTTTTCTCCATACTAATACGGATTTCTTTTAAGAAAGGGGGATTTGTATGGGACGCGGGAAAGCATTTGATCATAAGAAAAAAGGGCATGATCATCAACCACCTAAAGGTGCGTTCATTCATAAAGATGTAAATGAACATACTTTGGAAGAGGAAGAGCTACCAGTAAATATTGAGGCGTATAAAAATAGTTTACAAAAACATTAAAAGCACCTACATAGGTGCTTTTTTACCGTATATCTTCAATTAATTGTTCCGATTCTTCATGCATACTGTACTCACTTAATACTTGAATGCAAAGCCATTTTAATTCCTCAATCGTATGCTCAAGTTCTTCAGGAAGCACGTGATAAATGTCTTCAAGTCCCATCCCGAAATGAATAAGTTCAAGTACTTGATCATCGATGTTCCGATCCATTAATAATTCAAGTACTTCTAAATTGAATATGTATCGGTGAGCTTCGTCGAGTGAAACAACTTTTAACTTCAAGCTTTCTACAATACTCAATATAAAAAGAAGGATTGTTTTTTCAAGAACAGGTTGTTTTCCCATTTGAAATATTAGTTTCATCTTTCACACCTCCACATATAGCGCTAGGTTGTACTATATTATTCAGGAGGGGGGAACAAATATGCATGATATAGAGAAACTTTCAGCACTGTTTTTATAAGAAGATTGATAACTGACAAAATTGAGGTTTTGGCGAAATAAAAAATCCTGCTAGTATAGCAGGATAACTCGCGATTAAAAAATGCTCCAACCTTCTTGAGCAGAAAGAAGTTCAAGAATTTTAAAACCAGCAATACTATTTCCGTTTGCATCTAAAGCTGGTCCGAAAATACCGATTCCCATGTCTCCTTTTACGCAGCCAAAAATACCACCGGCTACACCACTTTTTGCAGGAATACCAACACGAATTGCAAATTCACCAGATTCGTTATACATACCACATGTGACCATAAATGTTTTGCAAATTTTTGTAATATGTTTAGGGATGATTTGTTTCTTTTTATATGGATCATATCCATCCATTGCAAAAATTAAGCCGATACGTGCTAAATCGATGCAGTTTACTTCAACTGCGCATTGACGAGTATATAAATCCATAAGTTCTTCAATATCACAATCGATAATTCCGTTTTGTTTCATATAATAACAAAGTGAACGGTTTAGATAAGCTGTCTCTAGTTCTGAATCGGCAACTTTAGAGGAATAATTAATAGTAGGATTATCTGTTATTTCACGTACAAAGTGAAGAATACGTTCCATTTTTTCCTCGTTATCTTTTCCTGCTAACATGCTTGTAATAGCTAATGCTCCTGCATTTATCATTGGATTAAGGGGTTTGGACGGACTTGTCGTTTCTAACTTAATAATAGAATTAAATGGGTCACCCGTTGGTTCCATTCCAACTTTAGAAAATACATATTCTTCACCACGGTCTAAAAGGGCAAGGGCAAGTGTAATTACTTTGGAAATACTTTGAAGAGTAAATAGTGTTTGTGAGTTGCCTGCATGGATATATTCTGTTTCTTTATGGAAAATGGCAATCCCTAAATCGTCTGGATTTGCATTTCCTAGTTCGGGGATATAAGTAGCAAGTTTGCCTTTTTTCGTATATGGTTTTACTTGTTCTAACAACTGTTGTAAGTTGTTTGTTTCAATGCACTGCATAGTACCAACGCTCCTATTTTGAATTAACTAAGTTTACTTTTCCCGATATGCTCGGAAATAAATAATAACATGAAAAAGTGGAATGATAAAACGAAAGTTCAATGTGATATAATAGGTCTTTCGTTTCGAGTATTCTGTATTTTAAAAAGGAGAATTTTCCTTTTATATAACAGTTTGGAAATAGGAGATTTATCCATAAAAAGTTCAGAAATAAAAACTACACATCTATACAACTATATGTTATTATGGTTATGTAATAGAAAGCGTTTTCTAAAGCGTACTTATAATGATAACGATTTCATAAATTTAATTAGGGGGAATTAAAATGTTGCAGTTTTTACAACGTATTGGTAAAGCGTTAATGCTTCCGATCGCAGTACTACCAGCAGCAGGATTATTGCTTCGTTTAGGGCAACCAGATGTATTTGATATTCCTGTTATGGCACAGGCCGGCGCAGCAGTTTTTGATAACTTAGCACTTATTTTTGCAATTGGTATTGCAATCGGTCTTTCAGTGGATGGTAGTGGTGCAGCAGGTCTTGCAGGTGCAATTGGTTATCTTGTTATGAAAAATAGTATTGATGCACTTAGCAAAGGGTATTCAACTGCTGAATTACAAGGTAAATTAGGTAAAGTCCAAGATTTAATAGGTAATAGCGCAAATGTAGATCCATCTAAGCTTGCAGATACAATGACACAAGTATCTAAGGCTGCTGAATTATCGACTAAAGTAGATATGAAAGTTTTAGGTGGTATTATTGTTGGTGTTATAGCAGGACTTCTTTATAATAAATTCCATAAGATTAAACTTCCAGAATGGTTAGGTTTCTTTGCTGGAAAACGTTTCGTTCCAATTGTTACATCAGTTGTGATGCTGATATTAGGAATTCTATTTGCACAAATTTGGCCAACAATTCAAAATGGTATTGATGCATTAGCTCATGGAATTGTTAATTTAGGTGCAATTGGTTCAGGATTATTTGGTTTATTAAACCGTTTATTAATCCCAATTGGTTTACACCACGTAATGAACACATACTTCTGGTTTGTATTTGGGGACTTTACAAATGCAGCAGGTAATGTTGTTAATGGTGATATTGCTCGTTTCCTTGCAGGTGACAAAACAGCAGGTATGTTTATGACTGGTTTCTTCCCAGTTATGATGTTCGGTTTACCAGCAGCATGTTTCGCAATGATTGCAGCTGCTAAACCAGAAAAGCGTAAAGCAGTTACTGGTATGTTAGCTGGTCTAGCATTAACTTCATTCTTAACTGGTATTACAGAGCCTATTGAATTCTCATTCATGTTCTTATCACCAGTATTATATGGTATTCATGCTGTACTAACAGGTCTTTCTTTATTCATTACAACATCACTTGGCATTCATGATGGTTTCTCATTTAGTGCCGGTGCAATCGATTATGCTTTAAACTTCGGTATTGCAACAAAACCAGTCTTACTAGCAGGTATCGGTTTAATTTACGCAGCAATTTATTTCATAGTATTCTACTTCTTAATTAAGAAGTTCGATTTAAAAACTCCTGGTCGTGAAGATGACGATGAGTTAGTTGAAGATGGTGATGCACCAGTTGCAGGTTCAATTGGTGAAACTTACGTAGCAGCTTTAGGCGGAAAAGAAAACTTAACAGTTATTGATAACTGTGCAACACGTCTACGCTTACAAGTAAAAGATGCTGGTCAAGTAAATGAAGCAGCATTAAAACGTGCTGGTGCAAAAGGTGTTATGAAATTAAGTAATACAAGTGTACAAGTTATCGTAGGTACAAATGTTGAATCTGTTGCCGATGATATGAAAAAACACGTATAAATAATGAGATAAGAGGATGTCCAAAAAGATTGATAACATCAATTTTTTAGAGGATATCCTCTTTTTTTTTGTTAATAATTTAACGGGAATCTTACTTTTGTAAATTTTCTTTTTCTTTTTTGTACATATAGGTTGGTAATATGTGCAGTGCGTGATAAAGTAGGGATGATATAGAATGGATTATCCATAATCTACTAAAACGAATCTTTAGTAGAGGAATTAAATTATTGGTGAGTAAGGGGAAAAAAGCAATTATGGATCAGGAAAAAAATAATGCGAATGGGAAAGCACATCGGCCGATTGTATACATAAAAAGAACAATCATTCTCGTCTTACTATTATCACTTGTATATTTCATGTATACAAAAATTGTTGCGCATAATAAGAAAGAAGAAACTTTAAAAGCGGCAGCAGAAATGAAGAAACAAGAAGAGTTAAAAAAGAAAGAAGAAAAAAAGAAACAAGAAGTACAGAAGCAAAAACAAAAAGAGCAGGAAGAACAAATGAAGCAAGCGCAAGCAGCGGAGAAACCTGCTGAAGGGCCACCTCAAGAAATTAATGAAAACGCTCAATTGGACCAGTATTTACAAAACGCAGGATTTAGCGGGACAGCTGTTATTGTGAAGAACGGAAAAGTTCTTCTGAATAAAGGGTATGGTATGGCAAATAAAGAGCAGCAAGTACCGAATAATTCAGAGACGACTTTTTATATTGGTTCTATTTCAAAGGCGTTTGTAGCAACTGCTATTATGCAATTGAAAGATCAAAATAAATTACAAGTAGAAGATACTGTTGCGAAGTATATTCCAGATTTTCCACAAGGTAATAATATTCAGCTAAAACATCTATTAACACATACATCAGGGATTCCCGAATATGAGCAGGGAAAAGAAGATATTTCTCATGAAGAACTGATAAAGCGGATAGGAAATCAAAAGCGTATTGGTGGTCCAGGAGAGAAGTGGAAGTATTCTGATTCGAACTACTCTATACTTGCTTATATTGCAGAGAAGGTAAGTGGGCAGTCACTCGAAGAATATATTAAACAACATATTTTTGCCACTGCCGGTATGAAACATTCTGGCTTTGGCACAGCGTTAGAACAAACAAGATTCCCATCAACGGGTTATAAAATAGTAAATAATAATATGACAACACCTAATATTCCAAGCATGTCACAACTATATGGTTGTGGTGATATATACACAAGTGCGCATGATTTATATTTATTTAACGAAGCACTATTCTCTGGAAAATTAATTTCAAAAGAGAGTTACGATCAAATGTTTACGGGTGGAAAAAAGGATTACGGGTTTGGATGGTACGTAGACCCAGGAAGCTATTCGAATCATGGTGTAATGCCAGGTTGGAATTGCTTAAACGGATTTAGTAAAAATGGTAGTGTATATGTTGTTTTATTATCTAACATTCAAAATAATATTAAATCATTTGGTAAAGTGAATAATGACATTTATTCGATATTGCGGAATATTGAAGTGTAAGAAACTATCCTGTTGGATAGTTTTTTTTATGCTCTGAAACAAATATTTCTTTTAGAAAATGTATGTCTTACCTATCACAAAAATATCCATTTTGTATACATTAAGATGTATGGATGTAAAATTTTATAATCTAAAAATAATAGGAGGAGAAGTGTATGTGTCTGTTCAGAAAATATTGGCATAAATTATCAAGATTGTTTAATAGACAATTAGATTATTTTTTAGATAATAAGTTATTGCCTGCTGTGGAAAGACTTTTATTTTCACAAAACTTCGCGAGATTTATTCAAAGAAACTCTAAGCAAGCTACGGAAGAAGTTATTGAATCAAGTAGATTTCAATCTATTATTTGTAACATTTTAAAAGAATGCAATACATCACCTTTTAAAGAAATTGCAAAGCAGTATTTAGGTAAAAACGTAGAAATTACGGTGACAGTTGGACAATTAACAGGTGTTATTGTAGCAGTTGGTGATGACTTCTTAACATTGCAAGAAGGAATAGGAACTGAAGTTTTATTACCATTTACAAGTATTATATCAATTAAAGAAGCGTAAGAAAGGAGAGTTATATATGTTATTTACTGATGAATTACGTAACCATGTTGGAGAACTAGTGCAAGTTGTGACAGCTGTAGAAATCATTGTAGGCGTTCTTTTATCTGTGACGGATGGGGCAGTAATTGTTCGTACTTCTCCTTCTTATGGACCACCAGAAGATGTAGTTGTGCGTATTCCTATTATTGCTTATGTTCGCTTGGAAGGGTAAGAGTGATACAAGTATGAGAGTGTCAGTTGTTATTCCAGTGCATAATGAAGCAAGTACTTTATCAAAAGTTTTAGTAGAGGTAAGAAAGCTCGAACCATATGAAGTTATCATAGTAGATAATGGATCGACAGATGGGACGAAGGAAATAGCATTACAGCATAATTGCCGTGTGATTTATTATAGATATTCTCTTGGTAATGATGTGGGACGGGCAATTGGTGCTAGAGAAGCAAAAGGCGAGATTGTTTTGTTTTTAGATGGTGATATCGTCATGAAAAGTGAAGAATTATACAATTTTATTAAAGGAATACGACAAGGACATGAGATTGTTTTAAATAATTTAACATGGTCCGTTTACTTGAAGATGAGACCGCATTATACGACGGTTGGAAAATATATGTTAAATCGTTATTTGAACAAGAAAGAGTTTGTTGTAGGATCTTTAATTGCAATACCACATGCGATAAGTCGTAAAGTGATTGAAAAACTGGGGTGGTGGAATTTAGCAGATCCAGCATTATTTCAAGCGATGGCGATGTCTAGAGGAGTAGATATTTCTGATATGGCTTCAGTTGATGTCATCTACACAAATAAAGTTCGTCCTGTGCATACTGGTACATCACCTGGCTCTCCTTATCCGAAAGCGACTAGTCGTATTATGGGTGATCATTTGCGAGCTTTACAATACGTAATCGAAACATATGGTAAACGCGGTGGTTTTTCAGAGGACAATAGAGATAGAGAGTTTGTAGGAAAGTATAAACCAGTTTTATTACAAAAGAATAAAGCGAAATATAGTGCCATTATCCCAGTATCAGAAGAGAAAATGACCATAAGGTCTGTTATAAAAGAAGTAAAAGAAGCAGGTGTAGATGAAATTATAGTTGTCGCGAATGGAGCAGATGTTGAGACTGTTAAACAGGCAAAGCTAGAGAATGTTATTGTTGTTGAATTTACGAAGGCGCTTGGACATAATGTAGCACGAGCAATAGGTGCCATGCATGCTACGGCAGATATTTGTTTATTCGTTGATAGTGATCTTGTTATTCCAGCAAAAAAACTCACTCTATTTTTACATGCTGTTGAAGATGGAAATGACGTGGTGTTAAATGATTTACAATGCTTATTAGATATGTTTCATCCAGCAGATCCAATTAGTATGGGAAAATACTTTGTGAATTTGATAGCGAAACGACCAGATTTATGGAATAACTCACTAACTGCTGTACCACATGCCATTCATAAGAAGGTAATAGAGAAAATAGGATATGATTCCCTTATCATTCCGCCATTAGCACAAGTGAAAGCTATTTTAGAAGGATTCTCTATTACAACAGTAGAGTTAGTAGATGTTATAAAAACAAATCGAGTGCGTCCAGAGCAACACGAATTTGTAAATGGGCGTATTTCAGCGTTTGATCGTATTTTCGGTGATCAACTTGAAGCGGTTGCGTATTTATTACAATGTACGGACGAACGTGGTGGTTTTACAGATGGAGATAGAGATAGAGATGTAATTCAACAATTGAGAAGGGAAGAAGAGAATACAAATGAATAGTAGTAAAGTAGCTATTATTGGGCTAGGGTATGTTGGCCTTCCTTTAGCGGTACATTTTGCAGAAAGAGGGCATACAGTACTTGGATTAGATAAAGATATTAGAAAAATAGACTCAATTATAAAAGGAGAAAGTTATATTCCGGATGTTTCTTCTAAAGAGTTACAAAGTTTATTGACGAAAAAAAAATTAACAGTAAATACACCGGATCAAGGCATTGCTGATTTTCAAAATAGTGATTATGTTATTGTCACTGTCCCGACTCCAATTAATGAACAAAGAGAACCAGACTTAAGTGCCCTCATTTCAGCTTCGCATTATATACAACAAAACCTTCAAAAAGGACAAACCTTCATTTTTGAAAGCTCCACATATCCAGGCACACTTGAAGAAGTCATCCTACCTATTATTTCTCAAAATGGTAAAAAGGTAGGGGAAGATTTCTATATCGGATATTCCCCTGAGAGAATTGATCCAGCAAATAGTCAATATTCAGTTCAAGCTATTCCAAAAGTTATTAGTGGACAAACAGAAAAGTGTAAACAAAAGGTACAGGATTTATATAGTACCATTTTTGACGAAGTTGTACCTGTTAGCTCTCCGAAAGTAGCAGAGATGTGCAAGCTATTTGAAAATATTCAGCGCTTAGTTAACATTTCTTTAGTAAATGAACTAAACACACTATGTGAAAGTTTAGGCATTGATTTTTATGAGGCCATTGAAGCGGCATCTACAAAACCATTTGGGTTTACTCCGTATTGGCCAGGGCCAGGGATAGGGGGACACTGTATTCCCGTAGACCCTTTATATTTTCAATGGAGAATAAAAAAGAATGGAGCAATTAGTCAATTAATTGAGGCTGCACATATAATTAATGAAGAAATGCCAGAGAAAATGGTCCGGAAAGTAAAAAGTGTGGTGCAATTACCTGCAACGGTGTTAATTGTAGGGATTGCGTATAAAAAAGATGTAAATGATTTGAGAGAATCACCAGCGTTACCGATTATTCAATTATTAAGAAATCAAGGATACGAGATAGAATATCATGATCCTTATATTTCTTCCGCGGAAATTGGAGATAAGGTGTACCAATCTGTTTCTTTAGATGAAGAAAAAGTTAAAAAAGCGGATTGTATTTTAATTTTAACGGATCATTCTAATATTGATTGGAAGCTTTTTAAAGGAATAGACCGAGTAATAGATACACGCGGGATTGTAAAGAAGGTGAGTAAATGAGTAAGAAATGTTTAATTACAGGTGGAGCCGGATTTATCGGGTCACATTTAGCTGAAGAGTTGATGAGAAGAGGTTATGAGGTCACTGTTGTGGATAACTTTTATAAAGGTAAAAATAAGTACCATAAAGAGTTAATGAAAGAAATCCGTGTTATTCCAATAAGTGTTTTAGATAAAAATTCTATTTATGAATTAGTAGATCAGCATGATGTCGTGTTTCATTTAGCAGCAATTTTAGGTGTGAAAACAACAATGGAAAAAAGTATAGAGCTCATAGAAACGAATTTTGATGGGACGAGAAATATTTTACAAGCAGCGCTAAAAGGAAAGAAGAAAGTAGTTTTTGCTTCTACTTCAGAAGTATATGGTAAGGCCAAGCCGCCTTTCTCTGAAGAGGGAGATCGATTGTACGGGGCAACTTCTAAAATTCGTTGGAGTTATGCGGTTTGTAAAACGTTAGAAGAAACATTATGTTTAGGATACGCATTAGAAGGCTTACCGGTAACGATTGTTCGATATTTTAATATTTATGGTCCAAGAGCGAAAGATGGTCCGTATGCAGGAGTAATTCCGCGATTTATCCGTGCGGCACTGCAAGGAGAAGACATTCTCGTATATGGAGATGGAAAGCAGACACGTTGTTTTACGTATGTGAGTGATGCGGTAGAAGCAACAATTCGGGCAATGGATGAGAAGGTAAATGGTGAGATTATTAATATAGGTTCTGAGAATGAACAGAGTATAAAAGAAGTAGCAGAAGTAATTAAAAAATTAACGAATTCTTCTTCGAAGATTGTACAAGTGCCTTTTGAAGAAGTATATCCTCATGGTTTTGAAGAAATTCCAAATAGAAGACCAGATGTAACAAAATTAAAAGAGCTTGTTCAATTTCAGGCGAAAGTAACGTGGGAAAACGGATTGAAGGAAACAATTAAGTGGTTTCGTGAACAAAACAATGGCTAAGTCATTATCTGTTATTATTCCTGCATGTAATGAGGTCGATACGATTTCAGACGTTATTCAATCGGTAAGACCATTAAATCCAGTAGAAATCATTGTAGTAGCAAACGGTTGTAATGATGGAACAGAAGATGTTGCAGATCGTTTAGGGTGTAAAGTAATCAAGCATACAGAGCTACTAGGGAACGATGTTGGACGTGCAGTCGGCGCAAAACATGCGATAGGTGATGTATTACTATTTATAGATGGTGATTTTGCTATTCCAACTTCAAAATTAAAATTATTCCTTAATCCGATTTTATACGATCAGGCAGATGTAGTTTTAAATAATTTGGATGCATTATTTTTAAAAAGGCAAAAAACCACTTCTATTACAGTATGGCGCCAAATATTAAATGCAATGTTAGAGCGTGAAGAATTAAAAATGAATTCTTTATTAGATGTACCTCATGCGCTGACGAAAGAAGTCGTTCAAAGCATCGGATATGAATGTTTTGTTAATCCTATTGTGGCTCATTTACACCTAGTTCAAAGTAAATGGAGAATTAGTCGTCATTGTGCCATTGACGTTATTACGCCGAATAAATTTCGTCCATTCCAGCATGCTGCATATGGGCCAAATCTTTCCCAATCTGAAAAAAGAATGATAGGTGATCATATAGAAGCAGTAGCAGAACGGATATTAAGCAGTGATGAGCGCGGAGGATATTATGATGGAAATAGGAAAAGGGATAGTGTCTATCATACTTTAAGTTTTGAAGAGTTTTATCAAGGGTGGGGTGTTACATCTGATTTGTATAAAGGAAAGCAACTATCGGTTGTTATTCCCGTACAAGATGAAGAGAAAACAATTGGAAACGTTATAGAAGAGCTTCGCAAAATTGAACCCTTCGAAATTATCGTTGTCGTAAATGGTTCGTCAGATAAAACGAAAAAAATTGCAAAAGACAAAGGGGCAACGACAATTGTATATAAAGAAGCACTCGGAAATGATGTGGGGCGCTCACTGGGAACGTATTTTGCAAAAGGAGAAATTGTGTTATTTATAGATGGCGATTTTGTTATTCCAGTGAGTGAGCTGTATCCTTTTGCGAAAGCTATTGCAGATGGAACAGATGTTGCATTAAATGATCTAAATCATTATTTAGATTTAAGAGTACCGCTTCATCTTGTAACTGCATTTAAATATGCATTAAATTTAGCTTGTGATAGAAAAGATCTAGGCGTAGGCTCTCTTATCGCTGTACCGAATGCGTTTAGCCGTAAGTGTTTGAAAGAAATTGGGTATAGATCTTTACTGGCGCCGTGTGTAGCCCAAGTGAAAGCTATTCTTTCAGGATTTGAAGTTGCATGTGTAAGTCGTGTTGAGGTCGATAAGATGAACCGTATTCGTCCCAGTGAACATTTTGCTAAAATAGGTCATCCACCAGCTGTACTTCGAATTATAGGTGATCATATAGAAGGACTAGATCAAATAATTGCATTAACAGACAATCGTGGCGGATTCTATGATGGCAATAGAAAAAGAGATGTTTTATAGAAGTAACAAAAAAAGTGTACAACATGTGTACACTTTTTTGTTCTGTTATAAAAACTATAACAGATTAGGAGATAAGAGTATTACAGCTCTACAATGGGTATTGTTCTTATATTACAAAATAGGACTCGTATATAAGGATACCAAAAAAATACAATTAAGGAAAGGGTTAATTTTAAAGACTTTTAAATGAAGTTAACACTATATATATAGTAGTTTGCTCAATATTTCACAAACATGTCACAACTATTTCGTTCACTTTCGTAAAAAAGTAGTATTCTAAGTGTGTAAGCTGTTATATAAAAAATCTTAGTCCTGTACTAATCAAAAATGGAGGAGATTAGGATGACTCAAGTAATAGAAAATGTTAAAAACGCATGGGAAAACTTTAAAGGTGAAAAATGGAAAGCAGAGATTGATGTTCGCGATTTCATTTTAAATAATGTAAACGTTTTCGAAGGGGACGAATCTTTCTTAGCAGAAGCAACTGAAGCAACGAAAAAACTTTGGGATCAAGTAATGGATTTAACAACGAAAGAACGTGAAAACGGTGGCGTTCTTGATATGGATACAAAAATTGTTTCTTCTATTACATCACATGACCCAGGATACTTAAATAAAGATATTGAAAAAGTAGTCGGTTTCCAAACTGATAAACCATTTAAACGTTCTTTACAACCATATGGTGGTATTCGTATGGCAGAACAAGCTTGTGAATCTTATGGATACGAAATGGATAAAGAACTTAGTCGTATTTTTAGAGAGTGGAGAAAAACTCATAACCAAGGTGTATTTGATGCATACACACCAGAAATGAGAAATGCACGTAAATCAGGTGTTATTACTGGTCTTCCAGATGCATACGGACGTGGACGTATTATCGGTGACTATCGCCGAGTAGCGTTATATGGTATTGATCATTTAATTGAAGCGAAAAAAGCTGATTTGAATTTAACTGGTGGTGTAATGAGCGAAGATACGATGCGTTTACGCGAAGAGTTATCTGAGCAAATGCGTGCACTTCAAGAGTTAAAAGAAATGGCTGCTTCTCATGGCTTCGATATTTCTAAGCCAGCAACAAATGCACAAGAAGCATTCCAATGGTTATACTTCGCATACCTTGCAGCGATTAAAGAGCAAAACGGGGCTGCAATGAGTCTTGGACGTACTTCTACATTCTTAGATATTTACATTGAAAGAGATTTAGCAAATGGTACTTTAACAGAAGAAGAAGTACAAGAAATTGTAGATCACTTCATTATGAAATTACGTCTTGTGAAATTCGCAAGAACACCTGATTATAATGAATTATTCTCTGGTGACCCAACTTGGGTAACTGAATCTATCGGTGGTATGGCATTAGATGGTCGTCCATTAGTAACAAAGAACTCATTCCGTTTCTTGCATACATTAGATAATTTAGGACCAGCTCCAGAACCAAACTTAACTGTTCTTTGGTCTAAACAATTACCAGAGAACTTTAAAAACTACTGTGCGAAAATGTCTATTAAAACATCAGCAATTCAATATGAAAATGATGACATTATGCGTCCTGAATACGGCGATGATTACGGTATTGCATGTTGCGTATCTGCAATGAGAATCGGTAAACAAATGCAGTTCTTCGGAGCTCGTGCAAACTTAGCGAAAGCATTATTATATGCGATTAACGGTGGTAAAGATGAAAAGTCAAAAGCACAAGTTGGTCCTGAGTACGCACCAATTACTTCTGAAGTATTAAATTATGAAGAAGTTATGCATAAGTTTGATATGACAATGGAATGGTTAGCGGGTCTATATTTAAACACATTAAATGTTATCCATTACATGCATGATAAATATAGCTATGAACGTATTGAAATGGCACTTCATGATACAAACGTTCTTCGTACAATGGCAACAGGTATCGCTGGTCTATCTGTAGTAGCAGATTCATTAAGTGCAATTAAATACGCAAAAGTAAAACCAATTCGTGATGAAAATGGTATTGCAGTTGACTTCGAGATTGAAGGAGATTTCCCTAAATACGGTAACAATGATGATCGTGTAGATGAGATTGCTGTAAATCTTGTAAAAACATTTATGAATAAACTTCGTAAACATAAAACATACAGAAATTCTGTTCATACAATGTCAATCTTAACAATCACATCTAACGTTGTATACGGTAAGAAAACTGGTAATACTCCAGATGGCCGCCGTACTGGAGAACCATTTGCACCAGGTGCGAACCCAATGCATGGACGTGATACAAAAGGTGCATTAGCTTCATTATTATCTGTGGCTAAATTACCATATGAAGATGCACAAGATGGTATTTCTAATACATTCTCTATTATTCCGAAAGCACTTGGTAAAGAAGATGATGTACAAGTACGTAACTTAGTATCAATGCTTGATGGCTATGCAGTAAAAGAAGGGCACCACTTAAATATTAACGTATTTAACCGTGAAACATTAATGGATGCAATGGAACATCCTGAGAAGTATCCACAATTAACAATTCGTGTATCTGGTTATGCTGTAAACTTTATTAAATTAACTCGTGAACAACAAATTGATGTAATTAACCGTACAATGCATGAAAGCATGTAAATGAAAAAAGTGTCCCTTCGCTCTTAATATATAGCGAAGGGAGGCTGTTTCAATAAAGGAGGAAGTAACATGGTAAAAGGAAGAATACATTCTGTAGAGTCTTGTGGTACTGTTGATGGCCCGGGGATTCGTTATGTCATATTTACACAAGGGTGTTTATTACGTTGTCAATATTGTCATAATGCTGATACGTGGGAAATCGGTAAAGGTAAAGAAATAACAGTTGAAGAAGTGATGCAGGATGTGACATGTTACCTTCCATTTATTGAAGCTTCCGGAGGCGGTATAACAGTTAGCGGTGGAGAGCCATTATTACAGCTAGACTTTTTAATTGAGTTGTTTAAAAAGTGTAAAGCGGCTGGTATCCATACCACAATCGACTCTTCTGGTGGTTGTTATTCTGAGGAACCAGAATTCCAAAATAAGCTAGATATTTTAATGGATTATACAGATTTAGTTTTATTGGATCTGAAACATATCGATTCCAAAAAGCATCGTAAATTAACAGGGAAACCAAATGAACATATTTTACAATTTGCTCGTTATTTATCGGATAAGAATAAACCAATTTGGGTACGACACGTATTAGTTCCTGGTGTTACGGATAATGAAGAGGATCTACAAAAACTATCTAGCTTTATTCAAAGTCTGTCTAATGTTCAAAAAGTTGAAGTGTTACCATATCATAAGCTTGGTGTATATAAATGGGAGGCGCTTGGACACAAGTATCCACTCGCAAATGTAGAACCACCTACTGAGAAAAATGTAGAACATGCTAAATATATTTTACAAGCGGTCTAATCCAAATATTGGATTAGGCTTTTTGCTTTCTTTACAATAAAATCTAGAGTATATATTGATAAAAGAGTATACTGAAAGTAGAATATCCATAATTTTGTACGGAATAAATGGAGAAATTTACATAATTGTAAAGGGAAATCAAAATAGTAAAAAGAATTAAGAAGTAAAAGAGTGAGTATCATGGAATAGAGAACATTTGTAAGTTATTGCGAAAGCTCTTATAGGAAAGTATAATGTAAAGATATGAGCACAGATAGGATTAAGGGGTCAATCTTATATGCTTTGCATATCCACGACAGGTACATAGCTGAAAGGGAATTATTAGAATCTGTTTATGTAATTTTTAAGGAAAATGTTTTTCCTATTGTCGTATATGCAATATGGAGAAACAAAAAGCTAGGAGTGGATTTGTTTGATAAAAAACCCCAAGGTTTTAATATTAACTGCACATTACGGTAATGGTCATGTGCAAGTAGCAAAAACATTAGAACAAACATTTCGCCAAAAAGGAATTGAAGATGTTATTGTATGCGACTTGTTTGGAGAATCACATCCATTTATAACTGACATTACAAAATATCTATATTTAAAAAGTTATACAATAGGAAAAGAATTATATCGTTTGTTTTATTACGGGGTAGAAAAAATTTATGATAAGAAAATAGCATCTTGGTATGCGAACTTTGGAAGAAAACGTTTGAAAACACTATTACAGGTGGAGAAACCAGATATTGTAATTAATACATTTCCAATTATCGCTGTACCAGAATTGAAGAAACAAACAGGTATTTCAATTCCTGTCTATAACGTATTAACGGATTTTTGCGTGCACAAAATATGGATTCATCGAGAAGTAGATCGTTATTTTGTTGCAACGGATCATGTGAAAGAATTGATGGTTGATATCGGTGTACCTGCGGAACAAATTGTTGAAACAGGAATTCCAATTCGGAGTAGTTTTGAGTTAAAGGTAAATCCGGAAATCATATATACTAAATATCAGTTATGTAAGAATAAAAAGATTTTACTAATTGTAGCAGGTGCTCATGGGGTATTAGGAAATGTAAAAGAACTATGCCAATCATTTATGTCAGTGCCTAATTTACAAATAGTTGTCGTTTGTGGGAAAAATGAAGCTTTAAAACAGGATTTATTAAGTTTACAGAAGCAAAATTCCGATGCATTAAAAGTGTTTGGGTATGTTGAAAATATTGATGAATTATTCCGTGTTACTTCTTGTATGATTACGAAGCCAGGCGGAATAACATTAAGTGAAGCAGCAGCGTTGCAAGTACCTGTCATTTTATATAAGCCTGTTCCAGGACAAGAAAATGAAAATGCGATGTACTTTGAAAGAAAGGGAGCAGCAGTTGTCATTCGCGATGATAGTGAGGTTTTTGCAAAAACAGAGGCATTATTACAAGATGATGTGAAGCTTCTTCAAATGAAAGAAGCAATGAAAAGCATCTATCTTCCAGAGCCAGCTGGTCATATTGTAGATGCAATTTTGGCAGAAAATCATGCAGAACCGCGTCATATACCTATTAAATCACCTGCTCTTGCACAATCTTTTACTTAATATGAAACCCTCTTTGTATATGTAAAGAGGGTTCTTTATTATTTTCAAAGAAAATTCAGCCAGTTATCCACAAAAGGATTACGCTTTCATTAAACAGTAAAGTCGGAATATTAACAACTATATCCACATTGTCCACAATTTTTAGAAAAATATCCACAATTAAAACAGCTGATATATGCTTTAATATAGAAAAATATTAAATGTTTTTGAAAATTACTAACAATTCTGTTGGTTTTGTGGATAAAGTTGTCCACAGCAAAAAAAGTCCCTTATGTATAAGGGGCTTTTTTGCTTACTTCTATCAGTCGAGAAAATTATGTAATGAAAATGAATAATTAGGGGGGAAACTTCTAATTATTCATTTTCACTTTAAATGCTTTTCGAGCGATATCCTGCTGCACGATCTGCTTTTTGAAATTCGCGTTGATAGAGAACTTCTTGTGTACTAGATAATGTGTTTTTTGCTTTATCACGTTTCTTTTTATCCATTACAAATCACCTCGTGTCTTAAAGTTACTATTTATCGTTTCCAAAGACATGAGGGGATATACGCATATGGAAAATGTTAACGATTGATTATCATTTCAGAAAATTTAGATTACGCTTCTTTTAATTGATGAGCATCTTGGAAGGTTGTATCTCGCATTGTAGCAAGTGTGTATTGATCTTTTGGAATTTCATATAAGTTATACACTTCTTCGTTTGCGTTAATTTCATCATATACGGCTTTTCTTGTTTCGTTTGCTAGATTCACATATTGCAGTTTTTCTGCAGCTTTAATAGAACGAATATTTATTTTACGAATACGCATGAAAATTGTTTCAATATCTAATTCATAGAAAAGTTCACTAAAAAATGAATCTTTTGCTAATTTGTTATAGCCTTTTCCATGATATGGTTTGCCAAGCCATGTCCCGAGAAATCCAGCTTTTTCTTGCACATCAAATAAAGTAATTGTTCCGATAGGGTTACCCCATTCATCTAAAATTGTGCGTGAAATTAATTCACCACGTTCTTCAGCTTCAATCGTTTGTTTTGTTAAGAATAAATATTCTTCATAAGAATAAGCCTTTTGACGCACAAAAGGGAAGACAGCTGGATCCACCATTAACTCGTATAGAACGTGGCTGTCGTGTAAGTCGCGTTTTTTCAACATACTAACTCCTCCTCACACGAGGGTAGCATGACGAAAAAACACCCCACCCTCGAAATTTTTATATCAATCTTTAAAAAATTTCGGGGTGGGAATCGAACCCACTAGAACCAGTTTCTAACGCTGGTGGCGCACCATTTGCCTTCCCCATTCATCAATTTGAAAATGATAATCACGACACAAATTGATTATGGTTTCATTCAGTTTATAATCGTATAATACTTTATCTAGTCAAAAAAATAAACTAGTTTTTTTTATTTTTTTTGTAAATTATTTTTCCATCAATCATAGTTAGTACAGGCTTGGCTAAATAATGGAAAGGATGATGAGTCCATAACACGAGATCGGCGTCTTTTCCAACCTCAATGCTTCCAATTCTATCCTCTAAACGCAAATTTCGCGCTGGGAATATGGTGATTCCTTCTAGTGCTGTTTTCTCGTCTAACCCTTCTCTTACTGCAACAGCGGCACAAATATTTAAATATTGAATGGGTGTATAAGGATGATCTGTTGTTATAGAAACTTCCACACCATTTTTAGATAATATATGGTAAGTATCCCATGTCTTGTTTTTTAGTTCGATTTTAGAACGACGTGTCAGAGTGGGACCAACTGAAACCTTCAAATTGTGTTTCGAAAGCTCTTCAACAAGAAAGTGTCCTTCTGTACAATGTTCAATACGTAGATCGAGGTTGAATTCCGTTGCAAAGCGTAGCGCAGAACTAATATCATCTGCTCGGTGAGCGTGGATACGTACGGGTATTTCACGACGTAATGCTTTTAAAATAGGAAGCATTCTAAAATCAGCTTCGTGCCCGTAGTGTTGTGCTTCATAGAATGATTCCCGAAGTAACCCCATAATCCCCATACGTGTAATGGATTCTTTTGTTCCATTACTATGGACTTTTTTAGGATTTTCTCCAAAGGCAATCTTTAAACCAGCAGGTTCTTGAATAATCATATGATCAATACAAGTTCCAGCTGTTTTTATTACACAAGTAGTACCCCCGATAATATTTTGACTGCCAGGCATAACGTGAACGGTTGTAATTCCGTTTTGTACAGCGTCTTGAAAGGCAATATCGAAAGGATGGATTCCATCTAAAGAACGAATATGTGGTGTTGAAACTTCAGATGTTTCATTGGCATCATTTCCAGCCCAACCAGTACCTTCATCATAGAGACCAAGGTGAGTATGGACATCAATAAAGCCAGGTAAGAGATGGAGTGCTCGTGCATCTATAACGGTCATATCTTGAGTAGGTTGAATAAAAGGTTTGACCTCGGTAATTCGCTCTCCTGTAACGAGTACATCTCCTTGAAACTTTTGAGATGTAATAGGGTATACAATGGCTTGTTTGAGCAATATTTTCATAGGTACCTCATTTCTGTTACTTTATAATGCTAATGGAAGTTAAGGGAAAGTAACTGAAAGGTTATTTGTATGGTAATGCTTAGGATCCTAGAAAATGAAAGTTTTGAAAGAGCCCATGTAAAATTGTGTTTTAGAAGTACTACATTGTATGCGAAAGTATATTTTGTAATGCATGGTCTATTGCCGGAAATGTGTATTGGTATCCATGTTCAATTGCCTTAATGGGTAATACACGTTGCCCTTCTAGTACAAGTATGCTCATTTCACCCAGTAAAGTTTGAATGATAAATGAAGGTACAGGCAACCAATGAGGTTTTTTCATTATAGTTGCAATGTTTTCTCCAAATTCCTTCATTCTTATGGGTGTTGGTGCTGTCATATTAAGAGGACCATCAATTTCTTTTTTGTGTATGATGAAATCCATCATACGAACGACATCGTCTATATGAATCCATGATAACCATTGCTTCCCAGAACCAATGGTGCCGCCGATATAGAATTGATAGGGAAGTAGCATTTTGGGAAGAGCTCCTCCATTTGCACCTAATACAACTCCAAATCTTGCGTAGATTGTTCGTATTCCGAGAGAACGTGCTTTAGATGCTTCTTGTTCCCATGAATATACTGTATTTGCTAAAAAGTCATTTCCAGGAGTCTCATGCTGTTCTGTAAAAGACTCTATTTCAGACGTTCCATAGTATCCAATAGCACTTGCGTTAATAAATGTGTGTGGTTTTGTATGGAGTGTCTGCAATTGTTTAATGATTCCTTTTGTTGTTTGAATTCTACTGTTTAAAATGACTTTCTTTTGTTGCTTTGTCCATCTACTATTAATAGACTCTCCGGCTAGATTAATAACTATATCAATAGAAGAGAGGGGGAAGGTTTGTAAATCTGGTGTCCATTGAACATACTGAAGGTTAGGATCGGAAGTTTCAGTAGTTTTTTTTCGTGTGAGAATGTAAACAGTATATCCTTTTTGAATAAAAAAAGTAGAAAGGGATTTACCGATAAAGCCTGTACCACCAGAAATTGCGATTTTCACAAGTATTTCCTCCTCATTATATATATTCTTGAAAAGAAAAAATGTTCCTCGACTATGTTAAAATAATAGAGAGGTGAGAGTATGGCTGTCATTACAAAAATAGAAGTACAAAAACGATCGAAAGAACGATTTAATATTTATATTGATAAAGGTCAAGGCGAAGAGTACGGATTTAGTGTGGATCAAGTAATCTTAATAAAACATGGATTACAAAAAGGCTTAGAAATTGATGAAATCGAGTTAGGAAATATTTTGTACAATGAAGAAGTACAAAAAGCATATTTACAAGCAATCTCCTATTTATCCTATCAAATGAGAACAAAACAAGAAATAGAAGATTTTTTACGAAAAAAAGAAGTGGGACAGGCCATCATCTCTGAAGTCGTTTCGAAATTATTACATGACCGATATATTAATGATAAAGAGTATGCTGTTTTATATACGCGAACGCAAAGTAATGTGAATCGAAAAGGTCCAACTGTTATTAAAAGAGAGTTATTAAATAAAGGTGTTCAGGATTTAATTATTACACATAGTTTACAAGAATATCCGAAGGAAAAGCAAATTGAGAATGCCTTGTTTCTCATAGAGAAGAAGAAAAAATCTTATCAAAAACATTCTTTTTTACAAATGAAACTAAAGTTAGATGAGATGCTTGTTCGAAAAGGATATTCTAGAGAAGTAATTCAAATTTGTTTGGAAGAATTGAAAGACGAAAAAGATGACGAAAAGCAACAAGAAGCGTTACACTATCATGGGAATAAATATTATGAGAAATATAAGAAGTATGATGGATGGACATTTGAAAACAAGATGAAACAAGCGTTATATCGAAAAGGATTCTCTATTGATGAAATCGAGATATTTTTGCAAATGAAACGCGAAGAGGAATGAGGAGAATAAGATGAATATGCCAAAACGCTACAGTGAAATGACACCGCATGAGCTAAGGGAAGAAATTGGCGCTTTGAAGGAGCAAGCAGTAAAAGCTGAGCAGCTTGGGATTGTCAATGAATTTGATGTATTAATGAGAAAAATGGCAATGGCTCGTGCTTATATGACGGATGTAAACAAATTCCGTATTGGTGAAACATATGAATTAGTAGAAGAACCTGGTGTATTATTTAAAATTACGTATTTCAATGGGGTATTTGCTTGGGGATATAAGCAAAATGATAATGAAGAGATTGGCATACCAATTTCCTTATTGCAAGAAAGATGAAAACCAGAGAGCATATATCTCTCTGGTTTTCATCTTTGGTAGGCGTTAAAGGAGATAGGAGATTCTAAAATTGGCGTTTTTTACATTCATTTGCCAATATAATGAGAGACTGGGTTTGTTGCGTCTGTCCGTTAACTTGTGCTTTCGCATGTTTTGGACGAGTCCACGTATGGTTAAATAATTCAGAACGACTATCTAAGCGATCACGGTAGCTCATCTTTATCACCTCGTGTAGGAAGTTAATTTAATTTGTACTATTCTTCCTGCTGATTTGCAGCACGCATACGTTCTTGTGGGTGCGTGTTAATTGTGCCGTTAGGTCGTTTCGAAGCGAAGCGTGATTTCGCTTTCGGTTGACCGTCGATTTTGCTGTTGTTTTTTGACTCAGACCAAAATTCGGCTTGTTTACCCATTGCGAACGCCCTCCTCATTATCGGTTGATACCTCTTTAAGAAGTATCAATTATAGAATGTGCAAAATTGAAGAAACTATCCTTTAGAAATGAAGGGATAAATAGGTAAAAGGAGATTATAATATGAATGATATTTATGAAACATTAACGAAAGAATTATTAGACAAGAATGACAAGCTTTCTTACGCACAAGCTCGTGCGTGGGTTGAGTTACTATGGGAAGATTTTCAAACAACTTATGCAAAATCAGGTCGTTATCAAGGCGATGAAATGACGGAACAAGTGGTACGATCATGGATTAATAATCATGGTGTACGCCTTCATGAAATGCGGACAAATAATCCGAAGTATAGTCATTTAATTAATCAAGAAGATCATTTGAAACATTAAAAAAAGCGACTTAAGTCGCTTTTTTTAATGTGGAAGTAATTCCAGTTTTTTTCGAAGCTTTTCTTCACTAAAGATCCATCCTGTATAGGAACTAATAATATTTAAATTGTGGTCGAGCTGAACGATTGCAACAAATGGATAATAATCTTTACTTCGATATCGTAAATCAATGAATCGTACTTCATAATAATGGTCATGATCAAAAATATCCCAGCGATATACAGGAGAGAAAGATAGGAAGGCTGAGATGTTTTCATCTTGTTTAGCTGCTCGCATAATATTATTGTCTGGGAACGGTATCCGATCGAACTTATCATATATCATGATGTTACCACGGTGCCATCTCGCAACGTAGTAATAATCAGCCGTAACGACTGCTAAATGGTAATGATAAAATCGGTAAGAAGGAGAAATGATAATCTTTTCGACATTTTTGAAACGTTTGTGTACAACGCTTCTTATATTTCTGTGCATCATAATCCGTCCGATATAGTAAACAATCATTAATATATATGCCGCTAAAGCTGTATATCCCTTATGAGAACCGACGAGCATGCAAGCAATTGCAAGTATATGGATAAAGAAAATTACGGTATCGAATGTATTAATTATGCCAAGTGCGACCCATTTTTTTGTGAAAGGTCGTAATGCTTGTGTACCATAGGCGTTGAAAATATCTACAAAGACGTGAAGAAAGACGGCAATAAATGACCAAAGTAGTAGATGAAGATATGGAGCTTCTGAAAAGAAGGCGAAAGAGATGCCACTTATAAGGAATGACCAAAGAATTACCGCAGGAATAGAATGAGTAATCCCACGATGATTTCTTATATATTTAGCGTTATTACGCAATTTTAAAACTGTGTCAATGTCAGGAATGTTGGAACCAGCAATTGTAGCAAGCATAACAGCTTGGGGGCCAATATCACTTTGTGCTATGGCTGGATCTAATGTTGCTAAGCTACCTAAAGTGATACCCATAACAAGGTGAGTGGCTGTGTCCATAGAAATCCACCTCCGTTTTTTATTAATGTAACTCTTTTTATTCGATACCTCAAGTCCTTTGCCTTCTATTTCCTATGTCATCTTACTTAAATTTTTTCCTAAAATCTTTATAATAGTACTTATATGCAAAAAAATGAGGGGGATCAAGTTTGACACTTGAAATACTAAACAATTTTAATATAGAGCAGTTTCAAAATGATTTAATTGGTTGGTTTGAAGAAGAACAGCGCGACTTACCGTGGAGAAAGAATAAAGATCCATACCGCGTTTGGGTTTCTGAAATTATGTTGCAGCAAACAAGAGTAGAAGCTGTAAAACCATATTACGCAAATTTTATGGGGAAGTTTCCTACACTTGAAGCGTTAGCGAACGCTGATGATGAAGAAGTATTAAAAGCATGGGAAGGTTTAGGATATTATTCTAGAGCACGTAATTTACATGCGGCAGTAAAAGAGGTAAAAGAAGTATACGGCGGGGTTGTACCAAGTGATGTAAAGAAAATTGAAAAGTTAAAAGGAGTAGGACCATATACAAAAGGTGCTATTTTAAGTATCGCATATGGTATACCAGAGCCGGCAGTTGATGGAAATGTTATGCGTGTATTATCTCGTATTTTATCAGTATGGGATGATATTGCAAAACCAAAGACTCGAAAAGTTTTTGAAGAGATTGTGCGTGAAATTATTTCAGTAGAAAACCCATCTTATTTTAATCAAGGATTGATGGAATTAGGTGCATTGATTTGTATTCCTAAAAATCCATCGTGCTTACTTTGTCCTGTGCGTGAGCATTGCAGAGGATATGCTGAAGGTGTTCAAAAAGAATTACCAGTAAAAAGTAAAGCGAAAGCTCCTAAAATGGTACCTATTGTTGCAGGCGTACTTCAAACTGAAGACGGTCGTTACGTTATTAATAAACGTCCAAGTACAGGTTTGTTAGCTAACATGTGGGAGTTTCCTAATGCTGAACTTGGAGAAGGTATTCGAAATCAGAAGGAACAGCTTATAGATTATATGAAAGAAAAATTTGAGCTCGAGGTTTCTATTGATGAATACGCAATGAATGTACAACATACGTTTACACATCGTACTTGGGATATATTTGTATTTTACGGAAAAGTAACCGGTAATATTGTTGATACAGATACATTAAAATTTGTATCGAAAGAGGTATTTGAGCAATTACCTTTCTCAAAATCACACCGTACTATTTATGAAAATTGTGTGGAGAAAATTACAATGCAATAAATAAAAAAGTGTTCCCAATCTAGGGAACACTTTTTTAATCGTAAGAAATTTTTGTCCCATGAGTCCAACTAGCTTCACCTTCTTGTAAGCCGCCTCTTGATTCGATTTCTACTACAATTTCTTTGTAAATACTTTGCCCTTCTACATTTAAATAAGGCAGAACCTGTTGTAGTGAGTGATGAAAATAAGCTAATTCATCTTCTTTCCATTCATTTTTTGAAATCATCGTTAGTTCAGTCATATCGCGTCCTATATACATATTTCCACCTCCATTTCTTATAGTTTGAATAAGTAACAAAAGATATATGCGGAAATTATTCAAAAGAAAATTACGGATAGCTTCTAAGTGAATTGGTTACATTATTGATTGTGGAGGTGAGAAAGATGAGTAAAAAACAACAAGGTTATAACAAAGCAACTTCTGGTGCTAGCATTCAAAGTACAAATGCTAGTTATGGTACAGAGTTTTCAACTGAAACAGATGTACAAGCTGTAAAACAAGCAAACGCACAATCAGAAGCAAAGAAAGCACAAGCTTCTGGTGCACAAAGTGCAAACGCTAGTTATGGTACAGAATTTGCAACTGAAACAGACGTGCATTCTGTGAAAAAACAAAATGCTAAGTCAGCTGCAAAACAATCACAATCTTCTAGCTCAAATCAGTAATGAAAGAAAAACACTTCTCTAATTCGGGAGAAGTGTTTTCTTTTTGCGTGGATCGTTGTAATGAAAAGAAAGCGAACGACATAACTTCTAATAAGTCAACAAATGTAGTCAAAGGAGAAGGAAGTTAACAATTAGAATTATGTAATTAGGAATAATAACTGATGAATAAGTCCAAAAGGGGGTAAGTAATGAACGATTTTGATAAGTTGGTAGGGGAGCAATTAGAAACGATGGATGAATTGTTAAAGTTACAAGCACATCTAGAGAAGTATCAACAAATTGAAATGAATGAAAAAGATACGTGCGATAAAAAAGAACTGCATTTTATCCGCCAGGAAATATATAGAACAGAAGTAGCGTTGAAGATGTTACATGAGAAATTTGAAGAACAAACGAATAGTGTAATTCAATCTTTTGCAACTGAAAAAATGATTTCAAATTTAGGATAAGATATATTGTTATCTTTAGGTGAAAAGTCCTTCTTTGTATGGAAATAGAGAAGGGCTTTTTCTATTACGTGTCCTCGCTTATAAATAATACAGTACAATCCTTTTATCTCCTAAGAAGCGGTGGGGCATAGTATTCAACGATAAACCTCCTGCATATTCAGTTTGAAAAATAGAGTCTTATCCCTTTAGTTTTAAAATTTCGACAAAAAAGTTATAATAGAAAAAAAGTGAATGCCGTTCAAAGGGCATTTGCAGTTGAAAGAAGGGAGCATATATGGGATTTCCCAAAGAAGGAGAAAAAGTACAAATACATAGTTATAAACATAATGGCTCCATTCATAGAATGTGGGAAGAAACAACAATTTTAAAAGGGACACAGAGTCTTGTAATCGGAGCGAATGATCGTACAGTAGTTACAGAATCGGATGGCCGAACATGGATTACTCGTGAACCAGCAATTTGTTATTTTCATGCCAACTATTGGTTTAATGTGATTGGGATGCTTAGGGAAGATGGCGTATATTATTATTGTAATTTAAGCTCACCTTTTGCGTATGATCCTGAAGCATTAAAGTATATTGATTATGATTTAGATATTAAAGTATATCCAGATATGACATATACGCTTCTAGATGAAGATGAGTATGAAAAACATAGTGAAATTATGCAGTATCCACCTGTTATTGATACAATTTTAAAACGAAATGTAGCACATTTAACACAGTGGATTCATCAAAGAAAAGGTCCATTTGCACCAGATTTCGTAGATATGTGGTATGAACGATATTTAATGTACAGAAATTAAAACAAACCTGCAGGGGGCTTCCCGGCAGGTTTGTCCTATTAGAGGGGGGATTATGTGCAAGGCATAAAAAGATATTTACAATTTGTTAAACCATATCGATGGCTTATTGCTATTACAATTATTATTGGACTAGTTAAGTTCGGTATCCCACTTATTATGCCGTGGTTATTAAAGTATATTATCGATGATGTAATTCAAGGCGCTGGCTCACTTCAAGATAAAACATCTCAATTAATAACAGCGATTGGAATTGCTTTCTTTATTTTTGCGGTATTAAGACCACCGATTGAATATTATCGTCAATATTTCGCCCAACGTATCGCAAATACAATACTGTATGATTTGCGGAAGCATATTTTCGGTCACTTACAAAAGTTAAGTTTACGTTATTACTCCAATACAAAAACAGGGGAGATTATTTCGCGTGTCATCCATGATGTAGAACAAACGAAAGATTTTGTAATTACTGGTTTGATGAACGTCTGGTTAGATACTGCAACAATTGCTATTGCTATCATTGTTATGTTTTCTATGAATATAAAATTAACATTTGTTGCGTTATTGATTTTACCTATTTATGTAATTGCAGTGAAATATTTTTTCGGACGTCTTCGGAAATTGACGAAAGAGCGTTCACAAGCGTTAGCGACGATGCAAGGGTATTTGCATGAACGTATTCAAGGAATGCAAGTGACACGTAGCTTTGCGTTAGAAGAGTATGAGGGGAAGCAGTTTGAAAAAAGAAATAATGAATTTTTAACGAAAGCATTAACCCATACAAGTTGGACGGCAAGAACATTTTCGGCAGTAAACACGTTAACCGATTTAGGTCCGTTACTTGTGATTGGTTTTGCAGCATATGAAGTAATTCAAGGGCAGTTAACGCTAGGAACGATGGTAGCTTTTGTTGGATATATGGATAGTTTATATAGTCCGCTTCGCCGCCTTGTTAATTCATCTACAACATTAACACAATCTTTTGCATCGATGGACCGTGTGTTTGAACTGTTAGATGAAAAATACGATATTGTTAATGTACCAAATGCGGTACAAACGAAAAAATTAAATGGAGAAATTGTATTTGACAATGTTTCTTTTCGTTATAATGCAGATGAAAAAGAGATATTACACAACTTGTCATTAACTATGCAACCTGGAGAGAAAGTAGCGCTTGTAGGAGCGAGTGGGGGAGGAAAGTCATCTCTTGCTAGTTTGATCCCGCGTTTCTATGATGTTTCTGAAGGCACGGTTTATGTAGATGGCATAGATGTAAGAAAGTATAATATGAGAAATTTGCGTAGTCATATTGGAATTGTACTGCAAGATAATTTATTGTTTAGCGATACAATTGGAGCTAATATTTTATATGGAAATCCGAAGGCTACAGAGAAAGAGGTGATTGCAGCTGCTAAAGCTGCGCAAATTCATGATTTTATTATAGACTTACCAGATGGTTATAATACTGTCGTTGGAGAACGTGGTGTGAAGCTATCGGGCGGGCAAAGACAACGCGTGGCAATTGCACGAGTGTTTCTAAAGAATCCTTCGGTACTTATATTAGATGAAGCAACTTCAGCATTAGATTTAGAAAATGAAAGGTATATTCAAGAGGCGCTTCAGACGTTAGCTGCTGACCGGACAACGATTATAATTGCACATCGATTAGCGACGATTACGCATGTTGATACGATTATTTACATTGAAGACGGTGAGATTAAAGAGACTGGTTCTCATGAAGAGTTAATGCGAAAAAGAGGATTTTATTACAATTTATATCAACTTCAACATATAACAGAAACAGCTCCTTTAGCATAAAAGGAGCTGTTTTTTATTCGTCTTCTTTTTTATCATCGATTTGGAGTTCTTTTTCTGGTTTATGGTATGTGTAGAAGCTATCTACAAGCAAATCTAAATGCTCTACTTCTTCACTATAGTTAATGATGGAAGAAATAAGAGGGAAGAGATGTAACCATGTTTTATATGCTTCTTCATCGTCTTTATTTTGATATTCCATAAAGATATCAATTAATTCTTGTTTACCTGTTTCAACTTCATCAAGCATTTCAACTGATTGTTGTTTTTTTGCTTTACCAATAAATTTTAATAAAACTTGTTCATGATAATGCGTTAATGAGTCAAGTTCGTTTTGGATAGATTCCTGAAATTCTTCCGGCATATAGCGCAGTTCATTTTCAGTACGGTGTAATGATTTTAACGTACTTAAAGCACGGCTTGTTGTCGCTAACATTTGTCTGAATAAAACGAGCTTACGAATTTTTGCGAACTTTACTTTTTTCGTGTAGCTTCTTTCTTCTTTATACAGCAAATAGTAATGGTTTAGTTTGATCATTTTTTCTTTCATACGATCAATATCAGTTTTTAGCGTTGTAAAATCAGAAGCCTGCCTGCTATTCATTCGAATCCATTTTACAATTTCTTCTGTATTATCAACGATACGATGATAAAGTTTTGTTTCATATTTTGGCGGCATAAATACTAAATTTACAAGTGAAGCCGCAATAATACCAATCATAATCGTCGCAAATCGAAGTAAGGCAAAACTAAAGAAATCTTCGCCTTGATACTCCATAATGGCGATAACTGTTACTAAAGCAATTGATATTGTGTTTTCTAATCGTAATTGTAATGTAAGAGCAATTACTAATATACATGTTAATCCAATAATAAAAGGATTATGTCCAAAAGCAGTAGCAAATGCGATAGCAAATATCGCACCAATTACATTTGCTTGAATTTGTTCAAGTGCTGTTAAATAAGAACGGTATACAGACGGTTGGACAGCAAAGATAGCTGAAATTCCCGCAAATACCGGACTCGGTAATTGAATTAAAATACAAGCAAATAAAGCTAACGTGATGGCAATACCCGTTTTTAAAATGCGAGCACCAAGTTTCATACCCTTAATAAGATCCTTTCTCTTGTCATAATGAATGTACAACATGATACTATACATTCATTACAATATGTTAGCAAGTGATATTTTAGTGACGTTAAAAGAAATTAGTGTTCATTTTATCCCGCTAATTGTGAGTAGTAAGATTCACGCCTCAAAATTCAGAAGCTGGATGCCGGTAAACGTCCGATTGGTGTAGGCTAATTAAAGTTTCACTTTATAATTTTTCCTAATTCCTTTTAAACATCAGTTTTTAGTAAAAAAACCTGCTGAATTTCAGCAGGTCTCAAATTGTTACTATAGATTACTATGAGAAGCGTACTTCGTCAATTTTTTCTTAATAATGAAAATTACTCATTTTACTCTGTTGAGATAGATGGATCTGCCTGTTCTTTTTTCGGGATAATCTCAAAAAACTTGTTCTGTATATCATCTAATAATGGTGTTAACAAAGCAACTTCCTCATATTGCTCGTGCTCGTTTAGTACACGAATATAGTCTAGCAATAATTCAGTTACATCTTTCAAACCATTTTTACTAATTGGTTGTAATGTAACATTTGCGCCTTTTGCGATTCTTCTTTTTAAGGCCTGTTCTGTTAAGCCTAAGTTTGAATCACGGCGCAAATAAACAACACCGCCAGTCATGCCAGCGCAAATCCATGGACCAGGGTCACCTAAAACAAGCGCTCGCCCATTTGTCATATATTCAAAAGCAAAACCTTTAATATTGGAGTATGCACCTATATTTCCTTGCTCTTTTTCACGGAGTGGTTTTGTTATTCTACCTCCAATTATCATGTCTGCCCCAGAAAGGCGAATGCCAGCGCGAGCATCAGCGTTCCCTTGCACGTATAGTGCCCCTTTTTGTGCACCATATCCAAATCCTTTTCCGACAGAACCGTTATAATATACTCCGTCTTTTCCTTTTGATTTCGTTATATAAATCCCACCACCAAAGGAAGTTTTACCAATGCCATCTTGTGCGCCGCCATTTACGTGTATAAATAAATTTTCACTATTGTAAGCACCTAACCCATTTCCGGGAATAGAACCATTCGTATACTTTAATGTAAGTGGTTCAAGTTGAGTAGCTTCATATAGTTTACTGCGAACGCGATAACATGATTCTAGACCACCCATAACGCGTTGCTCTACACCAACGCCTACCAATTCTTTTGAGTCAGCGGAATGAACTGTCTTAAATTGTTTTTCCGGTACGCCTTCTGTTGTTGTAACAGATGGATGTTCTATTATTTGTAGTAAATTACGTAAGTTTAATAAATTTTCGCCTCGAACTTGCTCTAATAAATCAGAACGCCCAACAATTGCTTGTAAATTTGTATAACCAAGCTGTCCTGTTAATCGTTTTAGTTCTACACCGAAAGAGGTGAATAAATTTAGCAGGCCAGCAACTGCGCTTTCTAATTCGCGTGGGACGAAGCGGCGTAACCCATGTTCTTTTGCTTGTGCTTCAGACTCGATTTGTGTCGCAATTCCAACATGGCAAGTATCTAGATGGCACCCACGGCAAGTAGTACAGCCGATTGCAATCATTGATAGTGTGCCAAATCCAATACGGTTTGCTCCGAGGAGCATGATTTTCAAGGCATCATTTACACTTCGAATACCACCATCTGCCCAAATCTCTACTTTATGTCTCATGCTTGCTTCTAATAAAGCGTTGTGAGCGGCTTTAACACCAATTTCTACAGGGAGACCTACATGCTGCAATGCGTGAATACGTGCAGCGCCTGTTCCGCCATCGAATCCGCTAATGTTAATAAAATCAGCGCCAGCTTTGGCGATACCGACAGCAATTGTTCCGATATTAGGAACAACAGGGACTTTCACGGCTACTTTGGCAAGTTGATTAGCTGTTTTAATTTCTGTAATCATTTGAGCTAAATCTTCAATTGAATAAATATCATGGTTATTAGAAGGTGAAATTAAATCTGAGCCGATTGTCGCATTACGTGCTTCAGCGATTTTGGCTGTCACTTTTGAACCAGGTAAATGCCCACCTTCCCCAGGCTTTGCGCCTTGACCGATTTTGATTTCAATTAAGTTTGATGAGTTTAGTAGTTCGGCATTTACTCCAAATCGCCCAGATGCCACTTGTTGTCCACGTGTATGTGGATATTTTCCAATCATATCTTTAATTTCGCCGCCTTCACCGTTCAAGCTAATCATATTTAGCTGATCGGCTGCTTCTGCATATGCGCGAAAGGCAATTTCGTTTTGAGAACCAAATGACATAGAACTAATAATAAATGGTAAATTATGATTTTTGATGCCGATAGATACTTCTTCAGTTGGAACGACATGTTTTGTTTGTTTCGTTTGAACAAGGTGTCTGATTGCAATTGGATTATTCTCTTCTAGTTCACTTAACTTGTCACGGTAATCATCATAAGAATTTCCTTTTGCAACATCGCCGATTGCTTTCCAAATTCGCGGGAATATATGAAATGATTTTCGCATTCTAATTTTAGGATTGTTATAATCCTCTGCTCGTATTTTTGCATCTTCAACAAGTGATTCAAGTGAAAAGGCTAAATCATTTGAACCGAAGAAATTTGTAATCTGTAATATATTTGCGATTTCTTCATGTAACCCAATAGATGAATAGAGACGTCCGTAACCACGTAACTCATGAATTCCAATTGTTGAAATGACTTTTTCTAATCCTTTATTAAGTGCATTATATAGATTCGTAATTGGTGTTTTTGTTCCATCATTTACAGTCGCGAATAATAAATATGGATTAATACCATCTGCTCCTAATCCATATAGCGTGACAATGTCATGTAAGGAGCGAAGAGCACCAGAACGTATAACGAGAGAACAATTGCGGCGTAATTTATTTTCACTTAATGCTTGATGTACTTTAGCAGTAACTAAATGTGGATCAATCCACAATCGTTCATTTAGATGGGCTTTTGCGTCATCTAATACTAGTAGGGAAGCGCCATTGTTAACAGCAGCTATCGCTTCAGAACTAATGCGGCTTAATGCGCATTGCAGAGTTTCTGACGAGCTGAATGTAGCAGAGATTGTGGCGATAGAGTTATGAGTCTTAAATAGCTCTATGAGTTGTTCGTACGTAATTGTGTGTAATTCCTCTGCAATAGGTTGTGCCACGCTGCCTTCTAAAATAATTGGTGAAAGCATTTCAACTACAAATGGCCGTTTTGCGCCGCTTAATAAACTTGGACGCTCTCCAAGTACAGTACGTGTAGAGAAGTGTTCAATTTCACGGTCACGGTCAATTGCAGGGTTTGTAACAACAGCTACACTTTCTTTAATAAAGTCAGCGATATTTCGTCTATCAGTATCGAGTGCGGCAAGTGGTGAGTCATGCCCAAGTGAGCGTATTGGCTCAACGCCTTTTGTTGCCATCTGTTCAAGAAGTTGAATATGTTCTCGGTCCCATCCGAAAGCGACGTATTGTTTCGTTTCAACTTGAACAGAATCACATAGCCCTTGGATTTTTTTCGTTTCAGGGATAGATAAATTTAAATGGTAATTGGTAGTATCAATTCGCTTTTTAAAACGGTTATATACTTGGATTTGATATTTGTCATATTCATAAAGAACAAGTTCATCTTGTTCATTCCATTTTAATCCGACTTTTTCTCCAGGAGCGAGTGGTTTTGGTTCTGCTACATATTTAGTTGGTGATACAACTCCAGGTTCAGAAGAGAAAATATAAGAGCTCTCTGTCTCTACTTTCCATACTGGGCGTAATCCAAGGGAATCAACGCTGAAAACAGCTTCATCTTTAAAACGGGAAATGATGCCAGCTGGTCCTTGTGCAAAATGTCCCCATGCTTCACGTATATACGTATATAAATCTTGTAAAGGTGTTTCATAAAGTTTAATTTCATTAATAATTGGTGGGAATAGAATTTCCATTGCTTCAAATAAGCTGTAGTCGTATTGAACAAGTAGGGTTTCTAAGGTGCGGTTTAAATCTTGAGAGTCACTGCCTCCTGCAGTAAGTGGTACATCAATCATTTCAGCTTGATCGCGTAATTTCGCAATTGTGTTAATTTCACCATTATGTCCGAGAATGCTAAATGGTTGTACACGAAAAAAATTAGATAATGTATTAGTAGAGTAGCGGTTATGTCCTAATGTCATAGTTGAAGCGATAAGCGGATGTTGTAAATCATTATAGTAGGCAACAAGCGTATCACCAGCACCTAGAACTTTATATACAACATGATCATGACTTAATGAAGCAACATGAATTGCTTCGTTTTCCTCTATTTTTATTGTGACAGAAAATAATGTTTGCTCAATATTTGTAATTTCGTTTTCTGCGATAAGGGCAGCTTGCCAAAATAAAGGTTCTTCTTGTTTACCAAGTGGACCGAGCGCATCTGAGTTTGTTGCATCATCACTTTCGAAAATGATTGCAAAGTTTTTGTTGTTTAATTGCGTACGAATATAATCTTTTAAGGCAGTAATGTTTTCTTTTTTATTTAGAAAAAAATGTCCAACGATAAAGTGGGGATGATCCACAATCGTTGGATTATATCCGCTACTTTTTAGTTTTTCATTCCAAAGCGTTTTTGGTATATCAATGTGAATGCCGATGCCATCGCCCTCGCCATTAATGAAACCAGCTCTATGATTCATTTTGACGAGTGATTGTATGCAAAGGTCAATGTTTTCTTTTGTAGCAATTTTTCGTTTCTCCATAACGGAAACGATTCCACACGCATCATGTTCTGCATTTCTATAATCTCGAAATAAAGACGGTGTCCATGTATTTTTTTTATTGAGCATCCGTCAATCCCCCCTCTTGTAAAAGTTAGAATAATCTTACTATTTAAGGTGCAAATCACCTTGTACACAGAGATAGTAATGCTGTAAAAGAATATAAAACAGATAATTATGAATAATTATACTATTAATGCGTGATTTATGAAATAGAAAAAAGGAAAAAAGAAAGGTGAGCTTTCTTTTTTCCTTTTAATGAAGGGATTATTTATTGTCTGCTAGGGCAGCAAATGCTCTGCCTACAGCTTCGATTGTATATTCAATATCTTCTTTTGTATGTTCTGTAGTTAAGAACCATGCCTCGTATTTAGAAGGTGCTAAGTTAACTCCTTCTTGAAGCATAAGCTTGAAGAATTTACCGAACATTTCACCGTCTGTATCTTGTGCGGCATCGTAATCTTCAATTGTATTAGTTGTGAAGTATACAGTTAAAGCCCCTTTTAGACGATTTAATGTAATGTCGATATTATGTTTCGCTGCTTGCTCTAAAATTCCTTTTTCAAGCATTGCACCAAGTTCATCTAATTTCTCATAAAGCCCTTCTTGTTGAAGTACTTCTAGACAAGCGATACCTGATGCCATAGAAGCAGGGTTTCCTGCCATTGTACCAGCTTGGTATGCAGGTCCAAGCGGAGCAACTTGTTCCATAATTTCTTTCTTACCACCGTAAGCACCGATTGGTAAGCCGCCGCCAATAACTTTACCAAGCGCTGTTAAGTCAGGTGTAACACCAAGTAAGTCTTGAGCACCGCCGTACATAAAGCGGAAAGCAGTAATAACTTCATCATAAATTACTAGTGCGCCAGCTTCGTGAACAAGTTCATTCACTTTTTCAAGGAATCCAGGTTTAGGCTCTACAATACCGAAGTTTCCAACGATCGGTTCTACAAGGATAGCTGCTACTTCATGACCCCATTTATCTAAAGCTTCTTTTAAAGTTTCTACATTGTTAAATGGAACGGTAATAACTTCTTGTGCGATACTTTGTGGTACGCCAGCTGAGTCAGGAGTTCCTAAAGTAGAAGGGCCAGATCCAGCTGCCACAAGTACTAAATCAGAATGACCGTGGTAACAACCAGCAAATTTCATGATTTTTGTGCGACCTGTATAAGCACGAGCAACACGAATCGTTGTCATCACTGCTTCTGTACCAGAGTTTACGAAACGGACTTTATCTAATGCAGGCATTGCTTCTTTTAACATTTTTGCGAATTTTACCTCTAGCGCTGTTGGTGTTCCATAAAGTACCCCATTTTCAGCAGCTGTTGTAATTGCTTTTGTTATATGCGGATGAGCATGTCCAGTAATAATAGGACCGTATGCTGCTAAATAATCGATATATTTATTTCCGTCTACATCCCAGAAATAAGCGCCTTTCCCACGTTCCATAGCAACAGGAGCGCCGCCGCCAACTGCTTTAAAAGAACGAGAAGGACTGTTAACACCGCCAACGATATGCTCTAAAGCTTCTTTATGTAATGCTTCTGACTTTGTGAAATTCACTACAATTCATCTCCTTACAAAAATCTATGTATTATTCTAACATGTTTTTCGAAAAGACGTATTGTTTGTGATAGCGAAGGCAGTTGGGTAAACTATTCGTTGTGACATTTAGGAGGGGGGTCCGATTATGAAATCGGTAATTGAGGTACAAGGGTTACGTAAAGAGTTTACAGCCTATTCAAGTCGTCCGGGCTTAAAGGGTGCATTTCGCGATTTATTAAATCGTAATTATAAAATAGTACCAGCAGTAAATGATGTATCTTTTACTGTGAAGCAAGGTGAAATGGTTGGTTATATCGGTGAGAACGGTGCTGGTAAATCAACAACAATTAAAATGCTTACGGGGATTTTAACTCCGACATCAGGGCAAATCACAGTAAATGGAATGAACCCACATAAACAAAGAGAAGAATTTGTAAGAACAATTGGTGTTGTTTTTGGACAGCGTTCGCAACTTTGGTGGGATATTGCAGTACAAGAATCGTTTCGTTTATTAAAGAAAGTGTATGGTGTATCAGACGCTCAGTATAAGGAGCATATGGAACACGTAATTGAAACGTTAGATATAGGGCCCTTATTAGATAAACCAGTTCGAAAATTATCTCTTGGTCAAAGGATGCGTTGTGAATTAGCGGCAGCCTTAATTCATAATCCACCGTTATTATTTTTAGATGAGCCAACAATTGGGTTAGATGTACTTGTGAAATTGAAAATACGTGAATTTTTAAAAGAAATGAATGAACGTTATAAAACAACAATTTTATTAACAACACACGATATTACTGATATTGAAGCTTTATGTGAGCGCGTTATCATGCTGGATGAAGGAAATATTATGTATGACGGTTCTTTAAATAATCTTCGTACGCAGTGGGGAGCGGAGAAGGAAATTCACTTTCAGTTTGTTGCACCAGTTTCCTATCAGGCTTTATCAATGGTTATGCCAGATAATCATGTCGTTTGGTCGAAAGCAAAAGAGGAAAATGCATGGGTTGCAAAAATTCCGAATGAAGAAGTTATTATTTCAATGCTTATTTCTAAAGTAGTACAAGCCTTTCAAATTAAAGATTTAAAAATTAACGAAGTGTCTACAGAGGAAATTATTCGTAACATTTATGAAGAAGGTATTACGCATGGGTAAGTATATTGAAATGATTCGAATTCGCTTTTTAATGATGCTTGCGTATCGTACAAATTACTATAGCGGGATTTTAATTTATACGATTAATATCGGTGCTTACTATTTTTTATGGCAAGCAATTTATAGCGGAAAAGAGAATATTGAAAGTTTATCTATTTCGCAAATGACCACGTATATCGCAATCGCGTGGATGGCACGTGCCTTCTATTTTAATAATATAGATAGGGAAATTGCGATGGAGATTCAAGAAGGACGTGTGGCTGTAGAATTAATTCGTCCGTATAACTATTTGGGAATGAAAGTTATGCAAGGTCTTGGCGAGGGAATATTCCGTTTTGCCTTCTTTTCCATTCCAGGCATGGTTATCGTTACGTTATTATTTTCGTTGCAAATTACAACAAATTTTCAAACGTGGTTATATTTCTTCTTATCTTTAATATTTAGTTTTATTATTAATACACAAATTAATTTAATGACGGGAATGCTTACGTTTTTCCTATTTAATAATAGTGGGATTATGTATGCAAAACGCGTTGTTATTGATTTATTTTCAGGTCTATTATTACCAATTAGTTTTTATCCGCTATGGGCCCAAAAAGCAATGATGTTTTTACCGTTTCAGGCTATTAGTTATATTCCAAGTATGATTTTTTCTGAAGGTATACAGGGGAGTAAGTTGTATGAGGCTTTAGTATTTCAAGTGATTTGGGCGATTGTACTTATTATTCCAATTGTACTCATGTGGAGAACGGCGAGAAAACGTCTAATTGTACAAGGGGGATGATGAGATGCTATATATAAACTTATTTTTACAATATGCAAGTCAATATATAAAAACAAAATTGGAGTATCGAGGCGATTTTATCGTTGGTTTACTTTCTGATTTATCGCTTCAAGCAGTTAATTTAATATTTATTCTTGTTGTATTTGGGCATACACAAGCATTGAAGGGATGGAGTCGAGAAGAAGTAATCTTTATTTATGGTTTCTTTTTAGTACCATTTGCCATCTTTTCAGCTTTCTTTAATATATGGGATTTTAATGATCGATACATTATTAAAGGGGAGATGGATCGTGTATTAACGCGGCCGATCCATAGCCTATTTCAAATTATATTAGAAAGAATGGAACTTGAATCTTTAATTGGAGCTATTACAGGGATTGTTGTAATGGGATATGCAGCTGTGGAGTTACAATTATCTTTTTACTGGTATGATTTCTTCTTATTTATATTGATGGTAGGAGGAGGAGCACTTGTATATGGAGGTATATTTGTTACGCTGGCGAGCCTTGGTTTTTGGTCGGATGCGAAAAGTTCAATTATGCCTCTTATGTATAACATAGGTAATTACGGGCGCTATCCTGTTAATATTTATAATCGTGTAATTCGTTTCATTTTAACGTTTGTTTTACCGTTTGCGTTTGTTGGAGTATATCCAGCGGCATACTTTTTAAGAAAAACAGAATGGAATAGTTATGCATTTGCGACGCCAATTGTTGGTGTTATCTGTTTTACGATTGCAATCACCCTCTGGAACCAAGGGGTAAAAAGGTATCGTGGCGCGGGTAATTAATTATAGAAGCTTGTTCGTTTCTAAGGGATAAATCAGTTCTCCACCTCATACATATAAAATGAGGTGGAGGACATGTTATGGGGATTTATTCTATTAATTGCAGCAATCGCTATTTTGAAAAGTGTCCAATTATTATGGAGTTCCTATTCGGATTCAACGCGTTTTTTTTCGCTCTATAATTTGGCCACATTATTTTTAATCTATACAACAGTACTAATCGCATTTGGATTAAGTTACGTTGTATTAGAGGAAATGGGTTTCGCAGTTTTGAAAGAGGACGGAGAAAGTTTGAACGCTCATTCTTTTCAACTCGTCGAAGTTTGTTTATATTTTAGCGCAGTTACTTTATTGTCTGTTGGATATGGTGACATATCTCCGATTGGAATTGGGCGATGGATTGCAATCGCAGAAGCGCTAATTGGATATACACTCCCTTTTGCTTTTGTGATGAGGTCTGTAATAGACAATGAAAAATAAGGAAGCATTTGTTATAGTAAAGGAAAAGAGTAGGAGTGATAACTATGATTACAGTAGGAGAAATGGCACCAGAATTCACATTAGAGGGAAGTAACGGAGAAGAAGTTCGCCTAGCTGATTTCCGCGGTAAAAATGTAGTTCTCTATTTTTATCCGAAAGATATGACGCCAGGGTGTACAACTGAAGCATGTGATTTTCGTGATGCGTATGGAGTATTTCAAGAGAAGGATACGGTTATTCTTGGAGTAAGTCCTGATTCAGCGAATAGACATTTGAAATTCATTGAGAAACATGAATTGCCATTTACACTTTTAGTAGATGAAGATCATAAAGTAGCAGAGTTATACGATGTTTGGAAGTTAAAAAAGAACTTTGGGAAAGAGTATATGGGAATCGAGCGTTCTACATTCCTTATTAATAAAGACGGTGAACTTGTAAAAGAGTGGCGTAAAGTGAAAGTGAAAGGACATATTGAGGATGTTCTTTCTTATATAAAATAAATCTACATTGGAGATAAAATATGCAGAAACAAGGCAAGTGTCTATACATATTTTACTGCCTTACATAAAGTGGAAGTGTAGGGCATACCTCCTCAGATGATAGTATTCCAAGTGCGATTATGTCGCACTTTTTTCTATGGAATATATGAAGAAAAAAGGGAAAGATATATAAAAACAAGTCCTGAATATAAAAATAAACTACATACTTATAGTAGAAATATTGACGATTTATAAGAAAAGGAGTACACTCTTTATAAGAATTATAAAATAATAATCCGTATAGAATCGGGGTGCATGACGGTGGTCAAAGAAGAATTAAAAGAAGCGCTAGAAATGCTGAAAAATACGGGTGTACGCATTACTCCACAGCGTCATGCTATTTTAGAGTACCTTGTGGAATCAATGACGCACCCAACAGCGGATGATATTTATAAAGCATTAGAAGGTAAGTTTCCAAATATGAGTGTTGCAACTGTCTATAATAACTTACGTGTGTTTAAAGAGGTTGGACTTGTAAAGGAATTAACTTATGGAGACGCTTCAAGTAGATTTGATTATGTTACAAGTCAACATTATCATGTGATTTGCGAAAAATGTGGTAAGATTGTTGATTTTCCTTATGGAGGCTTGGAAAAGCTGGAAGAGGAAGCTGCGAAAACGACAGGCTTCGTTATCAATAGTCATCGCTTAGAAATTTATGGCGTTTGTCCAGAGTGTCATAAGGCGTAATATATAATAAAGAAAGAGGCTGACGGCTATACGTCAGCCTCTTTCTTTATTATATAAGGATTAGCGTGAGGTTAATCGGGATTTACAGTGCTAAGTTAGTAAGAAGGGTTAGATAAAAGTTTGTCGAATTTACTTTGTATTGGTGGAAATGAATTCTTGGAGGGGACATTTTGAAGAAATATGAGATTAAAAATAACATTCCAACATTGGAAGAATATAAATATTTATGTGATTCTGTGGGATGGACTAACTATATGAACTTTGAGGTGGCGGAAATATCACTTCAAAATTCGATTTACTGTATAACAGTCAAGGATAATAATCAAATCATCGGCATGGGGAGAATTGTTGGTGATGGGGCTATCTATTTCTATATTCAAGATATAGTGGTTCATCCAGAGTATCAAAAGAATGGTATTGGAAAGAAAATAATGAATACTTTAGTAGAATACTTAAATGGGAATGCTCCAGATAAAGCATTCATTGGTTTGTTTGCGTCGCAAGGTAAAACATCATTCTACGAAAAATATGATTTTAAAGATTATTCGCCTAATATGACAGGGATGTTTGCTGTTATTTCGAAAAAATAGGTGTAATAAATTTAATAAAACAATTAAAAAGTTGATTTTTTAAGAAATCAACTTTTTAATGAGTTGAAACGTTTGTAGTGTTGCAAATTCGTATTTCCCTTGATACTTATGATTTATAACTCTTCTTATTATACTTTTCATCAAATTCTTTTCCTTCTAGATCTCGATCTAGTGTTAAAGGTTGATTGCAGTGCATACATGCATCGACACGGCCCAGCATTTTGGTTGGCTTATCACAGCTTGGGCAAATAATTTGGATAGTCTTAGTAGATAACATACCAATCCAAAAGTAAACGACAGTGCTAGCGATAACAGCTAAAAAGCCAACCATCATAAACGTTGTCATAATAATAATGTTTTCGCGGAAAAAGACACCTAAGTATGCAATGAAGAGGCCGATAAATACTAAACTTAATGCAAAGGTCCGGATTTTATTGATTTTGTTTGAATACTTAATGCTCATTCTCACCACGCTCCTATACTAATAATATAACATAAAATTTAGAATTTTCACTCTCGTGTAAATTGATAAAGAGATAAGATATGAAATGAATAGGAGGGGAGCCAAGAATGAATGGACGCTATAATGATTTTTACAGCGGATTTTAAGTTTTTAACGGGATGTGAAATTTTTTTATAAAAAGTATTGACCCTGTATATACTGCATGATATATTAATAACCGTCGCTGATGCGGAAACGCAGAAAACGACAAAAAAGAAATTAAAAAACTTAGTTGACATTGAAAAATGAAGATGTTAACATAAGGAAGTCGCAAATGAGCGACCAAGTAGTTCTTTGAAAACTGAACGAAACAAACAACGTGAAACGTCAATTTTTATTTTAGATGCTAGACAAACTAACTTTATTGGAGAGTT
>NZ_WEIJ01000009.1:0-148564 GCF_009183795.1 Bacillus sp. B1-WWTP-T-0.5-Post-4
GAATTAGAAGTTTCATTTATTAATAATAAATCATGTAATACTCCCTTTAATTTATCCCGTTTCTTCTCCAAAAGTTCTATTTCCTGTTCCATTTTGTCATATTTTAGTTTAAATAAAGATTGGTAAAAGGTATTTTTTTCGTAATTCATAGATTTTGCTAAATTTTTATAAAAAAATAGTTCTTTAATTTCATTCAAGCTAAATCCTAAATCTTTGTAATGTAATATAAGTTCTAAATCTGTTTGACAATACTCATCAAAAAAATAGTGTCCTCCTTTTTTTTCAGGAATAATGAGACTGAGATCCATATAATGTCTAATTGTATCAATACTTATGTTATTTACTTCTCCAAACTTACCGATTTTCATAATATCCCTACCATTTAGATATTTTTTTATATAGATTTCTATTTTTACCTTTAAAAATCCTTTCACCTTTTTTATCAACATTATTTATATTGTTGTGCCTAATAATATAACATGCAACTTTTGGTTTTATGTATGTCAAAATATCAGTATTAAAATTATTAAACCTCAATAAATTTATTACTTTCTACTTAATGAAATGTACCTATAAACGGACATTATAGCATCGATTTATTGAACTATTGGGGTAGGATTACTATAGAAGGTTACATAGGGATAGCATCAGGAAAATGCCAATTTACAACGATAAGGGAATTCAAAATTAAAAAGCCCAACTTCTCTGCAAATCAAAATAGAGAAATTGAGCTTTTTAGTTATTTCATTTCTTTATTGAATTCATTAACTGGAAGAAGTATTCAGGTTTATAAGTCTTATTTAGGTTATACCATGAATGTAATGCATCTGGTGTAAATACATCTATTTTTTTAAGTACCTCCATTGCAAATTCCAGAGGAGCTATTCCTGATGCAGTAACTAAATTCACATCAGATACCGCAGATTCCAACTCATAGAACTTTTCTCCTTTATAGTTAGGACATACCATTTTAGTATATTCTAAGTTATTACTTGTATGCTTTCTAGTATCCAAGTATCCCATATTCGCGAGGGCATCAGTTGCACCACAAATTGCAGCAACAATAGTGCCAATCTTTAAAGCTTGGCCAATTCTTTCCAAGATAGGTTGATGAATTTCTTCACTCCAAGTAGTCCCTCCGGGTAAAATTAAAAGATCTTTACTCTCAAGAGTACATTCATCAAGGGAAATATCTGGTTTTATGCTCAGTCCTCCCATAGTAGTAATCATTTCTTTATTAGCTCCTACTGTAATTACTTTTAAAGGTGCTAAATCTTTTTTGAAATATCTTCCTGAGTTTAGTTCAGCAATTAAATATCCATATTCCCAGTCCGACATTGTATTAAATACATATAAAAAAGCTTTTTTTGTTTGCATCTAATAACACTCCAATCACAATTTATATAGCTATTATAATATAACTTCCCTGACAGTTAACGTCAGGGAAGTTATCATACTTGATGAAATTTTATTAATTCAGACAGAACTTCAATAATTCTATTCTTAAGACTTATTGGCTCAATAACTTTAATAGATTTATTGTACGGTAAAAGTAAATAAGGTACATATGTGTGTATCATGTCTTTTTCAAGAAGAAACACTGCTTGATTTGAAGTCCGTTCTTGTAAATAATGTCCTAAAAACCAATGTTGGCAAATATCAGCCAATACACTTTTATCCCCATTAATAACCAAAGAAATAATAATTTCCTTATCTTCTATAGGTGGAAGAAGACTTTTTATAAAAAAGTCACGTGCTGAAAAATTTTCTGGCTGGTTAAACTTATTTTCGGTTAACATTAAACTTTCAATTCGATCTACTCTAAAACTACGTATATCATTCCTAAGATGACAAAATCCAATCATATACCATTTATTATTCCAATAGATAATTCTGTATGGATCGACCAATCTATAATTTAATTGCTTTTCGCCACTTTTATGGTAAAGAATTTTTACTGAGTACCCGTCAGCTACGGCCTGCTCCAACTCCTTCAAAAAAGTTTCTACAGAGAGTGAATTTAATCGACTTATTACTTCAAGACTAGTTAAATGTTGGTTTATTTTTGTTTCCTGCTCTTGATTTGAGTATTTACTTAGTTTTGAAATGGCCCTATTTAACGCTTCACCTCCATAATATCCGGCTTCTTCTGCAAAAACAGCAGCGTGAAATAGTGAAGTTTGCTCCTCAAAATCAAAAAAAAGAGGAGCCTCTACAAAATTGTTCAATAAAGTGTATCCACCGTTATGGCCTGGTTCTGAAATTATAGGTACGCCACTAGTTGAAATTGTATCAATATAACGATACACAGTCCTTATATTTATCTCTAACTTTTCTGAAATCTGTTTTGCAGTAATTTTTTCACCTGAACGTAGCATCCATAGAATTGCTAGCATATTGTCAATTTTAGGCATATAATTTCACCTCTATATGAAACTTATTTTCTATTATATATTTCCGATATTTGGTATAACTCATCAACTGTTCCTTTCCGATAGCTTTCTATATAATGAGGCCTAGACACATTTGTAATTTCATAAGTTTTTATTTACAGTCATATCTCCCTCTCTATAAAGCTTTACTGCATAATTCATTCCTGCATGATTTTTATGGTACTTCTTTGACCGACTTTTAAACTTTCCTTATTTCTTAGCTAGTTCAATGCCTTCACGCTATCGCATACGGATAAGATCACGTTCTAATCGGTTTACACCCGCCATAACAGTAATTAAGAATTGGATGTAGGGATTATCTTCTTATAAATCTAGCCATGTATCTTTTAAGGATATTAAATTTGCCTTTTTACTCCGTATGTTATCGATTAATTCAAATAAATCTTTTGTACTACGAGTAATTCGAGTTAAGTCCGTAACATAAATGATGTCACCTTCTTGTATACCCTCTAACATTTTTCGGGGTTTATTACAATACTTTGTTTATATGGAAACTTTTTCTTGAAATTAATATCCAGTCCGATTTCGTTCAGTTGCTGAAATGGCCTTGAAGAATTCTGGTTAATTGAACTGACACGTATAATAGCATAAATGGTACTGCAAGCGTAACTAGTTTCTTTACTTTCATATTAACCTTTTCCCTTAAAACTAAAGAGATTTATACCTATGCATATAAAAAGATACATCTTTTATATACTGTTGGTTAAATTTGGATGAATATTATTTTATATTGAAAAAATAAATACGTCAAAATTATTTTAGGGAAATTATACAAATCATATTATATATAGATTAGCAAGCTAATGAAAAAATGCAAAAAAAAAAAAACGAAAAACGTGTTTCTATCTGAGAATTCATAAGAAAGGATGACGTTTTTATTTCTATTTGTATGTGTAATAAATTACACCCATTTCCTTGAGAATTTTAAAGGTTTTCATCCCCAATACCTTACGAGTTATTGTTACAGATCTTGGTTTTGTACAAAAAATCGATAGAAACCAAGAAAAAGATTTTATATCTTTTTATGTTTAGAGGAGTTAAAAAATCACTACACCTCCTTCATATACGTGTAATATACAGGGATTTATAACTGCATATAGAACATAAAAAAGAGATGTTTATATTATTAATAAAATGATATACATAAGTGGAGGGTTAGAAAATGAAAATTGCAATAGTCTGTTTCGATAACTTTACCGATATAGATGTTTTTCTACCATGGGATTTATTAAATCGTGTACGTTTAGTCGGTGGTATTTCTGATTGGGATGTCCAGCTTTTAGGAACGGCAGAAACTCATATATCTATGTCTGGCTTGCGTATTCCCATGACAGGAAGCATATCTGATATCCCTTTTGCCGACGCTGTAATATTTGCAAGTGGTAAAGGTGTAAAGGATTTATATAAAAATCAACAATATATTAATAGCATTCATGTAGATCCTCAAAGACAATTAATAGGATCTATGTGTTCTGGTTCACTACTATTAGGAGCTAAAAAATTACTAACTGGTAAAAAAGCTACTACATATCCCTCCGCAGTAGAACAGCTAAAAGAATTTGATGTAGACGTTATTGAGCAAAGTTTCGTAAACGAAGGAAATATCTCGACTGCCGCGGGTTGTTTTGCTGCTCAAGAACTATCAGCTTGGATTATAAGGACCCTACTTAATGAAGAAATGGTTGATATTGTACTAGAAACTGTTCAGCCAGTAGGAAAAGGTTTATATTTTTAATCTCAAATCAAGTCAAGAAATTGCGGTTGCTCCCAAAAAACGATAAAATAAGATTTTTGTTTCGAGTTAACACAAATTTCGTTCTAGAGTGCTATAAAAATTCAACTTGATGGTGGCGTGGTGTGCACCATTTATAAATAAAAAAACCCGCGAATTATTCACGGGTTTTCTTCTTAATAACTAATTGCTATTGTTCCTTCACCTGCATGAACCGCAAATGAAATTGGTAATGGATATAATTTGAAATCCATTTCAGGGAATGCTTGTCTAATATCTGCAATCCATTCTTCAGCTCCAGCTTTATCGTTAGCATGGAACATGTGAAGTACTTTTGGTAATTCTTTTTCAAGTTCATTTTTAATATATTCTCGACATTTTTGGATTTTACGAACTTTCTTTTCAAGTAAAAGCTCTCCACCTTTTACTTCTAATATTAAGTTAACACTTAATAAACTTCCAAGTAAAAATTGCATGCCCTTTACACGGCCACTTGCATATAGACCTTTTAAACTCTTTGGGAATACATGAAAAGGTCTTCTTTTTTCATCTACTAATGTTTTGTGTATATCTTGTAAAGTCATACCATCATTGTATAACGATTTTGCTTTTCTAATTAGTTCATCCATTGGATAACTTGTTGTTTCACTATCTAATACCGTTAATGGAAAACCTGCCATTTCTGCAGCTAACTTCATATTTTGATAGGTTCCACTTACTTTTCCGCTAATAGCAACTGCAAATCCTTCTTCATATTCTTCTTTGCATTTCGTAAATAACTCTACCATTTCTCCAATATTAGGTTGTGAAGTAGTGACTGTTTTACCTTCGTTTAACGCATTATAAACACGTTCACGTACACCTTCTTCACAATCTTTGTACGAAATTCCATCAATAATAACTTCGATTGGGATAACAAAGTTATCTCCTTCTGTTTTAAAATTCGCAGTTGTACTATCAGTAATCCAAGCAACACGCTTCATGTTGTTCCTCCCTTAATTCAATTCCTCTTTTCTAATTTTTCTATATATTTATGTTATGAAAAGAGAATATCCCTGTAATAGTAACAGGACTTTATTGTTTTGGCTATAGTAGATGTATATTAAATGTGACTATTTCTTGTCTATTTCACAAATAAAAAAGAAAATCAAGGAATTTGCTCGATTTTCTTTTTATCATATACTATTTAAAAGTTTCATTATCTAAAATTACAACATAATCATTCGTTAATCGGCCAGCTTCTTTTGTATAACTAACAAGCCTTTGTATATTATCACAGCAAATTTTTGCTCCCCATACGAGTAACGGTACGCCAATAAAATCGATATGGAACCTTCTAGAAAACAGCCCACCGAAAGTCATTGGTAAAGGTACGGTTGGTGATGTATTAGAAAAAATAATCTTTTCATGACTTTGATAATGTTTTTGCAAGATTTCTCCTAAATGCTTCATCGCTGGTACAACAACTTTTGATGCGCCGCATCCAATCGTATATACAGGATGACCATGTTCATCTATGCCATGAAAAATAATTTTTCCCATATCTTCTGTTTTCAATTTATTAAAGTAATCTACATTCAAAATTTCTTCTTTCGTTAACTTGCGATCCGTTGGTAATTTATTTAAATGATACGCTGCAGCTAGTGAGGTAGTATGTGTTCCACCAAAATCTGTGTAAATGTATATCATATTATCATCCCTTGTTGTAAAAGTTCAATGTTAATTAGTATTACCGTTCTTAGCAATGTTAAACAAGGGATGAATGTATTTACGCTTTTTGTGTTAATTCATTATATTTTTTCCAAATATAATAACGTCTACTAATCACAGTGCCTAATGTAATACATAAAAAGGCATTTGTTACAACCATTAATGTCTGGTGCGTACTACCCGAAAACATACTTTGTTTAATCATAATTTTTGCTCCTAAAATAACAAAAAGGATTATTGTACTTACCCAATTTCCTTTTCGTAGTACATGACCTGTTTCACTATCTAATCGAAATGTTAAAGCTCTTCCCCGTATAATCCCAAGACATAAGCCAATTCCAAGCATTACAACAAACAGTAGTCCTTGCAGCAAAGTTATTTGTCCCATATGAATAATGGATTGAACTGTTACAAAACACAACAAAGCCGGAATGAGCCAAATACGGTTTATTTTCACTTTTCGTTCTTTACTTTGCATCAAAACAATAATAAGAACAACAAGTAAAATATCCATTTAGAATCCTCCTATAAACTTGTTTATCTTTAAAGATTATATTCTCCTCTTTTCATTCCATACTTGAAATACGATAGCTACTTTCAAGTGTAAGATGGAAAATGTGATTTCTCATCAGCCTTAAGCATTATTTATAAAAATAAAAAAACGTACTTTTTACTCGTACGCCTTTAATAACTCGTTTAAACTCCTATTTATCAACTAATTCCACACCTTTAGAATTAGCTTTACCCAACACTCGAATGTTAAATTTATTAATAGCTTTTAAAAAGATAATATAAATACAATATCCAACAATAGAACCTATAACATTACAGATCACATCATCAATATCAGTAATACGTCCCACTCCACTAAATAAAGACTCAATTAATTGTAGCAATTCAATACTAGCTGATATAGAAAATCCTAATAAAATTGTATTTTTGAATTTCTTATATTTATCCCATAGGATTGGTGCTAAAAATCCTAAAGGCATTAATAATAAAATATTCCCGCCTACATTTCTTACAATTAGACCAATCATAAATAGGGTATCTCCATCATAAGCACTACCAATTTGATTGATGTCTTTAATAATTGATGCGAATGGTATTATATTGACCGAGCGATTCAGATTTTCAATATTAAAAGGAAAACCGATTGGTAAAGGGAATAAAGTTACTGCAACAACCATACAAATGTAGATCACAAATAAAAAACTTATTATTTCTTTCCACCAAATTACATGTTTTGTATTTTTGGTACCAATTAATATTCCACGTACAATTAAATAACAAATAACTCCTAAAATAATAAACACACTACCGTTAATCATATACAAATTGTTAACACATCCTTTCATATGAATTAATAATAAAAATTTACAACTATATAGTAATGTTTTCTAATTTAAAAATCCATATAATTATATATAATTGTACAGAATTACAAAAAAACTTATTTAATAAATAAAGGGTTCCTCGTTAACTAAAATATTTTTCAAAACAGAAACAATCATGAACCCGTTTAAATTATTTTCGTATCTCTTCTTTTAAATCCATATAATTAAAAAGCTCTTTCTATTTCTGTCATTAATTTTTCAGGTCCTGCCCCTTTATTCGACGTAATAACTAAAGTTATTCCTAATTCTGGATATATAGCCGAGCGAAAACTGACGCCTGGATCATATCCCATTACATGATATTTGAATACCTTGTTCTCTCGTGTTTCAATCCATATTCCATAGCCGTAGGACTGTTTATCATTTACTTGAATGTGAGGAGTTAAAAGTAATTTTGTATATTCCTTTCCTAAAATTTCATTATTAATAGGGCCGCCCAAAATTTCAGCATGTCTGGCGCAGTAACATATGCACCTCCATCAGCTCCTCCTTTTATCGGTATAGAGTAGGCGTTTGTTCTCCAATTTTGGTTGGTTTCGTCCTTTATATATCCTAGAGCTGTATGTCTTGGTAATCTATCTAACGAAAAATAGCCAGAATCATTCATGCCAATCGGATTAAAAATGTTCTTTTCTATATACTCCGTAAATTTAAGTCCCGTCTGTTCTTCTATTATTAATCCAAGTATAATAAAACCTGCATTGTTGTAGTGAAACTTAGTTCCAGGTGCAAACATCATATTACTTTTTTGGAATAATGGTAAAAAGTCTTTTAAGCTCTTTAATAGATACATAGGTGTTTGTTTCCAAAGATCTTCGAAGTTATCCATAATACTTTCATCAAAATAATCTGGTATACCAGCGCTATGCGTTAGTAGTTGATGTATTGTAATATCTTCATCGAAGTTTGAAAATTTTATCTCTAGACAATCTTTTAATTTTGTATGAAAAGAAATAAAACCTTTTTCAACAAGTTGACAGATGCCAATTGCAGTGAAAATTTTACATCCTGAGGCAATGCCAAATCTTGTTTGTATCGTATTGTTTATACATTCACTTTGGTTTGCGTAACCCAAAGCTTTTTCATAGACTAAGTCTTTTTCTTTTTTTACTAAAACTACTCCAGAGAAATCTATTTTCTTTTGTATTTCTTTTATAATTTTATCAATTTCATCTTTTGTTTTTATCACGACAACCACCCTTATCTTTCGGTATTGTTCTTTCCCCTTATTGATTTTTCCATATAAAGGGGAAAGAACCCTTTTATTAAATACGATAAATTGTTAATGAGAACACAAAGTTCATTTCGAATTTATCCCGCTATTTGTGGGCAGTAAGACCCCCATCTCAAAATTCAGCGAAAGCAAAGAAGTTAAGTAGGGATCGGGCTGCCCGTAAAAGCCCGCTTGGTGAGGGCTGATAATCAGTGGGGGGGATGCCCCCTGATTAAAGTTTCACTTTATTGATTCAGTAAAATACAACTTAGATTGTGATGGGAATAAAGTAAACACACACAAGACGATAGTAATAAATAACATGATGAATGAACCTACAATAACTACAAGTTGTATAGAAATGAACTGAGTCGCAACACCAGATAATATTGTAATAAAGATTGTTACTAACGCAATAACAAGTCCATATATACTCCCGATCCGTCCCATTATATGAACGGGAACGTTATTTTGGTAAAATGTATAAAATCCTGTATTTGCATATGCCATAGAGAAAGATAAAATAAAGAATCCAATAGCAGCTATTAAAAATACATTTGAAAAAGCATAAATTAAATAACCAATTGCGATGAATAATGATCCTATTCCAATTAGAAATGAAGGTGCTAATTTCTTTGATAAAATTGTATTTGTTATGGCACCTAAAATAATTCCTGCACCAGCTATACTAACTAGAAAACCGTATTCGCTATCTGTTAGTAGTAATACCTCTTTCGCAAACGATAGTTCAAGTGAATCAGTAGCAGTTGCTAATACGAACATACTTTGAAATAAGAAATACACACATACGACATACACATGTTTTCTACTAAAATTTATAACAGTGTTCCAATCTTTTTTTAATACTGTAAGAGATAATGTATTACTAGTTGTATCCAAATCTTCTTTCTTATCAGGATTAGGTAAAAGTAATGTAATGAATCCTGATAAGAGAAATGCTATAGCGTTTATATATATAGCAATCTCTGGTGTACTCGCAATTAATAAAACCCCTGCTATCGCTGGACCAATTAAAAATGCACCAGATCCTATTAAACTACGTAATGAGTTGAAACGTTGTCTTTGTTCTACTGGAATTAATTTCGTCATATACGTCATAGCAGTTGGCTCATAAATTGCACTGGCCATACTTATAAAGAATACAAATACATAAACAATCCAAAGTGACGGAAGTAAAGGTAAAATAGCGATAAATAACGCCCGATATATATCGAGGTGAATCATTAATTTCCGTTTATTTAAACGATCAATCATACTCCCAGACCAAGCGTTTGTAAATAAAGTGGCTAATGGTTTTATTACATATAAAGCAGCAACAGCTAAGGCTGATCCACCCATATTATAGACAAGTACATTCAGTGCTATTAAGTAAATCCATGCCCCTAAATTCGCAATACCAACACCGGACAGTAGTAATAAAGGATATTTCCAATCTTTAAGAAAGTTTTTCATTTTTGGCCCCCGCTTTCCAAATTGTTTTAAAACAATAAAAAAATCCCACCCCCAAGACTTTTAATCTTAGGGACGAGATTTATCATCGCGGTGCCACCCTAGTTTGTTAATATGTCACCATATTAACCTTATCAGGTACTGCATTCTAACTCATGCTTATACCATAGCTCTATAACGGGAGCTCCCGTCACACCATCCCCTAATAATAGGTTCCGATGCGCTGCTCAGAGGCTTGGTTCAATAAAGAATTTTTACTCCTTTTCAGCTAAATGGAGCTCTCTGTGAAAAATTCATTTTATTTACTCTTCTCTTCACTGCATTTAATTTTTTCCATATTATCACATATCCATTTAACTGTAAATAAAAAATAATCAGATATTTATATTTTCGTCATTTTTGCTTTACGACCAATTCGACATACGAAACGCATTAGCTTTTTATGAAGATAAGGAAATAAAGTAAAGAATACGTCCATCGTTTTTTTTAATGGCATTGGACAAATTACTAATTTATTTTTATGAATAGCTTTCAGTGCAATTTCAGCAAACTTGTCAGCTGAAATTGGCTTATTTGTTTTTAGTTGTTTTATAATTTGATTCTTATTCATATTAATTGCAATTGATTTTTCAAATATGGGTGTATCTACAAAAGTTGGACAAAGCACACTTACATTTACACCGTATTCTTCCGCCTCATAATGTAATGAAGTTGTTAAACCTACGATAGCATGTTTGGTTGTTGCATACGCGGTACAAAGGGGAGCTGGTCCTAAACCAGTTGCAGAAGCAGTATTAATGATATGACCAAACCCTTGTTTTTTCATGAATTGGTAAGCCAATTGTGTCCCGAAAATTACTCCTAATAAATTTATTTCAATAATATGTTTCCAATCATCCAAAGACATATCGTATACTTCTCCATACATAGCAATTCCTGCATTATTAAACATATAATCAATTCTACCAAACTCATTAACTATTTTTATAATAAGTTCTTCTATGGATCCAGCGTTAGTAACATCTAAATATTCGAACCTAGCTAGTTGATTATTATTTTTTATATTATTCACAAGGTTCTGGCCACAGGCTTCATTAATATCAGCGATAATTACAAATATATCTTTATTTGCTAATTGAATGGCTAAAGCTTTACCAATACCAGAAGCGCCGCCAGTTATAATTGCGACTCTTTGCTCATCCATATAAATAACCTCCTGTTGTTTATACATATAATGAAAACGGACGAGTGTAAGGATTTGAACAATCGTTCTAATTCGCTTGTCACGCTACATATATTTGTTTGAAATAGAGAGTAAAAAAATTTTAATAGCTTCTTCAAATAAAACTTCTAATTTCTCCATTTCAATTGAATGAATGAATTGACATAATCCACCTAGCCATGCACCTAATAAAAGGCATGAACCCTCAACATTTTTCATATAAAACTCACCACTTTTTATACCTTCATCTAAAATTTGTTGATATACCTTTAAAGGGACAACAGCTAAACCATAAAGTTGTTGAACTGTAGAAGGATTCGTGCTCGGATCAGAGGCAAGTTCTTGCCCCGCTCTTAATAACGGCGTTTTGTAATTATAAAGTACAAATTTAGCCATTCCATATAATTTTTCAGTTGCGTTTGTATACTTTTTTTCTGCCATTTTCCATTTATCATGCCAGTTTTTCATACTGTCTTTAGCTAAATAAACAAATAATTCTTCTTTATTTTTATAATGATAATATATATGTCCTTTACTATAACCAGAGGCTTTAGCAATGTTATCAATGGAGGTTCTTGTATACCCTTTTAAGGAAAATAACTCTATCGCTTTTTCTCCTATTATTTCTTTGGCTAAATCACTATCATATCGTCTTTTATTCAATGTAGACTCCTTCCATCGTTTAATACAAAAATTGAACAATCGTTCTAATTTCAATATATGTAAGTTTTTTTGTTTTAGTAACTGTTAAGTATTTTATTTATTGTTTTTTCTGAAAATTACGGTGCGTGAAATTACTTACAGCTCTAAAGAAAGAGCCATTTGCATCTAGCTCCTTCCAAATACCTGAATTAATTCGTATTCGCCTCTGTTAACGGTTGTAACGGCGGTTCTAATTCTAGTTCTAGTGTATCTCCTTCATGTAAATCTTGTCCTTTTTCAATACTTTGGCTCGTTACATAACCTGTACCAGAAGTTTTCAAATCTAATTTCAAAAGCTTAGAGAAATACATAACATCACGCATGGACCAACCTTTTACATTTGGCATTTGTGCGTTATTCCCTAATAAAAATATACGATCACCTTCACTCATTACCTCGCCAGACTGTGGATATTGTTTTATTATTTTTCCTTCTCCTAAAATTACCGGCTGTAGCTTCTCTTTTTCTACACTTTTCTCTGCTGTACCCATCGATTGATTTACATAATTTTGTACTTTTAATTGAGATTGTTTCGCTGCATCAGCTATTTGTTTTTCGGTATACGGTTTCACCTTTAAATATTCAAGGCTGTTTTTTATAACAGGTTTAAATATTTCAGCAAGAGGCTGAGCTCCATACTCATCTCCTTTTAACTTTGGCTGCTTAATAGCTAAGTATACGATTAACTCCGGATCATCAATTGGAGCCATTCCTAAAAAGGAGAAAATGTAATTCTCTTTCCCTTCCATATATCGGCCGTTTTCAGGATTCGGGATTTGTGCTGTTCCTGTCTTACCTCCAATTGGATAACCATCCACTTTATACATTGTACCAGTTCCTTTTGAAGATGTTATAACACGCTCCATTAAGCTTCTAACCTTGTCCGCTGTTACTTTTTTTATCGGATTCCCAATTTCTTTCGGTTGATTTTCCATAATAACTTCTTTATTTGTTGGATTTACAACTTTATCAACGATATATGGTTGCATCATTTTCCCGTCATTTGCTATAGCAGTAGCCGCTTGGATTAATTGAATCGGAGTTACTGTAGAACCTTGACCGAAAGAAGTTGTAACCTGTTGAATTTGCGTATTTAATAATAAAGTATTTTTACTTTCTCCAGGTAAATCTATTCCTGTTTTTTGATTGAATCCAAATTTATTCATATATTGCTTAAATTTATTTGGTTTCAGTAACTGATCTTCTAAAATAGAAAAAGCTACGTTTGATGATCTTTCAAAACCTTCATCAAATGTAATTGATCCCCATCCAAATCCACCATTATGATCTTTTATATCAGAGGAACCAACGGAATATTTTCCAGATTGAAAATATTCTTTTCCGTTATATACACCTTCATTAATGGCAGCTGCTAACGTAAAAACTTTCATAGTTGAACCTGGTTCATATGCATTTGCAATCGGATCATTTAAAAAGTATTCGATATCACCTACATTAGGATTGTAACTAGGTTTACTAGCCATCGCTAAAACCTTTCCTGTTTTTGGCTCAGCAATAATGCCAATTAACATAGAAGGATCATAATGCTCTTGTGCTTTGTTCATCGCTTCTTCTAAAAAGCTATTAATTTGTTTATCAAGCGTTAAATACACGTTATTCCCATTTTTAGCAGGTTCTACTTTACCTATATCATTTGTAAGCGGAATCCCCCTTCGTGTACCCACATATTCTATATTCCCGTTTGTCGAGCGCAAATATTTATCCAAACTCTTTTCAAGCCCAAACTTCCCTTCCGTATTCCCTTTATCATCTGGTCTAGCAAAACCCAGTATATAGGATGCAAAGTCTTCATTCGGATACACTCTTGCTTTTTCCGACATAAAAGATACACCTGGTATTTTTAAATCATTAATTTTTCCCTTCTTTTCCCTAGATAAGTTCCGACCAATTTTCCCAATTTCAACTTGCGTACGCCCTTCATGAAAGTTTTTTAATACTTCTTCTTTATCAATTTCAAGCGCATCGGCTAATTGTTGTGCGGTTTCATCTTTATTTTTCACTTTATCTTTTCCTTTTAAATTCACAACAACTCGATATGTTGTAGAATCTTGTACTAACACCTTTCCCGTTTGGTCATAGATAGTGCCACGATTCGCTTCTAAAACACCTTTTTTATTATGTTGTTCATCCGCGAGGTCCTTTACATTTACATTATGCACGACTCCTACTGCCTGAATATAGACTATACGCAAAATCATAATAAGAAACAAAACAATAAAAGCAATCATCATATATCGAGCGCCTTTATTCGTTTGAAGTTTTTGCATACTTATCTCCTCTCTTTTGGAATGGATTCGTACGAAGATGCGTTTTATAATTTGTAGTTTTTGTTTACGATACTATATGTTTCGAAGTTTTCTTTTTAATTCCTTTAAAACAATACGAAACTAACTATTGTTATTTTTTGTTTTTGTTTTATTTCATTAAAATACGGTGCGTGAAATTTCTGAATATTAACTTCACCAAAACTTGATTGCATAGCACTCTAAACTCTTTTCTTATTTACTATAAAAAGTTCCCCTCTGGATTTCCAAAGGGGAACTTTTTATAAGAAAATTATGCGATATGGTTATATTTTGCTAAGAAAGGAATTCGATTCGCTACTAATGCATACATTTTGAATACGAATTTCGCTATTGGTTCAAACATACGTGTACTTTGCATTACTAAACCGCTCGTAACAAGTGTTATGAAAGCTGCACCAAGTATATCTAAAGGATAATGAACACCTACATACATACGTGATATACCGACTAACACTGCCCATAAGAGCGCGATATATTTCAGTTTTTCTCCTCTAAGAATAAATACAAAGGCAATTGAAAATACAAGTACAGAATGATCACTAACGAATGATGAATCTGCTGCGTGTGGTACTAATTGGTGTACATCATGTGATACGAACGGACGCGGATGGTAATATACTGCGTGTATAAGAACATTTACTACTAATGCAATAATAACCGAAAGCGTCGTATATAAAACTGTATATTGTTTTCTAATTGCATTCTCTTTCTTTCCATTATTAAACCATAAGATAAGCATAAATAAAATGGCTACGTATGCAGCGCTATTTGTAATTGCAACCATTATTGTATCTAATAGTTTGGATGAATCAGCAAAATTATTAAACCACTGAAATACTGTGTAATTCATAATACTCTCTCCCTACTTACAAGTGTTCTTGATTTACACAGTATACAATACCATTATGAAAATGGGCTTAAACTTTTTTCATCTAATTCTCATTTTACTATTACTCATTTGACAATTATAAAACAAATTTTATACGCTATTTATGTATAAAGCCGGTAAACCTTTATAATAAGGCGGTTCGTATTTTTTTCATGTTTGGAATACATAACATGTTCATTTAAATATACTAATTGCAAAATCATATTTTTTAATTCATTTGAAGTACAATATTTCCGAATTGTTCTCCATGTTCCATACGGCTTAGTGCTCGAATTGCTTCTTCTAACGAGTAAACTTTATCAATAATTGGTTTAATTTGATGTTTTTCTATAAACTTTATCATCTCATTAAATTCCTCACGGCTACCCATGGATGTTCCCATAATATCAATTTGATTGTAAAATAGCGCGCGTAATGGTAATTCAATTTTATCTCCTGAGCTTGCACCAAAATTCACGATTCTTCCGTTTGGTTTTAATACATCAAAATATTTCAAAAAAGTTGCTGGACCTATACTATCTATTATTAAATCTACTTTTTCACCTTGTAAGCTCTCTTCCCAATTTCCGGCACTATGAAAAGAAATATCTGCACCATATTTTGCAGCAAGTTCCATTTTATTCTCTACCCTTGAAGTAACACTCACTTTTGCGCCAATTGCTTTCGCGAATAACATGGCAAATGTAGCAACACCACCGCCTATTCCCGGAATTAAAACGTGTTCGCCGCACTTCAATCTCCCTTTTGTAAAAAGCGCTCTATATGCAGTTAATGCGGATAAAGATAAAACACCTGATTCTTCCCAAGTAAGATATGACGGCTTTTCTACAACATTTTCAACTGGTACAATTACATATTCAGCAAACGTTCCATCTTTCGGTCCACCTAGCACTTCCGGTAACTCCGGTACTTCAGTAGCATGTTCCCATCCAATACTAGGATTAATAATAACTTCTGTATGTAATATGTTATCAGAAACACCGTTTCCAATTTCCGTAACAATACCTGCACCATCTGATCCTAAGATTAAAGGTAATTGTATTTCTTTTCTATTATTCATAATAAATAAATCCCGATGATTTAAGCCTGCTGATTTTAACTTCACTTTAACTTCCCCATCATTAAGTGCTCTCTCAGGTGATATTTTATATTCTACACCGTCAAATCCAGTTTTATATTGATGTACGATAGCTTTCATTATTATTCCCCCTTAATAATTTTAATGTACTAGAAATTTCGAAATAAACAAAATGATTTGATCGTAAAAAAAGAAGGAATGCAAGAAGCACCCTTTCTTTGAAGGCTTATTTTATTATACATGGTAATGTAATCGTAACGATTGTTCCTTCATTTTCTTTACTCTCTATTTTAATAGCTCCTTTATATTTTTCTACAAGTCGTTTTGCAATAGACAAACCTAGTCCGTTTCCACCTTGTTTTCGACTTCTCGCTTTGTCAACTCGGTAAAACCGATTAAGAACAAATGGTAAATCGGATTCAGGTATTCCCGCTCCATGATCTATTACACGAATTTTAACTTTCCCTGATTGTAAACTGGATTCTATGCAAATATATTTATTAACCTCTTTTGTATACTTAACTGCATTATCCATTATGATAATAATAATTTGTTCTAAGTAAGATGATGGCATTGACACATAAGCCTCGTCATCCCCGAATTTCATATCAAATTGAAAATCACTTTGGAGTACTACAAAGTTTTGTGTAACATGTTTTAATACGCTATTTACATGGACTGGCTCAGCTGCTATTGGATACATTTGTTCAGATTCAGCTCTTGATAGTTCTAGCAATTCTGAAACTAATTTATTTAAACGCTCTACTTCCTTTAAACTAGATTGAAGAGATTTATCTAATACTGCTGGATCATTTTTCCCCCATCGGTTTAACATCGCTAAGTGACCATGAATAATTGTTAACGGTGTTCTTAGTTCATGAGATGCGTCTTCGACAAACTGTTTCTGTTGTGCAAAAGAAGTTTCTACTTCATCCATCATCTCGTTAAAGAGAAATGATAATTTTGCAAGCTCATCATTATTTTCTCGTACTGGAACCCGTTCATTTAGTCCATTCTTTTTAATACGTTTCATCGTATCTGTTATATTTTGAACACTTGATAATAGTTTCTTCGTTATAAGAATCCCACCTAAAAAACTAAATATCAATCCAAATATTCCAGCAATAAGCATTACCACTAAAATAACTTTTAATAAATAATCAAATGTCTCTAGGTTTTTCGTAAGTTCAATAGTGCCAGTAAACTCTTTCGTTTTAATTGGTATGCGCTTAACTAATATTCGATCTTCTAAATGCCTTTTTATAAATGACTCATCTTTTATAACCTGTTTCGGCTTTATCCACGTTTCATTAAAATCTCGTGAAACAGTAATAATCGGCTCCCCATCCATGTCAATAATACGAATCATTTGATGCTTATCAATCATATTGTTTAGAAAATCTTTACTGTTTTCAAATGTTTTACTCGAAAGGGTATCATTTTTATCTTGGAAATATGCCGCTATTTCCGTCACTTGCCTATTTATTTGTTTCTGTTCATAATCTATAGTCCACTTATTGATTACAATAAACTGCAAAGCACTATATAAGATGAATAAAATAAATACTAGTGTAGTGGACCAAAGTGTTAGTTTCCACTTTATAGGTAGATTTCGAATTCGAAACATAATATTTTTTATCATTTCATTATATATCCCGCACCACGGACTGTTTGGATATACTCCTCCTTATCTACACTATGTAACTTGTTTCGCAAATAACGAACATATACATCAACGATATTTGTCTCAACAATTGCATCATATCCCCATACTTGGTCCAGTAAAACATCACGAGTAAGTACGCGATTAATATTTTTCATAAACATAAGCAATAACTCGAATTCTTTATTTGTAAGTTCAATTTCTTCATTTCCTTTAGTTATAGTTCGAGATTCAATCTGAAGCTGCAAATCTTTGAATGTAAGAAATGAAACCTGCTTGTTTTCAATATGTTCTTCTCTTCTAAATATCACTCTCATACGTGCTAACAGTTCTTCAATTGCAAATGGTTTCGGAAGATAATCATCCGCTCCACTATCTAAACCTGTCACACGGTCCATAATACTATCACGAGCAGTCAGCATAATAATAGGTGTATTTTTAGTCGCTCTTAGTCGACGACATACCTCTAGTCCATTTAATCCAGGCAGCATTAAATCAAGCAAAATGAGATCGTAATTCTTTTCAAGTGCTGCGCTTAACCCTTTTCTTCCATCTAGTTGTATATCTACTTTATACCCTTCATATTTTAGTTCTAATTCTAGAAAATCTGCTAAACTTTCCTCATCCTCAATAATTAAAATGTGTTGCAACGATAGTTCCTCCTAGACGATTAAATGAATAAATAATCCTATTCCAAATATAATTACAATGATTTGATGCAATTTTCTATACATCATAAATTTTTCTTTCTTATTTATTTTCTGTAAATAAAACCCAACAACCCCTAGTGCGATTAAGGCTAATAGAGAAAATATACCACTGTATATGAGTAAAATATGAGGACTCCCTTTTATAAAAAAGTAAACACCATGAGTAATTGCAACAGCTATTATAGCGTATCCAATTAATACATGAAACTTTTTTGCAAATAGATACACTTCTTTAACTTTTTTAAATCCTTGTATATTTTTCTTCTTTAAAAACACCCATATATGGCGTAGAAACCATAGTGAAGCAGCGATAATAGCCCCATATTCACCAAAAGAGCCTAATTTTTTATTTAACCATTTTACATTCAGAACATTGCCGTATATAACATTAATAAATAGCATCACTACACTACAAATAATAATAGTAATGCCCATAATTTTAACACACACACGAAAATATTTATTTCTTAATATCTTCTCCATTTTATTTAATCTCCTTACTCACAAAAGCTTTGTAACAAGCAGTCTATCAAATAAAAAAGAAAAGAACATGAGAGAAAGATTAAAATAAAATGAGAATTTCAATATCACTGACAATTATTATTGATTTTTTTCAGCTAACTTTATTATGTTTTGAATAAACGGTGCTTTTGCCTTTGTATATGAAACACGATCAAAAGCATATGTAATAGCAAGCATCTCTTTTAATTCTCTATATTCTTTACGTGCCCATTCATGGCTTATTAGAAAGTCGCGAAATAAAATATTGTTTCTCCACTCGTCACTATTATAAATATAAACATGCAAATGATGAGTACCTGCCCTCCATTTTCCCTTTCTAAAAAAACGCCAATTCGTTGCTTCTTTTGGGACAAACTCATATCCAATTTCCGATAGAACTTCAATCCAGTTTTCAGTAATTTGTAAGTCTGTTACGCCAATCATCATATCAATAAGAGGTTTAGCTCCTAATCCTTCTACTGCTGTGCTCCCTATATGTTCAACAGCGATTATTTCTTGTCCTAACAAGGAACAGAATTTCTCTTCTTCTTTTATATACTCTTCAACCCAGTCTTTTTGATACGGTTTAATAACAATTTGTTGATCCATTATACTCACCCCTCTATAAGTGTTTATCATTATATTTATAAAATTTTATGTTGTTAGCATAGGATTTCCATAAAATATGTCGAATAGTGGAATGTACAACTTAATTATATTAAATGTGAGGTAATCTATGAAAGATAATTCCGTCGAAATTCAGTTAAATAACGTAACATTCCAATTAAAAGAATATCATAATTTTGATTGGCTTATTAAATTAGGGACCGTATTTGCAGTTTTTGACCAGCAAGATTCAGGGAATATAAGTTTTGGTGTAGAAAAAGATGGGCATAAGAAATTTATCAAATACGCAGGAGCACAAACAATTGCATATGAAGGAACAACGGGTGATGCTATTAAAAGGCTAAAAAATTCAGTTACTATCTATGAAGATTTAAAGCATGAATCGCTCATAAGACTAATTGATCATTTTCCAGTTCAATCTGGATATGTATTAATTTTCGATTGGTTTGATGGTGAATGTCTTCATTCGCATTGGAGTTTCCCCCCTACTGAGAAATATAAAAATCCAAACTCTCCATTTTATAAATTTAGACATTTATCTGCTATAGAACGAATTCATTCCTTACATTCCATTTTTTCTTTCCATACTTATGTAGAAAAGAAAAACTATGTAGCAATAGATTTTTATGACGGTAGTATTTTATATAATTTTAATACAAACGAGACAAAAATTTGTGATATAGATTTATACAGTAAGAAACCTTACATAAATAAAATGGGCCGGCTATGGGGTTCCTCCCGTTTTATGTCACCAGAGGAATTTGAACTAAACGCAACAATCGATGAAAGAACAAATGTATTTAATATGGGAGCAATGGCTTTCTCACTTTTAGGCGGTGAAAAAGATCGTTCTTTTATAAAATGGGAAGCAAGTAAGGAATTATATGAGGTAGCGTATCGCGCTGTAAATGCCAATCGAGCAGAACGGTATGCATCAGTTATAGAATTCTATGAAGCGTGGTTAAAAGCGTCTAATGCAGAAAAGATATAACCCTAAATTATTAAAAGAAATATAGAGTTTATACTATTATCATGTATATCAAGAATGATTGTATGGGCATTTCATATTAGTATGTTCTAATTGATTATGGCTATTATTAAGGAAGACATATCAGCGATAATTTATGTCTATTTTGTATGAGTGTTAGCAAGTTCGTTTGCAAACTTGTTAGCACTTTTTTGTTTAGATGATTCACACATTCCTTCTTAATATACTGTTTATAAATGAATTCAATGTTAAGGATATAAAGAGGTATTCAAAACAGCAGACGCTATGGATGAAGCTTTAGACCGTATGGAGAATATAAAAGTACCTGATAAGTACAAGGACATTAACAAACTTGTGTTAGAAGGCGTAACAGATGCAAGAAAAGGAACAAAGATAATACTAGACGCTAATAAAGAAGATGGAAAAGAGATTGAATTAGCTATACTTAAAAGCACTCCACATATGTCAGGTGTAGAAGGTGAACAGTGGGATAAGGCAATTTATGAATTAAATCAGGAAACTAAAGATGCTTATGCTAAAGCACTTGATAAGAAAATGGAAGAACATGCAAAGTGATAGAGTAACTTATAACGATACATACTTGATATATTATTTGATTTAGGGGGCATCTTCATGAAAGTTGTGCGCTCTATATTTAAAGCTTTTCGTTTAATAGGTTTATTTGTAAAACCCGTACTGCTGATAACGATCTTCCTATTCTTTAAGTTTATATCACATCACTTGCAACTCATTTTATATCGATATATTTTCATTTACTATATCACACCACTTACCCATATCTTATATTGTGTGTAACTGAGTCTATCACTGAATCCCTTGCTATCAGTAATTTCATTTAACTTTTTCCTTTGAGTTACACAGTACGAAATTTATGAGTAACTGTATAGGGATACCACCACATACCTATCAAGCTAAGATTTTGAGACATCTCCATTACGAGAAATTTACCTTTTTACAGTTATTTATGAGAATTCAACTCATTTTTTTCGTTTTGGAGGAAAATCAATTTTTTAAGTTGATGGCGATGGGGTAGCACCACATCGTTATCAACTAAAAAAAAGTAAATGCCCCCAAAACGAAAATTTTATTGTTTTACAGCTATATATGAGGAGTTAGATCGATTTTTTCGTTTTGAGGAACAACAAATTTCTTAACTTGATGGGCATACAGCGAACCCCATCAGATATATAAATCTAACTATAATAAGACCTCTGGAAAAAATCTGAAGATGACAGCTTTTTATTGCTTATATTGAGGCTCATCTTGTTGAACCTCCTGAACACGTGGTTCTAAAGAATCAATAATTGTCTGCGCTTGCTGAGCAGCATTTTGATACAGTTGTTTTGCTTGCTGATTGTCAGTATCAAGAGCAAATCCTTCTAAACATGCTTGAGCACTTTTTAATCCAGAAATAGTTTGCTTAAGCTTAGTAATTACTGTCATAATCAAATCCCTCCTTATAATTATGAATTTCCTACTTAGAATAGCTATTTTCTACTAGAAATATGATTTCTAAATTCTGGTTATCTTTATAGAAGGGGGATTGCCCCCATTAATTATTATGAACAGCTGGAATTTGTGTGATTTTTGATATTCTCAAGCAATGTAATGATGCTTACATATTTTAAGTGCTAATTAAGATAATATAATGTGTGTAATTTAGCATTAGAAGATTTAGGAATCATTCATTTATGAAAAGGAGGAGACAAAATGACTATTTTTACATTAGGTAAAAAGGTTCCAAACTTTACACTCCCTGAAATAACTGGACAGGAATTTTCTTTAGAAACCTATCTTAAAGAATCTAAGGGTTGGAAATTAATTATTTTTTTTAGAGGAGCTTGGTGCCCAGTTTGCGTCCATGATCTGAAGGATCTTGAAGAGAGTAAAGGTTTCTTTGAAGGGAAAAATGTACATCTTATTACTGTGTCTACTGACAAGTTAGAAAATTTAAAGAAGATGGCATTGGAGAACAACTTATCGTTCCCAATTTTATCAGATGAATCCCTGGTTGCTTTAAAAGCTTACGATGTTTTCTATCATGGTGATGATGCACCTTATGAAGACCACGGTACTCATGGAGAACCTGCGTACTTTCTTGTGGATGAAAATGGACAACTACTATATCAGCAGAGGCAAACCAGTCCATTTGGTCGTCCAACATCGACAGAGCTTAGAAAGATTGTTCAATATATAGGTAAAAATCTAAAGTCTAAATAAATCTATTTATAAGAAAAGAGCAAGCTGTATGCTTGCTCTTTTTAATGATTTTTTAATAACCAGTTAATTTTTAAGCTTAACTAACAACTAGTTTGAATTCAATAGAGGATAGGAAATTGCCTAATTCTGATTTTTGTAATTAGCATTACAGAATTGTTTTTTTCACTCTGTTACGATAACAATGCAAACAAAAAAGGAGTGATATACGTGCAAATTTCGGTTAATAAAACAATTAAAATTGGAATTATAGGTGGCATCATTGGTGGGATTATTTTTGGAATAATCATGCAAATGATGGGTAAGATAGCCATGATTGCAGGGATAATGGGAAGCAGCAGCTTACTTAGTGGCTGGATTATTCATATGATGATAAGTATTATTTTTGGCATTACATTCGGATTGTTAACATCCGTTATTAAAAATCGTCTTGTTCTCACAATTGTTTTTGGGGTTGGAATTTGGATAGTGGGTCCTCTTGTAATCATGCCTATAATGATGGGGATGGGAACAAACCTTTTAAATGCTTTTGCTCCTCAGCAATTAATGACCTTAGGAACTCATTTGTTTTTCTCTATAATAGTTGCAATTGCGTTTAAAATCTGTTCAAAAAACAAACATCTTAAAAGGTAACTATTTAATATTTTGCAACGAAAATACACATGCTAGTTCTTATTACTGTGCTAATTTAAAATATAAACCATGTACTATAAGTACATGGTTTATATTTTATTAGAGTTGATAAAAATTGAAGTATCTTATTAGATAGCTTGTTGTTGAACGTGAGATTAATTAACGGACGATTAGCGATTCTTTTCCCATTATGCCAAACCATATATAAACGAAAATTTCGCTATAACTCGATTTATTTTTTATAGTAATTAATTATCCCTCAAAAATATGTATGTTTTTCATTTATTTGGATTATCCCTATTTTTTTACCCTTAAAATTTCACGTCCCTTTAAAATGAAGGTTCCATCTACAAATACGTTGGCATTAACTTCTCCTAGTAAACCCCTTATTTCTAATGCAGCATTTAGATCATTAAATAGTTTTTTTCTATAAAATAAATATTACTTTGAATTAGATGTTGTTTTGCTTTAAAACAGCTTAAGCACCCATCCATTGTATATAAAACTGGCTCCACAAAACCACCCCTACCTGGTACTATACTAATTAATTACTTTTATGCAGTAATTTAGATTACAGTAAAAATTACAAAGAACGGTATAATGAAAATAAAAATAGTGAAAGGAATGATTTCAAGTGGATAACTTATTACTTCTTTCACAAATTAGTCTATTAGAAGAATTACCAATGGACGATCTTAAGACCGTTGAAGAATTAAGTGAGATGAAACCTGTTAAAAAAGGAACGATTATATTATCTCCAGATAAGCCAATTGAAGCATTATTTTTTTTAAAGAAAGGTCAAGTACGCTTATTTCGTATGAATCATCATGGAAAACAGTTTACTGTTGATATTTTAACAAGTGGTAATATTTTTGGAGAAACATCTACCTTATCTTTAACAAATGACCAGGTTTATGCTGAAGCAATGACAGATACTTATTTATGTATAATTGCAAGGAATGATTTTGAGGGATTTATTGAAAGGAACCCCAAAATTGCATTGAAATTTATAAATATACTTTCAAACCGTTTAAAAGAAGTTTATAGCTTAAGCGAGAAAATTGCTCTTAGTGATGTTAAATACCGTCTAATATACTTATTATTGAAGTTAAGTGAAAAAACTGGAAGAAGAATAAACGAATGGCAAACCATCAATATGAAATTGACACATGCTGACATTGCACACATGATTGGTTCTACACGAGAAACGACCAGTGCTATTCTGAGTCAGCTTAAAAAAGATGGTTTGATTAAAAAAGATTTAAACTGGTCTATTAATGCTGAAAAAATCGAGCAACTATTAGAAGAAATTTAAGCAACCTCATCAAAAATCCACTACAAGTGGGATTTTTAATTAGATAAACTTCCTAATATCATTTTGTTACAATATAGGGTAGAACCACTTGCCCATCAAGTTAAGGAGACAAATTTCCCCCAAAATGAAAAAATCGTTATTCTTTCAGTAAAATACTTGAAAGGATAACGATTTTTATGGTTCTCTCGCTTTCTGAATAAGCCCGTTGAATAACTGAGATATGTTTCATTCTTAAAATTACTGAATTACTTTTGAGCTAGCACTAGGTCTAGCCAGGATTTCGCCTCATTGTACAAAGTTGGATTGTTTTGCGGCGTGTAGTAGGCAAGGATTGCAACTGCCTGTGATACGACCCATCCGCGGGCCCTTGCCAATGTAGCATCGTCCGTACGAGTAGCATCAAGGAACACATCGCGCGCCTCTGGCGAGTGCAACTTCCACGCAACCATTACATCACACGCAGGGTCACCTATTCCCATTGTCCCCCAATCAATCACACCACTAATACGCTTATCACGTACGAGCCAGTTACGTACATCTAGATCGCCGTGATGCCAAACAGGAGGACCGTTCCATGGAGGGGCAGAAAGAGCCGACTCCCATACAGCAGACACCGCGGGATCGCCATTAAATCGTGCTAGCCAATATCGGAAGTCCTTGTCCCGTTGGGCCAAAGGAATGCCGCGTCCTAACGGCCCTCCCGTTGGATCGACTTGTTGCAACGCTAGGACAAACTCTGCGAGATCGCGTGCTGCCTGAATCTCTTCAAGCGCCTCTATCGGCACCGTTTCACCCTTCAGCCACGAATGTATCTCCCAAAACCATGGGTATTCGTTATTTGGGCGCCCCTGAGCGATAGGTACAGGGATTTCAAGCGGGACTAATGGCGCGATTTTGGGTAGCCATAAGAACTCGCGTCCTCCTGGTGTCGTCGGTCCTTTCCTTCTCGCTAGCCGAATGGAATATTCGTCGCCAAGTCGGAAAACGGCATTTACCGTTCCAACTGGCTCCACCTTACGAAGGGGCAACTCTGCCCAGCGGGGGAACTGATCGACAAGCAAACGACGCACAAGTCGCTCTTCAATTTTCAATTCGTCAGCATGCATCTTCTCGGACATCGTATGATCTCTCCTTGGTAGCTCTGACATAAACTTTTATCGACGGGAAATAATAACAATTCTCCGTGCACCAAAAGTCAAAAAGCCACACTTTTTCATTATACAATGCAGTCACAACTAAAAAAAACTTATCTGAACTTATTAAATTGCAACACACTATAGGGGTCAATTTACATTACTATAAACCTTTGATGAATTTATACCTATAACTTATAGAAAGCATTATTCTTTTGTAAAAAAATACAGAAAGTATGGCGTTTTGTATGAATCTATCGATTCAAGATAAGTTTCATTTGTTCGCTGAAGAACTACAGCAATATCTATCTCCACATATTCTTCAATAACTTGCACAAAATTCACCTTATAAAGGTTAATTTTGTATGCAGATTTTTAGATAACTGATATCAATCTTTTAGAAAACCGAAAAATCTAGTTGAACGGAATTTTACTTAATCTTAGCTTGATGGCGATGTGGTGGGACCCTACATCCATCAACTTAAGAATTTAGAATTACTCTAGAATAAAGTTTTGTTGCAAGTTAGCAAAAACTTCATTCTGGAAGTACTATAAAATTTTAAAATAACAATTTTATCCAATAAAAACAACAGCTTAAGCCCATTGTAATTATAGGTCAGAAAACAACTGGCAGATTAACAAGAGAACGAATTTTACTATGATTATAATTTAATTGATCCGGTTTGATTGCTAGGCGAAGGTTAGGAAGCCGCTGTAGCAAAGTACCTAATGCAATTTGTCCTTCTAAACGTGCTAATGGAGCCCCCAAACAGTGATGTATACCAGCCCCAAAGGCTAAATGATTATTCTCTTCTCGTGAAATATTCAATGTTTCCGGATAAGTAAATTTCTGTGGATCAATATTTGCAGCAGTTAGAGAGAGTAGAACTAAATCACCTTTGCGAATCCTTTTTCCATGTATTGTCATATCTTCACTAGCAAGACGGCTAATAAACATAACCGGGCCGGAATAGCGTAATAGTTCGTCAACAGTGGAAGAAATCAGGGAAGGATTTTCCCTTAGTAAATTCATTTGTTCGGGATGTTGAAGTAATGCCAGTACACCATTACTGATTAGATTAACTGTAGTTTCATGTCCAGCGATAATAAGCAGCCAAATTGTCGAGAGAAGCTCGTTATTACTCAACTTGTCTTCTTGCTCTTTTGTTTGAACGAGCTTGCTTATCAAATCAACATCAGGATTTAGACGCTTTTCGTTAAGCAATACCTCGATGTATTGAATAAACTTTTCAAGTGTTGTTGTAACTGCAGTTCCTTGACTAGGATTCACAGAGGCGTTCATGAGTATTTGTGTCCATTCACGGAACTGGTTTCGATCAGTGACGGGAATCCCGAGCATCTCTGAAATAATAATAATGGGTAGTGGGTAAGCAAAATCTGAAATAATTTCCATCTTTCCTTGTTCCTGTACAGCAACCAACAATTCGTCGGCAATTTGCTGAATACGGGGACGAAGATCCTCTATCATACGTGGTGTAAAGGCTTTAGAGACTAGACGACGTAGGCGAGTATGATCAGGTGGATCTACCGTAAGCATATTTGGCATATTCATCAACCAGTCAAACAGTTTACTCGCAGCTGTATTTTCCGAATTTGGGTGTTGCTTATCATGGGGTGATGTGAATTTCCGTAAATCTTTGATAAAACGAGCATCTTTCAGAATAGTAATCACATCATCATAGTGTAATGCGACCCATGTCCCTCCCATGCCATAAAAGTCATCAATTTGAAAAAAACGCTCTTGTTGCTTGATGAGATTCTTATAGAACATAATGGGATTACGCATGGTTTCCGGTGAATTCAAATCCTTAAAAGTAAGTTTTTTCACTAATATGCTCCTTATCATTATAATTATTGAATGATCTGAAATTACATGTCTCTTTACCATACTATTCTATAGTTATTCATAATACAAAATGACACATCCAATTCCTAAACTCGTTTGATTAGAAATATATCCCTGAATACAAAAACACTAATACGTTTTCCTTTATATTTCTTCCGGAATATACAAATATAGATTCTATAACAACATATATGGGTCCCCATACATGTTAAGAAAACAGATTTACCCAAAAAGAAAAATGAGCTTTTTTATTTCAAGTTAGCACAAAATTTCATTTTTAGGGTAGTTGTCTTCTCTTAGCTTGATAGCGATGTGGCTCTACCCCATCGCTATCAAGCTAACAAAATTGAGATACCCCCAAATCGAATAAATGAGAGTATCTCGGTTATATATGTTTGACCATAATTCCTTATTTATATACTGCTAGTTTTTGTAATAGTTGTTCTTTTATAACCGGCCATTCGCTTGCGATAATACTATATACAACGGCATCTCTTACATAACCGTTTGGCAATTGTCTTTCATTTCGCAATACGCCTTCTATTACATATTAATAATTTAGGAAATTATAAAATAAAGAGGTGACTTTTAATATATAATGATTCAATTTATTATCCTTATATAAATTATGATCAATACTTCGATCGTCAATTCCCTGGTCTTCAAATCCCTAGTTCTCCAGGTAGACCAGGTCAAAGTTCACAAGCCCCAACATCTCCTCCCCCATCATTTATTCTTCAACAATCAGTAGCTTCACCATTTGCTGTTGATCCAGGAGCAATTTCATTCTGTTTATTTCGAAACACCTATATATGGCTTAATAATGGTAAGCAGTTTTGGTATTATCCGATTTTTGTAGGACAAAGGTCTGTAACTGGTTTTAGATGGAACGGTAGGTTTTTGATGATTTTGGTAATTGATACAAGAAGGATTAGATCATTTACATGTTTTTAAAAATTGTAGAGTAACGTTAAAAGTTTAATTATATAAATAAAAGAGGTATTAGAATGAAAAATTCCCATTCGAAATTTAAAAATTGATAATTTTAAAGAATTGTTTTGTGTTAAAAATAATTATGATTTATAAGGTCTCTTGGTTTATTTGAGATGCAAATCTTTAAAGAACTTACACTGGATCTTTAGAAGAATGAAATAATTTCACTTGAAATTAAACCTATATAATCTTAGGTTGATGGGCATGGGATACCACCAACATTTTGTAAAATAACCTACGCTATGCGGAAAAATAAAATAAGCTGTCCATATGGACAGCTTACTTACATAATTATCAAGATAAGAAGTGGCTAAATATGATTTATTTAACATTAACTCTCATTATCAGTAATTGGATAACTACTTAAAAATGAAAAAGAATTTGCCAATTTTTTCGCAAAACTTAATGGTGGTTCAACAGATTGGATATGAATATACATAATCAATGGTTTCATATATAACCAATGATTATGTAAAGCACTAACAATAATCCCCTGTTGAACAATTGATTGCATAAATAAAGGAATTTCTTCTTGTAAAATAGCAATTTCTCCAAAGTTCAATGCGTTACCATTTTGATCTAACGATTCAAAAGATATCCCGACCGGTATCACTGAGGTGCTTGGTCGTCCTTGAACAAACACTTTGATATTACGGTGCAAGGAGACAGAACAAACACCTTGATTTATATTGCTTTTTCCATTAAGTATTTTAGCAAATTGTTCACAAAGAACGTTGAGGTTATTCATAAATCTGATGTTCCTTTCTCACTATAATAGAGTGCTGTACTACTTAAAGTATTGATCTATATATATCATACAGATTGGGTATATATGATTACTTGTATTAATATATGATATACACATACTTGGTATGCAAATATATAGAATAGAGCGAGAAACGAAGGAATAACGATGTATAACCAATTCATATGAAGTTAACATAACACATCATTATCGGTAGCAAGGAAAAGGGAGGAAACCGTACTCTCACCAATTGTGTTGCTGTTCTATCGATCTTTGTTAAAAAAGATAACTGTTTAGTCATGTAAGATCACTTTTTTTATTTTTAATTTATTTTTGTCTTATTGCTCCACGTCTTCTTTCATAACGTGGTCCATGAACTCCCATTAACTCTTCAATTTCACGAGCGCTAAATTTCTCTTTTCCCTTTTTCTTATTTTTCTTCTTTGCTTGTTTTGATTGCTTTTTCCACTCGTGTAATTAATCCTTTAGCACCTTTATTCCCCCCATCTCCCTTTTCAAAATAAAAAGGACACCTATTCCTAAAACAGCTTAAATGACTGCTTTAATGAACTGGTGTCCTCTAGTTTTCTAGCCGGACTATATTTATTTCATTATACTTGTCTGTATAAAAAGATTCCTCCGAGCTTTATCTATTCTGTCTTTCTCATATTTTTGTATAACCTTTGTCCGACGAGCAATTGCTTTTTTAGTTTCTTTTTCTATAAATTATCCAATCCTCTCACTCCTTCTTATGAAACAGTTTTTTCCATTTTTAGACATTCTCATTAATTTAATACCTTCTTACATTCAAAAAGCCGCTCAGATGTGAATTGTACCTATATAATTTCAAAAGGATTATTTTATTAGGTTTTCAATCAAACTTCATTTCAAAATTCTCAGTTTCAAATGAACTACTAGACGCATACACCATATACTAATTTAAATGCTTCCTAGGAAAGAAGGTGAAAGCTATGCCATCTATTGTCGGAAATATGGTTGTGCAAAATAGTAACGGTTCTTTCAACTTAGGTGATTTTTATAACGTTTCTCCAAAAGAAAATACAAAAGCTTATAATGGTTCAGGTTCATCTAACGTTGCTTTTGTTCTCAATACATTTAACGGTGTTAGTGCAACAAACACATTTGATTCTGATGTTGCAGACCAAAACCAAGTTGGAACAGTCTAAATTTATTCATTTTCCTCTAACTCCTGAATAAAACCCAATATTCCGTTAATAATGTATATACAGTTTCTGATTTCCCTTCATACCCGAAGGCTGAGTAGCTAGTTTTTACTAGCTGCTCTTTTTATGTTTCACACGAATAAAATTCTATATTTCACCGATACTATATAGGACTGTAAAAAGTCAGCTTTAAATTCTTCCCACTCTAGCTCTCTTGGTCGAGGGTTGAGCAGTTAGCTCTTGCTAGCTACTCTTTTATTTGGTTACTGCTTCTGTTTCTTAAAGAAATTCTTTAACTATATTTCCCTAATAAGGACAAATTCTTTAATCCGTCTCGAATAGAATAAATAATTTAGCATATAATATCTATGCATCTAGATTATTACCTCTGTATAGAGCAGTTAGGCTGGGCTAACTGCTCCTTTATTGAATAAATTTCTAAAAAGTGTTAACAATATAAGTACACCAAGGTTGAATACGAATAACCATTGTGTTCTTCTTATTCACCAGGGCAGTTAGCTTTTGCTAGCTGCTTTTTTTGAATTTGTTCGAATAAAATTCTAAATTAGATCCAATACTATAAATGGGTTGATACAGCTTGAATTCACAGTGACCTCTGTAATGTTCTTTTCCCCTTTCTCTGAGGGCCGAGCAGTTAACAATTGTTAACTGCTCTTTTGCATTCAGTTAACTATAAATTTTAGGTCTTATCTCACTTCTACACCATATACTTTTAACCTAAGTATCCAACTCAAAGTGTTACCTCCTATCTTAAAGAGCACTTATGCATAGTGCTCTTTTTTATTTTACTTATTTCTACAAAATGAAAATTCCATTAGATATTTGCACGTTAATAAATAATCCTCATATACTACCATGTGCTCTACACAAACCTAAGAAAAACCAACTTATTAAAGATACTACTCATTTTAATTTTTTGAATAAACTTTCAAACACTACACACACTATTTATAAGCCATATATACTAGTGGCTTCACTCTTTTTGTAAAGGAATGAGAAGTTAATTTATCTTAATTGGCTAACTCATTCACCCCACAAGCAGGCAAAGTTTCTTTGCCTGCCATTCTTGTATAACTTTCTTAATTTGAATCATACTATTCAGGAGCCTGTTTACCAATACGAGTCAGTTTGGTGCTTTGAGATTTCCTCCTTCTAGGACAAGCAATTTTGCTTGTCCTATTTTAATTAAAGTACTATTTATATGTCTCCCTTCCTCTGGCTCTAAATTTTATTTTTTAGTATTAATAATATAAATTTGTACATTATAAAAATGTTCCACACTATTATGTGGGTACAAAAGGAGGAATTAAACATGGATAAACGAACTGAGAAAAAAGTTGAAGCTGTAGCACGTAAAGCTGCTGATTTAGAAGTTTCACAAGAATTAACTAGCCTTAAAAATCAAATTCAACAATTACAACAATCTTTATCTCAAACAACTCAAAGCCAACAACAAGGTCAACAACAAGGTCAACAACAAGGTCAACAACAAGGTCAACAACAAGGTCAACAACAAGGATTACAACAAGCTAATCAACTAATGCAACAACTTCAACAATTTAGTCATCAATCTCAACAACAAATGCAACAAGCGGATCAACAATTACAACAAACTATCCAACAAGCTATTCAAACATTAAACCAGGGATTACAGTACCTACAATCTAATCAAACATTAAGTCAAATTAATCAAGCAATTGCACAGGCTCAAACACAAGTTGATCAAGTGAGCCAGCAAATGGGTGGTCAACAAATGGGTAACCAACAAGGTCAGCAAATGGGTGGCCAACAAATGGGTAACCAACAAGGTCAGCAAATGGATAGCCAACAAGGTCAACAACAATTTCACTAAGAGTATTTACAATAGTCCCAGCCGTAATAAATTTTCTGCAACTTATATAACAGTAAGCAAACTCCAATTTCTTTTTGTTAGTTATTACTAAGGTTAATTTAATAACAGCATTTTTTTGAAAGAGCACTTCTGTAAGTGCTCTTTTTATTTATTACAAAATGAAATTTTTATTAGATTATTTTCGCATAACATTTACAACTCTGTTCATACTATAGTTGTAATTCGCAATTACAACTGCACATTTGATAAGCACCGTTTTCTTTTCTTAACAGGACAGCTAGCTAATCATGCTAGCTGTTTTATTGTATAAAATGAAGTTTTTATTTATTTTTTCACAATTACATAACATGAACATATAATGTAAAAAACTCATAGGCATTTTTACCTTTCTAAAGAGCACTTATATGGTGCTCTTTTTATTTTCTACTCAAATAGCGTTTTTATTGAAAACTCACTTTGATTCTCTTTGCTTATGGTATAATCTGTATAATTCATTTTTTCAAGAAAGGATAAAGCAATGAGAGAATACTTTGGTTTCATTTCAATGTTTTTAACTTCAATCGTGTTTTTTGCTTCATTATCTGGGCATACAAACAATTACTTAATTTATTTAATACCTATCTCAATTGTTTTAGCTATTCTTGCTTCGAAAGGAGATACAGCGAAAAAAATTACTTTTGCTATGTTAATTATTTTAGGTATTTTAATTGCTTGCGCATTAATTATTGGTGCTATTATTGGCGCTGGAATGGCTGAAACACATTTGAATAATCACAATTCTCCCAAATAACGATTTTGTTAAATTTTGCCCCATCCATTTCTTATACGTCTTTCCAATAAACATATTTTTCTAGAAAATCCTATATTATCGAACAGGGTTATCGACTCTCAACTTGGAATTTTTTACTTTTTATGATGTAACCACCTATAATGGAAATATACTTTTTTCAAAGGAGGCATCTAATGTATATATCAAATAGGATTGACTTATTTAGCTGGATTGCAACTTGCTTATACTTTTTAATTGAACCATTCTTTATTTTCACTTCTACAGCACCTTATAACTATTTTCATCATGCAATGAGTGATCTAGGTGTAACAGCCTGTGGAGAATTCACCTACGAAATAGCCCCTTATGAAATATGCTCCCCTAATCATTTTTGGATGAATTTACTCTTTATTATTAATGGAATAACATTTTGTATTGGAGTACTATATATTTCACAACACCTAGAAAAAACTAGAATTAATAAAATAGCAACATTTTTTATACTTATAATAGGAGTCTCCACTATAGTTTCTGGATTAATTCCTGCAGATGTAAACCTAATTGGACATTCTATTCTAGTTTGGATAGATATGCTTACTGTATTTCCAGGACTATTTATTTTTGCAAAGAATCTTAAAAAAACTAGAAAATGGACATATTTCTGCTTACTAAACTTAATAGTAATAACAATCATTATCTCACTTGTTTTTCTTTTCCCCTTACCTGCAGGTCTACTACAAAGACTTTTTTACTTGGTTCTTTTCGTTTGGGGAACTGTATCAACCTACAAATTAATAAAATAAAGATTTCATTAAAACTTTTCACCTTTTAACTGGACAAGCATATAGTATTGTATGGAGATATCCACTCATAGAAATCTACCTTTCTTGTCCAAGAGCATGCTTATATGCGTGCTCTTTTTGATTGCATTTAAAGATTTCACATTCATTAGAAATGTACATACAATAATCATGATCATCTCATTATTAATCTTTTGGTATCCTTATCGATACACATCTTGGTCATGGAGCATCTTAAAAAGCGCTCTTTATATTTGTTAATAAATAACCATTTTGTTCAAACATACACACGGTATATATTAGTTAAGCATATATTTACATAGACAAGACATAACTTTTTTAAACATGCACAATTTTTGTGCATGTTTTTTTATTTAACAAAATAACGATTTTATTATGTTTCCAAACTTACAGTAATGTCCTTAAAAAACATTCATATATATTTATCAGATGCACTTTTAAATCCCAGAGTATCAAATGCTTTTAAAAGTTAACTGACCAACAATATTCAACTTCTCTTTAAAAATAACTTAGATACAAAAAAGCTACGTTTTATATAGGATAAAAAATTATCTTACGCAAAGGAGCTTGATTATTTGTGAATTACCAAAATGATAATAACTCTAACATTCACAAACCTTGCACTTGTCCATCCCCCACGGCTAACAGTTTAAATGTTGTTCAAACTACCCCATCAATAGTCTCTGTAAATTCTGCGATTCCACTAGATACCGTGGTAAATTCTAATGGTACGGCAATCTCATTCACACCACCAACAACTGTTTTACTTGAAGGTGGAAGAACCTATTTGGCAATCTATGAAGTGCAAGTTATCATTCAACCAGGAGGTAATTCGGCAGGTATCACTATGTATTTGAATAATAATCCAATCATTGGCTCTGGTACTTCTCTGGGATATACTGCAGGATTCACTTCTGTATCAGCACCCGCTATTTTCACTACACCTTTAGGTATAACAAGTACTCTTACTGTTAATGTAGGACCATATTCTAATACATTAAATACATTGGGCTTAACTCTTGCTGTTGTAGCATTAACATAATAAAATGTAAAACTCTCTAAAATGATTTTATTTATCCCTTAACTGTCTATTGGGCTAGCCTCTAAGAACTCCACATAACTACATATAGAAAAAGAACATTATTTGGTTCCATAGTACTAGGTGACTCGGCTAGCACAATTGCTGAGTCACCTATTTATCTATAATAAAATAAAGCTTTTGTTTAATTTATTACTTGTTCTTTTTAATGCATTATTCTATTACAATCCATTTTCATGTTATAATTACCAACAGTACATATTTTAATAGGCACAACAAATCTCATAAATATAGGAGGACCTTAATAATCCTAACTCAAGAAAAGAACATAAAATTAATTATGCATTTTCTTACATTATTATCTTTTTTTATTCTTATTTTCTTTAGTGTCACAATTTTTTATATACCTTTGGTTTTCTATTTTGTATGCAAATCACAAAACATTCGAAAAAATATCCTTGAAGCTGTTTTTTACCAACTATTCATTTGGATAATCACAGTAATTTGGAATCTTTTCATAATAAGAATCTTAATGCTATTTTGGTCTAATTTAGACTTGGCTTCAAATAACGCTTTGTTTATTTTCGGGGTAGCTCCTTTATATCTAATACTGTTTCTCTTGTTAATTTTTGGACCTATAAAAGGAATTTTATATGTGCTACAAGAAAAAGACTTTCATTATCCTATTATTTCTAAATGGATTAACAAATAAAAATACGTGTAGAAGAATTCAGAGTTTTACTGAATTCTTTTTTATGGATCTTTCAAAATCTTTTACATCTTCCTTCATTCCTTCTTTTTAATAAACTTCAAATTTTATTACAATAACGCTTTTTTTAAATACAATCGCTTGTCTATAAACTTTGTAACCTTCATTTCCTTTCCTATGATTACAACATCCTCCTAACAACCAAGTATTGATTATATATCCCATATGAACACCTCCATTTTATTGGCATATACTTTGAAGGAAAAAACATTTCACATTAAACATATACCTACAAACTCAGTTGCTAATAATTTATCAAAAATTACTTAATATTCATTTTTTAAAAGGAGGTATTTATGAGATATAATCGAAAATCAAATTCCCAAAATTCGTGTGATAAATTTCAGCAACCCTGCTTTATTTCTATATCCCCTTGTGATCAAAGTAATTGCTGTACACCTGTTTTTTTCTCGAATTCTCAACAACAAGAATTATTGCAAATAATAAATCAATTAAATCAAGCCATCCTTTCTTTTTTCACAACACCAAATCCAACAACTATACAAATACTCCAATCAGCATTACAGGCATTAAATGATTTATTAATAGCAGTACAACCAAATACACCAAATAGAAATTTAGTTATAAGAACTATAAACCAATTAATTAATTCTTTACCTACCGCATCTCTCACTCAAATCTCAGCATTATTCCAATTTCTATTCCAAAGCTTGTCTTCACTTATAAGTTGTTCAAATATATCGGACCCCTTATTACAACAAACTTTCAACTTAATTTTACAAGGAATCTTGAATAGTTCGCTATTAAGTAACATCGGAACACCCGGGCCGACTGGAGCCACTGGACCTAGAGGATTTCCTGGACCTAGAGGAGCTCAGGGTACTCAAGGCGTGCCAGGTATTCAGGGGCCGGAAGGGCCGGAAGGACCACCGGGACCTCAAGGTGTGCCAGGTATTCAGGGACCGGAAGGGCCGGAAGGATCCACTGGACCTCAAGGCGTGCCAGGTATTCAGGGGCCGGAAGGACCACCGGGACCTCAAGGACTTCAAGGCGTACAAGGGATTCAAGGGCCACCGGGACCACCAGGACCTACTGGTTCAGGGACCGGAATGGGAATTCCCGGACCACCGGGACCCACTGGACCTCAAGGTGTACAAGGAATTCAAGGACCGGAAGGGCCGGAAGGATCCACTGGACCTCAGGGTGTGCCAGGTATTCAAGGGCCGGAAGGACCACCGGGAACCACTGGACCTCAAGGTGTGTCAGGTATTCAAGGGCCGGAAGGACCACCAGGAGCCACTGGACCTCAAGGAGTGCAAGGAATCCAAGGGCCGGAAGGACCACCGGGACCTACTGGAGATTGTGATTGTCCACCGGGACCTACTGGACCGACCGGACCTACTGGGCCAACCGGACCTGCATGTAATTTCCTAGTATATGCTACAAATGCAGGACTCATAGATGACCCTACAAATGATACAGTATCTGTAATTAACACCGGAACAAATATAGTAGTTGATACAATTACTGTAGGTAATGCACCACTTGAAGTAACAGTTTCACCAAATGGAGCTCGTGCTTATGTTACTAATATTTTTTCTAATACCGTTTCCGTTATTGATACTGCTACTAATACTGTTATCGCTACCATTCCTGTTGGAACTAATCCAATAGGTGTAGCTGTTTCTCCAAATAACACAACTGTTTATGTTGGAAATCATGGTAATAATACGGTTTCTGTCATTAATGCGGCAACAAACACAGTTATTAATACCATTCCTGTTGGCATCGCTCCACAAGGGATTACTGTTTCCCCAAATGGTGCCCTTGCATATGTTGCAAACGAATTAAGCAACACAATTTCTGTCATTAATACTGCTACCAACACAGTTATTGCTACCATCCCTGTTGGTATTCGTCCTAGAATAATCGTGTTTACACTAGATGGTACTCGTGCGTATGTCACGAATCAAAACAGCAATACGGTTTCTGTTATTAACACCGCTACCAATGCAGTTATTAATACAATTAACGTAGGTACTGAACCTGTTGGCATAGATATTACACCGGGTGGAAACCTTATTTACGTTGTAAATAAAGTTAGCAATAATGTATCGGTAATAAATGTGGCGACAAATACTGTGATTGATACAATTTCTGTTGGTTTATCCCCTGATCAAGTAACCATCATACCTGATGGCACTCGAGCATATGTTACAAATCAAGCTAGTAATACTGTTTCCGTTATTGATATTGCTACGAATACTGTTATCACTAATGTCCCAGTAGGTGTCGCTCCAACCGGAATAGCTACTGGAACTATTTGTGAATAAAATAAAGAAGTGAAAGCCACAGATAGTTTTTATTAAAATTGATAGTATGTGATATTCTTTCTTTAACTACGTTCAAACAACCAGGATAAACCTCTATATTCTGTTAATATTCTTTTCTGTTTTGTCTTACAGAACCTGCAGATCAGCTAGCTGTTGTTAGCTGATCTCTTTCTATAAAACCCAAATCACATACCAATTAATTTACTAACATTGAATTTTTTAGAATTTAATAATAATATTTACCTATAAAACCATTACCCTTATACAAAGAGCTATGAGCCTTTCCACTCATGACTCTTTTTTTTACGATTTTCACTTCACATCTACGCGATTTTGACTAGCTTCTCGACTAAATCCGTCTGGGTATCTTTCTAAAAATAATCATTTTATCTTTTCAGTAAACTTAGTATCTACACGATCAACCTTACCGTTTATCTAAACCGCGACTTGCTCACCAAATCCGCTCATTGGTGGATTGACTACTGTTACATTTCCATCCTAAACTATTAAAAGTTTGTTGCTACTAACATCAATTTCTACTTTTTTCATATGTCCATCTCCCTTTTACTACCGCATGTACTCGACAACATCAGTTTTAAAACCACCTCCCAAATAAACCCTTACTGGAATTATTTCTTTTTTATCCCTCGCTGCCTTACACAATTCTTCAGCTGTATCCCAATTGGAAAACTTGTCTACAACTCTTTGAAATCTCCGTGTATTCATTAACTCTTAGGATTTATTCTCATGTTTTACCGAACATGCAGGAAGAAGGAGTAAAAAATTTTAGTAAAAGTATCTTTGGATAGCTAACGTTTTCAAAATGTTTGTATTTTATAACAAAAAGCCAAACAAATCTTGTATTAACAAGGTTTATTCACCTTAACATATGTTATTATGTATAATACATATGTTAAGTAAATTCAGAATAACGAGGCAAATATTATGGACTTTGTTTATATTAATCAAAACGTGTTAAATAATCTTCTATACATTCTATGTAGTATATTTGTTTTTTATTTCATATATGATAGCAGGCATTATTTGAAAAAATACAAAACATTACTGATTACCCTTTGTTCTAGTATCCCGCTTATTTTATGTATGCGATACCCTATCTATATGGATGAAAGTTGTATTCATGATTTAAGACAAATTCCGGTCATAATAGGTACGCTTTATGGTGGATTCCCTGTCGGTATCATATTGTTTACAATTTTATTAATTACAAGATTTTTATTTTATGGCTTTAACATGCTAACAGTCGTTGTTTACGGAATAATGTTCATCGTTACAGCACTCGCATCTTCAAAATTTAATACATATAATAGAAAACTTAAAGTAGCTTTTTCCATGTTTTTAACCTTTTTCCTAGCAATATTTACAACTTTAATTGTATTAACCTTATCAGATTTTGAAGTGAATAATTTGTATATTATTTATTTCATGGTATTACCGACTACTTTAATGTTATTTATTGTTTATATAAATGAAGTTATTAAAGATGCTGTATTAATGCGCTCAAAATTAATTAAAATGGAAAAAATGGAGATTGTTAGCCAACTCGCTGCAAGTATATCGCACGAAGTAAGGAATCCCTTAACGGTGGTAAAAGGATTTACACAGCTTTTAAAAACACAAAATTTAACTCCTGAATCAAGAGACGAATATATTAAACATATACTTGAAGAGTTAAATCGTGCCCAAGAAATTATCGATGATTACTTAACGTTTGCCAAACCTGCTCCAGAAAAATTAGATCAAATTTCAGTAAAACAAGAGTTAAATCGAGTTATTAATATGATATTGCCATTGTGTAATATGAATACGATACATATTACACAGGATTTTTCTGAGGCAACCATTGTTGGTAATAAACAGCACTTTCAACAATGTTTTTTAAACTTAATCAAAAACAGTATTGAAGCAATGCCTAATGGTGGTACCTTAAATATTTCCTCATCTATCAATAATAGTAAAGTTGAAATACGAATTGAAGATAGCGGAGTTGGAATGTCACAGGAGCAAATACATCGATTCGGTGAACCGTATTTTAGTACAAAAACAAAAGGAACCGGTTTAGGTACAATGGTTGCTGTTAAGATTATTGAGACGATGCATGGAAGTTTAAAAATCAGAAGTATCGTTAGTAAAGGAACGACTTTAACGATTACGTTCCCGAAATATAGTAAGAATACGCATTAAAACAAATAAAAAAGGAGCATAGTCGCTCCTTTTTTATTTGTTTCGATACATAAGTATCTTCAATGTTTTTTTAGTTTACATTTGTGAAGACTAATTAAAAATTAGTATCCTCCGCCCCAGCAGCTGCATCCTACAATTATTAATAGAATGAATAACACAACTAATAAAGCGAAACCTCCACCAAAACCACAAGAACCACCGTAACTCATATTTTCTCCTCCTTTTGGTTTGAAAACTAATAGGTAGTTGATCATTTTAACTGGTTCGTATTATACATTATGTGTATATCCCTTTTTTGAGCATGTCTACATAAAAATAAGTAAAAGCACTCATGTAAGAGTGCTTTAAAATGGATACCAAAAGTTTTGAAATACGTTTAATTTTAAATATACCGCAACAATAAATATGAAAATACCGGCAAATAAAGCGATGAAATCTTCACGTTTCGCCTTACTTGTATAAAACCATGTACGTTTATCCTTCTTTCCAAATCCTCTTAAATCCATTGCATTTGAAACCGTATCTATTCTTTCTAGAGAATGAATGATTAGTGGCCAGAAAATTAAAACACGGTTCTTCATACGAACCCATAAACTTGCTTCTCCTTTTTCAAAAGCCACTCCTCTCGCTTCTTGCGCGTGTTTAATAATTTTATACTCAGACTGGATGTCAGGAATATAACGTAGTGCAATATTTATTGCATAAGTAATCTTATAATGAATACCAAGTTTACTTAAGTTACTTACAAATTCACTTGGATCTGTCGTGTAAATAAAAAGAAGTGTAAATGGTAATAACGTAAAATACTTTAATGAAAGTGTAGCTGCATAAAATAATGTTTCATATGTAATCGTTGCATATCCAACATGTAAAAACGCGGTATATGATTCAGTTAATTCAGATCCATGAGTTGGTGTAATCAATAAAATCATGACAGAGTTTAATAAACTAAATGTAAATATGACACTAAAAACAATTAAAATTTTACGAAATGGAATTTTAGCAATGCTGAGCCCGATACACCCAATAATAAATAATATTAGCAACACCCGAAAATCAAAAAACAAAAAAGTAAGCGTCATACAAAAAATAAATAAAAACAATTTCACTATCCCATCCATACGATGAAAATATGTACTATGCACCTTCCTCCCTCCTATTACTGTCTAAATAAAGCTCCATAAATTTTTCTGGACATGCAATCCCACTAAATTTAACAAGCTTGGTTAAAGAACTCTCTCTTAAGTTGGCTCTTTGTAACGTTTCTTGATCGCCTAATACATCAAACACTGTATTATCCGCAATAATTTTCCCTTCATGTAGAACTACTGCACGGTCTGTATATTCTAGCGCGAGATTCATATCGTGAGTGATAAAAACAAATGAAATTCCCTTTTTAGCTAGGTTTTTAATAAAAGACATAAATTGTTTATAGTGATAATAATCTTGTCCCGCTGTCGGTTCATCTAATATGATAAGTTTAGGATTTGTTGTTAATACAGATGCGATTGTTAATCTCTTTTTTTGCCCATAGCTTAGTGCTTGAATTGGCCAATTACGAAATGGATATAAACCACAAATTTTTAAAGTTCCTTCTACTCTATTCTTAATTTCTTCCTTAGAAAAATTATGTAATGTTAATGTAAATGAAACTTCTTCAAAAACAGTAGGCTGTGTAATCATATGATTTGGATTTTGCATCACGTAAGATATGATTTCCCCACGTTTACGAATAGACCAAGAACTAATATCTTCACCTTTTAACAAGATTTTCCCATTTTTCATTTTGTTTATGCCTATAAGACTATGAGCTAATGTTGATTTCCCTGCTCCATTATGTCCTAACAGTGCCACAATTTCTCCTTCATATATTGAAAGGTTTACATTTTCTAATACTTTTTGTTTATTAGAGTATGAAAATGATAAATTCTCCACTTTAAGTAATTCCTTGTTTTTAGTATTCCCTTTTAATATGACTTGTTTCTCCATCCACTCTTTTATAACGTTGCTTACCTTTTCTTTTTGAAGGTTTTCCATTGGATATATTACGTCATTATTACTATCAAAATGTAATCTCTTTAATGCTTCGATGTAAATAGGCTCTCTTAAGCCGATACGTGGTAATATATTTGACGCTAAGATTTCTTTTGGTGTTCCTATCGCAATGACTTTACCTTCATCAATTAATATAACTTTGTCTAAATCCAGGTTTAAAATTTCTTCTATTCTATGTTCGATAATAACAATCGTTTTATTATATTGTTCATGTATATCTTTCATAAGTTTTATCGTATGTAAGGCGCTTAGTGGATCTAAATTAGCTAACGGTTCATCGAACAATAATATATCCGCATTTGTTGTTAATAAACCCGCTAGAGAAACTGTTTGCTTTTGACCTCCTGATAATTCATGTGGACTTTGTTTATGAAACGTATGCATCTTCACCTTTCTTAATGAGTCCGAAACAATCTTTTTCATGTCATCTTGCTTTACACATTCATTTTCTAAATAAAAAGCTACATCTTCTTCTACTGTCAGACCAATAAATTGAGCATCTTGATCTTGCAAAATTGTTCCTACCTGTTTACTTTGTTCAAAAATACTTCCTTCCCTCGGATCTTTACCGGCAATTAAAACGTTACCTGTACTATTCCCTTCGTAAGAAAATGGGATTAGCCCATTTATACAATGAGCTAATGTCGACTTTCCTGAGCCACTTCGTCCAGCAATTAGCACTTTTTCCCCAGGGTATATATGAAAGGTAATATCACTTAAAGTAGGCTGCACAGCATGCCCATATTGAAAGGTGAATTGTTCAAACGAAATAATTGGTTGCATGTTAACATCCCTACTTTTCAATTTTTAAATGTGTATGTTTCTTATTGGATTTCGCCAAACCAATTGTAAGTGGCAATCCAAGTACTAAGAAAACGATGACATCGGAAATTGTTGCTCCTAATACTTGTATAACAATTTTGTCAAATGGTTCTCCCATCACAATAATATCGAATGCCCCAGCAAATATAATAGCAATGACAATACCAACTAGCCCAGTAATTGCTAAATAAGAAATATCCCCCTTGTTAAATGACCCGTTTTTCACACTAAAACCAACTCTTTTTTGAATAAGCCCCATTGAAAAACCAATAATACCTGAACTAATAACCCAGCCCCACCAAATACCCCAGCCAGCAATCGTATCTGTTACGGTATGACCGATAAGTCCGATTAACAGACCTGCCACTGGACCAAATAATGCTCCAAAAACAGTTAATATAGCTAATGCTGGTTTAATAAATGTATTCGGTGCAATAGAAAATCCCCAAAGTCCTAATACCCCGTATAATGCTGCTCCAATACCGATTGCTACTACTAACTTTGTTGATAATTTGTTCATGACAATTCCCCTCTCATATTAGTCAACTTTTATTACTCTATATTTAATTTAAAAATGAATTATGCATCGACACTCCCTTTCTATACAACAAAAAAATGACCTCTTACATAAGAGGTCATTTTCTTTCACATTCAAGAATCCTCTTATCTTTCAAAAAACACATCGTGTCCTCTGCGGAATTAGCACCTTCCTATAAAATTGCATAGGGGTTGCTGAGGTTTCTTAGGGCCGTTCCCTCCACCTCTCTGGATAAGTATTAATTTGTAATTCGTATTATGGCACTAAAGAATGTAAATTTCAACACTTTTCTTACTATTTTTATTTTTTGTTAAATAGATCATTTAAATCATTGTATTCTTATCGGAATTATGAAATAATAAATTCAAAATCGTTTCGGGAGGAATGCATTATGAAAGTTATTGGTTTGATTGGAGGATTAAGTTGGGAATCTACATCATTATACTATAAACATATTAATACACTTACACTCTCTCAATACGATCAAAATGCAAAGTTAGTTTTATATAGTATGGACTTTGGTGAAGTAACTACTTTATTACAAAACCATCAATATGAAGAAGTGAAAAATGAACTAGTTACAGTTGCAAAGAAAGTTGAAAAATCTGGGGCTGAATGTTTATTAATGTGTTCAAATACCGTACATCTATTTGCCGAGGAAGTAGAACAAGCAATATCTATCCCGCTTCTTCACATTGGTGATGTAAGTGCTAAAGAAATGGTAGAACAGAGTATAAAACGTATCGGACTATTAGGAACAAAACAAACGATGGAGCAAGATTTCTATAAATCACGATTAGCGAAATATAACATTGAGACAATTATCCCAAATGAAGAGGAAAGAACCTTTATCCACCATGTCATATTAGATGAATTAAGTAGAGGGATCATTTCAGAAACATCTAAAGAAAAGTTATTACAAATTACAAAATCATTAATTCAAAACGGCGCTGAAGGTATATTATTAGGCTGTACTGAAATACCTTTACTTATCTCCCAAAATGATCTTACTGTTCCCGTTTTTGATACTGCTTTTTTACACGCAAATACTGCTGTGCAATTTGCTGGATAAGAATATACAAGCATAAAGGTGAGAACCTCTATGCTTGTATACAGTTACGACTATTTATCCCGCTATTTACGGGTAGTAAAATCCCTACCGATTAAAGTTTTACTTTATTTAAAAGAGATTCAATAACTGCAATTGCTTCTTTTGAACCACCACATTCTAAAAAGCTATCATTAAGTTTTCTTATACCATGTTTATACTTTTCATTTGAAAGAACATCTGTTACGGCCTCTTTTAAAGTGTGCACATTAACATGTTCTTTCAATAGTCTATGTGCCGCTTCAAGCTCAGTTAATCTTTGCGCTATCATTGGCTGGTCTTTATCATGCGGTATTATTACAAATGGGACATTATAATGAATGGCATCGTGTACGCTATTCATACCGCCATGTGTAATAAAAACATCTGCTTCATTTAATATTTCTGATTGAGGTACGTATGGAGCAATTATAAAATTATCTGGCGTTTGCTTTATTTTTGAAATATCATTTCTATCACCAATTGCCATTACAACTATCCCATCAAAATCTGAAAAAGTATCAATACAAGTATTAAAGAATGGTTCGAGTCCTTCAAGCAGTGTTCCCATTGAAATGTAAATAACTTTCTTTTCTTTAAGTGATTCCAGTGGAAATTTTATATTTGTTTTCCGCTTTGAAATACTCGGTCCAATAAAAATGTTATTTTCTCCGAACGATTCGCTATTAGGTTGGAAATAACGACTTGTGTATACGAGACAAACATCACCTTTATTATTCATAAATTGAAGATTATTCTTTGGTTTTACTCCAAATTTATGTTCCATCTGATTTAGTAATTTTTCAGAGATTTCCTCTGGTTGGAATGGCATATCTGCATTTGGATGAAAAGGTAATGTCTTCAAAAATTCTGGCGGAATTAAAAATATAGGTGAGGACACTACACCTGGAACTTGTAAATACTCCTTTACTAACTCTCCTGCGCCAAATATATCATACATTACGAAATCAAAATTTATACTTTCACATAATTGTTTCGTAATTTCTAATATATATAAAGAAGTCTGAACATGCATATGAAAGAAAGCATTTAACCCAGATGAGGTTTCAGCATCAATAGAAATCTCTTTTAATAGATCCGGATGAGTATGTACAGTAGCTCCTAAATCTTCAATTCTATCCTTAAAGTTTGCCGTTGTAATATAATGTACGTTATCCCCTCGTTCAGTAAAGGCTTTTACTAAATTTAATGTAGGGTTTACATGTCCCTCTGCTGGAAAATTAACCACTAAAATATTTAGCACTTATTCCTCACTCCTTACATTTCATTGTTTTAATTAAGCATACTGTTATTTGTACAAGTAATCTTCCCTTAATAGTCCTAATATGCTTGCTACATTATATTGATAAATAATTTTCAGTCATCAACATAAAAAAAGCATCTACCTATGTAGATGCCTAACCGTGATAAGGAGTGTTCTGTGAGGTTAGAACAAGCGTTTTTGCTTGTCCTATGCTATTAATATATGATTGATTTTATAAAACGTGAATAGTTAATAGAATTATTTTATCCATTTTATATGATCAAATGGATAAAATACCATTTCTACTTTACCTATTATATTTGACTCATCAATAAGTCCAAGTGTATTCCTACTATCTTTACTATGATTACGATTATCACCTAACACAAATAATTTATGCGTAGGAACTTTTATTTCTCTAAAATTTGAAAAACGATTGGATACTTGTGACATATCTAAATGTATATACGACTCATCACGCTTTTTACCGTTAATAAATACCTCATCCTTTTTTAGTTGTATATTATCCCCCGATAATCCAATAATTCGTTTCACATAGTAAGTAGGCTCGTCTTCTTTTTTTATAATGACAACATCTCCATGATGAAAAGACGATAAACAGACATTTACCTTATTAACAAGTATATAATCTTTTTCATTCAAAGTAGGTTGCATCGAAATTCCTTCTACCATACAAAATAAAAAGGACTTATTAATAAAAATAACCCCTATTATAATGAATATGTAGCTACATATGTTCCTCCAATATTTTAGAATAAACAGCTTCATATATACCTCATTTCTAATCTATCCCCAGATAAAAACGCCTCTAGTTTACAGGAATGCTAGAGACGTTTCGTACATTTTAATTCTCTTTAGAGGCATCTGTTTTTGGCGCTTCACCAGTTAACCGCTTATTTTTCAAATCAAAATAAGCATCTAAAACTTCTTTTCCAATATCGGAGTTAATGCCCGATTTATCATTTTCAACCCACGGTACTACAACAGAAAATGCTACTTCTGGATCATCATATGGCGCATATCCAGCTAATGTTAAGTTATAACATTCTCTACGATCGCCTTTCGCATTTCGCCCAATTGCATTTTCTCCACCATATACAGTTTGTGCGGTCCCTGTTTTACCAGCTGGTTTATATGGTGCTTTTTGGAACGCTCTTACTCCTGTTCCATCTCCTTCTTGAAATACTTTTCTAAATCCTTCTTTTACTTGATTAATATATTCTTGTTTCATATCGATTCTATTTAAAACAACGGGTTCTATTGATTGTACTACTTTACCAACCTCATCTTTTTGAACGGTTTGTTCTCTAATCTCTTGAACAATTTGTGGTTTCATTCGATATCCTCCATTTGCGATAGTCGAAATATATTGTGCAAGCTGAAGTGGTGTATACGTATCATATTGCCCAATAGAATAATCTAATAAGAAACCAGGCTGATTATCTTTTTTTCCAATTTGCCCTGCAGTTTCATTTGGTAAATCAATACCAGTTTGTACACCTAGTCCAAATTGCCTGAAATAATACCTCATTTTATCAAAATATTCTTGTTTAATATCTAGTGAACTATTTTTTACATAATCCACGCCAGCAATTTTTAATGCTATATTAAACATATAAACGTTTGAAGAAACTTGTAACGCTCTTAGATCGTCTATATCACCAAAATTTTTCCAAGACTTCTTTTCCTTAGTTCCTTTAAACTTCATAGGTGCATCATAAAAATGTGTTCCAGGAGTTATTGCATTTGTTTCAAACCCTGTTAACACTGTCGCACCTTTAACCGTTGATCCAAGCTCATATGAACTTGTCAGCGTGCCTAAAGCATAATCTTCTACTTCCATTTTCCCGTCTTTTTCTACAAGCCTTTTCCCAGCCATTGATAATACTTGGCCATTTTTAGGATTCATCATCACTACGAAAGCACGGTCTAACATTGATTCTGATCCTTTATATTGTTTTAATATTTTTTCTATGCTCTCCTCTACTTTTTTTTGCAATTCCATATCTATTGTTAAAGTTAAATTTTTACCGCTTTTTCCTTCCGAAACCGTTTCCGTTCTAATAGTATTTCCTTGTTTATCAGCAATGCTTCTTACTTCTTTTTTTGTACCATGAAGTACATCTTCGTATTGCTGTTCGATATAACTTTTGCCGACCCTATCATTTCGGCTATAATCACGCACTAAATAATAATCTAATCGTTCACGTGGCAATCCTTCATCAGCATTTGAAACGTTACCAAGGACAGAACGGAATAATCCATCATTTACATAGATTCTCTCCCAATCAACTGATGCGTCTACCCCTGGAAGGTTCGCTAAATTTTCACTAATCACCGCATATTCCTGTTCACTAACGTCCTTTTTAATAATTTGAGGTGCCATTTGAAAACCTGAGGTCATTTTACTTTTAATAGCTAACACTTCTATATCTTTAGCCGTTAGTTCTTGAAGATTTTTTTCTGTAACGCGCTTCCTTTTTAAATCTTCTATTTTTTTGTCTAGCTCTTTTCCGGTAATATCTTTATCTCGGAACTTATCTATTTCTTTTTTTGATACTAAGTCTTGAGTAAGTTCTGGATTTAATTGCATCCAAAAGTCTTTCTTATCAGTCTCAGTTAACTTGTCTATATCTTCTTGCGGCATTTCAATAATGTCTGCAAGTTGTCTTGCTGATTTTAATATTTCTTCTTGCTTTACACCTTTCACCTTTGTATATGTAATCGTACGTAAAGACTTATTATCAACTACTGGATTTCCTTCACGATCAAATATTTTCCCACGTGGTACAGAAAGACCAACGGTTGCATTTTCTCTCTTCTCTACTTCATTTTTATATGTTTCTCCATCAAAAATTTGCACTTTCCCTAACTGAATAATAATGCCAGAAAATAATAAAAATACACAAAGGAATAAAATATTTAACCGGAGAGGTACTACTCTACCACTTTTCTTCTCTTGCTTTTTCACCTTGTCATAATCTCCTCCTTACAATATTTCAAATAATAATCACATTTCTATATTAAAAGTAATGTACAATTTCTATACATTGCTTTGTACAAATATCAATATAATGTTTAAAACTTAATAGAAATTAAAACAAAGGTAAAGAAAAGGTAAAGTTTACTAAATTAAATATAAAAAATACCCAATAACAAAAAGCTTAGTTTTCACTAATCGCTTTGTTATTGGGTATTAATTGATTTAAGAATTACTACTAGTCCGTATTGCTATACATTTGTCGTCACAATTAGAAAGAGATTGTTTACTTAGTACTTTCGGTAAGTAAATAGTTACTGTTGTCCCGACACCAACCTCGCTCATGATACTAATTGTCCCTTGATGACTTTCAATAATTTTATAACTTAACATTAATCCAATACCAGTCCCTTTTTCTTTCGTACTATAAAAAGGTTCACCTAATCTCTTAATTCTTTCTTCAGGTATTCCTATTCCTTCATCTATTACATGAATGATGACACCATCATCATTTATTTCTTTTATGTGAATTGAAATTCCCCCACCATTTGGCATAGCTTCGATTGAATTTTGCAAAATATTAATAAATACTTGTTTCAATTGATTTTCTGAGCATTCAATAATTATATCTTTGTCATCCGTAAATAGTTCAACTTGAATATTTGTCATAATTGCTTTTGTATTCATTAACGATACGACATTTTTAAAAATTTGATAAATATTTTTCTTTTCTGTATTTATCTCATCTGTTTTAGCAATTGCCAGAAATTCTTGCAGGATCGCTTCTATCCTTTCAATTTCAGAGAGCATAAGATCAAAATATTTTTCTTGATCTTCTTTATTAATTTGAAATAACTGTATAAAACCTTTAATTACAGTTAAAGGATTTCTTACTTCATGAGCCACGCCAGCTGCTAATTGACCAATTGCTGCAAGCGTATCTGATTTATTTAGCAATTCTTCTGTCTTTTTTCGCTCTGTAATGTCGCGTACAATAATCATAATTTTATCATGTAATAATGGTAAGCACCTAGCCTCAAAGAAATCAATACTTCCATTAAGTGTGAGTGGATATTCTACAATTACATTCGTTCCTTTTTCCTTCACTTGATTAATGGCTTCCTGAAACTGCTGTGCTACTGAAGATGGTAATACTTCGTAAAACTTTTTTCCCATAAAAGCTTCTGCGGGTACGTAAAACTTTGTAGGAGATCCTGCCTTGTAATCTATAATTGTGCCATCATCTTCTGTTAAAAAACATAAATCTGGTAAAGCTTTAAAAATTAATTCCAGTTCAGATGTTTGTTGTTTTAACTGCTCTTCTATCGCTTTTAAATGTGTAATATCTACACCAACAGCCCAATAACTATATCCTGTTACAGGAAACTGTTCTGATATATTCGACCACATTATTGTTTTGATTTCACCATTTTTACATGTTAAGTGCATTTCCCAATCTCTGAAATTTTTTCCACAAGTTAAAAATTTCTTTTGTATTTGATGGCGATAATTATGATCAGGATACAATAATTGCAGTGCATTGGGATTTCCAATTATTTCTTCAGCGGTATAACCTGTTACAATTTCGCATTCTCGATTCCACAAAACAAAATCTCCATTATAATCAAGCGCATCGACCATAACAGGCATGTTTTGTAAAATCGTATGTAGTTCCTCCTCTTTCTGAGAAAGCAACGTTGTATTTTTACTTTGAAATACTTTTATTGCGCTATCTAAAATTAAACTTGAGAGCATTTCAAAGTATTTTTGACAACTGAAAATTTCACTTTTTTTGGACCATACAACAAAAGATCCTAAATGTTGATTGTATAAGAAAATGGGGATTTCAATCTTTGGAAGTTTACTCTTTTTTATCTCATTCATTCCGAATGAAAAAACACATTCTTTTTCAGCATCAAGAAGTTGATGTGATATATTAGTTAATTTATAAAATTGTTCTGCCATGGTTTCTATTGTACTCACATCAATAAGTTCCATTAGCCGCGAATTCATTCCTTTTTCACCTCAATATGTAAAATTAATACAAATCTAAAATTCATACTTCTCCATTATACGAAGAAAGCTAGTGTAGGTATATAGCTGTAGAATAATTATTCGAACAAATTTTATTTTTCAATTAAAATAAGAAAAGAATATATATACTGAATATACCTTTAATTAGTATATATTTCGTTGATTCCTCACTTATTGTCTAGTAACTTGAATTCCTCCATACATTCACTGAATTTTCACTTGAGAGTCATACACGTTACTAATAGCGGTATAAACATGCAATAAGTATAAAGTTCATAAAATATTCACAATTTTTATGAAAAATATAAACATTTATTCCAATATATTCTATATAATAAAATGTAATAAGGCTTCTATGAATCTCATAGAATACCTTACCCCTAATAAAAAAGAAAAAAGAATCCATTTGGATTCTTTTTTCTTTTTTAATTACATTACATATTTATATAAAGCATGTGCCACACCATGTTCTTCATTTGATAACGTTTCGTATTTACACATTGCTTTTATTTCTTCTACTGCATTCCCCATTGCAATTGATATGTTCGCTTTTTCCATCATAGAAACATCGTTTAGCCCATCACCTATCGCTACAGTGTTTTCAACCGGAATATTAAGATGTTCTGCTAAAGTATATAATCCATTCCCTTTTTGAGCATCTCGATGATTAATCTCTAAATTGTGCCAATATGAAGATGTAATTGCTAAATCTGTATTATGAAGAAATGTTTCTTTGAGTTTTTTTAATTTCTCAATTTCATAAGAAAATGGTAATAGTTTATGCACATGTATATCTGTTTCTACAATTGGTTTACAACTTTCCGCACTATGAAACGCTGTATGCTCAAGATATAATGCTGCGATTGTTTCTAACTCTTTCAAGTCGAAATTTTCTTTTGAATTCTTCACATGCTCAATTTCATTACGTACACTCTCTACTCCATAATCCGGTACATACACACCTTTATCAGTATAGAGCTGATAATATAAACCATTCTCTTCAAGATATTCTACAATTTCAAGTGCCTGCATATTTTGAATTGGATATCTCTTCATCATTTTTTTATCTTTATATATAAGAGCACCATTTTCCGCAATGATTGGACACTCTAAATCAACTTCTAACAATAATCGCTCAATGTCAACAATTGAACGTCCTGTACAAATTGCTACAACATGGCCAGCTTCTTGACATGTTCGAATTGCTTCTGCATTTTCTTTACTTATCATTTTATTCCCCGAAAGAAGAGTTCCATCTAAATCAATTGCAATTAATTTCATTATTTCTTCACCACTTTCTATAAATACACGAGTTCTAATTAATTATTAGGTATCGTTTTCATACAATCCTCGTGAGGTACTTCTTATTTATAATTTATGAAAAGCGTTTCAGGTCAAGAAATAATTTAAAATAAAATCCAAAGCTTTTCTTTTTAAAAAAGCTTTGGATTTTAAACTATGAATTATAACTAATGTATTTCGTCTCACACATGTACACATTTTTTTCTTCAGTTGGGATATATACTTTAAACTTTTCTAACCGTTTTCCATAGACATGAATCGTAATAACGCTTTCATTTTTGCTAATTTCAAGAATATGACAATCCGCTGGTGGAATTACTTTATCTGTTTCTCCTTCTCCCAAATAAAGATTTCCTGTATGTGTTAAATAAACAAGTGAATTTCCAAGTTGTTTCGTTTGTATAAAGTTCTGCACCATAATCCTTCCTGAAAAAACGCCTTCTACTCCCCATGTGCCGTCATGATCATGTAAAGGTGTAGATTGTCCATCTTTCCATACGAGAGCTAGTACTTCAAAACGTTTGAGCGGATCTTCATACAATAAATGTCGTGCATATTGAGTCAAATTGGCCTTCTGTTTATCTAACGGAAGCCATGTTTTCTTTTCTAAAAGTTCTTCTAGTAACTTTTCAATGCCACACACTATTTCTTCTTCAAATAAACCGTTTTCCATAAGATCTGTAACACCTTTAATAAACTTTTGAAATGATTTACTTCCATTACAAGTCAACATAAGAATCCTCCTCTACGTTTTATACAATTCCATATTAAGGTAATTACCGAAAACTCACAATTGAGAAACAAAAAACAAGATGCAAATGTATGCACCTTGTTAAGATTTTTATTTAGCTTTCAAACGAATAGGTAAGTATTTTAATGTTTGTTCATTTTCCAATATACATTTTTCTAAACAGAAAGATGGAGATAGCTCTATTTTTTCAAAAGTATTTATAAAGGTAGTTAATGCAATCTCAGCCTCTAAACGTGCAAGTGGTGCTCCTAAGCAAAAGTGAGGACCTTTCCCAAAGGTTAAATGCTTTTCATTTCCTGTTCGATGTACATTAAATTGAGAGGCTTGTGAAAATTTTTTCTCGTCTAAATTCGCTGCACTAACCCACGCAACAATCATCTGATCCTTTTTCATTAAAGGACCAAATATATTTGTATCCTCTGTAATCCTCCGGGCCAATGTAACAGGAAAGCGATAGCGTAATACTTCCTCAATCGCTTTTGAAATTAAGTTAGGTTCTTTTCTTAACTCTTCATAAATTCCAGGTGAATCTACTAAAAAGCAATAAAAGCTATTAATAATTAAATTTGTAGTGGTTTCATTCCCAGCCGCTAGTAAACCTAATGAAAAGGTTACAATTTCCTCATCGGTTAATCTTTCGCCTTCATATTCAGCTCGAATTAAATCAGATATGATATCATCGGTTAAATGATATCTCTTTTCCTGAACAATCGGTAAAAGGTATGCTTTGAATTCATTTAATGCTATCCCTTTCTCGGCATCCAGATCATTAAACTTTTCTTTACTATACGGCATAAATAAAATATCAGACCATTCTTTAATTTTTTTACGATCTGTTGTTGGGACTCCTAATAAATCAGAAATAACGGTAACAGGTAAAGGTGCAGCAAACTGTTCAACGATATTAACTTCACTACATTTTTCGATATGTTGTACAAGTTCATCTGCGATAGCCTGTATTCGAGGTTTCCACTGTTCTAAACTTCTTGGAGTAAATGCCTTAGAAACAATGGAACGTACATTGCGATGTTCTGGTGGATCTGTAGAGTTTATATTTATTCTAGTTTCTAAAGGAGGGATTGAGAATTGTCTGCGCTCCCTTCTACTTGAAAATAAGCGATAATCTGATAAAACACGATTTACATCATCATATAAAAAAACATTCCATACATCCTGCTCTTCATCATAATGAACTGGGTGATTATCCCTCATCAAACGATACCATTCATATGGATTCCATAATTCTTCTTTTGTTTTCAGCTTTGAAATTTCATGAACTAAAATAACATTTTCAGGTGAAGCCATAGTTCTTTCCTCCCTTTTCTTTTACAATAAAAGTGATAGGTCGGCAGTTCAAAGTTGTATAAACTATCATATGTTATTTTAACATATACAAAAAGAGATTTTTCATTAGAGAACTTGAGAAATATATAAGGGGGATTTTTATGTACGTTGACATTTTACTGCTAGCAGAATTAACGACAGGACCAAAACATGGATATGAAATCAAAAAAAATGTTCAAAATCGTTTAGGTGAGAATTTTGAGTTAAATCACAACATGCTTTACCCTGCCCTTCGGCGCTTTGAAAATATGGGTGCTATAACGAAAAAAATACATAAACAAGTTGGAAAACCAAACCGAAATATGTACGATATAACAGAAACAGGAGAAGAAATTTTTTCTGAAATGTTACGAGAGTTTCCCGAAAAACTTGCGACAAATAATGCAGAATTTCTTGTTCGTATCGCGCTATTTGAAAAACTTGAATATGAAGCTAGAAAAGAGATTTTGACTGTACGTCAAAACGTACTACATAATCAACTTACCGCTATTCAGTCTCTAGAGGTTACCTCACCCTTTATTACTGAAGTCATTGAATTTAGTAAATCACGAATTGAACATGAATTGAGTTGGATTACATCACTTATGAAGAAAATATGAAAAAATAACAAGAAAAGTTAAAAACAATGAATGAAAATGATATTTATTATCAATACTATCATTAATAAAAGGGCAACCACGATTTGGCTACCCTTAAAAAATTTACACTTCTGGATCGAATGTTTTGCAATCTGTTTCTTCCGTTGTAGATGCATGTTTACCTTTATGACTTACTACGTAAATTGCCTCTGCACTACATTTATTACCGTTCGCCCAAAATTTACAGTTGTTTACTTCACATAAAACGTCTTGTGCCATAGTATCACACCTCCTTGTTCTATTATCATTAACAAAATTCGGAGGTATGATACTATTTGTCATCCATTTTTCATTCCCTTTTTAGCTTTCTTAATGGTTCAATATCTCCGCGTACAATAGCATCAATATTTCCAGTTATTTTTTCAATATCAAAATGCCACCATTGAATTTGCAATAATTCTTGAATTATTTCATTTGAAAATCTCTCTTTTATTTTATTTGCAGGGTTTCCACCAACAATTGTATATGGTGCGACGTCTCTAGTCACAACAGATTTAGCTGCAATGATTGCACCATCCCCTATTTTTATTCCGGGCATAATTGTTGTATCCATACCAATCCAAACGTCATTTCCTATAACTGTATCACCTTTATAAGGTAAATCAGACAAACTAGGTGTATACTTCTCCCACCCATTTCCAAATATATTAAATGGATATGCCGAAAATCCATCCATCCGATGATTGGCTCCGTTCATAATAAAGTTAACTCCAGATGCAATACAACAAAACTTTCCAATAATAAGGCGATCTCCAAGAAATTCATAATGATGTAATACTCGATCTTCAAATGTTTCTCCATCTTTCGCATCATAATAAGAATAGTCACCAACAAGTATATTAGGTTTTGTTATTATATTTTTTATAAATTGAACGTTTTGATTTCCTTCAATAGGGTATTTAACATTTGGATTAGGATTCATTTTGTACGGCACTTCCTTTACCACTTATTTCACTTTCTACCGCTATTACTGGCTTTAAATTGTATATAGGTAAAATAAACAATAATCCAATTATAAAAAGTAAAGCCGTCCCTTCATACATCATACTTAATGAAAACATCTCTTTTAATGAGCCAGCTATACTCATCGTTACTACCATTGAACCGGTAAAAAGCGGACTTAAAATACCATTTACACGACCTATAAAATCGGTATCGCTATTTTGAATAATAAGTGTATTTATACCAATTTGGATACAAGGAAGAGCTAAACCACTAAAAAGCTGCGCTGTAAGTGTCACCCATAAATTTGTAGAATATCCTATAATGCCAATACCAATTGCTTGACCAAGCATACCGATAATTAACATCTTTTGCGGAGCAACATTTTTCGCAAATACCATTGCTAATGCTCCGCCAACAATCATTCCCGCACCATTTACTGTTAGTAGCCACTGTAAACTCTCTTTTGATAATCCTAACTGCTCAGTCACAATAAATATACCTAATGGCTGAATTAATCCTATACCTAGTCCTGCAGCCATAAAACAAAGCCCTAGCAAAGTTAATGCTTTTTTCTTTTTGACATACTTAATACCATCCTTCATCTCTTGCAACAGAGTGATATCCTTCTTTTCTACGTCGTTTTCAAGATCTTTCGGAAGAAATAACAATACAACTGCCGCAAGTAAAAACGAGATACCTGTTATGATGATTGAAATATAAATTCCAAAACTATGAAAGATAAATGTCCCTAGTATTGGTCCTAATACCATAAATATTGCAAATATCGTTTGATATATAGACATTGCTAATTGAATTTGTTCCGTTGATAAATGTTGTTTAAACAATTTCATTCCAGATGGTTGTGAAAACTGTGAAAGGATTGCAGAGATGAGTGTCACAAAAAACACAATTTTCCACGTTCCAAACATAAGCGTAATTAATACAGCGAATACTGAAATGGAACTTAACGTTTCACACCATATCATTGTCTTCTTTGGCTTCCACCTATCAGCAAAAGTACCGCCAATAAATGAAAAAATAAAAATTGGAGCGAATTCAGCAACTGAAATCATCGAAATAGCAAAAGCATCACCTTTTGTCATTTCCATTACATATAGTAATACCGCAAAGTTTCGAACCCATATTCCTATTTGTAAAAATAATGCTGATGCTAAAATCCCTTGAACAAACCGATTTTTTAATACTTGTGATACCCCATTGTTTTGTTTCGTTACTACATTTGTCGACATAAAAAAGCCTCCTATTTCATGTTCTGAACAGGAGGCAGCACAAATCATATAAAAAGACTATATATTCGCAGAGCGAAATACATCCCTTTTCTATAAATGTACAGACTAACCCTATTCAGAAGAATATTTCGTTTTTTAACGAAGATCTCTTACAAATAGAATTAGTTGATCATTGGGATGTTTTCACCCTTCCGTTTCGAATTTAAATAACACATACATACTCTATGTAAATCATTTTCGATGTATGCATGTCTCCTTTTAACTATTCTAGAAAGTTAAAGGTAATTCCTCTAAAGAACGCATTAAATAGTTACCTTGCCATTTAATTTCTTCACGATTCCCTTTTATTTGTAGTTCAGGCATTCGATTAAACAAAGTAGTAATAGCAATCTTTGCTTCTAACCTCGCAAGTGGAGCTCCTAAGCAGAAATGACTACCATGACCAAAGGCAATGTGACGGTTGTTCTCCCGTGTAATATCAAATATTTCTGGATTTTCAAATACTGTTTCATCACGGTTCGCTGAAGCCAATGCAATAATAACCATATCTCCTTTCTGTATTGTTTGATGGTGAATTTGAAAAGGTTCCGCTGCCCATCTTGCAGTTGTAACCTCAACTGGAGAATAATAACGCAATCCCTCCTCAATAGCCGAATCAATTAGTTTTGGATTATCTTTTAATAACTGTAATTGATTTGGATTTTCAAGAAGTGCTAATACCGTATTTGTAATTAAATTCACTGTCGTCTCATGTCCTGCGACAATTAATAGCATTATCATTGAATATAGTTCCCGAGCGCTAAGTTTATGCCCTTCACTCTCTGCAAGTATTAAAGCACTCACCAAGTCTTCTTTTGGCTCTTTTCTTTTAATATCAACTAAATATTGAAGATATGTAATAAACTCAGATAGTTGTTTTTCGGTCTCTTTTATTTCTTCAGGTGTTTCTGGTGATGCAATAACAGCATGAGACCAAATTCTAAATTTCGCTTGATCTTCTTTTGGAATACCGAGCATCTCACTTATTACAATAATTGGTAACGGAAATGAATAATCATCCACAAGATTTAATGTACCTTTTCGCTCTATATTACTTATCAAATCATCTGCTATTCTCTGAATTCTTCCGTCTAATTGTGCAATCATCTTCGGTGTAAAAGCTTTTTGAACTAAAGATCGTAAACGACTGTGGTTAGGTGGATCTGAATTTAGCATATGTGTTGTTAAGTGGTCACTATTATCAACGGAAAGATACATGTTCTTTGTATCTTGAGAAAATACATTTGTCCAATCTTTTTTTAAACGATTATCTTTTAAAAGTGGCAGAGCATCTTCATATCTAGTAATGAGCCATTCTTTACCGATTTCAACTTGGTTTACAAATAATATAGGTTGTTTTTTTCGCGATTCTTTATAAATTTCATACGCATCTTCTTTAAATTGAGCTGAAGCTAAATTAATGCCATCCTCTATGCTTAACCCAACTTTGTTTTTCATTGACATTGTATTCCCTCACTCTCATTTGTTTTTGAAAACCAACCAACATATGCATTATACTCTAATAAAAACGTGAAAATTGTAAATTTTTAATCAAAATCTTACTTCGTATATTGAAAAATAAAAAAGTGAGAAAGTAAAATCGTTTCACTCTCCCACTTCTCTTTATGCGAAGCACATAAAATTACTAATTTGTTGATAGCGATAACTTACTTTACGACGACGACCACCCTGCCAAGTGTAACCTGATACTCCGTTTCTTCTCACTTCAGTCGGAAAGAACCATAAATCTCTTCCAAAAGGCCCAGGACGATGTAAACGTAAATAGCCCCATCTTCCTAAACAGTTACACATCCATGATTTCATATTGCCTGGTTGTGCCGGAGAAGCAAATGTAGACGGTAACGATGGCGCTTGTGACGGTGGTGGTGACGTTGGAGCATCCTCCGCATCATCTGGTCTGTAATCTTCTTGTTCAATATCTCTCACTTCATTTGTAGGTTCATACCCGTAGTTTTGTGGATTATAATACATCGCTTGATCATATGGATAATTTTGTTGGTTATACATATTAACAAATCACCTTCTTTTCATTCATTACCTTTATCATTCATATGTGATATGCCCTCTCTGGGAAGCTTATGTATAGCCCAAATTCAACTTAAAAAGCTCGTATTATTAAAAATACGAGCCTTTCAAAAATAGAATGTGTTTATTATTTCCTTAACTTCACACTATAAAAACGCATTTCATCTAACGAACCTTCAAATTCAAATACTTCTTGTTTAATTAATTGTTTCAAGCGATATTCTAAGAAGGTATCTCCAACCAATTGTTCAACAAGACCAAGTGCTTCACCAATTACTCTAGGAGCTTTGAGGAACTCTCGATCAGCACCCACACTTTTCGCGCATTCAATTATAAATTGATCAAAATAATCTTCTTGTACAAAATGCACTTCATTTTCTTTCCACACTCTTAAACATTCTATGCTTTCCGATAATCTATCCCACTCATGTTCAAACTTCATTCGCTTCTCTTCAGTTAAATAAGGTAACTTTATAAAACTTTTTTGGAATAGAGCTAAACTTTCAGGTGGTAATTCTCCCGTTCCACGAATATCATACTCTTGTTTTAATATTTCTCTACTTGCTTCAGACGTATTAATTATTCGAATGTTTTTCTTATCCTTTAATTGTGCTATTACAAAACTTAGACCTACATGTTCATGTGCATTATCAGCCCTCCAAATTGTAATAGGCGTTTCAACAGGAATAGTATGTAGTTCTTCTATAGTTGCTATAAATCTTAATAAATATTCTTCTTCAAAATAACTATCATATGCAGTTAAGTTATTTATTAACCACTTCTGTCTTGCTAGTTGCCCCTCATTCGTATGCAACCTATATATCGGTCCAATTGAAAAGAATTCCGAAAAAGCAACAACACTCTCTTCAAATAATTCTTCTTGACTTAACATATATTTTAAGCAACCAGCCGTTGAATCATCAAAAGCAATATGTACGTGCGTACTTTCTTTTACATTCCTTTTATAAGTAGGATTACTTGTTAATTGTTTCGGAATATCCATCAAATTTTTAATTGTATCTTCACTATAGTTTTCTTCTAATAAGTTTAACTGTATGAGAATACTTTGAAGTAAATCTTTAGCCTCATCTTCGTACATATCCTCTACAGCATTTTTAATTTTATCTATCACACAAATCCCTCTATTCATTTCAAAAATAACGTAGATTATAGTGTATCATTTTAGTATAGTTCTTTAAAGTCAAATCCAGATTACTACAGCAATCTGGATTTTCAACAAAAGCTCTCCTTATATTTTTGAATTGCTAAATATTTTTACTTTGAAAATCCTTGTATCTAAATGTATAATTATATAAAAACAAAAATATAGGAGCTATATTTATGGATAAAGTACTTACAAATTATAAACATTACTTAAAAAATTGGAGATTTATATTTATTTGCATACTACCTGCTATTGCCTTATTCGTTACTTTCGATGTCATCTTTGAACTACTGTTTCATCAAAATTTCTACTTATCTAACTTAATTTCTGCTATCATATTATTTTTAATATTTATTAACGTTAAAGATAAATTTAAAATTAAAGGCTAAAAAACACTATTTCAAAATAGACCTTTATTATTGCATCCTACTATAAAATAAGGCTCATAGTAGATTTTCATAAAAAAATAAGAGCACCCTGCAATTGGCTGCTCTTATGTGATTAGAGGTTTTGAGTATTAAGTAGGACACGAAGATCTTGTCCTACTACATAATATATGCTTGTACTTATTATTTCGTGCATGTATTAAGCACCATGTTCAGGTACTTAATATATGCATAGTCATTGCTAAAAAATCTACTCAAATATTCACTGTACAATTTCATATTTATAAATTAAAAAACATCCTCAATGGATGTTTTTTATCTAACGATTTTAAGCTTCCATAAACTTAGCCGGTACACCAATTTTTTCAACTACAGAAGATATATTAGTAGGATTAATCATTACATTTTCAATACATACTAATTTATTTTCTAATATCCCATTCTCTGTAGTAATAAGTTCTTCAAACCGATCTAAAGTCATTGAGAATTTATGTTCACTTCCACCATTCATACTAACTTTTACATACTTCATAGTGTCACCGCCTTTCATAATAATTTACCTTTCGACAAGAAGGCGCTTACATCCTTTTTATTTACTCTTAGATTTCTCACGTTTATATATATTTTGAGAACGGAAACTACTATTATTCACTCACAAAATTATTGCTAATAAGAAAGATAAAGATAAAAATGCACAAAGTGGAATATATAAACCGGTATCCATTCTTGCAAAGTGCGTATCTTTTTGTCGTTTAAAGATACCAAAATAGTTAAATTCACCAATTACTCTAATAGAAAAGACGATCATACAAATCCAGGAACCGACTTGAATAATAACATTAGGAACTGCAAAATGAACAATATTTGCTTGTTGCAACAAAATTATTGCTGCCATACTTAATAATAATGCAATGAACAATGTCATTCCGGCGCGAGGTGTAAACGCCTTTTCCCCTGATTTAGTTGGAATAACACTATTTGTCCCCCAATTACCTCCGAAAGCCCAATATACATGTAAAAAGCTAACTAAGAATAATATACAAGCAGATATATATGTAATGATAAGCATTTTATCCTCCCCTTATTTTAGTTCCTATCTATAAAATATGCTATTCCCCTCCGCAATAGCAACCTTCATTTCATTACATAAAAAAACCGTAATGATTTATCAATATTAAGATAAGTCATTACGGGGTTATTAAACTTCATTATGCATTATACCTATTTCTTCGGCGTTCCATCCTTGTTTGACCTTGAACTGCATTTTCTTTGTATGGATCTATTTGCTCTGTCATTTCATATGTTGCAACTGGTTCTTCGTACTTATACTCATGGATTTTTTCTGGCATTTTACTTTTAGATTCTTTCCCACCAAACTTAAATAGTTTCATCTTTAATTTCGGTAATCTTGGAAGACGAATCTTAAATGATAATCTTTTGCGTTTCTTTTTTGGTCCAAGTAGATTTATATTTTCTTTATTATTATCTTTCTCTTTGCGGTGAATGAACATCGCAAGTAATCCTCCTATTACAAGTCCTCCAATTAATAGTAATATATATACATAATGGCTTGTCATTAAACTCATTATGCGTTCAAGTATGACTAACGACTGTACTTCTTTTATATCCCATAGTAAAGCGGCCCATAATGAGAATAAGCCCAAAGTAAGTCCATATGTACGAAAACGGAATAAACATGGAATTAACGCGACACATGCAGCAATTTTCGCATTTGCTATGATTGAGCTTGTTGCAATATCTTGATGCCAAATAACTAACAGTAGTGTTATAAATGGCGCATACGCTATCCAACTGCATATACGTGAATACATCTTTTTAGCAAAATAACTACCGAAACTAGTAAAAAATAAAAGCCCTCCAATATATATAGATTGTTCTAAAGGGATTTGCTTTGTAAGTCCTGCAATTGGAAAGAGGCCGCTCAGTAGCATTAAGAGCACATCTAATTTCTTCACAATTCCCCATTCCTTTCAAATTTTTTCAATTAATAAAAATCGTTTTTCCATATGATATAGTTTTTGTATTTCTAAAAAACATATTAATCCTGTCTGCACATAAAGTAAATATGTAAACGAAAAGATACTTGACAAAGGATATCCTTATTTACATAAAAAAATGACAAATCCTGATCGATATAACGAGCAGGATTTGTTTACTAGTATTTAAAGTAGAGTAATTGAATCTTTCTTTTCTACCTTTACTACATCTACATCCAATTCATCATCAAATTCTTTAAACTCTCTTGCATCTATGTCAGTAATATAAGTCTTCATTACTTTTTCCATATGTACGGAATATGTCATGTGTACATTCTTTTTCGAAAGCATACTAGAATTACAGCACATGTAATGTATCATTTTAGCGATATAATCCCTTTCTACAGGTTTTACACCCAATGGTAAAATTTCAAGTATATATCGCTGAAAAATCCCACTACAATTAAGTGAATATTCACCAGTGCTATAATACATCCCTTTTTGATCTGCATATAAGCCAATGCTATCTAGAGCATCATCCCGCTCTATTACACCGTAACTTGGTACATCAAAACCTGTATTTATTCTAATAATATTTAAATTTGGAACCTTTAAGACCTCTGGAACAATATCAGGTAAAATATCTATATTAATTTCTTTATTTTGTAACTCTTTTATCCAATATTTTCTCAAATTTGCATCTACAATGAAGTAAACTTGTTCATTTTGTTCTTTTGCATATTGTACAATTTCCATTAATGTTTCGAAAACATATTGTTTAAAAAGAGCCCCCATATCATTTCTCTTTGATGGTTGTGGTAAAAATGCATTATGTTTATTTATATTTAATAATACGTAATCAATCGTTTGCCACTCTGTACTCCCATATAATTTATATAAAATTTCTTTTCCTTTTATTTTTGAAAAAATAGGTAAGAAATCGAATTTCGATATTCGTTCAATTGATAAACTAACATATGTACAAGGTAAATTTATCTTATTCCAACTACGCTTCAAAAATCCTTTTTGTTCTAATAGACTAAAAACACTATTTACAATTGTTTTACGAGATACATTTTGTCCTATAAATAAATTAATAAATGTTGAAATACGGTTTGTTCTTGCAAATCCCTCTCTAATGATTTGTTTTGGATCAATTTTTTCGCGTCCATCACAATTTTTCATTGCGATTAATGCTAATGTCGCATCACTGCGCTCACCCGCGGTAGCATAGACAGCTTTCTTAACATCATCTACAAGATTTGTTTTATATTTTTGGCAATATTGCATTTTATATGGATTTTGTAACACCTTTTCAATATTGTATCTCACAATCTTTAATAACACCGGAAAATCTGTATTCAATACATAAGAATTTTCACCAACTTTAGTCAAAACAATTTTGCTATCAAGTAATGCTTGTTCTATTTCCAGCGCTATATTTTCAGACCAAACTTCTAATGTTAATGTCTCTAATCCTTTTGGTGCAAATAAAGGAAATAATTCATTTTTGTTATTTGTTGCTACCTTTTTACATTCTGGAAGTATTGTGAAATAAGAGAATTTACGCTGAAATTCTTTAAATAAATACTCTCTTTCCTTTACTGTTATACCCGGTTCTATTTTAGTACCTTGAACTTTATAAATTCTCTCATTGTATGGAAATAACACCTTTTTATTTTCTCCTACAATATAATCTTTCGGATATTGGAGAATATGGTCTAAATCCACCTCTCCCCCTATTTGAAAATCATCTTTTAAATTTCTAAATATCTTAATCCATTTCATGCCGGTTGTAGCTTGTTGTATTTTTAGTTTTACAAACCGTATTTTTTTATTATTTGACGCAAACTCTGAGGTAGAAATCAATATCATGCCTCGTTTTCGTCTTAAAAGTAAAGGAATATCTGGATGATTATATTCTTGATAAAATCTCCGAATTCCTATTGAAATATTTAATAATGGAGCGTTCTCACCACCGCGGGTTATGCATTCGAATCGATATACATAGGAGAAAAAATCTTGTGTTTTTTCATCTTTTATCGGCCCAGACATCGCCTCACAAATATTTTGTGATCTAAGAGGGGAAAAATAGATTTCTTCTTCATTTGTATTTTCTAAATATATAGGACGCTCACAAAAAATATGTGAGATTAAAGCGGGCACCCACTTAGAATACGTTTCATTATCATGTAGTACTGGCAAATTAGAAATCAAATCGGATTGCCATTCATATTTTGGTGGTTCTACTAATCTATTTGGTTTCCAATCATGAATAATCTCATACCAACTTTGAAAAATATAATCGAGCTGCTCTTGTCTAATAGGTTCTTTCGATACAATCCATGGTGTATTTTCATTTAATACGTACGGGTTATGCTGAATAAACAATATATCCGAAAACATATCATACAATCTTTCATTCAAACGTTTCAACTTACTCGTTAATAAAAATGTCTTATAATGTATCTCTACGATGTCCAGCCATTCAATAGGAAAGTATATAAATGATACCTTTTCATTTAAAAGGGGTTCTACTATATTTTCAAATGTTAGCAGCCTTAATTTTTTCATAAAATGATTCCTTCCTTTCTTCAGTTTTCTTGATTATCAAAAAGCTAGAACAATAGTTAATTAATCTAATCCATTTAAATCAAGTATTTAAAAGAAAAGTAAAAACTATTTATCTACATAAACTATTATCAAACCGACTCTTTTAAAAATTCAAAGTAATTATCATGTATAACACCTCTATAATATTTGTATTTCAATACATTCGAATTATACATTACACCTAATGCATTGTACTTATCATTTACAATAACTTTACAAAAAAACCAAAAAAGAACACCTTAATTCGGTGCCCTTTTTACAAATATCAACCTTTATGTAATTGAACATATAGATAACAGTAATCCCCCAAATGAAATTGCTCCTAGTAAACCTACTACAACTCCTGTTAAACAAATACAATCAGCAAGACAAATAGAAGACTGCGATAATGGAACGAATGACCTACTTGTACCCGAACCATATTGTTTTATCTTCTCATAATTCATATCTAACATTAAATGTAGACATGTTACACCCTCCTCAATAGTATGTACAGATTCTTTTTCTAATCGCTCCAATAATTTACTATCAAAAGCAACTGCTAGAGGGTACTGCTTATCCGATTTCATATTTTGATAAATTAGTTGCAAACGAGATAATATATTATTTTTCTTCTTTTCAGATGTTACTGTACATTTCATATTATTAAATTCATTTAATAACAGTGATAATTCATCTCTTTTTCCGTATAAATCTTTAGCTATTTTTCTCTTTAGTTTATACGAATGGAAAATAGATTTTAGTTCAACCATATTCATACACTTCCTAATTACATAGTATTTACCCTATTATTTTGTAGATAAACAGTACTTTTTAATCTTATTTAAAATACACTTAAGCAACTTATTTTACTATCGATTAACATTACATTAACCTTACACGGTTGTAATAAAATCATTAGCTAGAAGGAAGCAATGCCCAAACTAGACAGATATTTAATGATAAAACCATAAGAAAAAAACAATGATTAGATTTTAAATCTAGTCATTGCTTTATCCATCACATCTTGATTACATCTATATATCTTATTGTTACTTTTTCACTTGAATGATTGAATATATCCATTAATAATGGCTATATTCTTTGTCGGCACGTACATATAACTAATGTTTTTTAATTGCTAAAGTGAAACTTTAATCAGCTCTCACCAATCGGGCTTTTATGGGCAGTCCGCCACCTAACTTCTCTTTGCTCTCGCTGAATTTTTTTGGGGGATGTTACTGCCCGCAACTAGCAAGATAGATGTTATCAATATTCATACGTTACAATAGTACCGGTAGTATCAGTAAAACCATCAAAACAGTTAGAGCAACCACCACAGCCGCCACAACCGCCACAGCCTCCGCAACCAAAACAACCGAAGCAACCAATACAACGGAAGCCACCACAACGGAAGCCGCCACAACGACCTCCACCACAACCGCCACAACGACCACAACCGCCACAGCGACGAGCAGCATCTTCAATATAGTAATATGGATATTGGTTTTGCTGGTCCCAATAGACAATATTTCCAGACCGGTAATCATTAAGGCTTAACGCTTGTAGTTCTTGTTGAAACTGATTCATTTTCATAACCTCCGTTTATAAAATACAACCTCATCGATACTTCCCTATATTCCTGTTCGTTACATCTAAGTAGAAATAGCGCTATAAACTAAGTTCAATACGTACACCAACAAAGTATGACTTATCACTAGATGATGCACCTTGTTCATATACCTATTTTTACTATGGGCTCATTTTTATAAAGTGAAACTTTAATCAGTGGGGTTTTGTTCATCCCCTACCTAACTTCTTTGCTTCCGCTGAATTTTGAGGTGGGGGGCTTACTGCCCGGCAAATAGCGGGATAAATAAAAATTAAAAAATATGAATTCTAGCGTCATATCTTCATACTTACTAAGTTCAATTAATTTCTCAATAATTATGATGCCATATCCTATATATTTCCGTCTGCTGCTTAGATTTTTCTGTACTGTAAATGGCTTTCGCTATAACACCTCCAAGTGACCGGTTTCTATGACGGATAAGAAATTCCAACAAAAAAAGCCCTAATTAGGGCTTTTCATTCTATTTCTCCAGTAAAACTCTCTATGAAATTCCTAATAGAAAAAAGACACACTTAGATTGATGCGTCTTTTTGTGATGCCTCTTTTGTGAAATCATATAAAGCAATTGCGCCTAAAAGAACAAGTATCCCTTGAGGAACATCTAGCAAAATGGTTTTCCAAATTTCTGGAATTATCCATTTAATATCTGCTGCTGTTTCAAGATATGTTTGGAAATAGCTGATTGTAAAATTAATTATCCCTAAAAATACAAATAACGATAAACCAAATCGAATTAATTTCTTATTTGTAAACATATAACACCTCTCAAAATTCATTGGATATTCCTGCTTTTGCTTCTTTATATTTCCATATCTCTATATCTGATTTTAACACATAAAGAGCTCAAAAAAAATACGATATGCATATTTGCATATCGTATTAACAACACTCCATGATAATTTAGAAATTCCTGCAAAGAAAAAACAACTCCGTTACAGCTAACAGCTCGGGTTTCTTTTCTTATTTAACTTCATACCACCAACATTTACGTTCTTTGATTGTAAAATAAATGTGACAGAAGTTTATCCAGTTAATGCGTAGACAAGTAAATGAGCTAAATTATCGATATTCTATTTCGCCATATCCGTAGCACTAATGACTTTACGCAAATTTGACAAGAAAAAATATATAGCTAGGTATGATCCATACCTAGCTATAACATTACTTCTATTCTTTATCCAATTACGTCTTTTACGTCTGTATCCACTGGCCACTTTTCTAATGTATAAGCCATTTCCCAAAATGAATATTCATATTGACTGCTAATAATAAAATGCTGTTTCATACGTTTGCGGTCTGCCTCTGTTACTTTTTCAGCGATAGTATCTAAACGTGTAATTTGTTCTTCAACTAGCGTACGGAACCAATCAGATCCATAAGCAGAAATCCATTCGTTATAAATTGGCTCTTCCGGCTGGCACTCTTTTAAGCGTTCGCCAATTTCATAATACAACCAATAGCAAGGTAAAATTGCTGCAATGATATCTCCTAAATGCCCTTCATACGCAGCACGATACATATGTGAAGTATACGCATATGCAGTTGGCGCAGGAATAAAATTATCTTTTTCTTCTTTCGTTATCCCTAGTTTTTTAGCAAAATTCTCATGTAAAGATAACTCTGCTTCATATGTATTTTGAGCATGATGTGCCATACGAGCTGTCGTCTCTAATTCAAGAGCTTTTGCAGCTCCTAAAGTTTGTACTCTAGCAAAATGACTCAAATAATATGAATCTTGAAGCACATAATAACGAAAACTAGCTAAATCTAACGTTCCTTCACCAAGTTTTTTTACAAAAGGATGGTTAAAACTCGCTTCCCAAATTGAATCTACTTCTTTACGTAATGATTGTGAAAAATTCATTTAAATCCCTCCAATAATATATAAAATATAAGTATTTATCCACAATTATTAAAGCTGTAAAATAAAAAAACTTTCTTTACAGGCGTAAAGAAAGTGAAATCGACAGTATTTATTTACTCATTAAATAGCAACGTCTTTCCCACTTCCCTACGCTGGCATTAACCAGATCAGGTACTAAGAGTCTCAAAATCACATTTGATCTCAGCCTATAAAAGGCCCCCCTAGTGGATAAATATTTTGTTTTTATAATGTATTCATCATAGCATACTTCGTGAAACTGTCAAAAAAATTCGTTATATAATTCCCTTAAAACCCTTCTTCTTTTCTAACTTTTAATGATGTTTCAATAATCATATCTAATAGTTTGCTATAACTAATCCCCGCTGCTTCTGCACTTTTTGGCAATAAACTTGATTGTGTCATCCCTGGTAATGTATTAATTTCCATTACATATGGAATTCCGTCCTTCACCATCATATCAACTCTTGCATAAACACTACATTTTAATGCTTTATAACAAGCAAGTGACGCTTTATTTACACGTTCCTTAATTTCTGCTGGAAGTTCGATAACTTCCTCAACTGTACTAGTATCATCATATTTTGCATTGTAGTCAAAGAACTCGGCTGCATGTCGAATTGAAACTATAGGTAACTGTTTTCCATCCAGAATTGAACATGTAATTTCATCACCTTTTATATACTTTTCAATTACTACTTCAGAATCCCATTCGAATACAGTTTCTAGCATTGAGATCAATTCATTTTTATTATAAACGATTTTCACTCCGACACTCGATCCGCCAGAGTTTGGTTTTACTACTAATGGAAATCCTAACTTATCTAACTCATCAAGATTTAGATCCTCCATTTTTGTAAGTTCAATCCAATCTGGTGTTTCTACACCTTCATAACGTAAAATCTTTTTCGAAATATTTTTATCCATACATATACTGCTAGATAACATATTACTTCCGCTATAAGGAATCCCTAAACTCTCCAGTGTTCCTTGAACTGTCCCATCTTCTCCGTATTTTCCGTGTAATGCGAGCAACGCAAAGTCAATGTCTTTCGCTTTTTCAACTAAATCTATTTTTTCATTTAATGGAATTGGAACTATTTCATACTTATTTTTATCTAAATGAGCAATCATTTCATTCCCCGTCATAATTGAAACTTGTTTTTCAGACGATACCCCGCCCATAATAACACCGATTTTCATTTTCTCAACTCCAAATTTCATTTTTTAATGTATCACCAATTATTTTAATTCCCCGAACTATTTCTTCTTCTTTCAAGCGCGAAAAACCTAATCGGAAAGTGTTCGCTCCTTCTCCATCAGAGTAAAAAACATCTCCAGGTGAAAACGTAACGCCTTTCTCATAACACTTTTGTAAAAGTGTGCGGGCATTCATATGCTCTTCTAGTTCTATAAATAAATGAAGTCCACCATCTCCAGTCATTCTTTTGAAATGAATGTACTGGTCACATGCCCCGACAGCTAACTCATATTTTTTCTTATAAACAGATCTTGCCTTTTTTAAATATTTCTCAAAGTATCCCTCATGTAAATATTGAAACAGAACAGCTTGATCTAACGTAGATGTGTGGATCGTTCTTGCTCTTTTTACGCTTTCTAAATAATGAATCAGCTCTTTATCTGCAATAATCCAGCCTACACGTAAACCAGGGAAAAGTACCTTTGAAAAGCTACTAATATAAATCACATTATTGCCAGCTCCAGCAAAAGTTAATAATGGGGCTAAATGTGAACCTGAATAACGTAATTCTTCATTAAATCCGTCCTCTATAATAGGAACCTTGTATTTTGAGAATAACCTCATCAATTCCGTTCTTTTCTCTGAACTCGTAACAATACCGGTTGGATTATGATAAGAAGGAATTAAATAAGCAAAATCAAAATCTTTTTCACGCAAACTTTTTTCAACTTCATTCGTATCAATACCATCCTCATGCATATCAATCCCATGAACTTCAAGTCCATGTAAACGGAAAAGCTTAAGTGCAGCGTGGTGAGTTGGATTCTCACAAATGACACGCCCGGATTTTTTTGATAAAGAAGAGAGTACAATATCCAATCCTTCTGTAAATCCATTTGTAATTAGAATATCTTTATTCGAAATGTCTACACCTTTCATTTCCATGTAATGAAGTAAATAATTCATTAACGGTCTATATCCCTTTGCATATCCGTAGTTCAATACGATGTCTCCTTCAATGGACATACGAGTAAGAAAAGCTCTTTTGAAATTTTCAACATCAAATAGCTTCTCATCCGGGGCTATACTATTAAAAACAATCATTCCCTTTTCCCAACGAACACCATGTTTCATTAAATCTAATTCATCCGCTAATGCGGTCACTGTATTAAGTTTCTTTTTCCAATCTATTTCAACAGACGAAGTGTTAGATATATCCACCTTCGCAACAAAGTTCCCTTTTCCTTTAACTGCATAAATGAGTCCTTCTTGCTCTAAATCTGCATAAGCAGCGAGTACAGTGTTTCTACTCACACTTAGTAATTCACTTAGTTCCCTTGTTGATGGGATTTTTTGATCCCCGAGCAAATGCCCTTTCATAATCATCTTCTTCAAATAATCTTTCAACTGAATATAAACGGGACGATCTTTAACAACTTTAAAATCCTTAAACAATTCCTTACCCCCTGCAATCATTTTTGCATATTTATTTCATTCTCAAAAGGTCCACGACATATGTATTTTTTATAAAGGGCGGTACGGTCTTACAAATCTTTTCGATATAAGTTAATTACATCTTTTAAAGCTGCAGCTGCAGCGCCTCGTGGATTAGAAGCCCCACCAATTGTAGTAACTTGTCCCATCGTATCTGTAAAGAACGTAATTCCTTTTTCGGTCCCATTTACTTTTGCTAACGGATGATCTTTTTCTATTTCGCACGGTTCAACATTTAAATTGACATTGCCACCCTCATCCTTATATGCTGATGCTATTAATTTAATAATTTTATGTTGTTCCTTAGCATTTCTAAATTGCTGTTTTGTAACGTGCTCGATTCCTTTTATATGTATATCAGTAAGTGTTTTCTCTGTTTCCATTAAGCTGTTTGTCAAAAGTAACAATTTACACGCACTATCTGAACCACTTATATCTAATATAGGGTTCGTCTCAGCAATTCCTTTATTTTGTGCTTCTTTCAGTGCTTCTTCAAATGTCATATCTTCCTCATACATTTTCGTAAGAATATAATTAGTTGTTCCATTTAATATTCCTTCTATTTTTTCAATACTGCAACCGGCTAAACTAAATTGTCCGATATCTAGTGTCGGTAGTGCAGCGGCTGTTGCACCGCTATATCGAATTCGTATATTTGCGCCTTTTGCTGCTTCATTTATTTCTCTCCAGTTTGTAACGAGCGCACCTTTAGAAATTGCTACTATATCCATCTGTTTTTCAATCGCTTGTTTCATATATTGTTTCCCTGGATTTCCATCTTTAAGATTTGTAACTGTTGATTCTACCAATACAGTACCACTTATGCTAGTTGTTGCACGTTCCTTCGGATGATACTCTAAATATTTTTCAATTGCAGCGGTACCGCCACCATACATCAATAAATGATGAAGTGATAAGCCGTCTTCATTATGTATTGCAATATTTCTCCCTAATACGCCACTTACAACTAATTGAATCCCATATGTTTCATATATATATGAATATTTTTCATTTAATAATTTTATAAACTCTCTGCCTACTGTTCCGTATCCTGATAATACAACTTGAATTTTCATAATATCCCCCCATATTTTTCTACCAAATCCCTCTTTCAATATAATATAAAGCGCTCTCGAATTCCATCGAGAGCGCTTTATTATTACCTATTTCGGTAAACGTGATAGCTTTTCAGCAATTGTTCTATAAAACTCTTGAATGCTAGAAAAACCTAATGAGTCTGAAACACTTAATCCTACCATATCGAGATGATCCCAATTCGCTTTCGTTTCGATATGATTCCATTTTCCAATCTGTAATGACCCATTATTATTTACAGCAACATTAGAAGATGGTGCAATCATAGAATTCGTATTTACTACACCATCATTTTGCCACCAAGAAGTATCAACTAACGGACGGCTTTCTTCATATCTCGCATAAGAACCTAAGAAAAATGCATTCCCCATCAACACTTTATTCATCGTTATATGAGGCAAATGTAAACCTGTTATAGGTGCTGCTTGTGATGCATGTCCACTATAGGATAAATAATACACATCTGGTTGCGTCTTTACCCAATTATTTAACTCCTTTGCACCATCTGTACTTAAGTCCCATTGACTTATATCTTTTGTATTTTTCCAAAGTGAACTATTTAGAATACGATTACTATATTGGAAAAAGGACTCTCCAGCATTCTTCTTTATACCCCATTGATCCAATTTAAAATCATATAATGATAAATTATTGTTTCCTCCAAAGCTTGCAGCTGTAATGAGTAAATCTTTAACGAACGGCAGTAGAAGACTACCATCCGCAAGTGTTGTACCGTTGTGAGGGGTTGCTAATGTTGTAACACTATGAACGTATGATTTTCCGCCTTCAAATAGTGGTGATATTTTGGTGTCTGGGTGATTTTTCACATAATTCTTTTCTTCAAAACTACCTTCTTTTAATAGCTGTACTAATGTTCTAATCGTTTGTCCACCCATGCTATGTCCAACTAAATGAACTTTATTTGTTTCACTCCAATTCGGCGCAAAACCACTATAAGTTCTGCCAAAACGATTATGTCCATGTTTCTCAGCATGGACTGCACCATAGTCTACTGTCCCACCGCTAATTTGTGCATACAATTCACATGCACGATCCCAGTTACTAGAAACAGGTCCAACAGCTGCGGTATGTACCGTATAACCATTTCGTTTCAAATCTTCCTGTATATCATGAACACCACCCCAATATTTTACGCCAAGCATTTCTTCTCTACCCCATCCAGCAAATCCATTCACCAATATGATAGGATAATTATTTTGTTGCCTCTCTTCAGCGTATGATATTTTCGCTGCGAATGAACATACGGTCACTAATACAAAAAAACATATTTTAAAAAATAACTTCCCCATACTTTCTCCCCCTAATAAAACGTTTACATTTTTCTTTTCAAAAAAATAACAGAATAATTTAATAACTTAAACATAATGTAAAGTATTTTATATACGTTGTATATATAGAAAACATATACAAATGTTGATAAATATTAATTCAAGTAAATATTTACTTTTTACAATACAACTTGTAAATCTATTTATTTAGATTTATAATTAGATATAGTTTCCTCATGTTAAAAAGATTTAAAAACCATAAGAAAACTAATCTCATTGCTTGAAAGGGAGGAAAAATCATGCAAATCGGATCAAATATTCATACATTGTCTCAACCTACTAAAATAACTCCATCTAATCTTGAGCATAATACTATCTCTTCTACTAAACTTGAAAGTAAGAAAATAAATGATCCTATCAAGTTTGATATTCGTTTATCTGAAAAAGAAATGAAACAGCCTGAGCATAAATTTAATGAATTAGATTTATGGAAGATGTTAAAGGATAAAGGTGTTCCCTTATGGATCATCCTTGAAATGCTACAAAAGGCTCGTAAAGAAAAAGAAGCCCAAAATAATTCAGTTCAAAATTCAAATGGGATTGAGGAAACAAACGAGACTCGATTAAATGAAGTAATGTAAAGCATAATAATTGATTTGTCTATAAACTAAAAAGAGTTCGAAGCTGATGAAATTTTTATCAACTCCGAACTCTTTTTTAAGGTTTTTCGCCAATCGTTACAAATTGAAAAGATACTTCTCCTTCCAAACCTTTAATTAGCTTTTTTACTTTGACATTTTCATTAACCATTGTATTATCTGTCGACATTTTAGGTCTTTCATCACCTAGAGATTTCTTTAATTGAAGAAGGTGCATTTTCGTTTCATTTGCTTTTATTTCCTTATATACGCTATTTTTTGCTACAATCACATACGATTGCGTTGGATATTTACGAGTGTTTCCTATCCAAGTGTCACTATCGTATGTAACAGGAATCTCATTTCCTTCTATTTTAATACTTTTCATAGTCTTTTCGTCTTCATTTGTAAACAATAGTGATCCTTCTTTTGGGAATTTTGGTAACGTATCTAAAATATAATTTGAGCCATTACCTCGTTTATGAAAAATTTTTTCTTTAATCAGTGCTAGTGCTGTAGATTCATTTAAAATTAATACATGTCCATTTCCAACTTCACCTTTTTTCACAGAAAACACTTCATTTTCTTTCGTAATTTCCTGATAACGATTAATAATTGGTGAAATATTATTTTCATCTCCAATAATTAATACACCGTTTGCAGGAAATGATTTATCCTTTTTAGAGCATGAACTAAAGCTTATTAAAAGTATTATAGTTAACATAAAAATAGTTAAAGTTCTTTTCATCACGGTTCCTTTCATAATTCATATCATTTTTTACATGCTTTTCTGTAATTTTATTAGTTGATATCCTTTATTGCTCCATAGTCTTATAAAGCTTTTGTAGGTAACGCCAACGAGTAATAAAGAAATATAAAACTTGTATACATATAAATGAAATTAAAATAAAAATCGAGCTATTTAAAATAGAAAAACTAACTAATTGTTGCAGTGCCGTATACGCTACTACAGTATGAATCACCGCAACAGCAATCGGTAAGAAGAACATTAATAATAACTGTCTCGTTACAACTTTCTTTAGCTCCCGTTTACTTAACCCCATTTTCGAAATCATTTTATACTGCTGTTGATCACGATTCAAATCAGTATATAATCGAAAATAAATAAAACTAGCAGCAAATGTAAAGAAAACGATTCCGACTAAAACACTTGCCATAAGTAATAAACCATTCTTTTGCTTTGCCTCCAACAAGTTTAATGTTAAAGCTTCAAAGTAGAAATCTCTGTCCCTAAGATCTTTATCGAATATACTCTTTAATTGATTGGAAATCTCTTTCGTTTTTATCCAATCATCTACAACAAATCCGTAAGTACGATGTTGAATATCTTCATCCTCTGGATTACTCGTCAGAGGAATTTCATCATACACATGATCTTGAACAGCAATATAAATACTACTAGAATCATGTGGTAAAACTAAATTCTCTACAGTTTTCTTCACACGAAATGTCTTTGTCCAATCTCCTTGAATGACTTCAATATTTTTTTTATAGTCACCATTTTTAAATTCTTGCTTTTGTGACACCCTCCCAGGGATTAGTAAAATTTCATCTTCTTTTTCAATCGTTTCATGTTGGTACCCGAGTGCTCTCGTAAGTTCGTTATATTCACTTAATTTCAATACATTTACGTTACTTTCTGTAAATTTACTTGAAGATGAAGCCATTCGATACGGAATATTTGCATCCAAGAGATGTTTTTTTATAATAGAGAGATGTTTATCTACCAATTTGTTGTTTTCAGAGCTTTCATACAGAAATGTATATGGGTTTGTCATCCACACTAAATTTCTATTACCAATAGCAGCTGTTGTACCAATAGCTGTAAATGCAACTGCTGAAATAATAGATACAATAAAAAACATCGTTGCATTATCTTTCATACGGTAAATTAATTCAGAAAACGTTAATATATTTGTTCTTTTTAAAAAGAAAGATTCTCTCCTTTTAGCAAGATGTAATATATAAACGCTACACTGTGTATATAAAAAGTACGTTCCTATAATTACTAGTAAGACACCCATTCCAAGTGTAGTAAAACTGGAACTTGAAATAAAGCGAAATACTGAGAAATATCCATATCCTATACTAATTAAAGAAAGCAGTGATAATAAAATTGAAGATTTCGGTTCAGGTTTTGGTTTTTCCTCTGCTCGAATAAGTTCGACAAGTTCCGTTATTTTTACCATTTTAAATGTAAATAGTGAAACAATGAAAAATAAGAAAAGAAAAGTGATAACTGTTAATAATACAGCCTTCACTGGTGTATAAAAAGGCAAACCATTATTAATCATTAATACACTTGCGCTTATCAATAAAACTAGTTTAGAAAATATGAGTCCAATGAAAATCCCTATACAAATTGAACCAAGTCCAATCAACATATTTTCAATTAATAATAATTTCTTAAACTGTCTCATTGACATACCTTGCATCATTAATATGCCAAATTCTTTCTTACGAGTTTTTAAAAATGAACTAACTGAATATAAAATAAAGAAAAATGAAAATACAAAAATCAAACCTTGCGAAATTGTAAATCCCATCGTACCATATGCACTCATTGTTGCACTTGTTGATTTTAATTCCCCTTGTAAATCAGGATGAAATAATAAAAGAGCATACGTAAAGAAAACCATAATAGAAAATGTACTACTTAAAAAATGGGCAGCATATGTACGCTTATTACGAAAAATATTATTAAATGCGAACTGACGAAAAGTCATGCCTTTTCCCTCCTAACAAAGAAAGAACATCCATAATCTTTTGATAAAAGGCTTGTCTGCTTTCACCACAATAAATTTCGTTATATAGTTGACCATCTTTAATAAAGATTACTCGGCTGCAAAAGCTCGCTGCATACGGATCATGTGTAACTAACATCATCGTTGCTTTTTCTTCTTTATTAAGAGTATCAAGCATCTCCATTACATCATTTGAAGATTTAGAGTCCAAGTTCCCTGTTGGTTCATCTGCAAGTAATAATTGCGGCTTATGAACGATCGCACGAGCGATTGCTGTTCTTTGAGCTTGTCCCCCTGATATTTCAAATGTTCTTTTATTCAAGATATCTGTAATATTTAACTTCTCTGCAATCTCTTCCAATCGCTTGTTCATTTCTTGCACGGAAACACCATCTAAAGTCATCGGCAATACGATGTTTTCTTTTACAGTAAGTGTGCTAAGAAGATTAAATGATTGAAAAACAAATCCTAATTGTTTTCTGCGGAATAACGCTAAATCTTCTGATGATAATTGGAAAGGATTTGTGCCATTTATTAAAATTTCTCCCGATGATGGAGAATCAATAGTAGATACCATATTTAATAACGTTGTTTTTCCACTACCAGATGGCCCCATAATCCCTACAAATTCACCTTCTTGAATTGATAAATCAATATCAACTAATGCTTTATAAGGTACTTTCCCTTTATATACTTTACTAATACTTTTTGCATGTAAAATTTCCATGTATATTCTCCCTTCATTTGCACGTCTCATAACAGAGTGTAAATGAATTGTCTTACAGCTCATATTGATTCGCCTTTCATTTATCTTACACGCTTGTAAGATTTCTAAAAAAACTGATAATAAAACTTTTTTTAAACTGAAATTAACGCATAACTATCTTATAATAATTGTATAGTAGCAGGAAATACAAAGTATATGAAACCTTTATTATATAAATGAGAAAAGACCGATTGCTTTATCGGTCTTTTACTACCCAACGTTATATTTTTATCCACTCAGATCTTCTCAATATATAATGATTATATATTTGATTTTCTATCCTCTGTTGGCTCTTATAAATAAACCCACATTTTTCAATAACTTTATTTGATGCTACATTGTTAATTAAAGCAATTGCGTTAAGGACATTTAAATTTGTTTCTTTAAACAAAAAGTCAATTAAACCTTTAGTCGCTTTTGTAGCATAGCCATGATTTGATGTTCATTTGAGATAGCATACATTATCTCTCTGTTTGGTGAAGGGAGTTCTTCTTTCATACCTGTGCAGCACCATCCAATAAATTCATTTGTGGTTTTCTTAAATATTCCTATTCTTAATATGTGATCATCTATGTTAGTCGTAGTTCTCACTGCATGAAGAAACGCTTTATTTTCTGGTATTTCATAATTTACAACCCAATTAACCCTTTGTTCTTTCGTCGATTTCCAGTCCGGTAAAAATTTTTCTATTTCCGGTTGATTGGATATGTTATAAATACTCTCTGCATCTTTGACCGTAAACTCTTGTAGGTATATATCTCCACAATCTATTTTAAATAACTTAGTGAATCTCTCTTCATCCATGTTAATCCCCCTTACTTACATTAAAGCTCCTTAATCTGCTTCGTAAGTTCCATAAACCGTTCATCCAGTGCTTTATATTCTTTGTCGTTAGAAGTTAAAAAGCTTAATTTCCCTAATACTTCTTGTCTCTCTGTTTCTAACGTTAAACGTAGCTCTTCAATATCATCTCTTGTTTTCGTAGGTTCTTCTAGCTGCTTTTGTATCGTATTGTTTGAAAACACGAGTTTTGTGTTAGTTGTTTTCTCCAGAAAATATCGATCGTGAGATACAATTACTAATGTTCCGTTATACTCAGCTAATGTATTTTCAAGTTGTTCACGTGAAGGTAGATCCAAGTGATTCGTCGGTTCGTCTAAAATGAGTACATCTTTTTCATCTAAAATATAAGCCATTAGCTTACATTTTACTCTTTCTCCCATACTCATATGCTCAATCGGCTCTTTCCATTGAGAAGCTTGGAACCCTAAATGTTTCATTAAATTTTGGACTTTTCCTCTTTCTTCAAACGTCTCTTTAAAAAATAAATTTTCTGGTGTTTTATCAAGCGGTAAATCAAAAACTTCTTGTGTTAAATAGCCGATGTTCGCAGATGGTGAAATCCATATTTCTCCTTCAGCAGTTTCCGTTCCCATAATCATCTTCAGTAATGTTGTTTTCCCACTACCGTTTGGTCCAACAATCGCAACTTTCTCACCGTGCTGAATTGTAAAATTAACGTTTTCAAATAATACTTTCCCATGAAAGTCTTTTTTTAATTGCTTCACTTCTAAAAAACGTTTTCCTACTTTTTTGTTCGCTTGAATAGAAAACTCAACTGAATACTCTTCTTTCACACGTTCTACTTTCGCTTTCTCCAGCTCTTTTTCAAGTCGTTTTCGTTTTGACTTCACTTGTGCATCCATTCGCTTCGCTTTTACACGATAGAATTCTTTCACACCTTCTTGTTTTGTAGACTGCGCGTGTGCCTTTTGTGACCATGAACTCAATTCTTTTATATGTGTTTCTACTTGTTCTATCTTTTTTTGCTGCTTTTCATATTCACGCTGCTGCGACTTTCTTTTTTTCTCACGTGCTTTCATGTAGCTCGTATAATTACCACTATGCTCAATTAATTTTTTGTCCTCAATTGACCATATTTTTGTTGCGACAACATCTAAAAAATATCGATCATGCGATACAACGATAACTGTACCTTTCATGTTTTTTATTTGTTTAATGAGAAATCCCGTACTGATCTCATCTAAATGATTTGTCGGTTCGTCTAATATTAAGACATTAGGATTTTCAGCAAATCCTTTTGCTAATCGAATTTTCAGCTTTTCACCACCACTTAAAGTATGAAAATCGTTCGTTGGCACGCCCCATTTCGCAAGAAGTTCTGCTTCTTTTGCAATTACATCATTACTAATAAAAGATTCTATTTCTTGCTCAACATATGCTGTTGTCATATTCATTTGCATCCATTCAACAGTACCTTTTGAAGGTTCAATCTTCCCATTTATTAATTGAAGTAACGTTGATTTACCAGCACCATTTTTACCGATTAATCCGATAACATCCCCTTGTTTTACTGTCACATTCATTTTCTCTAACAACATATTTTCTTTTATTTCAACATAAACATCATTTAATTTTAATAGTTCTTTCATAAATACCGATCCCTTTCATTAAGGGAGAATAAAAAATCCTCCCAAATAAATTTGGCAGGATTAGTCATTACATTATTTATACCCAAATAAGCTATTGCGCAATATAAATAGCAATACCGTTGTATGGAAATTGGGCAGACTAATCCTATTTTTTAGAAATTGAAATTTATTGAATTTCAACATTTAAAAATAAGATTAGTTAATCATCGTCCACCCATCATTCCTTTCCGTCGTTAATAACCATATTGTACCATACTAGTACTGTATGAGTAAATGCAATTATATGTGCTGTTAAAAAGATTGCTTTCTTTTAGGTTTATTTATCATTCCTTAACTTCATGTTGAATAAGCACAAGTTACATTGATTGTAATACGTCCTTTAGATTTCCCCAGTAGTAAACTTCTAAGCACTCTCTATTATATAAAGTGAAACTTTAATCAGTGGGGGTTTTCTTCATCCCCACTGATTATTAGTTGAACCAATCGGACTTTAATGGGCAGCCCGACCCCCACCTAATTTCTTTGCTTTCGCTGAATTTTGAGGTGGGGGTCTTACTGCCCATTAAAGCGGGATAAATTTTGTATAAAAACAAAATGTTATTCATTATCCAATAATAACTTATTGTTTTTCGATAAATTTTTATTGATTATTCCCTTGTAATAAGCTATTATATCTTTACAGAAAATATTAATGTAAGGATTGAATTTATGGACAGGACATTAAAAATCACAAAGTTAAATATGTTTTTAAGGATTTTTCTCGTCCCGATTATAGTAGGGATAATTGTTGGTATACTAACTAAATTGGGGCAAGGTATACTTCCTGGACATTGGAATTCATTAGCTAATCTAGGAAGCGTTTGGTTAGTTCCATCCTTTTTTGTGGCTAGCTTTAGTTATTCTAAGCGTACAGCTATACTTTCTGGTATCCTTGCACTACTCGGTATGGTATTAGGCTACTATGGTTATGCAATAGTTATTAAAAATGTAGCTCACTCTATTTATTTTATATCCGTATGGATTGTATGTGCATGTATAGGAGGAACTATCTTTGGAGTTGCAGGTTTTCTATGGAAAGATACTACGGATCCACTTCATAAATTCGGAAGCGCGCTTATTAGTGGCGTTTTTGTAACGGATGGACTTCACATTCTTTTAAATTTTGAAGACTATAGTCACATGTTACCTGTTGGATATACCGAAGTCATAGTCGGGATTATCTTGATTCTTGTATTAGAACGCTCTAATGCTAATCGAATTTCTTCTTTCTTAATGATGGTTCCTATCACTATTTTAGGATTAATTGGATATAAATTATTAAGTTTGTTTACTTAATTAAAATTCATGAAGCTAGCTCTTTCAAAGGGCGAGCTTTTTTCTTACAAAAAACTATTTAAATATTAATAAATTATTAAAAACCTCTCATTTAACAGCCTTATTTATTATTGTGTCATTACACATACTTACACGACCTTTTATTAGGATCATACCAGTCTTTTATATCATTTTATTTAATCCATATAAAGTAAGGCTAAAAAACTTATTTCAAAAGTTCTTTAGCCTGAGTCATTTTTACACATTTAAAATTTAATACGTACAACGGTACCTTTACCAACTTCTGAATGGATTTCTACACTATGTCCTAATTGCTTCGTAATTTCATGTACGAGATATAGCCCCATTCCAGTTGATTCTTTAAAATCTCTACCATTTTCTCCTGTAAAGAAAGGTTTAAACACTCTTGGTAAATCTTGCTTCGGTATTCCTACACCATTATCAGCAATTTCAAGTATAACATTATTACCTTCCTTACAAGCTTTCACTTTAATCTTCTCTCTACTACCAGATGAATATTTAATCGCATTCGATAGTATTTGTCCAATTAAAAATTGTAACCATTTCGCATCACTTTCTACTGTAATGTCCTTATCAATTTCAAGCTCTGGATATACAAAATTCCGGATAAAGAACCGTTTATGCTCATGTACCGAATCATTCACTATTTTATATAGTTGTACTCTTTCTACATAAAAATCTTGTGTAAATGCTTCTAAACGTGCGACATACAGAGCCATTTCTAATCCCTTTTTTAATCGATCAGTTTCCTCATTTATACTTTCAAAACGTGAATCTACTTCATCCTGTGTAATTAATTCTATTACAGATAAAGGTGTTTTCATTTGATGAATCCACTGATTCATAAAGGTTAAATGGTCATTATTTTTTCTCTCTTGCATTTGCAGCTGATTTTGATAATGTCGATATTGCACCTCAAGTAGTTCTTGAAGAGCAGCCGATACAGCTGCAAAATCAGATTTTTGAACAGATTCATCCAAAGATTGCATCGGGTTTGCTAAGCGCTCATAAAAAGAACGATGTGTAAAATAACGAAACACTAAATAACTTCCCATAAAGAAAACACCTAGAAACATTGCATATAACGCCGTTGTAATATGATTATGCCCATCAAACCAATATACGAGAAATATAGCTAGTAGTTGAATTATAGTAAAGCAAATAAGTGGTATATGATCACGTATAAACAACCTTATCATTTTTCTATACCAGTATCCCAAGTAATATGCAATCTATATCCAACACTACGAATCGTTTCAATCGCACCTTCTATATGTAACGTTTGTAACTTTTTACGCACACGTGTTGTATTTACACTTAATGTATTATCATCAACATAAGATTCGCTATCCCATAATTTATTTAACAACACTTCCCTACTCACAACACGCGGATAATTTTTCATTAATGTCTCTAATAAAATAGCTTCGTTTCTCGTTATATCAATCTCTTCGTTTCTAAGTTTCAATACAAGTCTTTCAGGATATAAACAAAGGCCTTGTTGCTCAATCATTCGCTCTTCTAGTTTCGGTGCATAATCTCCATATGCACGTCTTAAATGACTACGAATTTTCGCCACTACAACTTCATAATGAAAAGGCTTCGGAATAAAATCATCGCCACCGTTTTCTAACGCCATAACTTGATCCATCGTACCTTCACGAGCCGAAATGAATAGTATCGGACATGTAGAAACACCACGAATTTGACGACACCAAAAGTAACCATCAAAACTCGGTAAATTAATATCTAATAAAACTAACTCTGGTTGTTCATCTAAAAAAATGTCTAATACATTTTGAAAGTCCGATACAATAACTCCTTGATAACCATATTTCGCAACATATGTTGATAATAGTTCTGCAATTTTCATATCGTCTTCTACAATCATAATTTTGACCATTATTGAACTCCTTTTTAATCCACAATCTCAAATATACTTATATAAAATAAATACTACCTCTTTTCACAAAATCCGTAAATTAAAAAAAGGATGCTTTTATACAAAAGTATCCTTTTTCGTCCCTTATCTATTTAATATGAAATTTACTAAAAGTAAATCCTAGTTTCTCCACATAATCCATCCCTAATTCCATACGCGCCGTTTTCAACGGATCCACAACTTGGCAAACTTTTAAATTACCTGCTGCCGATAATAAAAGAGTTGCATCAGCTTTAGACACTGCTAATTCTTCATGTAAAAATGTTACCATATTATGTACAGCACGACTTGCTGCATCATCTAACAATTTCTCTGAAGCAATCGTCATCATTTTTCCTTTTTGAATAGCCATTGGTAACGGCCATTTCTTTTCTTTTATAATTTGAACTGTTACCGTTACCTCACCAGCAACCTCTACACCACTAACACCAATTTCACCATCACCCATCGCTGCGTGTAAATCACCTAACGCTAATAGTGCTCCTGAGACATTAACTGGTAGTAGTAATGTTGTTCCTTCTTTAATCTCTTTACAGTCCATATTCCCGCCGTGATCATGCGGTGTGCCACATGAAATGCTCTCTTCTTTCGGTGCAGTACCAATTACCCCAATCATTGGATTAATCGGGATTTGTAGTTCACTTGAAAACAAAACATGTTCATTATGTATTGGGACAATTTTCACTGTATTTTCATTTAACTCATCACCTATTACACCAAGGTTTGCACCTGTAGTCAAAACGCCCTGCTCTGCAATTTTAATCTTTTCAATCGTTACGGCTAATATATCGCCAGGTTCTGCTCCTTTAACATATACAGGTCCAGTGGCCGGATTAATTCGGTTCCAATCTAATTCTTGAAACACAACATCTTCAGAATCGATTTGATTTTCAAAGCAATCATATGTTTCAAATACAAGACTGCTCCCAATTTCCACTTCCATACAAGGCTTATTTTCTGGTGACATTGAGTAAATAATATGGTCTTTATGAATTCGATACATAATACCTCTCCCTTTTATATTTATCTACTATTACTAATTAGCTCTTTTTATACAAGCTCCTCTTAAAATTAAATGTTATTTTTATGTAAAAAAGCACGCAGATTGTTTTATAACATACACTCTTTACTATAACAGAAAGGTGGTATCACTATGCCCCTTATTCCATACAACGAAAGTGATGTTGATTTACTAGCTCGATTAATTCGTGCTGAAGCTGAAGGCGAAGGTCGCCAAGGTGAGGAGTTAGTTGGATGCGTTGTAGTAAACCGTGTATTTTGTGATTGCTTAGATTTTAAACAACTCCGTACCGTACGAGACGCTGTATATCAAAGCCCCGGCGGATTTGAAGCAGTACAATATGGATATTTTTATCAACGCGCTCGTGAATCAGAAAAAGAAATCGCACGAAAAGTTTTACAAGGTCAATGGCGCTGGCCTGCACGATGGGCTCTTTGGTATTTCCGTCCAGTCGGAGCTTGTCCACCTGAATGGTATAATCAGCCATTTGTAGGACAGTTTAAAAGCCATTGTTTTTATGAGCCAAGTGGTGATGAATGTCCGAAAATGTATTCACGATAGTAAAAAAGAAAACACCGAAAGTACCTGCTTTTATATATACTTTCGGTGTTTTCTTTTTATTCAAGTAATCTAATAGTAAGATAAAATATTTAACTCCTATAACATTTTATTAATCGAATATTCAACATGTACTGAAGTTTCTTAGACTAATAGAAACCAAATGGTATATAAGAGATTATCACTAAATAACAACTTTTAGTTTTAATGTATATATTTGTTTATAAAAAAATGATAAACTAATTTACGCATTGGAAAAATTTTATAATGATAAAAAGGGGATCACTATGAAATTACTACGTTTATTTCTCATTCTAACTCTTGTTGTATTATTAAGCGCATGTGGTAATACAGCAGTAAAAGTCACCAAGGTTCAAAAAAACGGCGAAACAACTTTAAACATTGGCTCCCTGAAAGGGTATTACGATGTACAAACGATCAAAACTGAACAAGGAAATGTACAATTTCCTTTTGATGCAACCGTTGAAGAGGGTACAATTTTATTACAAATCACTAAAGACGATAAGGTCATTTACGAAGAAGAAGTCACTTCTCAAAAAGAAGGTTTACTTTCTTTTGAAGCACCAAAATCTGGATCTTATAATTTAATTGTACGCGTAAAGAACGAAAAAGCAAAAGCAAAAGGTATACAAATACATACAAAACTATAAAAAAACGGCAAGCGAATTCTAGCTTGCCGTTTTTATTTCTAACTCAATTTTCATAATATATACTTATCGATTAAACGAATTGTTTTGTGTATACTTCATCTTTATTTACATTCTATATTTAGACATTATTCTTAAAAAATCTTCTAAAATAAAAATTAAGTTATGATTTCCGGAATTTTAGTTTAATTACCTAAAAAAATTCTTTATCGCTTCTAATTGAATTTTATGACTACACTCATCACAACAATATACCCCGTTTGGTTTCTCTTTAAATCGCTTATATTTTTCACTGCCTTCGTAAACACGAAATATATTCTTACAAGAAAAGCAAACAATCTCATAAAACATCATATGCATTTTCCTCTCCTTGTTTATACACTTTTTTAATCACTTGTGAGAAGGTCATTTTTCTACAGTATAAATTTTAATATCCTTTGACTAAAAGGTTTACCTCTATTCTTATCGAATTATATTAATATCTTATAACGCGAGGTGAACATCTTGTTCAGTAATATAGAATTAGTTTTAGATGCTAAAGCAAGTTTAGCTGAAGGACCATGTTGGGATGGAAAAAAGCAACTTTTATATTGGGTTGATATTATGGAGAGAAAATTATGCATATACAATCCTACCGCTAATACGAACCGAGTAATTGCTCTCAATCAACAAATTGGCTGTGTTGTTCCATATTTAGAGGATGTACTACTCTTAGCTATGGAAAAAGGCTTTTATTCTATTAATGTAAATACCGAAAAACTGACACATATTTTTGACCCTGAACCACATTTAATAGAAAATCGTTTCAATGATGGAAAATGTGATCCAGCTGGTCGTTTCTGGGCAGGTTCTACAGATACATACGGTATGAATGCTGCAGGTTCCTTATATTGTTTACATAATAATTTGAGTGTAGAGAAAAAAGTTTCACATGTAAATACTTCAAACGGAATTGCTTGGTCACCTGATCATACATACCTTTACTTTATAGATACACCTACTAAAAAAGTGGTTCGCTATCAATATAATATACGTACTGGAGAAATTCATAATCCAAGTGATGTAATCATTTTCTCTGAAAATGATGGTCTACCTGATGGTATGACAATTGACGAAGAAGGTTGTTTATGGATTGCACATTGGGGAGGTTCAAAAATAACTAGATGGAATCCCTCTACTGGAGAACAAATATTAAGTATTCCAATTCCTGCGTTATATGTAACATCATGTACATTTGGTGGGCCTAACTTAACTGATTTATATGTTACAACAGCCAGAACAAGAATGACGGATGACGAATTAAAAGAGTATCCACATGCTGGTGGTATTTTTCGAATTCAAACAAATGTTAAAGGCTGTCCCACCTATTCATTTTGTAATAAAAATATTGGAGCTGAAACAATGTGAACCGTATCGATTACATAAGACAAGAAGAAAAGAAATATCACGACCTTTGCTATGAACAATATAAACTATTTGAAATTGGCTCTTGGCTGTACAAACCGGTTAAAACAGTTATGGACTTGATGGATCACTTTGAAGGACAAAACAATTTGCAAGTACTTGATCTTGGCTCTGGCGTTGGGAGAAATAGCATTCCAATTGCAAAAAAAATAAAAAATACTAGCGGCACTGTTACATGTGTTGATTTACTTAATTCCGCTTTAACAAAACTACAAATTTATAGCAAAGAACATGATGTATTCGAGGTTATAAAAACAGAAGAAGCAGCAATTGAAAACTATCATATTGACTCTAACGCTTATGATTATATCGTTGCAGTATCAAGTTTAGAACATGTCAAATCAGAAGAAGATTTTAAAAACGTGCTTCATTCTATGAAAAAAGGGACAAAAAACGGCGGTATTAATTGTTTGATTATTAACTCTAACATACAAGAAATTGATTTAAAAACGAATGAAGAATTAGAAGCTTTAATTGAAATTAATCTCCCAACCGAAGAAATAATACGTCTATTAAAAAGCATTTATAAAGGATGGAAAGAAGTAAAAGTTGAAATAAAAGAATTAGCTTATAATATAGTTCGTAATGAAAGACACATTCAATTAAAAACAAATGCTATAACGTTTGTAGTTCAAAAATAATCGTATAATAAAGATATGATTATTTCTCTCAGATTTATTTTTATTGCACGAAATTTGCAACTATAAATATTTATGAAACAAAAAATAAAAGAGCACTTGTTTCCGCAAGTGCTCTTTTTGGGGATTTTGAGATATCCTATTAAAGAAAGTTAAGGTTACTTAAAGTTAATAGGTACTTCTATTATATGCTTGTCCTTTTTATTTGTGCATAATCAATATATAAACATCTTTAATCATTCTTAATAACTTTTAATTATAGTTCTCTCTTACATTTTATCGTAAAAAAATTGATTGAAGGTTTATTTACCACGTTCTTATTTGGTTCATCAATTTCCGAAACTTGTACTAATCCATATTGATTAAAATCTCGTTTTATAGATTCAGAATCATAGAAGAACATTTTTACGCCTTCCATTATTTCATAATAGTCTTGCTCCAGCTGTTTTCCTTTTCCGTACATTGGGGCTTTTTGAGAAACAGTTGTAAAAACCATATATCCGCCTGGTTTTAACTGATTATAACAATCTTCAATAAATTTCTCTCTTTCCTGTTCATTCAACAAATGAAGAAGTGCATGACTAAATATCCCATCATACAGTTTGTTATTAAAAGGCATCTCATTTACCGAACCGTGATAGATACTAATATCTTCTAGTCCATTTTGCTTTGCTAAATCAATGGCTGTTTTTGAAATTTCAATACCTGTTACATTTATACCATTATCGATAAAAACCTTTGCATTTCTTCCATATCCAATACCCGGAATTAATATGTCTTTAACGTTCTTTTCAAGAAAAAAATCTTTTGTCAAAATTGCAGATTCTGTAGATTCAAATCCCCACATCGTTTGTTTTTCGATAAAACTTGATTCCCAAAATTCCATTATGTATCTATCTCCTTATTTTCAATCCATTTTTAGTATCACATTAAAAACTTATAAATTTTAACGCTGCGTCTACCTATGCCAAATTAATTTTTTACCACATTCACTATAAGTCCATTGAATATAGCACAATTATAAGCCTATATCTATTATAATGATTGGTTTAAAATCCACCCTATTTTATTAATCCTTACATTTGTAGAAAAATAAAAAAGCCAATACTTCCGTTATAGTATTGGCTTTTTCTCACGAGAAATTATCTTTTTATATTGTACCGATCTAATACTTTTTCTAACATTTCTAAAGTTATTGGTTGTGCTTCTTTTATTAATTGATAACCAATACGACCATTCGGTTCCGCTGTAACTTGCTGTAAACTCTTTACATCATGGATTCCTTTTTCTCTTAATTGCATATATAGTTGTTGCTCCGACATTTTTGCCTGCATCAAATTCTCTTTTACAATCTCTCCGTTTTCAACAATTATAATGCTACTTCCATTTAGAAATTGTTCCACCTTCCTTGATTTCAATTCAAAGAAATGAATGATAAGTAGTATGCTTGCAAATATGATAGCCGCAAATATAGATGGGACTACTTTTCTACTTAATACAGGTTCCACAATAATACGGCCGATTGATACAACTATAATGATTTCAGCTCTTGTCATTTGGCTGACAGATGCACTACCTGTCATTTTCAAAACAATTATTCCAGTAAAAGTTAATATAATACTTTCCAAAATTATATTCATAATAACCCAATCCTTTAATGGTGTATTTTACTATCATTCCCATTAAAGTTGTGTTTTACTTACCTATTAAGTTGTTAAACCCTTCAGACCATGATGGAAATAAAGGTATCCAACCATACTCTTTACGCGCCTTATTATTGGAAGCTCCTCTTTCCCAACTATCTTTCCCATCTTGAACTTTAGGCTTAGGTGCCCCTATCGCTGCTGCATATATTGGTAACCATTCTTTACTAGTTGCTGGATAATTATCTACAATATTTAAGATTCCTGAAGGCCAATTAAGGGCTAGCATAGTAGCTCTTGCAGCATCTTCGACATGTATAAACGAGATTATCCCATCTGATGCAATAATCTCATTATTACGAACTTGATTTGCTATTAATCCGTTTTCCGCATACCATGTTCCTGGTCCGTATAATGTGCCATAACGAAGTATTACCGATTCAGGTAACTCAGTAACAGCTTCTTCTAATTTCAATATGCCATTAACAGTGACTTGTCGAGGCATGGAAGCAGTAATATGTAGTGAATCTTTTTCAGTCGCAAATGTATCCCCTGGTTCATACGCCCATGAAATACTTTGAGCGATTATTTTCTGTACCCCTACATTTTTAGCTGCATCGACAAGGTTACGAGTGCCTTTTGTTCTAATTTTTGCATTATCCTCAAAATCCCATGAAGATAATGACGTTAATTGATGAATAACTACATCGGGATTTGTTTCTTCTAATACAGAAAATACAGCCTTTCTATTAAATACATCAGCTATTACTGGTATGGCACCAACCTTTTTCATTGCTTCTACTTGCGAAGTATTACGGATCATCGCAAAAACTGTATGCCCATTTTTTATTAACATTGGCAATAAAGAACGTCCTATTACACCCGTTGCACCTGCTACAAATATTTTCATATATGTTCCTCCTCATTTAGTAATCATAAATGTGACGAAACATTTGTAAGGTATGTGACAAATATTTGCTCATTTTTTTCGTTATTCATATGAAACATATACTTTTAATGGTTTAATTATCCCTAAACTCAATTCATCAAAGCATTGTATGAGTGAAGTATAATGTATTTCATGTTGAAAGATCTCTTCTATAAATGGTGTTTTTCCTATTTCTTCAAAAAACCAATCTGCATGCTTTTGATAATCGTATCCATCACTTGATCCAATGATTTGCAATTCTTTCTGATAAAAGTTAGCAGTTAATGTTAGTTCTTCTATATTACCATCAGATAGTATACATATTTTACCATTAGTTTTAAGAGCTTTTTGCAAAGTATGGAACCCACTATTTGTAGCAGAACATTCGAAACCATAATTATATGTTTCTATTATTTTCTCTTCTGAATCATATATGTTTTTCGGACCAAACTTCTTTGCAAAATCTCTTCTATTTTTATTAGGCTCAACAACATCCACGTGCTCAATGCCTACATAGTATTTTAAGAAATAACAAGCGAACAAACCAATAACTCCCATTCCAGTTATAAGTACTTTTTCATCATGTCGCGGGTTTAGTTTCAATACTCCTTTAGCAGCATCACATGAAAGAATGGATAATAAAGCAACTTTAGGTTGTATAGAACTAGGCACTCGAATTACTTTATGTACCTTAACTATCCCTATCGTTTCATGTCCATAAAAAGAAACTACTTTATCACCTACGTTTACATGTGTTACTTGATTACCAACTTGAATTACTTCACCATAACTTTCATATCCAGTTTTTCTTGGATAAGAAGGATTCGTTTCCGTAATATCGGATCCATTATACTGTGGTAACTCGGCCCCAATGCTTATCGCTCCTGCGATTGTTTTAACGATAATTTCATCGTCCTGTATGTCCTTAATTTCATTTGTTTCCCACTCAAGTTGTTTAGGCCCTTTTACAATTAACTTATATTGTTCCATTTATATCCTCTCTTTTTATAAAGATGTTATAAGTAATATTGTTATCCATCTAGATTTCGACTAAATTTATTTACCTAATAGATGATAAATTACCCTTGCCCACGTTTATACCTTTAATGCTCCTGTACCTTTCTGTTCAGCGTCTAATACTTTAAGATTACTATTCTGATAACATTTTAAGAAAAGTCGTTGCCGCCCAAATGAAATACGCAAGTTGCGTCACGATATACATCGTAATTTCAAAACCTGTAAGCTTTCTTTCCCTTTTTATTTTCTTTAAATATCTATAAAAACAAAATGAACATAAGATCAGTAAAACAATAGACATTTGATATAGATTATCCACTAAAAGAACTGCCATTTATTTCATCACCTTTCCAATAGAAAGCGGGCTATAGTTCAAGCATACCATAAAAAAGGAATTAATTACCATGTAGTCTAGAGCAAATATTACCCAATTAAAACCAGTCACCTTTTTGAATTTATTCAATACAATGTTATGTAATCGACTACACACGATATAATAGGAGATTACTTTCTTTCACTGCAAATGCTTAGGAGGAAGTTGTACATGCAATTGATTCATAACATAAGAAAGGCATTTAATAACCTATGTAACTACGATACGTTCAATTTAATACACACTATTCAATCATTAAATATTTCACTTCATAAAATAGCTCCTTTTATTACTTCACCAGTTAACCTTGAATACGGAAGGAACATTATCTATCAATCTGAATTTGTAGAGATTTTAGTATTAAATTTCCCCAGCAAAGCAAAGACCTTTGTGCACGATCATGGAATATCTGTAGGATGTATACTAATAGTCAATGGTACGTTACAAAATATAACGTACGAAAATAATAGCGAGCGGATTGAAGAGTTTACAGAGGGAAATATTTTCACAGTAAAAAAAGATACTGTGCATAAAATGTATAATGCTACAGATTCAGCAGTAATAACTTTCCACGTATATTCCCCACCATTAAAAGATGTCCAAATATATGAATAGTCTTTAGAAGGAGGAAATATGCAAAATTTGAAAGATTACTATATAAAGAGCTTACAAGATGGTCGTAACGTTTGGCTCTATGGTCAAAAAGTAGATGTAACTACAGACAAACATTTTGCAGGAACATTAAGTACCATTTCTAATTTATTTACATTGTTTGATGATCCAATACGAAGAGATTCTGTTGGATATGTTAGTCCAAAAACGAAAGAATTTGTTCATACAGCCTTTTTAGTTCCGAATTCCTATAACGAATTATTAATGAGGAGAACCGCTTTTGAAACGTGGAGTTATGCTACAGACGGTGTAATGAGTAGACTATCTGATTACGCAAGATCGAGACTTACTGGCTGGTACGTATCAAAATATTTTTATAAAAAATTCGATGCACAGTTTCCAAATAAAATTACATCTTATTATGAAGAAGCGAGAGATAATCACTTATTCTTAAGCGTAGTTCAACGTGATCCACAAATAAATCGATCTACAGAATCAATGTTGAATACAAACGACTTAGGATTACTAAGAGTTACGAAAAAAACTTCTGATGGAATTTATTTAAGTGGTGCTAAAATGATTGGTACTGCTTCTCCTTATTCAAATGATTTATTAATCTATCCATTAGCAAAACTGACTGATACGCAAAAAGATTTAGCTCACTTTCTCATTGTGGCAGCCAATTCCCCTGGATTACATATGGTTTGTAGAGAACCATTTGCGAATACACATTCAATTACAGTTGATTCCCCTCTTAGCTCACAGTACGATGAAATGGATGCACTATTAATCTTTGATAATGTATTTGTACCATGGGAACGTGTCTTACTATATAACAACCCTGAAGCGTTATGGGCAATAAAGTCAGATGTAGCTTCTAGTAGTTTAGCTTATCACCAAGCAATTGTACGATTAGTAGTAAAGCTAGAATTTATAACTGCAATTGCTTGTGAAATTGCTGAAGCGATCGGTGCTACTACTTATTTGCATGTTCAAGAGAAGCTTGGGGAATTAATTATGCAAATCGAAACAATTCGCGCACTTTTAATTGCTGCAGAAGTTGAAGGTACTACAAATGAAACGAAAACTTATTTGCCGAATTTTAAATATATCGAAACTGCAAGGAATCTTGGTTCCAAATATTATCCCCGTGCAATAGAAATTTTACAATTAATTGGAGCAGGTGGGTTCATTCAACTTCCTTCGAGCTCGAATGACTTCCAAAGTCCGATAGCTGATTTATTGAAAAAGTACTTTAAAGGAACGAATATAGATGCCGAACAACGCACAAAATTATTTAAGTTGGCCTGGGATATCATTGGAAGTCCATTAGGATCTAGACACGAATTGTATGAAAGATTTTATGCCGGAGATCCAATACGAAATACAGCTACGCAATATATAAATTATGATAAAAATCATTTTAAAAAGATGCTAAGTAAATATTTACATTAATGAAAAAGAGCACTCTTTTCTAAGAGCGCTCTTAAAAAACATATAGTTATTCAGTTACATATATAGTTGCTCCGGCCACAACTGCTACTTTTCTCCGTAATCGTTTCATTTTATTCAACTTTTATAATTCAGCTTTATAACCTCTGGTATATGCTTCCTATCATATTTCCTCATATAGGCTTCTCCATCTGGAGTAACTAATTGTAAAACAATCTCACAACAAACCTCCTAATTCAAATTATTCCTTTCTAAACTGAAAATCCAACTGTCTTGATTGCTTGATTTCCTCAATTACTTTACGAATACCTTCTTCAATCTTATCTTCTTTTACATTCGAAACATTTAATTTTAATAGTTTTTCTTTAGGAAAATCCCTCATATAATTCTTATCAATAGTATCGACACTTATTTGAATGTCACCTAATTTTTGTATAAGTGTTTCTGTAACTATGTTTTTCTGCATTTCTAAACAAGTGTGTATTCCAAGTGTGTTTTGTCTATTATATGTAAATAATGATGAATTTTCATTTTGCACTTTTTCTAATGTTTCTGCTAGTTTTATTGATCTATTGTAGTAGGAAGAATTAATTTTACTTTTATGACGTTCAAACATACCACTCTTTATATAAATTTCTAAAGCCGCTTGAGAAATCATCGGACTATCAATATCTAGTATTTTTTTGTATGTATAGAAAGCATTTGCAATGGATCGTGGGATGACCGCAACTCCAACCCGTAAACCTGGAAAAATAATCTTCGAATAACTTTTCAAATATATGACATGACTACAATTATCCAAGCTATATAACGGATCTGCTTTTGAATCAGTTTCTAAATCTGCTAAATAATCATCTTCCACTATAAATACATTGTATTTCTTAGCCAATAGTGTGATTTTTTCTTTCTCATCTTTAGAATAAGACGTTCCAAGCGGATGATGATATCTCGGTATCGTATAGAAGAATTTTATTTTTCCAGTTTGAAATATTTGCTCCAATTCATTCAAATCGATACCTTCATTCGTACGTCTAATACCGATTACAGGAACTTTATTTATTTCTAGATAATCAATATATAGATGATATGTTGGCTGTTCAATTAATACAGTTTCATTTCCATTCGGAAATGGTATGGAAGTTAATATAGCAAGTGCCTGCTGAACACCTGACGTTATAAAAATATTTTCTTCTTTTGTAAAGACTTGATAATTTGCTAGTTGTTTTTGAATAACTGGTATTAAAGATGGTAACCCTTTCGGCGTTCCATATACAAACAAATCATTTTTATACGTATCAATAGCCTTATTAATACAATGTTGAAAATCTAAATATGGGAAAACATCTGGATCTGGTGCTGAGGAAGCAAAATCAATTATCTCGTTATTTTCTATGGTACTCCCAGATTTCTTAACAACGTAATATCCACTTTGAGGGACAGAATATATAATATGACGCTTTTCTAATTCATGAAGCGCACGTATAACTGTCGCCTTATTACATTCATATTGCGTAACGAGTGACCGTATAGACGGTAATTTCTTTCCTTCATTTATTTCTCCATTTTGAATCATATTTTCTATGTCGTTTAAAATATGTAAATACTTATACATATTACACCTCCTTCAGCAATTTTCTATTTAATTATATCGATTTTATATTCATATAGCATTCATTCCTCAATTAGTTAATTTTCCGATCATCTATATCGTAAATCCCAATAGCGTATGAATCATTTTCAATCCATTTCTTTACTGCTTCTGTTTTAAGTACCCCTTCAACTTCTTTTTCTATTTTCTGTCCAAGTTCTCTCGCCCTTACTTCACCATCGCTAATCTTAGTTTTTATATCAATGGTAGCAGGTTGATTCTTTTTATAATTTATTTGCTGAATACCAAACCCTTCATATCCATTCTTTCTGAATACGTCATCAAATATCTGTCCAAAAACTAACTGCCATCTTTGTTCTGCATTTACAATCTCCTGGTTTCTTTGAGATATATTTACTTTATAGGACATAATGCCTTGAATTTGCAATCTTTTATTAATTTCTTTTTTTATTTCGTTAGCATTTTCGCTATCAGCAATCTCTAAATCTACTATCCTTTCTTTTTCATCTCTTATAGCAGCACTAAAAAAAGATTCCTCCTTGACTGTCGCTGTAACAATACCCATAACTATAGAATCTTCACTTTTAGATTCTTCCATTTCAGGCTCACAAGCACACAATACAGCAATTGAAAATAAAAATACAATCAACTTCTTTCCTCTTTTCATTGCACTTCCCTCCGTAAATTTTCATTTACGATAAACTTTTACTTTCACATATAAATACCTTCTATAATTATTAAATTTAACATTATTTCACATTTTCCCCACTTAACAAGGGAATTACAATTAATAAATAGAATATCTCTATGAATAAATAAAAAGTGAGGGATATATAATGCAACGTGTAAATACGATTGATATTAGTAATGTACTACAATTGGAAAAAACTCTTTCGACTTTATTAAATAAGATGATTTCTTCAAAACTAGACCTTGAAAATTGGTTAAAAGAGCAGTCAAAAGTAATTTGGGAAATCGAAGAACAATTAAGATCACATTACATCGCCTTTCAATGTAATACGGATGATGAAGAAATAAAGGATACTTTTGAACATGATCAACAATTTGTAAAGCCTCTTTTAAAGCGGTACCAAAATTTATTGGATAATAAATATTTAGAGTCACCTTTTCGAATGGAATTAGATTCTAACGTATATGGTTTGTTAGATGCAAAAATAAAAAATGCTCAAAAGTTATTTTGTGAGGAAAATATCGAATTAGAAATAAAGGAAGATAAATTAGTCACAGAGTACTTTGAAATCACTGGAGGATTAAGTGGAATTTGGGACGGAGAAGAAAAAACGATAACAGAATTACAATCCTACTTACAAGATTCGAATCGTGACATCCGTAAAAAGGCAAAAACCATTATTTCTGAACAATTTTTATCTGTTGAAAAAGAACTCCAAAACATATTAAATCAATTAATTGAAATTCGTCATCAAAAAGCAAAAAATATTCAACTAGAGAATTATCGCGATTATATGTTCAAAAAATACGAGCGTTTTGATTATTCAGCGAAAGATTGCTATGAACTAGCCGAATCCATACGTAAGTATGTTGTGCCTCTTAAAGATAAAATAATGCTAGAGAAAAAAGAAAAACTGCAAGTTGATACGCTTCGCCCGTGGGATGTATCAGCTGTAACTCCAGATCAAAAAGTGCTTAAACCTATTGCAAATGAAAATGATTTAATTGAAAAGAGCACTCATATCTTTAATAAACTAGATGTTGAATTTTCAGCACTTTTAAACCGAATGTATAAACACAATTGTCTTGATTTAACAAGCCGCAAAGGAAAAGCAGCTGGTGGCTTTTGTGAGTACTTACCAGCTTCACAATTATCTTATATTTTTATGAACTTAAATTATACACAAGATGATATTATCACTTTTATACATGAAATGGGTCATAGTATTCATAACGAACTCATAAAACCATTAAAATTACGACAGTATATAGAAATTCCAGCTGAAACAGCTGAACTAGCCAGTATGACAATGGAGTTATTCTCGCTTAATTATTGGGATACCTTCTATACAGACAAAAAAGATTTAAAACAAGCAAAAATTAACTTCTTTAAAGATGTTATTTCATATTTACCTATTATGCTTATTGTCGATCAATTTCAACACTGGCTGTATGAAAATCCAAGTCATACTTCTGAAGAAAGAAATGAAAAATACTTACAACTTCAAAAACATTATCAGTCTAGCGTCATACATATTGATGGCTACGAAAACTGGATAGCAACGAGTTGGTTACCTGTACTCCATATTTTTGAAGTACCATTTTATTATATTGAATACGCGATTGCCCAACTTGGGGCATTACAAATGTATAAACAATATAAAGAGGATCCTAAGCAAACACTAGAAAATTATAAAAAGGCATTATCACTAGGAAGCTCGCAATCTATAAAAGAAGTATATGATGCAGCCGGTATTCGTTTTGATTTCTCTGGTGAAACCATTAAAGAACTAATGCTATTTGTAGAAAAAGAATTAGAATTACTTGAGCAATTATAAGAAGAAAACTACACCTATATTTTAGGTGTAGTTTTCTTCTTCATTTTATTAATCAGTTCTATGTACTGAGTATCACCATATCCGATTGTTGGAAAAAGATAAAACAACTTTGTTAATAATTCTTGATTTGATAAACCTTTATTTTTAGAGATGAATTTCATTACGATATTATCTTCTTTTAGCATTTCTAAATATAAATCTATAGCTTGATACATTACAGGTGGTACTTTATGATAAGTCTTTTTATGGTTTACTAATACTTCATTGTATATAGTAGAATAATCCCCCAATTCAAGTTCAATTTGATTTACTTTAAATTCATCCTCCCTGAAACTATTTAAGTATACTTTCCCTTCATAGCACGACTGCTCAAGGTATGAAAGTAAAGTAAGTAGATTCATTTGGCAAAACATATCTTCACCGAACCATAAAACAATACATTTATACTTTTTCGCAAATAGATTTTCTAACGGATCTATAACTTTTTTTGCATAATTTTCGACTGAACTGTTATGACCTTCTGCTCTTATTTTAATAAACTCTTCATCAAAAACTTGTGCAGTAGCGCTATTTACACACATGGCCTCGTTAAATGGGGCATAATCAGACTCACCCATTAGCTCCTCCGTTTTAAATTCTTCATACATCATTTGACCATTCAATATGTTAAGTACATCTTTATCAAATAGCTCACTATTCTTATTACGTAACTGTTCAACCTCTAATTTTCTAGAAATATTCATTTTGAACTCCCCTTCTTTATTTATATTGAGTTTAACAAATGATTGAATAAGCATGTTGTTCGTTGGTATTCTCTTGGATTCATTCCAAAAACATTTTTACATATTCGATTTAGCCGTTCCTATTTATAGTGCGATAGAATATTCATTTTCTGGAAATGGGAATATCATTGACTATGAACATTCTATTACAAAAGCACTATTTGAAGGCTACCAAGAGGAAAATGAACTACCAAAAGAGATGATAGACAAGTTTCCATTATTTATTAAATTAAAGGAGATTTTTGAATATAGCTTAATGCATATGTATTGGGATAAAGAAGAATTAACGGAGGAACAAGTACGGATTATGAACCTTTATAGGATGAAGATCGAAAATAAGTATACCTATATCAATATTTAAGAATGCTGTTGTTTAACTACAAGGAAACTTTGGTTAAACAACAGCATTTATTAATTTGCTGACAGCCTTTTTTATGACTTATAAATACTGATTCAATAATCTTTTCAAATACACTTCATTTTGCGGTGATACTTTTTCAGAAAATCTAGCTGCAATAATAATAGGAGCCCATTGAAAAACTTCATCTCTTGATAAGCCGGTACGACTGCAATATATATGTAAATACATCTCAGCTAATTCTACCGAAGATTGTGAGTACAACAAGTATGTTCGAAATACATCTGCGCGAATATCACCTGAACTTGCATCTACCCAGTCTATAACTTTCACTTTCTCTTCCTTACTCAAAATCAAATTAAATGGATAGAAATCTCCATGACATAGCCTAAAATCAAATGTAATAGAATCTAATTTTTGTAATATATTCTTCTTTTTGCTTTCATCCAATTTATGTACAGATTTAATTTGACGCTCTAACCTTTTCCTCATTAACTCCATTTCATCTGTATTCACACGTATAGCATGGATCTTTTTTTGCTCATTAACACAAAGTCCGATATAACGCTCTGCCTCATTTAAATTATTAAGTAGGAGATCACCAACACTGTCCCCTTTTACGTATTCCATAATAATTGCCTGTCTATCGTGTATCTTTGTCACTTCAAATACGTTTGGAACTGGCAGCCCGCATGAATAAGCATATTTTTGTTTTTTTGCTTCATTCATAGACTCTGTATCTGGGAGGTAATCTTTAAATAATTTTACAACCTTATCATCAGTTAAATAAATTTCTGCTGTATTCCCTTTTGCAATTGGATTACCTAAAACCACTTCATTTCTCCCCTTAACATAAATTAAAATAACACCTTATACCCCTCTTTAAATTCACTATAATCCTAGCTAAAACCTTCTTCACGAATATACAAAAAACTTACCGCTTTCCATCCTTAAATAGAAAGCGGTAAGTTTAATTGTTTAGGAATATCAGAATGAAACTCTGATGTATGCACAATTGAAAATGTATATCCTTGCTCAATAAATGATACTTCATTACATTTACATTCAAATGATACACTATTTTTCTTAAAGTTATTTTGGATTCGCTGTAAAAATACGACGTCTGGTGTTCCGAAAGAAACGTGTACTTTCGGTGATAGAGCTTTCATCGCGATTGGAATCCAAGGTCGCTGCCACCAAGTTGCGACGACATAAGCAGTGCCACCAACTACAAAGTTAAAAATATCCCCGTCTTCCATCGTTTTCATATTTAGATTTGATTTCAGCCATTCCCTAAAAATAGGTACACTTTTAACAGGAAGACCAATTTCCCTTACATATAAAATGTTTAAAGGTGACTGCGGTACTAATACATCTTCTTTAACATAACTATGCGCGATAATTTCGAGTAGATTTCCATCTCCGTCTTTAAAGTATAAATTGAATCGACCATCCTCTTCATCAATTATATGACCATCTTTCCATTTCGCAATGAGTAATCCAGACTCCTCAAGCCATCTTGCTGTTTCATGAAATTTTGAATATGAAATTTCAAAAGCAAAATGTGCAGGTACAATTGGTTCATACACTTCTTGAAAACTAATTGTTGTATAAGGTGTTACTTCAAATTGAATGAAGGATGCTGTTTCTTTTTTTATTGGAAAAGATAATATGTCCTTATACACTTGTTTTACCCCTTCTATGGAAACCGTTTGTAATTTTATATCTGATATATGTGTAATCACTTTACATTCCCCCTCATTTCTTATTATCTATTCGTATTGTATTACACTTATAAATAGATAAAATCAAACGGAAGGATGGATTTTTCATATAGAAAATACAACTTTAGTATGAATATGTTAGCTCCAATTATTTTTTATTTCTGCTATAACAATTTCTGGTTTATCCCAGTGCAACATGTGTGTAGTATCAGGAATTACTTTTACTATACTATCAGTTTTCTCTTTGAAAACATTTACTGTCTTATCTCTATAATCCGCCCAAACTTGTGGAACTGTAGCTCGGAGTAATACAATATTAGCCGGCAGCTTCTCATATATATCTATCGTTTCATCTTTATGCATACCTCTTATTATATTACTAGCTGTATTCCCCCTGGCATGCCACCATACTTTATTATCCATTTCGCCCCCTAGATCCTTTACAGCAACTTCTAACAATGAAGACCACCTAGTATAAGCTTCTTTTTCACTTTTGAAAAATTCGTCCCAATTATTAAAAACGTATTCATCAAAGTCCTTTTCATAATAAGCAATTTCTTCTTCCAACGTTTTTTCTTGAAGCCTTTTTGTTTGATATCCACCATCAATAAGAATACTTCCTTGTACTTTTTCTGGATGATTTAACAAATAAAATAAGGCTACAAAACTTCCCCATGAATGTGATAGAAAATAAAAATGTTCGATTCTCAATTCATTTATTATTTCATTTAACCAATTTACTAAATTGTGCATCTCATAATCTTCCGTTCTTTCAAAGGGCGGTGTTTTACCATGTCCAGGTGCATCAACGGAGATAAATCTATACTCTTCTTTTAATTCCTCAGCAATTTCTATAAAACTTAAACTCGTACTACCTAATCCATGTAAACAAAAGATAACAGGCTTGTCATTATTCCCCCATTCAGTAATATGTACATTTATTTTTTCATTGCTAATATAGTAACGTTTCAAAACATTTATCCTCCATATTTTGATTTTTTAATTTACACTTTATTTATTTCTATTATTTTCAAGTATTTCCTGTATTCTTTTCCACACAAAAAGCTGCTTTTCTTTAAATGAAAAGCAGCTTTTACACTAAAATATATTATAATTTAACAGCGATAATCATAAATCTTTTTGAATTCGTACGAATCCCTTTTTCAGAACTATTTGTTTCAATGAACTTTTGTAAAATAGTAAAATCCTCTTCCTCTTCTCCAAATCTAGGAATAATAGGTGTATGTTTTAATAAGAAAATAAGATCTTCAGGCGTACTGTAATAATCAGTAACATCATATTCGCGTACTTGCACGAGATCAAATCCTGCACTAATAAGTTTATCCATATACTTTTCTTTTAAAGTGCCATCTCGTTCACCTAAGCATTGTCCTCTGCCAAATGCTTCTTTCAGGTTTAATTTATCATTCTCACTTACTTGTTGTGTTAAGAAAAAGGCACCCTTTTTCATTACTTTTGCTAACTCAGACGCTAGAAACGGAGCATGACAACTTGAAGCAATATCAAAATGGGCATGCGGAAATGTTAAAGCTTCAGAACCCATTTGAAGAAACTCAACATTTTGTACACCTGATTTTTTCAAGTTAGAATGTGCCGTTTCAATCATGCCGTTAGAATTATCAATTCCAATTAACAATTTAGCTGATGATGCTATGTTAAGTACATTTTCTCCTCCGCCTGTACCAACATCAAGTAAAATATGTGATGGTTTACACCTTTCTTTTACCTCACTATAAAAGTCCCATGTATCTCCTACAGTTTCACATTTTATTTTGCTAAAATCCCATCCATTTAATCTTCCTACTTTATCATAGAAGCTTTTATACTCTAATTCGTTCATCTTATTACTTCCCCTTTGTAAAAATAAATTAAATATGTATAATAACCTACGACACTCCTTAATTATATATTATAAAATACAAATTATTAAAACAATATTTCCCTTCACACTACAATAAGTTTACATAACATTTTTATGGTTTATCTTTATCTATATATTCTAAATGCCCTCTTCCCCAACTACACATACTATCCAAAACAGTACTGACTGTTTTTCCATGTTCAGTTAAGCTATATTCTACTTTAGGTGGTATTTCTTGATAATGCTTATGAATCTTATAAATCTCTTTCTCTTGTAAAAAGGCCTGGCCATAATAATGAAATTGCACATACTGTTCTATATTTAATGCAAAATAGTTTTACTACGGGTAATGTATTATTTCCAGATGGAGGGTACACATATCATTAAATTATTAGCAACAAAAGCCCCTTATTACAGTGGCTTTTGTTGCTAATTTAAACATCGCTGAAGTAATATAGGATTCTCTTTTATTAGTTCTGCTAACAACACTAATTGCGGAAAAGGTCATAAGATTAACTCTTTATCCAGCAACCCCTTTTGTTCTCGAATCATTCCGCCTCATCCAATAAAAGCCGCCCTAATTTCTATTCCCTACACTTTTATATAAAATCAATATTATAAAGTAGGATTCAACAACTTCTTACAGAATTCTATATTTAATACGTATTGGACGGATTATTTTCAAGTTCCTCTATAAAAAAGGGAGGTCATACAATTGTGAAATTTGTACAAGAACAAAGATTAACTGTCAAGACAACTTTTTCAAAAGAATACAAGATTTTTATTTTGGGTTTACTCATTTCACGAATCGGGGATTCACTATATACTTTTGCACTGCCTTGGATTGCCTATCAATTAACTGGTTCAGCTGTAATTATGAGTTCTTTATTTGCTGTTAACGTATTGCCAATCGTTTTATTTGGCCCTTTAGTTGGTGTACTAGTTGATCGATATGATCGAAAAAAGTTACTTTTGATATCAGATATTACCAATATTATTTTAGTAAGTCTCGTACCAATTTTACATGCATTACATCTATTAGAAGTCTGGCATTTATACGTAATTACTTTTATCTTAGCAGTTATGTCCATGCTTTTCGATGTAACAACAGTTACAGTCATTCCACACATCGCAGGTGCATCATTAACGAAGGCTAATTCTTTATATCAAATGGTTAATCAATTGGCTAGTTTGTTTGGTCCAATCATAGCTGGGCTTTTCATATCTTTTATTGGCGGCTTTCAAGTACTTTGGATTAATGCTCTTTCATTTATTGCTACATTAATTGCTGTGATTATATTACCTTCTATGAAAAACTTAAATAAAAAGAATACTGATAAAAAAATATTGCAAAATGTACTAAATGATTTGTTTGATGGATTTAAATGGCTCAAAAATGATTGGTTAAATATAGCTTTGTCACTTCAAGCTATGGTAGGTAACTTTGGAGCAAGTGCTGTTTTAGGTGTACTTATGTATTATTTATTATCGACATTAAATCTTACCTCCGCACAAAGTGGTTATAATTATACTTTAATAGGAATAGGTGGGCTTTTAGGAAGCTTAATTGCCGTTCCTTTAGAAAAGAAATTTCGACGTGGTATACTTATTCCTTTACTCCTATTTTGTGGAGCGCTTGGATTAACATTTGCTTTATGGAGTACATATTGGCTTGCTCCCGGAATTGCTTTCGGTATCGCGATGACATGTAATATCACATGGAATACGATTGTTACATCAATTCGGCAGGAAACTGTTCCATCCAATTTGCAAGGACGTGTTTTAGGTTTTTCTCGTGTACTTACACGATTATCTATGCTATTGGGGGCATTAGTAGGTGGAATTATTTCAGCCTACAATCCTGTATTTATATTTGCTTTAGCTGCTTTTACTAAAATAATTGAAGTCTTTATTGCCTTATGTAGTCCGATACGAAAACTGTAAAGAGGAAAAATTATATATTTTGAGATATTAATAAAATAAAAAAAGGCATAAAACATGCCTTTTTTTATTGCTTATTTGTTTATTGGATAACAAACTTCTGTAACCCACTTATTAGGATCCGATTCCATCGCTGGGCTCACATGATAAATATTAAACATTGGGCCTGCTAATTCGTAACCTTCTGTCTCAATCCATTTTGCCGCAGCTTCATTTACAGCTGTCATCTGTTCATAACTTCCATTAACTGTTATGGAAGCTACATGAGTTGATTCAATCTTTTTAAATGCAACATCTTTTGTATTTTCGTGCTTACCAAGAATACTTAGCTGTATTTCTATATCTACATCATTTTCTTTGTATTCACTATCATGGAAAACCGCAATACTATAACTTGGATGGTCAATACTAATATTTCCCATTTGAATTTCTTGCATCAATATACTCCATAAATCACCTTCGCAATTATACGATGGAATAATCTTTCTAACACTAGCTACAGTTCTTTCTGGAATTTCTTTTATTGAAACATGATAATTCATCTCAACAACATCCTCTCTCATCATTTTCATTGAGTCTTCGAGGAGACGGAATTGTTTTTGGAGGTTATTCATGTCTTCTTTAACTTGAGCACTACGATTAAAAAATTTCTCTTTTATGGTATCTATATTATCGCATTCTATTATTTCTTTAATAGTAGCAATATTAAACCCCATAGCTTTTAACGTTTGAATTTGATTTACTTTTTTTAATTGGTCTGCTGAATAAAATCGATATCCACTCTGCTCATCGACTTTTACTGGTTGTAGTAATTCCACTTTATCGTAGTGTCTCAACATTCGTATACTAATGGAAGATAGTTTTGAAAAATCCCCTATTTTAAACATGATTTCCTCCTATAAGTTACATCTACTTTGAAGCTCAACTTTATCTTAAACAATGACATTGTGTGAGGGTCAACTGTTTATAACGTTTGAATTATATTTCTTTAATTATTTACCCTTATATACTCTTCTGTCTTATGCCTATAAAGATTGATAATAATCCGTTCACAGCTAATAAAATTACTATAATACTTGTAAGTAAACCTACATCTGCCGCAAATATTTTTATCGTACGCCATGGTGAGCTTGTACAATAAGTAAGAAGTGGGATGAAAATAATAGATAATAGTAGGAATAGAGCCCCTACGAATAACCAAGTTAATTTTTTTACAGTTTCCTTATGTTTATATTTTTTAATTAACATAATTGATGAAATGAAAAGCGCGAGTATAACTGTAGACATAACAATTTGTGTAAATGGTATGCTTTTATGGGGATCAACCGGTTCTTCTTCATTCAAAATATTAATAATCCCCTTTTTTAATACTGAAAGTGCTGGTTCTTCTAATACATGATTTTTATTTGTTAAAATCACACCACCCCAGCCACTTTTATTTAAAGTAAATATTTCTGTACGAGCATCGGGCGTTGATCCTGAATGCCAAATCATCGTTTCGCTTTCATTTATACTTGTTGTTCTTAATCCAAAACCATAGCTTTTTTCTGAATTTATGTTATAAAGTGGTGTAAGATAAAGGTCGATGTTTTCTTTCTTTAAAAATTGAGTATCTTCTTGTCGATTCAAAAACATAATAAATTGAATCATATCTTCCAAATTTGCGGTAATATAACCATACGATGCCCCGGCATTATCATAGGATACTACACTTTTTCTTGGTATGCCAAACCATGACTGATAACCTGTTAAATAGCCTTTTTCATATGCAGTTTCTTTACTTGCTGCCGCACCATTCATATTTAATAGCTGAAAAACATGTTTTTCCATATATGAGGAATATGTATCATTTGTAATTTCCTCAATAAGTGCACCTAAAACAATATAATTCGCATTACTATATTGATATTTTTCTCCTGGTAGAGCAGTTAATTTTACATTTGAAAGTCTCATTACATTTTCTTTTAATGCTGTAGAACTTTTGGATTGCTTATCTGATATTAATAAGCCTTCATATGTGTTTATTCCGCTTGTATGAGTTAAAAGGTGTTGGATTGTTATAGATGAGGATATTTGAGAATCTTTTAGTTTAAACCAAGGAAGATGTTGTTGAACTGAATCCTCTAATTTTATCTTTTTGTCTTCTATTAATTTTACTATAGCTAAAGCTGTTAAAGATTTGCTTATTGAGCCGATTGCAAATGGTGTTTTACTAGTTATTTTTTTTTCAGATTCCCCAGTAATCCCCCACGTTTTAGTGAAGAATACATCTTTATTATGTACAATTGCAACAGCAGCCCCTGGAATATTCTGTTCCTTTATAAATTTTTCAATATACTTATCTAAAGTAGCTTTAATATCTTGCTGAGCATATGCTTTTGGATAAATGATACATAATACTATTACATTACAAAGAATATAGATTTGAAATAGTTTATAGATAGTTTTCTTCATTATACTTTAGATAGCTTTCTTTTTTTATAACTTACTAAGCTAATAAACACTACTACAGAGAGCATAAAGCTAATCATTATTAATAAAACGTTCCACCATTGATTCTCTGATATGCGATATAAAATATTATAATTAAATGTATTTTTGCTATTAGTTGAATTAAATGATTCAGTTAAAAATATTGAAAATGTAGTTTGCGAGATGAGGTAAGTAATAATTGCGATGAATATGCCACGTAAGATAAATGTGTTGAATTTTCCTTTTTCATTTTGAAGTTGTTTCATTTTAACTTGTAAATCAATTTCATTTATTTCTATAAAATCTTTAACAAATAATTGAGGGGTACCTAAATCATCTATACTGTCTTCACCATGTTCATGACACTCTTGAATATGTTCTAATATTTGTCTCTTAATATTTTCCCTTTCTTCTAAACTAATATCGTATTGCTTTAATTCCTTAAGTACGTCTCTTAAAAATTGCTTTTCTTTACCTATCAATTTATTCCTCATTTCAGAAGGTCTCCTTTCAAACCACTTTTTAATAATGTTTGAATGTCCAATTGCAATTCTAACCACTCATTAATTTTCTTCTCAAGACGTATTTTCCCATTTTCATTAATTTCATAATAAATCCTCACTTTACCACTGTCTGTTACCTCTTGATAAGTGTTAACCCACTCTTGATTTTTCAACTTAGTTAAAATAGGATAAATACTTCCTACTCCTTTCAATTTTAAATTGTTTATTTCAAGTTCTTTCATAATCTCATAACCATAACTTTTCTTTTTCGACAAAATAGATAATACACACATTTCTAAATGACCTTTAATTAAACTTGTTCTATCCATAGGATAAATTTAACAGAAATATATACTTCATTCAAGTATATATTTCTGTTAAATTTAAAAAATCAGACAATGAAAAATAGATTAATAAACAAAAACATATCACTTACGAACCATTTTAAACCTTAATTTTCATTTTTATAATATAATAATTACATAATATATTAATCGTTTATCACTATTTGTTTTGTATCTCTCCTTCCATATTACTTCTTTTCTTATTGAAAAATATTGTATGGAGACATAAAAATACTAAAAGATCCAATTTCCTAATTTTGATATTAAGAAATTGGATCTTCTTTCATTACCTTGTATTAATCATACTGCGCTAATATATACATTATAAAGAATATATGTTTTATTAATTTATATTAATAAAACATATATTAATAAAATTTACTGATTACTCTCAAGACATTCATAAACCGCCATCATATCTCGTTTATCCAACTCACGTATGCGATTGAAAATGGGTATTTGTCCAACAGCTTCTGTTAATAAGCTTTCATTCACAACATCACTTACTTTTCCAGTTAACCACGTTTGTACATCCACGCCCTCGACAACTTCTTTTAACCCTTCGTCATTAATACCACTTGCATTACAAGTTACACATGGAATTGTTAGTTTAAAGACACCATCATGTAGATTATCTTCGGTTATCACTTTCTTACCTTTACAAAATGGACATGGATTACTTTTTTTAATTTTATTAATTTGGGTAACTAATTTTTTGTATCCAAATGCTTCGTATACATACGTAAGTTTTTTATATTTACCATTTGTGAAATACTTATCTATAATGGTTTCTCTCGTTTCATAAACATTAGGGAAATCACAAACAGTTACTTGATTATTAACACTAATGGATTCGATATTTCCTTTTATTTCGCCCCAGAATGGTAAGACATTTTGTAACACCATTTCATAGTTTGAAAAGCTTGCTTGTTCTAATTCAAACATCTTCAGTGCAACTTGTGCTTTTCTTGGCAATAAAGAAATATCTTCCGTCAATACCATATCGCCACCAACAATAGACTTCAATTTAACAAGTGCCGGTAAATCACCAACTGTTTTCAATACTTTATTAATAGGCTGATTGATTATTTCACGAATATCTACGTTACCAAATTTAAGTGGTTTATGATGATTTAAAACCGTCCCCTCACAAATTGGACATTTCATCATTTTTTTTGAACTCTTAATTTCTTCTTTAATAGGTGCTTTTGAAATAACAATATATCCACCAATAATTGTATTAAACCCTACCCATGTTCTACGTGTCTTTCCTTTTTTATCATAAAATGATTTTTCAAAATATCCATACCAAAACGTATGCTTTTCTTCTTCTGACATATCATTATAGCTCTTTGACAAATCGTGACCAAGCTCATTTTTTATTTCTTCGAATAGAAATTCTATTTTTTCATGCTGATAAAATTTTAATACCTTCATGATTTCTGGATCGAATAGCCCATCCCAAAATGGAACACTTTTATCTTGAATGGCAATATCTTTATCAAAAACTTCAATTTGAAGACGTCCAGAACAAGATGGACAATGATTGTCCTGTGAATAGAAATCAAAACTTCTCGTATCTTTATTAATTGGATGAGCAGCTACAATATGATTAATTAATCCACCAAGCTCATATAAGAAACTATATTGACTATATAAATGTTTTTCAAGATCAATAGCAATAACAGGTGCGATTGTATCAGATTCATATTCACCATAAATTAACCTAGCCATTGATGATAAACTTTTTAAAATACCGCCCTTATAAACATTTTCGGCATTTTTAAAATAGTTAATATGATTTTCTTCTAAATAGTGAACTCCTTTTTTCTGCTTAAGCATTGAAGAGATATTTATTTTCTCTGTGCTATTCACATTACTTTTTTGACGATAGTAATCCTCATGATTAACAACATCCAAATGCTCTACAGATTCATTCTGCCTTTTTCCAAAATCAACTATATAATCAGAGCTTTCTAACATGTAACGATTATGCTCAATCATAATGATAGAAACTGATTCATCTTGCAGAATACCTCTAATACTATCGATAAATTGATTTAAAATATTTTGTGATAAACCTTTTGAAGGCTCATCAAAAATGAATAATGTATGTGGATTTCTAGTGTTTGCAAATAATTCCGAAACTAAATGAACACATTGAAACTCACCTGTCGATAATGTTTGTGTTTTTCTCTCTAATGTTAAATAGCCAAGTCCTAACTTAATTAGTAGGCTCAAACGTTTATAAGCGATATCTTCATTTGGAAGTTCATCAATAATATCCTCAATCGAGCGCTCAAAAATATCATCAATGTCTTCACTATACTTTGTTAGTTTCTTTTTAATATCTAGGAAAGTTGCTACAGTTGATCGACTTGTAATTGATTGATTTCGGTCTTGTCCCACCATAACTAATTTATCTTTTGGATATCTTTTCAAGAAATCTGTAGCTAGACATTCATTGACAAGTGTAGATTTCCCACATCCTGATTCTCCTGTAACCGTTACAAGCCTGTTTTTAGGAATTTGAAACTCCTCCATTTGGATATTACGGCAATATAAATCATAGAATGTATAATATTCTGTTGGTATTTCTTTATTTCGATCCCACAGTATTGACTTTGGTCTTGGTGATTCTTTCACAATTTTCCCGCCATATTTTCCGCTACCAGGTCCAAAGAACAATTGCTCATCAGTTGTATCTAGTACCGTATCTGAATGATCAATAAGCCAAATTTGATTTTTACACCCTAATCGTTTAATCTCTTCCAAAATTTTCAATAATGTTTCATGATCAAGTCCAACTGAAATCTCATCAATAATAATTACAGCATTTTCACTTACTGCCATGAATTCAGCCAAATAAAGTCGTGTTAACTCTCCACCTGACAACGTACCCATAATTCGATTTAATGTTAAATAACCAATGTTCATATTAATAATATTTTGCAGTATATGCTGTTTTTCTTCACTAATATTTAATTCTTTTGCTATTGAAAGAATAGATTCAACACTTAAATCATTAATATTTGAAATTGAATGTGGCTTGGCCAACAAATCAATTTCATGTTTTTCAATTTCTTCACTATAACGTTTTCCCTTACATTTTTTACACTCAACATTTTTTGTAGTACCACGGCCTTTACAACCAGTACACCAGCCTAATTGATTATTAAATGAAAAGACCTCTGGAGAAAGATTAAATACTTCAGCAAGTTTTTCCCGAACCTCTGTAAAAACACCAGTATGAGTACCAATCGTTGAACGTGGATTAGACGAAATCGATGATTTCCCTAAAAAAAGTACTAATGGCATTTCTTCCATCTTAATAGCACTAAAATTTGTTTCCATAATGTTAGGAAATAAATATTGATATTCAGCCTTTGGTAATAAAGAAACTAATCGTTTTTTTGACTCTTCACCAATTGTTTGGCAAAAAGTTGTTTTACCCGATCCAGATAACCCAGCAATTCCAAACGATTTATTAAACGGTATAGTTGCATCTAATTTATTTATGTTATTAGCAATTAATTGATTTACTTTCATATTAACCTCTATTCTTATTTATCCATAAAAGCATTTTTATAATATAATAATTACATAATGAATATTACCTATTATGTAATTATCCTCTAACTTCATGAATCTTACCCTTGTATATTTCAAACCATTGTTGCCATTCATCTTTAGAAAATTCTTTCTCTTCTCCTTCTAAAACGCAAGAAAAAAGATTTAAACAAATATGCCAACCAGCTACATCTCTCGGTGTATGATCTGTTAATTCATGAATGTACTCTTTAAGAAGTAAAAGAGTACCATTTTCCTCTTTATGTATTTCAAATCGGACACGGTCTTTATCCCAAGTAAATTCAAGTACTGAGTTTAGTTGACACTCTAAAATATCAATATTTATGAATGAACCGTCCATCATGTCGAACTTTATTATTCCACCAGTTTTAAGGATTTCAATCTGTAAATTGGACATCCATTTTTTCAGCTTACTGTTTTCTGTTAATACAGACCAAACTTCCTCTACCGTATATGGAAATTCACGTTCAAATTTTACAATATATCCATCAGTTAGTTTCCCAATTTCAGCTATCATTTTGATTGCCTCCTTATATAGAATATATGTTCTTATTTCATTTTACACGAATATAAATATAAAATAAATATTTATGTCAACGAAGTGTTAATTTAAAGCGAATGACGCTGAGAAAAACTTAAATATTTTCTAAATCGAGTTATATAGTATTGAAAATTAAATATAAATATAGATTTACGTACAAATAAAAAAGCCGCATTTGCGACTTATGAAATCATAGGATTAACTCCTTTTTTTGTTGAATGATTAGCGCTTAATCGCATCGACAATTAGCGATGGAAAACCAAGTTTATCGCCTTTATTTCTAGAATCATACCTTTTCGAACGGAAAATAACACCGTCGTTTGCATCCCATTCGTTGTAATAAAACCGACCATTTTCATCACAATATTCAAGTAAAACTACCTCGAATCCAGCAGTTTCAAACATTTTCGTTAATGTTTTATAATTATGAACGATTTTATGACTTGCTGCTGGATGATCTTTCGGACCGGGGCCCCCTATTTGAACTATATTTTGATATGCCTCATCCTGAAAGAATGCATCAGGGACTCCGCACCGAATATGACCAGATGGTTTTAAAAATTCATAACAAATTTCAGCTGCTCTTACACCTTCTTCAAAAGTAAGGTGTTCCCATACATGCTCAGCTAAAATAGCTGAAATAGAGTTGTATTCAAATCTTTCTTCCCACGTAGCTTTATCTAGTAAGTTAAGTTCATCTTCTTGTGTTTGAATCCAGCCTGGATTATTATTAAACACTCCAGCTCCGACAACTACTTTAATTTCGTCTTGTTTTATTACCACCATTTTCACCTCTTAAATATTTTAATTCATTAATATATTCTATGTTTACTATTATGCTTCCTCCTTTAACAAATTTAGTAACATGAGTCCAGTACAATACCGAACTCATGCCCTAAAAACTCTCTAACGCAACAATCTGTCTAACTCTATAAAATTAGTTCATAATATACGATTTTTCTTACAGAAATATAGCACACCAAACATTAGCATAATACCAATCACGTAAAAAATTGTTGTTCCGCTCCCACCAGTATTAGGAATTACCCAATTATTCTTCGCATTTTTCACTGTTATTTTTTGTGTCTTTACTGCTTCTGTAATTTCTATTTCTATTGGATCTCTAAGTAACATGTATCCGTTCGGTGCTTTTATTTCTTTAATCGTATACTTTCCAATTGCTAATTGGTTGGAAATTACCTTTCCTTTTTCATCCGTTATTAATCTACTAACTTCTTTCCCTTCTTTATCTAACACTTGAAATACAGCGCCTTTTAGCTTTAATTCACTATCCGTATCATCAACTTTTTCAATTTCAAATTGCCCATTCGGATCTGGCAATTTCTTATTTCCTATTTTAATTTCTACTACTGTATCTTTTTCTATTTTTACAGCTATTTTATCTTTTAATAATTCATAACCTTTAGGCGCCTCTATTTCCACTACGGTATAGTTTCCTATTGGTAAGTCTTTTGATATTACTTCTCCTTCTTCATTTGTTACTAGTTCTCCAACTACTTTTTTATTTAAATCTTCTATATGAAACTTTGCCCCTGCTAGTTTTTTATTTTTATCACTTATGTCTACTTTCACAAGCTTCATTTTCCCCATTGGATCTGGCAATTTCTTATTTCCTATTTTAATTTCTACTACTGCATCTTTTTCTATTTTTACAGTTATGTTATCTTTTAATAATTCGTAACCTTTAGGTGCTTCTACTTCCACTACGGTATAGTTTCCTATTGGTAAGTCTTTTGATATCGCTTCTCCTTCTTCATTTGTTACTAGTTCTCCAACTATTTTTCCTTTTGAATCTTCAATTTTAAACTTTGCTCCTGCTAGCTTTTTATTTTTATCACTTATGTCTACTTTCACAAGCTTCATTTTCCCCATTGGATCTGGCAATTTCTTATTTCCTATTTTAATTTCTACTTCTGCATCTTTCTCTACTTTTACAGCTATTTTATCTTTTAATAATTCGTAACCTTTAGGTGCTTCTTTTTCCACTAAAGTATAGTTTCCTATTGGTAAGTCTTTTGATATCGCTTCTCCTTCTTCATTTGTTACTAGTTCTCCAACTATTTTCCCATTTAAATCTTCAATTTTAAACTTTGCTCCCACCAATTTTTTATTATCATTATTACTATCAACCTTTTTTATTTTTACTTTTCCTGTACTAGGCTTGTTCCAATGTTTCCAGTTAAATTTGAAATTGTGAAACTCAAATCCACCAGTTTGTTGTACCGCACCGACAAATGCTTGTCCATTAATCGAACCGCCTTTTGTTTCTAATACAGCATTGGGAGCAAACACACTTCCAACAACACCATATCCTTCTGTTGTGATCTTTTTCGCATTAGGAAAAACCCAAATCATTTTACTGTATAGCTCAGTAAATGGTGAATTAGGAGAATAGGGTTGTGATGTGGGAATTATATCCGTAGCCCTTCCAATATTGTTCTTGTCGTATAGAATAGCCCCATTTTTAAATGTAACCTCTATCGCATCCGAATACATAACAATAAAATCTTTGTCCTTAGCACTCGGTAAAAATACATCTCTTATATCTAAATTGATTTTCCCTGTCAATTCTGATGAAACATAAATATTAGGATTGTTTATATCTTTTCCGATTCCATGACTCATATTTGGAATTGGGGTATTCGTTTTATATTGACCTGCATTTTTACTGACTTGGTTCACTATATTGCGAAATTCATTAAATTTCGCGTCAATTTCTAGTTTTTCTTTATAAACGATACGATCATAAGAAGATTGTATGATGCGATCTGGATCACTCTCTTTTGTCATTACAACTATTCCGTTTTGAATGATAAAAGATTCTTCTCTTGATTTCTTAAATTTTCCAGACAATAACAAAGACGGATATCCCTCATCAACCCATTTTTCACCTACTATATTAGATGTTCCCGCTGCAGCACCTACAATCGTATACCCCGATGCATCCATGTCACCTTGAACTGCAATTGCCCCTTCAATGTCGCCACCTACTGCTTTATGGTTACCAAAAACAACAGCATTATAACGCGATATATCACCTAGACTTTCTAGGTTTGTCGTGGATCCATATGCTTCTTTTGGTACATATACGAAAAAACTTACACTTAACATTAACAAAACAATAAAATGAATACTTACCAGCTTTAATCGTAGCCTCAATTCCTTTGTTCCCACCTTTACCGTATTTTTTCTATAGTCGAATAAAATGAAATTTTTATTAATGATGATTTACTTCAATCCCCTATATACCTTCTTTACTTATCTCTGAATTTCCGGTCCCACTTCCCATTAATGCAGGATAAATAAATACATTCTATCTAGTTAACCTTTTCTTATAAATTACGACTAGAAACACACATAACAATAGGATTGGAACTATTACAGTCCACTTATTAAATATAAATATCTCTGTACTCACTTTTTGTTTTTCTTTCTCGTTTAACTCCACACGCACACCTCGAACTAGCAATCTATTGGTGTTTACTCCATAAGGCGTACACGTAATTAAAGTTGTATAATCTTTTTTTTGTACAATTTGTAGATCGTCCGTTTCGTGTGGTAACACTACTTTAATTTGATCTACTTTATAAGCAAGAACTTTGTCTAAAGAATGAATATAAAAAAGATCTCCTTTGCTCAACTTATCTAAATCTGTAAATAATTTTGCTGATGGTAAACCACGATGCCCTGTTAAAATAGTATGCGTACTTTCTCCACCTACCGGGAGCGAAGAAAAATCTAAATGACCTATCCCGCGACCCAATACTTCCTCAGAGGTCCCTTGATAGATTGGCAGTTTTATATTAATTTTCGATATTTCAATATACCCCATTACATCTCCTAAATTTAACACATCAGCATACGCTTGATAATTACTTTTTTTTTCAGAAAATGGATCTGTAAATGTTTTCGCAGAAGTTTGAACTTGTTTATTATATTCGGCTGCTTCTTTTTCCCTACGTTCGACTTCTTTCTTTTGTAGCGCTTTGATCTTCTTATCGTAAGAGCTAATCTCAGAATAATGTGCACGAGTCGCCAACCAATTACTAATAGTAGGATATAAAAAAATACCTAATCCAAATAAAAAAATACCCCCCAAAACAAGATTTCGTTTCATATTTCCACCTCTGTATATGCTTAAATATCGAAAAGAGGGAAGCATTTTGCTTCTCCCCTTTTCCCATAGTTACATGTTCCTAAAATCTTAATTTCTAGCAAACTTTTTTCTAAAGAAAACAAATGCCGCTGTAAGCATTAACGTAAGGCCTATTACAGTAAAAAGAGTCGTTCCTATGCCACCCGTTACCGGAAGAATCCATCCACTTTTATTATTTTCAATCGTCAATTTAACCGTTTGATTATTTTCACTAATCTTTACATCAATGGGGTCTTTTAATAATTGATAAGATGCTTTTGTACCATCTTCTTTTGTATATGTTGGTGCTTTCGTTTCAAAAATTTGATAGTCTCCATATGGAATGTTAGACCATTTAATAACACCATTTTCATCTGATACACCTGTTACTTCTTTTCCTGCTACAACAACTATTTTTCCATTATTATCTTTAAGTACAAACTCTGCACCTTTTAATTTATTCTTATTAGCACTATCAATTTTTGTTAACTCAATTATTCCAGTTGTCGGAATAACAACTACAGGTTTAGATTCCTTTTCTCCAATTACATCATTTTTATTTGTAAAATGTATTTTTGCTGTATTTAAAATTTCCGAACCAGATGGTACTCCTTCTTTTACTTGGGATTTAATTTGCAAATGAAATTCTTTTTTACCATCTAATTTTGTGAAATCTTTTACTGTAGCTGTTACTTTTTGACCTTCTATAGCTACCTCAACAACGTTTGCATTTACTTCTGCTCCATCAATTTTCACGATTGGCTTTCCTTGAATCACTAAACGATTATCCAAAGTATCTGTTACCACATATTTTTTGTATTCCTTAATGTCTTCTGGAATTAATGTTTTAATATCATAATTATAATTAGTTAACGGATTTATTGGTAACGCTTCCAATTTTCCGTTAATTTTTTTATCAATTGTTGGTTCTTCATAGTTTTTCACTTCTATTTTAACTACTGTACCAGAAGTAATAGTTCCATCTTCATTAATTGTTCCGGAGTTCTTAACAAAAAACTCACGTTTAGTTGGATCTATTACATAGCCTTTCGGAGCTTTTGTTTCTTGGAAATAGTATTCTCCATACTCCAATCCTTGCACTCGGATATGGCCATTAGCATCTGTTGCTAACTCTTTTTTCACTTCTGTACCGTCTTTTTTAAATAAAGAGAATACTGCACCTGCTAATGCTTTTTCATTTACACCAGTTTTTATTAAATCCACTGCACCACGTTTAATCTCATTTTTGGGATACATGTGAACATCATAGTTTAGCACCTTACCCTCTTTATTCGTTAATGGGATATCCACTGTATACGTATTGGGATTTAGATTCACATGTGGAGGTCCTGCCACTTCTTTCACCTCATAACGTCCTAGCGGAAGATCTTTTAATACAGCTTGTCCGTTATCATCTGTTACTACTTGATTTGGAGTGGCTCCCATTACAGGTTTCACATCTTCTTTTACGATTTTCCCATCGTTTGAAATTTTTTCAAAAGAAGCAACCCTTTTCACTTCAAACGTTACACCTTTTAATGGTTTCACATCTTTTGGCACCTCTTGATTTGCCGAACCGTCACCTTCTAGTCCCTGCGCTCCATCTTTTTCTTGTTCATACTTATGAATCGTTAAAGTACCTTTAGATGGTGAATCTGCCTTTACTAATACACTAGACCATGTAGAAAATGTTAAGAATAACACTAAAAGCACACTAAATATTTTTTTCATTTCTCTTATCCCCTTTACTACTTCTATCATTTTAAAAATTTCTTTATTACTATTACCTTCTTAAAAGCAATAGTGTGCCAAGTATCAGATTTAAACGAATAACATAAAACATAGTCGTCCAACAATCCATTGTTTACAATCACTTATTCACTTTTCTTATCTTCTATTATTACGTTGTCTCTCCACATGATATATGTAATTTTCTCCCCTAAATTACACGTATATCCCTATTTCAAGAATCATTACATTTGTTACATAATAGCTTTCACTGCTAATTTCGACTAGTCACTTACTGTCAATCTATTCATTTCTCACTTCCTATCCCTATTTAAAATCCAATCTTAATCATTTTTTAATACATATAAGTAATAACCAACAAATAAGTGTGACGATTCATATTTTACGTTACTGTCCAAAACTATTACCTGTATATTCAAATAATATGTGCTATCTATGTTAAATTATGGTATTATTCTTAGAAGTTTATAACTTTTATTTATATTTTTTATTGATAAAGGTTTTCCGTATCTACTTATGAAAAAGGAATATATGTTTATTTAACTATTACGCATAACTGTAAGGAGGAAGAATATGACTAAAAAACTCAGTCTAGTTGAGATAGAGTACATTTGCAATATGTTTTTTCAATCTTTCGAAATTCCAGTTTGTTTTTTAGATTGTAACAAAAATATTCTTTTAGAATTTAAATCAAAAAATGATTCACATTCGTTATATACATCAAAAATAGAACAGTTACATATGCTTTTTCAGAGAAATGATACATATAATTCCCCCATCTTCAGAACTCACGAATATCTAGGGCACTTTATTTTAATTCACATAAAGAGCGATTATATGGTGAACGGTACTGTTATTATTGGGCCCTTGACACATGTAAATTTTTCTACAAGTAAAGCGGATAGTAACCTTAATTTTATTCCAAATTATAAAAGAACAAGAGACCATTATTTTTCATTGTCAGTCAAAGATCAAAATTTCTTTGTAAATATAGCGATATTGTTCTATAACATTCTCTATCAAAAAAATTCAGATGTAAGCACCTTTTCAAATAACAGTGACTCACTTCATATAAGTCATAGCAGCATCTTAAACGAAGATGTATATATTTCAATGCAAAAAGACGAATCCATTTATCATAATTTATATATAGAGCAGCAACTACTTAGTTCTATAGAAGACGGGGATAAAGAAACCGTACTCAAATATTATTACGAATTCCAACAAGAGACTCTTTCATCTTTATCTTCATTCCATCAATTAAGACGTCATAAAAACATTTGTATTTCATCCATCACGCTCGCTACTAGATATGCGATAAAAGGGGGACTTCCATCTGGGATTGCTTACAAAATTTATGATTTACATATTCAAAGAACAGAAGATTCAAAAGACAAAGAATCTGTTTGGGATTTATTAAAAAATGCTTTTTGTACCTTTGCAGACCGTGTAAAGGCACAAAAAACACAGCAATATTCACAGACTATTGCTATTTGTAAAAACTACATTTTTAAAAATATTTACAATCCAATATCTGTTAAACAACTTGCTAAATTTGCAAATGTGAATTCAGATTATTTATCTATATTATTTAAAAAAGAAGTCGGTATTTCATTAATTGAGTACATTCAACGTGAACGAATCGAAGAAGCAAAGAAATTATTAACTTTCACCACCTATCCTTTATCAGACATATGCGCTTCGCTTAATTTTAGCGATCAAAGTTATTTCACTAAAATTTTTAAAAAATTCACCAATGAAACACCTGGTAAATATCGAAAATCTCATGTTGTCATTTAGAGTGAAACTTCCATTAAAACAAAATGTTTTCAGTAACTCATCAATGGCAGATTAGAAGCACTCCCAGATTCATGAACTATAGGATTTATGCTTTTTCCAAACCAAAAAACACGTTACTATTCTTTTATTTTAATGAGAATAGTAACGTGTTTTTTATGTAATGTAGTTTTGTAGACAGAACATGATCCAACTACAAATTTTTATAGAAGCCAAATGCACCGCTTAACTACTAAAATCTTATTAAGTAAAAAATCCATATTTTGTTTTACTTACTTTCTATTTTATTTCTTTTGAATAATGAACTCTTTTCTTCAAACGAATGATCCCTACTATTATTTTTGTATCTTTCTAAATTTGCGAACAAAAGTGAGTACTGTGCCTGTAATAATCATCAATATGCCGATTGCTGCACTGTTAGTTGTACTTACACCCGTCTTTGGAAGCTCCTTATATGTATATTCTTTTTTATCGCTATTACTGTTGTTTGAGATATTACTCTTATTTTCCTTATTAGCAAGGCCATTAGCTTTGCTAGTTTCTTTATCTTTCACTAATACTTTTTGTATTGCATTTACCTCATTACCCACGGAATCTCTAACACTATATATTATTTCATAAGTACCAGCTTTAGTTGTATCTATAGTTCCTTCATACGCTACTTTAGAAATAAGGTCACCGTCCTCTTTATCAGTAGCTGATACCCCTACCAATGGATTAAATTGATCACCCTCAGTAATTGAAGTTGTAGCAGGTACTTTTAGTATTGGTTTATCATTTTTAACTTCTTCTCTAACTTTGACCGTTACAGTTTGCTTCGCCGTTACTTCATGACCTTTAGAATCTGTAACCGTGTACGTTAATACGTAAGTACCGGCTTTAGTTGTATCTACTTCACCATCAACTTTGATTTTAGAAGTGAGATCACCGTCTTCTTTATCGATAGCTAATACTTCTGCCATTGGAACAAATGAATCTCCTACATGAATTGTCGCTCCAACAGGCACTGTTAATTTAGGTTCTAAATCTGATGTTTCTCCATTTCCCTCTACAATTACAGTCTGTCTAGCCGTTGTATTTCTCCCTTGGGAATCAACGACCAAGTATTCCACAATGTATGTACCTGGTTTTGAAGTATCTACATCGCCTTTATGCTTTACTTTATTTGTTAAATCACCCTCTTCTTTATCAACAGCTTTTACATTTCTCATTGGATCAAACGTATCACCTACACGTAGTGTAATCGTAAACGGTACAGTTAACTCTGGAGCTTGGTTTTCTGCTGTTTTTTCGTTTTCTTTCACCGTTCCTGTAATTTTTGCCGCATCAAAAGCATTTTGGACTGCTTGAACTTCAATTGAGTTCGCTCCATATTTATTAGTTGCCACTTTAAGGCATGCCAATTTCAATTCAGAGAAATTAGAAGTCATATTTAATTCATCAGTATTTGCATAATAGAAAATATCAAACATTCTATCTTCACCAATACCATTTACATTTACACCGTTATGAGTACCACCTTGTGCAATTAAATACGCAACTTTATTAATAATACTTGAGTTAAAATGAACGCCTCCATAATCCTCTCCATTTAAATCATTATATTTACTATAATCATCAGGATACGGTAGTCCTTCTGAAAAATTAATTGCAGTTGGATTTTTCATATTACGAAAAGTCGATCCAGTTTGTTCTCCTATTGTCCAGTTAAATTCCCCATTATTTATGTATTTCTCTATAGCCGTTCCCATAATATCCGATAATGCCTCGTTAATTGCCCCAGATTCTCCTGAAAATTCAAGGTTAGATTCACTTGATGTAACTGCATGTGTAAATTCATGACCCGCTATATCGAATGCTTTTACCATAGGATCTCCATATAAAAGCATACTAATGTTATTAATATTAGTACTAAATGCATTCTCCCAATTTTCAGGATCATTTGTTCCTCCAGAATCCCATGCATGTACAACTGAAACTACTTTTTTTCCTTTATTATCAAAACTATTACGCTTATATTTTTCTTTATAAAAATCGTATACCTTTGTTGCTAAGAAATGAGCGCTTACCGCCTTTGGATCATTAAATGTTGTTGAAACACTAGTTGCTAGTATACCAGGATAATAACTTTCTTCATTTGTAATATCTCTATAATTTACATCATATGTCTCAATTCCTTGTCCTCTTGTGTAATCAGCAAGTGCATAATTCCCACTGGTCTGTTTAGAAATACCAAATGTACGAGTTACGCCTAAATCATCTTTTCCTGTTCCAGTTAATGATGTGAAATTGCTAGTTTTATTTTCCTTAACGGATTCAACATACTCTTCACTTATTTTCAAACTTGATTCTTGTACCATATCTTTTAACATTTCACCATTATGAGCATTCACTAAATAAGTTCCAGATACATAATTTGGTGTTGTAGCAGCAAATGTAACTTGATATGCATTGCTAGCCTCCCCATGATTTTCATCAACAAAAATAACTGCCTTAACTTCTGGCTCAGAAATAAATTTAGTATCGTTTCCGTACTTTTTATAAATATATTGTTTTGCTTCTTCTTTTGATAAATTAATAGGTTTCTTTAAATCTTCTTGTGTTAAATTTTGTGCGCTAGCTCCTGAAATGCTTTTAATAATACCTTTTTTATCTACGTGAGCAGTCAACTGGTGGCCATATACTTCTTTTCCTTCATATATTTGTTGCATGCGCACAAGTGTAGTTCCATCATAAGAACCACGTTTTTGAAGAACTTTGTAATCTACTCCTGTTTCTGCACTAACTTGTTTTGGAGACAAAGCATGCTCCGTATTTTCCTTAAGTGCATCTTTCACTACATTCTCTGGTGCCTTTTTTGATGGTTGTGTCAGATTACCTGTACGGAACGAATCCTCTTGAATTTCAACTTGCATTTGACCAGGTTCCTCTGCATGACCTACTCCATATAGTGTTACACTTGTTAAAACGAAGCCTGTAGTTAATGCAACTATAGCTATTTCTTTTTTATTTCCCATGATATTTACCTCGTATAAATTTCTATTATTTATATAAAACTGCTAAAATGTATACAATCTATTCCTAACATAAAAAGATGACTTTTGTAATCAACAAAAGCCACCTCTTTAATATGTAATATCCCTAAAATGTTTTTAATACATAATTTCTATACAAAAAAGAAAAAAGCATTCATTAACGAGCATTTTGCAATACTTTTATTAGGTCATTTATATTTTCAACTTTCTGTTGAAACTGATCAAGTCTGCTATGTAGCAATGAAGGATTTTTATCTTCAGTTGAAATAACTTGTTTTAATTCGTTTTCTAATTTATCATACATATCAAAGAAATTATCAAATTCTACACTTACAAGCTCTTCATTTTCGCGATAGAATCTTTTTGCTTCTATATAAGTCATATATGATTTATTTAAAAATCCTAATGAAATTAAATATTTAGAAGTGTTTTCTTGATAAATAGCAATATCACACGCTATTTTAATATCAGAATAAGTCTTTTGAACGAGACAATGCAATTCAAAAATCTTAAACTTTAATCCATTATTCATTTCATCCCCTCCCATCGTATCTATTCTACATAAAATTAGAATATTATACAAAGAAAATTATTAGCATGAAATTGACAATTTAAAAAATAACTTAAGGATAAACAAAATCCCTCTCATTATAAATTATAGTTGCGGAGCATTTACCAACATAACAGCAAAATAAAAAGCGAAAAGAATAAATCTTTCCGCTCTTAGAGTAATAAATACATTTCATATTGCGCTAAAGAATTCTTTTCAAATCCACATTTCTTAAGAAAACCTTCCAGTAAATTATTGTTAGGAAACCCAATTGATAAACTTGATAAATTTAATTCTTCTCTTGCTACTTGTAATAATTTCATCCCAACACCAATATTTCTATAATCTTTGTCTACGAAAATAAAACTAATTTTACCTTGTTTATTTACACATAGAGAGCCTTTTAAGTCATTATCGACATATGCACCATAAAATACATTATTTGTTTTTTTGATATAATCAATATCATTTTGCCAATTTATATGGAAGTTTAACCATTTCTGAATTTCATCTTTAAAAGTTGGAAATTCTAATTGTTTTACTTCACTATCCTTACAATCTTTATTCATTATTTTAGTCAAATCATTTAAATTATAATAAGAAAGATCGTACACTTTTTCATAGCCCAACTTATTATAAAAATGAATCGCTCGGTCATTTCCTACAATGACTTCGAGAAAAAGTTGCTTACATCCATGTTGAATCGCCTCTTCTTTATGCAGTTCAAATAATTTTTGACTTACACCAATACCGCGGTAATTAGGATGAACCGCTAATGTTCCACAGCGCATAGTCTTTATACTTTCATAATCCTTTATACCACCTAGTATTACGCCAACAGGTTTGCCTTCTTCTAAAGCAAGAAAAGAATGTTCTAGCAAATTACCTTCTGGTCCCAAAAAACGTTGTATAAAATCCTCTTTTGAAACCTCCATCTTAATAATGTAATCTGAAAATCCATCTTTAAAAGCTTCATATACTAAATCAATATTTACTTCACTACACCTTTTATATTGAATCATATAAAATTGCCCTCCAACTGCTTATATTAAACTCAACGTGTACCCATATAATATATTCCATCTATTATAAATTTCAGCTCTTAATTTGAAATGAGCGGACATTTCCCTACATATAACTCACTATTGATTTGTTTTATAACAAACTATCTATTATTTACTACATTAACCTCATAAACACGTAAAAAAGCAATTAAATGCTCACATGCTCTTTCACATGCTAGCATTTTAAAGATTTTTTGTTCTTCTTTCGTTTTATCATTTGCTTGATCTGAAGCAGCTTTTAAACAGAGAAATGGTTTTTTATTTATTTGGCATACATAGGCGAAAGCTGCTACTTCTTGATCAACTGCCAATGCTCCATATACGGTATGGAGTAAATATCTCATTTCCGAACTACGAATACGTTGATCTCCTGATAAAAATGTACCGAAATGTATCGGATCATACGATCGTATTTTTTTTATTCTTCTTACAAGTGATTTTGTTGTTTCAATAGGTGCTGTTCTACCGTTATATAAATTAAAAACATCTTCCCCTGAACCAGCAGCAGTAACATCATGTTGTATTGCGTTTAGTGCGACTACAATATGACCGTTTTTCACCTTGTTTGATAAACTTCCGCATATTCCTGTCATAAACAACTCATCTGGCTGAAACTCACTAATTAACAATTGTACACAACTAGCGCAGCTTACTTTACCGACACCAGTAACAACTGATATAATTTCCAGCTCATTAATAGTATGAAAATGAAATTCCCAAGCTGCCCTTTTTTCAACACGTTCACTCGGATAATGTTGATGCAAATACGTCAGTTCTGGTTCCCATGCAGATACAATTGCAATACGTTTCATTACACGCTTCACTTCCCCTATTGTCATTTAAATATGTTATCTATACTTTCTCGTTCATAATCTGGAATCCATTCTTTGTATTTCTTATATAAATCTCGTATTATTTCTTTATTCTTCGCAATTACTTCACATCCTCTATCATCATACATAAACATGACAATATCTTTCGTTGCATTAATGAGAAATACATCTGGATAAAAAATTTCTTTTTTTCGTCCAAATCGAGGATACAAATCAGAAAAATCCTCATGATTAGCAGCTTGTATAAGCGATTCATACTTAATATCTTCTACGAGACATTTTAAAGAAAATTGATATGTACAATATAAATCTGCTTCTTCATCTTCAAATAGAAACGGTAATGTTTCTTGTCTTATATGAAATCTTAAATCTCTTTTCTTAATATATTTATTGTATACATTTATTTTCTGTGGAGTTTTTATGTTTTCCTTTTTAAATCTATAAACATTTGTCACTACAAACACTACATCTTCTTTTGAAAATATGTCTTCAAATAAGAATTTATTATATGTATATAGTTGAGAAAAGTATTCCATATTTAAATCGTTGGTTCCTTCTACAATTTGATATTTATCTTTTCCGAAATCAAAATGCAAATGATTTTCCCACTGAGATAATAAGTAGGATCCTAATGTAACTTCTGGAAATGTTTGATTCATATATTCTTTTAATTGCATTTCCTTGTCCTTTCTACTGTACAATTCTTTTTAAATCCCAATATGCTTCTTCTAGCCACGGGTGTATAACTTTCAATGTATCTTTCCTTTCCCACAAATATGAAATATATACAAAAGCTGCTTTTTCCAAAGATTTTCCCAATCCTTTTTTTATTTCTATTAAATATGGTGGTGTCCCTTTTTGATCCCATTCTATTTTATCTGCAACAAATAATACTAAATCCATCTTCGTTGCATGTTTACGCAACGTTGTATGGCAACAAATTGCATTTAAAATCTCTTCATCTTCGACTTTAAATATTTCTTTTGCGATTACCCTCGATAATTTTTGATGAATAATCATAGGAAACTTTCTTTCCGCTTCCACTATTTCTACACCAAATTCTTCAGCAACTGCAATCCGCTCCTCGTTTGGAAAAATGCCACTAATATCATGTAAATATCCTGCAATTGCTGCTTTTTCTTTATCTACGTGAAACTTTTCTGCAATCTTTTTTGCCTCATTTGCCACACGAATTGAATGTTTATATGTAAACTCTTTATTATATTTTAGTAGAAAAGCTTTAATATCATTTTCTATTTTTCCAGTTGGAGTAAATGAATATTTATCATTACATAACATAGAAAATCCCCCTTATAACTACCTTTCATTATAATGTAGAATCTAAATATCTTTGTTATTTTATATTCGATATTAATCTTTTTACTCCTTTTTAATACGTTACATGAAATTTTATACAGAATCATCGCTACAAGTACATAAATGTTTGATATTATAGTAATGTTGATGATTTGTAAGGAAAGGAACTACACAATGAATAAAAACATATTAATTATTGATGATGATAAAGAAATTGTTGAATTACTTGCTGTTTATTTGCGAAATGAAGGCTATAACATTTATAAAGCTTATGATGGCGATGAAGCATTGCAAAAGGTTTCTACATATGAAGTTGACCTTATGATTTTGGATATTATGATGCCAAAACGAAACGGATTAGAAGTTTGTCAGGAAGTGCGTGAAAATAATACTGTACCAATTCTAATGCTTAGTGCAAAAGCAGAAGATATGGATAAAATATTAGGCCTTATGACAGGTGCCGATGATTATATGATCAAACCATTCAATCCATTAGAATTAGTAGCTAGAGTGAAAGCTTTATTACGAAGATCCTCTTTCCAAAATGCTACTTCGCAAAAGAATGAAGATGGTATTATTCGTATTCGCTCTGTTGAAATACACAAACATAATCATACAGTTAAAGTAAATGGAGAGTACATTAAACTAACCTCTATTGAATTCGATATTTTATATTTACTTGCGAGTAATACAGGAAGAGTATTTAGTTCAGAAGAAATTTTCGAACGCGTTTGGAATGAAGATGGTTATGGTTCAAATAAGACGGTAATGGTCCATATTAGCAACTTACGAGATAAACTTGAAACAGTAATAAATGGAGAAAAATTTATTCATACTGTTTGGGGAGTTGGCTATAAAATTGAGAAATGAAGCATTTGATATATTAAAAGATATTCCTAAATGGAAACTTATTTTTTGGCTTTTATTAGCTATCACACTCACTCCTATTACTGAATTAATTATTTATCGCCTCGTTACGAGTGTAATTGAAAGTTCACTTACTCTAACCGAACTCGGTAAAGAATTCATTCGAATTTTTGGTTATGAAAAGTATAAAGGGATTAAAGAGTCTTTATGGATGATGATTGTATCTTATTTGTTTTTATTTTCTATTTTTTCATCCTATCTTTACATTTTTTATCGTCACGAGAAAAAACTTTATTATGAAACTTGTATAAAAAAAATGATAGAAGAAATTCGTTATATTGCAAATGGAAACTTCAATCATAAAGTTTCTATTGTAAATCATAATTATCTAGAAGAATTAGCAATCGGGGTCAATGAAATTGTTGAACAATTAAAAGTCTCCATTGATGAAGAAAGACAAGCTGAACAAGCAAAAAGTGAACTTATTACAAATGTATCACATGACTTACGCACTCCCCTTACCTCTATAGTTGGATACGTAAATTTAATCCATCATGATAATTATAGAGATGAAGTGGAATTGCGATACTATATTCAAGTCATTTACGATAAGGTAACTCGTCTTAATGCATTAATGAATGACTTGTTCGAATATACACGTGTTCAAAATAAAGAATTAAGCTTGTATTCTGTTCCTATTGATATTGTAGAGTTACTTGGACAATTAACTGTTCAATTCCGTATACAATTTCAAGAAGCTAATATAGAATGTCGGCCTTCTTTCCCGTCTCAAAAGCTCATGGTATTAGCTGATGGTGACAAATTAGTGCGTGTGTTTGAAAATCTTATTATAAACGCTATCGCTTATGGAAGCGAAGGTCGCTATATTGACCTTACTGCTTATGAAAGCAATAATATGATTACAATTGATATAACAAATTACGGACAACCTATTCCTAGTACGGATTTACCTCATATTTTTGAACGTTTTTATCGCGTTGAGAAATCTCGCTCTACAAACACTGGTGGATCTGGACTTGGATTAGCAATTGCAAAAAGTATAGTCGAATTGCATAAAGGAACAATTGAAGTATATAGTGATGACGAAAAAACAACATTCACTGTAAAACTACTCCCATACAAATGTTAATATTACAAATAAAAAGTTCAATTTCTTACCATATAAGAAATTGAACTTTTTCCATAATTACCCTAAATTTAATAATCCTTTATAATTCTTTAGAAATTCTTTACCTTTTCTTTCTTCCTAATTAAGCATTCCTTTTTACAATACTATTATTGATGTCATAATAGGAGGATCGCTTATGCAATTCTTAAAGAAATTCGCTATTTTATTATTATCTTTTTTTATTACTGCACTTATCGTTTTATATTTTTATCTTTATGTAAATGGTCCGATTATTCAAGCTAAATCAGCTATTTTAATAAATGCTAATTCAGGTGAAATTGTTTATAAAAAAAATGAAGAAACTCCAGTACAATCAGCTGCTTTATCTAAATTAATGACAGAATATATCGTATTGGAGCAACTAAATGATAGAAAAATACAGTTAGATGACTTCGTACAAATAAGTAACGAAGTTTTCCGAGTAGAAACAAGCCCTATACAAGTAACATCGAATGATAAAACAACGGTTCGTGATTTACTTCATGCATTGCTACTGGCAGGGAATAATCGTTCTGCACTCGCCCTAGCAGAACACATTGCTGGAAATGAAGATAACTTTACAGTATTAATGAATAAAAAAGCAAAAGAACTAAAGTTATTACAACCATCTCCATTTCTAAACTCTACTGGAATTAATAATAATACAAATAAACAATCAACTACAACAGCGATAGACGCAGCTAAACTAGCAGCACGATTAGTAAAAGATTTTCCAGATGTATTGAATATTACGAAACTAACCTCTTACCAATTTACCTTCAAAGATTCCCAGGTTTTCAATACGAATAAAATGATATATTCCCTTAATGAAAACATTAAACTTCAAGGTGTTGATGGCTTACAAACTAGTTTTTCAACTAACGGTAATTATAGTTTTGTCAGTACAGCAAAACTTGGAGATACTAGACTAATTTCAGTAATATTAGATGCAGATGAAGAAAACATTTCATTTATTGAAACAAAAAAGTTGCTCCAGTATGGTTTTGATCCTTCCTCGTACTCTGCACTCCAAGCTTTTAAAGACGCCCTTACATCTTGGACAATATTGCTTCAGTTTAAAAATTTAATTATACAAACTATAATGATTTTTTTAATCATTACCACCTTAATGTTTTTACATATACGTCAGAAAAAATCCGAGGATTTCAATTAAGAAATCTTCTTATATATATAAAACCGACTTGCGCTTGAGATGCAAGTCGGTTTTTAATTCTATCATCCTCTTCCAAGCAAATTTGCTGAAACTGGTTGCAAGTTTAACTCTCTCGCCCATATAGATAGCTGACCAATATGATAAATTTAATATCCCATTACATGTCTTAAAACCTATGTTTTTTGAGGCATACATCCATCTCTGTTTCCTTTCGTTGTGTTCGTTTGTTTAGTTTAAATGGGTTAATCTATTAATTCTATTAAATCCAACAATTGAACTATTACACTTTAAAGTTCTACTCATATACTATAGTAGATTACTAGAAAGGAGGCTTAACTATGGATAGTTGCGTTGTATTTGTAAACGGACAACCTTTTTTAGTTCTTTCAGTAGCTGGTATTGAAATTGCTAGATTAGAGATTTCCCTTCAAGTAGCATTAGCTCTAAGAGTGCTTGGGATACCAATCTGTGATTAATTACCAAATTAAAAGAAAAAGAGGGCATTAGCCCTCTTTTTTTATTTTCCTCATATATTTTCTTAACAACAAATAAAATTTTAATTTTTATATTGTAAGGAAATTCCGAAAAATAAACTCATTTTATTCAATAAAAAGAGCACCACCCATACCTCATTATCCGTTTCTAAAAAATTAGAATTCGATTAATTACAAAAAAATTTAAATATACGAACGTTACATAAAATACTTGTTAGAATAGCTGTCCTTCACACTATTTATTTCGCAGACGTTATATAATCAAAGCACCAATGATTAACTTTTTATACGGCTTATTTTAAGTGTGCTAGCATTCTAGGCTAGATGATCATGACTGCAAAAAAAACTTCAAGTTCTCGTTTATATAAATCAGATAACGCTTTCACTTTTTGAATCGATTGATAATCTTTAAATTGCGGTTCGCTATCTTCTTCTCCTTGAAGAGCACTAATCCAACTATACTTGAAATCATGTTTCTAACATACCCCCAGTTTGCAAAGTAAATCTTCCTCTCAAAGTTGTTCACACCACTTAAACCAATCATCTCTTACTTGCCAATTATATTGAAATAAAGTGTACACATTTCTCTCTCCCTTACTTCAATTATCCACCTAACAGCATCTGTTATACATTTAACCATTGACAATCACTTCTCTTCGGCCAAGTTCCTCTACAGCGTGATTAATTATTTCACTTACAGATAAAGAACCATCCAATATGATATCTGAATTCGGCTTAACAGTATGAATTGCCTCTAAATAAGCTTTTCTCGCATATGTCATGTAATGTTCCAAATCATTATGTATTTCATCTATTGTACCTTCCTTAAAATCTCGCAAAATCCTTCTAGCCATCGCAATATCTAAAGGCGTATCAATAAATATAGTTACATCAATGAATTTTCGCATCTCACTATTTAAGTATGCAAAAGGATAATCTACAATAATATAGTCTAAGGTATTATTTTGTATAAGTTGCTCAATATCATGAATTAATGGTGTTAATACCCACTCGTCGTAATTCGCCCCATCATCAATCCATTTACAAATATCAGCAGGAGAGTTATCAAATGTATAACTATCAAAATATAGAGCTTTTGAGTTTTTAAACTTATGCTTTAATCTTTCTGTAATTGTAGTTTTACCTCCTCCCGAAACAGCTGCAATTGAAATTATTTTTGTTTTATTATCCACTATACCCACCAAACCCCTTTATTAACATAATATAATTATAAATTACTATCGTTGCTACTTCTTCCATTCATATTCTAGCATACTCATTTCCCATAAATTCCAATACGTTTCTCCTACTCTTTTTGACTCTCTTAATAAGCCTTCTTTTACAAACCCTATTTTTTCGTAACATGAAATGGCCGATGTATTAAAATCATACACACCAAGAGTTACTCTATGTAGTTTTAATTCGTCAAAAGCAATATGAAGTACTGCTTTCATCATATGTTTTCCTATAGAACGTCCTCTCATCTTCGTATTACCAACTAATACTTTTCCAATTCTAGCGGACTTATTAATATTATCTATTTGCCCAAGCGAAATATGTCCAATAACGTCTGAAGTCTCTTCATCTACCACTTTGAAAGCGAGTGTATTTGCACTTTCTATATACTTCTCTAATTGCTGTTCGTCTAAAGGAAATGTGAATGCATTTCCTGACCATTGTATTAGAAATTCTTCGGAATTAATCCAATTTATTAATTGTTTAAAATCAGATTTCTTAAAGCTTTCTAGTTTAATCACTTCCTTGCTCCTTTCGTACATCATGCTTTATAACCTCAAACTTATTTCTATATAAAGAATATATTCTCCTTTTATATAAAATTAAAATAAAGCCATTCATGTGAATGGCTTTACAAAAAGGCAGCATAATTATGCTTTGTTTGCTACATCAATACCATTAAAATCAAAGTCAGCAGTAACCGTTGTAACCGGTGGGAAAATTGCTTCAATTTTGCAAATGGAAATAATTACTCCAACCGATCCAGGAATAGCCGCAAGCCTAACTACATCACAACTTACAGACGAAACAGTACCTACATAAGTACGTCCCTCTGTATTAATTTGAACTGTTCGATTAATTAATTTCTTAAGTTCATCTCTAATTCCTTGTACACAAGAATTATCACATTTCTCATGCTGTTCTTTTTTACACTCTTCGAATACTTCCCAACAATCATCTTGTTTACATGTACACTTCTTTTTACAATTATTAAATCGAGAACCCAATACCTCACCCCCTAATCCTTTCTATTAGTAAAGTATGTCCACTAGCTTAAAAGGGTACGAGGCAAACACATAAAAAGAAAAAAACAAACAATTGTACCAAACTTTCTTTTCATTATTCATTATAAAAACAGACTTCTCCTAATTAAAAGCTTTTTAATGAGCAGCCGTGAATTTAGTCCTACTCCATTTAATGTTTAGACACTACTTTCTAAAACAAACCTTTTTTCTTTTAAATAAGACGCCCCTTAAAAACACACTAGATTTTCCCATTAACTCACATATACATAGACTTTATTTGTGGATTTCCCATTTTTCATTGTGAAATATACATTTAAAAAGCGTACTTGAAAATAAGATATTATTTGTAATCAGAACATTTTCTTCAACAAGTGTTTATTGAAAAATACCATAACTAGTAGTAGTTCTCTCCACTTTCTCTTAAAAATTAGCATAGTTTGTATGAATTCTATATCGAGTAGAAGACACTCTATCATATAAAGATAAAATAGTAGGTTAATAAACAAGCCATTTTTTTATTAAAACATAGAATAATATGAACACTATTGAAAGGAGGTAGAAATAAATGTCCTGGAAAAATGATTGCTGGAGTTCTCAGAAAAAGCATTGTTGTGATGATTGGTGGAAATCTAAAGAAAAGCATCATTGTGATGATAATTGGAGTTCTCAGAAAAAGCATTGTAATGATGATTGGTGGAAATCTAAAGAAAAGTGTCATTGTGATGACGATTGGAGTTCTCAGGAAAAACATTGTAATGATGATTGGTGGAAATCTAAAGAAAAGTGTCATCGTGATGATGATTGGAGTTCTAAACGAAATAAGTGTCGTTGTAAATGTTTCTTTATTTGTTGCCATTGTAAAAGAAAAAATTGGTAATATTTTTAATGTCAACGTAAAGGAAAGAATATGTCTTTTGGAACCAATCGGGCTTTTCCGGAAAGTTGATCCCTCACCTACTTCCTTGCTTTCGCTGAATTTTTAGGTGGGGGCATTACTGCCCGGCAAATAGCGAGATAAATACTAGAATGTAATATATAAAAAGCTGACTGCTTATAGTCAGCTTTTTATATATTAACACGTAAAGGTTTAAACAGACATATAAGCAGTCACGCTTTGTCATCACCTTGTTGTTGTAAATTAGTATTTCTCCATTGAATAGACATTCCATAATATCGTATTTTGATAAAAACTAAAAAACATACTTAACACTAATAGTAGAATTTTTCTTCTTCATCAACTTCACTTCTTCTCTTTTTATAAACATAAAAAAGGAGCTCTATTTATATAGAGATCCTTTCTAATTTTATAATTTACTAGACTGTAACCCCTGAATAAACGGAACTACTTCAGGATTTACAAGCGATGATAAATCACCTAATTCTTTTCCTAAGTAAGCTGCTTTAATAACACGGCGCATTACTTTAGAATTACGTGTTTTCGGTAAATCTTCTACAACGTGGATGTCTTTAGGACACAACGCTTTTCCAATATGAGAGTTTACTAAACTCATTAATTCTTTCTTTAATTCTCCTGTGAATGTTACATGGTCTCTTAACACTACAAAACAATGACAAACTTCACCTTTTACTTCGTCAGGTACACCAATTGCAGCAGCTTCGATTACATCGTTATGTTTCACAAGAATAGATTCATATTCAGCAGGTCCAATACGTTTACCTGCAATATTTAACGTATCGTCTGAACGCCCTGTGATGATATATTGTTCACCATCGTAAATGACCCAGTCACCGTGGACCCATTTATTTTCAAAACGCGACCAATATGTGTTTACGTAACGTTCATCATCTTCCCAGAAGCTTTTCGTCATACCTACCCAAGGTTTCTCTAAGCATAATTCTCCGACTTCATCTCGAATTGGTTTACCTTGATCATCCAGTACGACAGCCGCCATTCCTGGTAAAGATGCGTTAAAACTAATCGGTGCTATTGGCTTAATAAGAACATTACCGAAAATCCCACCAGAGATTTCAGTTCCACCTGAGTAGTTACAGATTGGGACATTTCCTTTTCCAACTGTTTCAAACAGCCACATCCATGGATCAGGATTCCAAGGTTCTCCTGTTGATGCGAATACTTCCAAACTCTTTAAAGAATGTTTATTGACATACTCATCACCTTTTGCCATCAATGCTCGGATTAACGTTGGCGAAATACCTAGATGAGTAATCTCATATTTATCAACTGTCTCCCATAACCGGTCTGCTTCTGGGAAGTCTGGAACACCTTCGTACATAACCATCGTTGCTCCATTAATGAGTGAACCGAATAATAGAAACGGCCCCATCATCCAGCCCATATCAGTTACCCATAATACACGATCACCTTGTTTAATATTCATTCCAAATCCTGCATCAAAAGCTGCTTTCAAAGGAAATCCTGCATGCGTGTGTACTGTTCCTTTCGGCTTACCAGTCGTTCCTGATGTATAAATGAGCATTAATGGATCATCACTTTGCATTTCCTCGGCATGTATGAATGGTTTTTCTTTTTCTAGCGTACTCCACGAAAAATCATAGTTATGTGGTGTAAAATCATTTCCTGCATGACGAACGATAACAACTTTTTCAACAGTTGGGCAATGTTCACAAGCTTTATCTACTTCATCTTTTAAAGAAACAATTTTACCGCGGCGTGAAAATCCATCTGCGGTAATAATCATTTTTGAACCTGCCGCTTGCACACGTGTCATGACTGCATCAGACGCAAAGCCTGAGAATATTGGTGAAATAATTGCTCCGATTTTCATTACAGCTAGCATCGCAACAACTGTTTCTGGAATCATCGGCATATAAATTGTTACACGATCACCTTTTTCAATACCCGCGTGTTTCAAACCATTTGCAACACGGCTTACCCAGTTGTCAAGCTCTTCATATGTAAATGATTTTGAAGTTCCATTTTCCCCTTCGTACTGAAGTGCTGGCTGTATTCTCGTCTCTTCATCCGCAAGCCAGCGAGATAAAGCTGATTCTACAACGTTACATGTTCCGCCATTATACCACTGTGCAAACGGTGTACCATTTTCTAAGTCTAACACTTCTGTATAAGGTTTCATCCATTGATAGCCTACTGCTTTTTCTGCCTCTCTCCAAAACCAAGCTGTTTCCTCAATAGATTTATTATAAAAAGTTTCATAGTCTTCATATCCCAATGATTTCATCCAACCATATAAACGTGTTTTTTCCTTGTACTCTTCTGTTGGAAACCAAACTGCTTGTTTCAATGTTTTCCCCTCCTTAACTTTTTGAGCAAGAAAGCCCTAAATAGGGCTTTTAAACTGGATATACAGGATGTTTACGATCTGTGAATACTTGATATTTACTCATATACATTTCGAAACGTCCTTTTAACTCTTCACGTAAATTGTTTGGATGAACAATACCATCAATCACCATCTCTGATGCTAAATGATAAATATCAATATCTTTCTTATACTCTTCACGTTTTTCAGCAATGAAGCTAGCACGCTCTTCTTCTGGTAAAGCTGCAATTTTATTTGCATATACAGCATTAACCGCAGCTTCTGGACCCATTACCGCAATAGAGGCTGTCGGTAATGCCAGACAGCAATCTGGTTCAAATGCTGGACCTGCCATCGCATATAAACCAGCGCCATATGCTTTACGAACAACGATAGAAATCTTCGGTACAGTTGCTTCACTCATTGCAGAAATCATTTTTGCACCGTGGCGAATAATACCGGCACGCTCTACTTTTGTACCAATCATAAATCCTGGTACATCCGCAAGGAATAATAATGGAATATGATATGCATCGCATAAATTAATAAACTTAGCAGCTTTATCAGCTGAATCGTGGAATAATACGCCACCCTTCATACGCGGCTGATTTGCAATAATACCAACTGGCTTACCATCAATACGTGCTAAGCCTGTAATTAGCTCTTGAGCAAATAATTTTTTCACTTCATAGAATGAACCTTCATCAATAACTCTATTAATGAGATCTTTCATATTGAAAGGAGCATTTTGATTTTCTGGAATGATTTGTGCTAACGTTTTATCGAATTGTTTCGGTTCTTGAGGTGTAACCAATGGAGTCTTTTCTAAGTAGTTGTTTGGAAAATATGAAATGTATTGTCTTGCTTGTGTAATCGCATCTTCTTCTGTCTTACATAAAACATCTCCGCATCCTGATACAGAGCAATGCATACGAGCTCCGCCCATCTCTTCTAAAGTTACCTTCTCACCGATAACCATCTCAGCCATACGAGGAGATCCTAAATACATAGATGCATTTCCTTCTACCATCATTACAACGTCGCAAAAGGCTGGAATATAGGCACCACCAGCTGCAGAAGGTCCAAATAATAAGCATACTTGAGGAACTTTACCTGATAATTTCACTTGATTATAGAAGATTCTTCCTGCACCACGGCGCCCTGGGAACATTTCTACTTGATCTGTAATACGCGCTCCAGCAGAGTCAACTAAATAAAATAACGGAACACGTAGTTTTTCAGCTGTTTCTTGAATACGTAAAATCTTTTCAACTGTGCGTGATCCCCATGATCCAGCTTTTACAGTAGAATCATTGGCCATTACACACGCAGTACGACCATGTATTTTACCCGTTGCCGTTACAACGCCGTCCGCAGGTAAGCCTGTTTGTTCACAGTTAGCAAATAATGCATCTTCTACATATTCGCCATTATCAAATAGAAGCGCTAAACGATCTCGAACAAATAATTTCCCTTTTGCTTTATTTTGTTCATGATACTTTGGTGCGCCACCTTGTTTAATCGTTTCAACTCGTTCTTCAAATGAATTAGATTGTTGTTTTTGATCTAACATATTTACTCCCCCTTATACGTTGGTGTGCGTTTTTCCTTGAATGCTTGTAATCCTTCTAATCTATCTTTCGTATGGATTACACCTTCATACGCTTGTTTTTCCATTTGTAATCCGGTATGTAAATCAACTTGAATACCATTTGAAATTGCCTCTTTTGCTAATCGAACAGCAATAGGTCCATTACTAGCAATTTTCTCTGCTATTTCAATCGCTTTCTCTTCAAGTAAATTAGCTGGTACAACAAATTCTACTAAACCATATTCTTTTGCTTCTTGCGCTGAAATACGTCTACCTGTATAAATTAATTCTTTCGCTCTACCAACACCAATTAATCTCGGTAAGCGCTGTGTACCACCCGCTCCTGGTATAATTGCAAGTGTCGTTTCAGTAAGACCAAGACTTGCAGATTCAGCAGCAATTCTAAAATCACAAGCTAAACTTAATTCCGTACCACCACCAAGTGCGATTCCATTTATAGCAGCAATAACTGGCTGTGGTAATTGTTCAACCATCTCCATAGTCGTGCGAATCATACTAACAGCATGGCGAACTTGTTCCTCATTCATACCAGCACGTTCTTTTAAATCAGCACCAGCACAAAATGCTTTTTCACCAGCACCTGTTAGAATAACTACACGCGTATTGGACTCTTCACTTATTTGAGTTAATATGTTTTGTAACTCTTCTAATAACGCTAAAGATAATGAGTTTGCTTGTCTTTCACGATATAACGAAATCTTTACAACGTGAGGTGTTACATAATCAACTGAAATGTTTTGTAATTGTAGCATCTTCTCACCTACTTATCGTTTTATGTTGAAGCGCTCTATACACATGACTCGGTAATTGGATATTTAGCTTACTTTGAATAAATTGACTAGCTCGCAATAACTTTTCTTCGTCTATATTCGTTTGAACTCCTAATTTATGGAGCATATGTACTAGGTCATCAGTAGCAACATTACCTGATGCTCCTGGTGCATAAGGGCAGCCCCCGAGTCCACCACAAGAACTATCAAATGTTGTAATACCGTATTCTAATGATTTAACTACATTTGCTAGAGCCATTCCATACGTATTATGAAAATGCATGGCAAACTGCGAAGCATCATACTTCTTTAATAGATGTTCTAATACTTGTTCTACTTGTAATGGATTCGCTACACCGATTGTATCCCCAAGAGAAACTTCATAAATGCCGTATGAAAATAGTTGATTACATAATTCGTCAACTGCTGTGACACTTATATCCCCTTCATAAGGACATCCAAATACAGTAGAAACATAGCCTCTTACCTTTTTCCCTTCGAATAATGCCTGTTTTGTTATATCTTCGATTACAACTAACGCTTCTTTAATCGATTTATTAATATTACTTTTATTATGAGATTCACTTGCTGATAAAAAAACATTCACCTCATCTACATTTTGCAAAAAAGCTCGTTCCAAACCATTTTGGTTCGGAACAAGCGCAGCATATGTAACATTTGGATCCCTCTTCAGCTCAGAAAACACATCATTTGCATCCGCTAATGCTGGGACCCATTTTGGGTGAACGAATGAGGAAACTTCAACATACGACAATCCTGCTTCTGTAAGTAGTTGAATCCATTTTACTTTATCTTTTGTGCCAACAATCTTTTTTTCATTTTGTAAACCATCACGTGGTCCTACTTCTTTAATGACAGCAAAATTAGGTAGTTTCAATTCGCTTCCCCCTATATCTCCCTATTCAATTTCTAATAATACATCTCCTTCATTTACAAAATCGCCTTCTTGCACATTAATTTTCATAACTGTGCCAGCTTCTTCTGAAATGATTGGAATTTCCATTTTCATAGATTCTAAAATGACGACATCCTGCTCTTCCTCTACTGTATCTCCTACTCCTACAACAATCTTCCAAACGTTTCCTGCCATCGATGCGTATACTTTCGTCATCATTTTTTCCCCCTTAATATTGTTAGATCTTATTTTTTAACGAGTTGTTTCGTTACAAAACCCGTTGTATAAATACCCGCTTTGAACACTTCGTCTTCCAAAACTTGCAGTAGCATTGGCGTGTTCGTTTTAATACCTTCTACTTTTAATTCTTCTAGAGCATCATGTAATTTCGAAATTGCTTCTTCACGAGTCTCACCATGTGCAATGACTTTCGCAATCATTGGATCATAGAAAGGTGTAATCGTTACATGATTTTCTAAGAAGTGATCAATTCGTACATTTGACGGTAATGTTAAATCTGTAATTTTCCCAGGTGACGGGAAGAATGTTTTCGGATCCTCTGCATAAATACGAGCTTCAATGGCATGACCACTACGTTTTACATCATCCTGAGTAAATGATAGTTTCTCTCCACTTGCGATAAGGAGTTGCTGTTCTACAAGGTCTAATCCCGTAATTTCTTCTGTCACTGGATGCTCTACTTGTAATCTCGTATTCATTTCTAAGAAATAGAAATTTTTCTGATCATCTACAAGAAACTCAACTGTACCTGCATTTGTATAGCCAAGTGCTTTTGCAGCTTGTACAGCAACTTCTCCCATCGCCTTTCGTGTACCTTCATCTAAAAATGGTGAAGGTGCTTCTTCGATTACTTTTTGATTTCGGCGCTGTACCGAACATTCACGCTCCCATAAATACACTGTGTTACCGTGTGTATCTGCTAAAAGCTGAATCTCAATATGATGCGCGTCTGCTATATATCGCTCTAAATACATTTCTCCGTTACCGAAGAAGTTTTGCGCTCTTGTTTTATTACTTTCAAACGCTTTGGTGAGCGTTTGCTCAGTTTCCATCAACTGCATACCAATGCCTCCGCCGCCTGCGGATGCCTTAAGCATTAATGGATAACCAATTTGTTTTGCAATTTCAATTGCTTCTTCAGCAGTTTCAATATTTGTAGTAATACCTGGGACTACTGGGACATCTGCTGCTTGCATTGCGATACGTGATTCAATTTTACTTCCCATCTTCGTAATGATTTCTTCTGAAGGACCGATAAATACGATTCCTTCTTCTTTGCAGCGAACCGGAAAAGACGGATTCTCTGATAATAAACCATAACCCGGATGAATTGCTTCTGCATTTGTCTTCTTAGCTATTTCAATAATTTTTTCAAGGTTTAAATAGCTTTCTTGAACACGCGGTCCACCTACTAAGTAAGCTTCATTTGCCATTTTCACATGAAGGGCATTTTCATCTGCTTCAGAATAAATAGCAACAGTGCGAATACCAAGTTTTTGACAAGTTTTCATAATACGAACAGCGATTTCCCCGCGATTCGCAATTAATATTTTTTGAAACATAGTGATTCCTCCCTTTTATCTACATCCTAAATGTCTAGCAATTACGAGACGTTGAATTTCAGAAGTTCCTTCACCAATTTCTAATAGTTTCGCATCACGAATATGTCGTTCAACTTCATATTCACGCATATAGCCATATCCACCATGAATCTGTACTGCATGATTCGCAATACGGCTTGCCGCTTCCGATGCAAATAGTTTTGCCATTGCCGCTTCTTTGCCGAAAGGTTTATCGTTATCTTTTAACCAAGCTGCTTTATGTACTAAATTGCGTGCTAGCTCTACTTCAGTCGCCATATCAGCTAATTTAAATTGAATCGCTTGGAAATTAGAGATTGACTTTCCAAATTGTTGACGTTCTTTCGCATATTGTAATGCACGTTCAAAGGCTGATTGCGCAATACCAACTGCCAATGCAGCGATTGAAATACGCCCTCCATCAAGTGTATATAAAAATTGTTTAAAGCCTTTATTTACATCACCAAGAATATTTTCTTTCGGTACACGAACACCATCAAGTACGATTTCACAAGTATTAGAAGCGCGAACACCCATCTTATCGTAAGGACTTGAAATCGTTAATCCTTCACTCGTAGTAGGCACGATAAATGCAGAAATACGTTTTCTACCATTCTCTTCAATACCGTTGACAGCGGTTACAATAATTGTATTTGCATACTCTGCGTTTGTAATCCAACACTTCTCACCACTGATTACATACTCATCACCATCTAATACCGCTTTCGTTTGAGTACCACCTGCATCTGATCCAGCATTCGGCTCCGTTAATCCGAAGGCACCTAATGTTTTACCTGACGCCATTGGAACTAAATACTTTTGTTTTTGTTCTTCTGTACCGAAATAATAAATTGGAGAAGCACCTAATGAAATTGTTGCAGCATAGCTTAAACCGGTGCCACCACAAGCGCGACCAATTTCTTCAACTGCTAACGCATACGATACCGTATCGCCACCTGAACCTCCATACTCTTCTGGGAATGGGATGCCTAATAATCCTAGTTCGCCCATTTTTTGAAATGTTTCATATGGAAACTCTGCAGTTTTGTCATAATATACAGCTTTCGGTGCGATTTCCTTTTCAGCAAAGTCACGTACCATTTCTTTAATCATTTGTTTTTCGCGAGTTAGAGTAAATTCCATTCCGCTACACACCCCTTATCGAATATTGAGTTTCGACAGCGTGCGAGTTTCTACTACAAACATAACAACTTAAAAGACAGGAATATTAGTTAGACAATTGCTACAATTCTGTCATAACTTAATTTTAAAACAGATTCTGTACTAATGCACAAAAAAATTCCTACATTGTTCTACAACAACATAGGAGATTTTGTGTCGAATTATGTAATTTATTGTTTAATAATCTCTACCTTTTCCCGAATCCGAAATTTCTACTAATGCTTCAGGGTATGGTTCGAAATACGTTTGTCTTAATAAATACTTTTCATCAAATCGAATGGCCCATGATTTTAAAATTGTAAGTAAACTACTAAGTGGTATTTTCTTTTCTGCATACTTTTGTAACAGTTCTATAAAATGATCTTTTTCTTGTTTTTTTAGCTTTGTTTTAAAATATCCAAAAATGTGCTCGCATACATTTACATTCGATGTATAACGGGGCGCACGCATAAATAATTCATATAAAGTCTTCTCATAGTTTTCAAATACCACTTCAATCTTTTCATTTTTGTGATTTGCAATTATACGCCCTAATTCCTTTTGTTTCACCTGATTATATGCCATAAATAAATATTTATTGTCCGACTGAAACGATACAAGGTCTTTCATATTTTTATTATGTTTAATCATTTTGTAATATGCGATTGTAAATAGCCTTGTAAAGAAATGCTCTCTAATAATAAAATTCGACAATCTGCCTTCCTCTTCAATAGGAAGATGCGAAAAATTTTTTACTACTGCTCCCCCAAATAAGCCAGCTCCTTTTCCCTTTGCTGGTGCTTTTTCAAAACCAGAATAAATTTTCACATCACGCGTACCACAACTTGGTGAACGATTCTTTAAAATAAAACCATCCACATCCGATATCGTTTGTAAAAAGTCATTTGAAAACTGCTCCATTTTTTCAGTAACGTCTTCTCGTGTCGACGGTTGCACAAGTCTATTCATACCATTTTCTTCTACAATTCGTATCGTTTCACGAGGAGTTCCCAATCCAATCTCCACTTCTGGACAAACAGGTATAAATGTAACAAATGGCTGCAAATTTCGTATTGTTACATCTGGAATCATCTCTCCATTATAACGACAAGCATCAAATTCTAAACATTTACTTACGACGATTGTAGGTTTTGCAAATTGTCGCATCTCATTACCTCCTTAGTGCTAGTCCGTATAATATAAATTGTACTAAGATTAACATTTTAAGCAAAGTTTGATTCCTTTATTTTTATGAGAAATATATATCCAATGATATATTAACAATCATTCAACTCTATTTTCTATAAATGTGCGCCCAATTAATGAAGGTTTAGATATTGTGAAATGAATAATACACACATGCTTCGGAGAAATTAATGATTAAGAAAGGAGGGATTGTTATGAAAAAGAAATTATCATCTATTTTAAGTGTTTTAGCACTATCTATTATGTTTTTAGGTACATCTGCGCAAGCTGAATACGATGGAAATAATATGAATAGAGTTAATAACACTGATATTTCAACTCGAGTAAATGACAATAACTTAGACAGAGTTAATAATGATGTAAGAACTCGAAATGTTAATACAACAAATGATTTAAATGATAATCGTGATAGAAATAATAATTGGGCTTGGCTTGGTTTATTAGGACTAGCAGGATTATTAGGTCTTAGAAAAAGAGACAAAGAAACACGCTGATTTAGAATGTTTTTAGTAAACAAGTACTTATTTATCAAAAATATATAATGAAAATAAATCGCCTTTTTAAAGGCGATTTATTTTTACTTAAAAGTAATGTATGTAATTCACATTTCAACGCTTAAATTCGTGGAGTTAATCCATACAATATAAATTGAATCGTATTTTCGATTTCCATTTCATCATCCCATTTTTCTTCAGGCAATAATAAAAATCGTGTTAATAATAAACCTAATACAGCTGATAAAGTAAGACGTAATACGGAAGATGACGGTATTTCAATAATCTCTCCTTCTTCTTGAAATTTCACAATCAATTTTTTGAAATGTGAAAAAAGTTCTGTTTCTATTAATTGCTGTATTTCATTTTTTAGTTCTGGTTGAAATGGTACTTCTTGAATTAATATTTTTATCATAGGAAAGTGTTTTTGAGCAAATTTAAATCTATTATGAATTACAACCCTTAAAAGTCCTTCATACGATTCATACTCTGATTTAAATATTTCTTTTGCAAAGGTTTGAACGAAAAATGGTGCAGCGAACTTAGTTAAAGTTGGCATTACGACCGCTAGTAATAAATCTTTTTTCGTCTTATAGTAGCGGAAGATGGTTCCTTCCGCTACACCAGCACGCTTTGCAATTTCACTTGTTGAAGTTGAAGCGTATCCTTTTTCTCCAAACATATCAACAGCCGCCTCTAATATTCGCATTTGACGTTCATTTTTTTTATCCGTATTAGTTGCAGCTATTAATTCCTCCAGCCAATCCTTCTGCATTTATAAAGCTCCTTTTTGTCATTATTATATTTTGCGATGTTTCTTTAAAGCAAATACATTTCCTACTGCAAATAATATTGAAAAAAGTAATAATACAGTAAGATCTAATGCAATCTCTGTAAACCCTTGATTCCGAATCATCACTTGTCTCATTGCGTCAGCGCCGTATGTGAGTGGAAATACTTTCCCTAACATTTGTAGCCACTTGTTCATAGATTCCATTGGAAACAATCCAGAAAAGAAGATTTGTGGCACAATAACAAGCGGTATAAATTGAATCATTTGAAACTCATTATTTGCGTATGCCGATAAAAACGTACCTAATGTTAGTGCAGTTAAAGAGAGCATACATGTAATAAGTAGCGTTAGCCATATAGAGCCAGCTACGTATAAATCTAAAATATAAACGGAAAAACTTACGATAATTATGGATTGTATAAAGGCAAAGATTCCAAAACCAATAATATAACCTGCGACTATTTCCCATCTTCTTATTGGGGTGGATAATAACCTTTCTAGCGTACCACTTAAACGTTCTCTTACGAAGGATACACCTGATAATATAAATACAAAGAAAAATGTAAAGAAACCAATTAATACAGGACCAAGCCCATCAAACATCGTAAAGTCTTTAGAGCCATGTAAAAAATTTACTTCAGGTTTCATAATCGATACATCATTCTTCTCTGTGCTTTTTTGCAATACTTGAAGTACAGCACGATTTTTTGACGAATCACTACCTTCCAACAGAAGTTTCATTTTTCCATTCTCTATTCGAAGTATTGCATCTACCTTTTGTTTTTTTAACTCAGAAATCGCGTTTTCTTTACTGTATTCATAAATTGACGCTTCTTGATTTTTCATCACTTTTACTATTTGAGCGGGCATATCAACAACAGCAATTTGCGGTATATAGTCTTTTTGTGTAAACACTAGCGATAATAGCCAAAGTAATAACATTGGTGCCCCAAACATCATCGCTAACGAACGCTTATCTCGAAAAAATTGGCGAATAATACGAATGATTACACCAGTAACTCTCATGATGACACCACCTCTTCCAACAAAAAGACATCTTCAATCCGTCCAGATGACACGCGTTTTTTCAATTCTTCAGTTGTTCCAACCGCAACTAGTTTCCCTTCTCTAATTAATCCTAGACGCTCACAAAATTCAGCTTCATCCATAATGTGCGTCGTTACAATAATCGTTGTGCCTTTCTTTTTAAGATCATAAAATTTTTCCCAAATCGTTTTCCTAAGAAGCGGATCTATCCCCACTGTAGGCTCATCTAAAATTAATATTTCTGGTTCATGGAGGAGTGCTATTGCTAATGATAAGCGTTTTTTCATTCCACCTGAAAATTGTTGTACTTGCTTTTTCATATACTGTGACAATTGTACAAGTTCAAAAACCTCTGCAATTCTTGTCTTTTTACTTTTTCCCTTTAATCCATACATCGTTGCTATAAAATCTGCATTTTCATATGCTGACAATTCTTCATATAATGCATCCGCCTGGGCCATATAACCAATTCGTTTCATTTCATTTAAATTAGGCATATTAGTATTATTAACAAGCACTTCACCTTTCGTTGCCTCATTAATACCTGCAATCATTTTAATGAGCGTTGTTTTCCCCGATCCAGAAGGTCCAACAAAACCAAAAATCTCTGCTTTTTCAACTTGCAATGAAAGATTGTGTAACACTTCTTTTTTTCCAAAACTTTTTGATACAGTCCGTAAAATAATTGAAGGTTGTTGCACGTTTCATCCTCCTTTTCCAATAAAAATGAGTGAGTACTCACTTTTATTTTACTCTTGCTTAATTATATGTCAAACTTCGTTGATTAGTATGTATGTTCAATCACCGATATTAAACAATGAAACAGAGTCGACATTAGAATTTCATTTCCTAAAGTCGACTCTGTTTCATTTAAACTATAAATTTCACTTTACGTTTTTAAATTCATATACTTCCGAATTCTAGCAACGTCTAAAGAATATTCGATAACTAATTGCTGTAACGGTAAAATAACTGTGTCAGGATATAAATGTGCATATTGTAATGTTTCTGCATATTTTTCTAACCTTTTTTCTAAATACTTTATTATTTGATCAGGATGACTTACTAATAAACATTTACAATAATAATGGATTTGTTCCTCAATCGCCGTGTATTCTTCAATTTCATATTCTTTATGCATGTGTACACCCCTTTAAGTTTTTTATATGAATTACTTATCACAATTTTCACTCGACAAATTTTAAGTTTTTTGATTATTTACACTATAACAAACACTGAGGGTCAAATTTTGTTACTTTATGTAACGTAGAAAATTTTTAACAAAATTGTAATGTTTACTCCTGCAAAATACAGAAAGCCCCTTTACTCATTTTTGTATAAAAAAAATCGTACAGCTTAATTTAGCTGCACGACTACAATTTCTGGCCTATTCAAAATCCTTTGCGGAATGATACTATTTCCTAATCCTCTACTCACTACCATTGATGTATTTTGTTCTACATATAAACCCGCTGTATATTTAGGTAAAACACCTTGATTTGGCGCAACTAATCCTCCGATAAATGGCAATCTAACTTGCCCTCCATGAGCATGTCCCGATAAAACCAAATCCAACCTCTCATTCGTATATTCCTTTATAAATTCAGGCCTGTGGGATAATAATACATTATATCTATCTGACTGCATTTCAATTTTTGCTTTTTTAATTTCATCTATTATAATATTTCCTTCATCACGGTTTCCAGTACCAAACTCTGGATCATCAATACCTAGCAAGTTTATCTCTTGCTCACCCTTTCGAATGCTTACATGTTCATTCCTTAAAACATTGACACCATATTTCTTCAACTCTTTTTCTAAACTGTTATACTTTCCAGACCATTGTTCATGGTTTCCTGTCACAAAATATACAGGATACTTCTTTACCATTTCTCGTATTAATTGCATACTAACTTCTGCATCGTATGATTTACTGTCAATTAAATCACCCGTAATTGCAATAATATCTGGGTCTATACTTTTTATTTTTTGAATTAACACATCTTGATTATCGCCAAATTTTTTATTGTGTAAGTCTGAAATTTGTAGAATTTTATACCCTTTAAAAGAGGATGGTATTTTACTAGAGGTTATTTTAATTTCAGTTATACTTATTAAATTGTTCTGTAAATATAAAAAGATTGTAAAACCTACTAATATACAAATCATCATTACAATTCTATTAATCTTCTTTTTCATATTTTCTCCTTTACATTCTCATCAAACACTTCTATATGCTAACTGAATTATATTATAC